>JBMFWS010000001.1:0-1569 GCA_049965035.1 Acidimicrobiales bacterium
TACTTTCGTAAACACCCCGTGGCGGAGGAGGTGGGATTTGAACCCACGGTGGGTTGCCCCACACACGATTTCCAATCGTGCCGATTCGGCCACTCTCGCACTCCTCCAGATCCGGCATGCGGGCATCGGACAGGCTACCTGACGCAACCGGCGGCCCCGGCGCTAATGTGATCACTCCGACGCCGAAAGCGATGGCCGGGTCCCGTGCGACGGTCGCTCGTGAACCGAGTCAGGGGTGGAAGCCAGCAGCTCTCAGCGAGTCTGACCGGGTGCCACGGATCGCCTGGCCATCGCTTTGGGCGCCGGGGCGAGGATCAGGTGGCCGGTAGCATCAGGCCGTGCCCGCGGATCTGACGCCCATCCCCGTTGAAGGCGTGACCGCCCTGTACCGGCGCTTTCGCCCCGGCCGCTTCGCCGAGCTTCGGGGCCAGGACCACATCGTGCGCGCCCTGCGGGGTGCCACCCGTGACGGCCGCGTGGTTCACGCCTATCTGTTCTCGGGACCCCGCGGCACCGGCAAGACCACGACGGCCCGCATTCTGGCCAAGGCGCTCAACTGCGAGCGACCCCTCGAGGGCGACGCCTGCGGAGAGTGCCCCAGCTGCGTCGCCATCGCGCGGGGCGCCTCCCTCGACGTGATCGAGCTCGACGCCGCCTCGAACAACGGGGTCGACGACGTGCGCGAGATCACGGCGGGCGCCTGGCACCAGACGCCCGGACGCTGGAAGGTCTACATCGTCGACGAGGTGCACCAGCTGTCCAAGGCGGCGGCGGCCGCCCTGCTCAAGACGCTCGAGGAGCCGCCGAGCCACGTGGTCTTCGTCTTGGCCACGACGGATCCGCACAAGGTGCTGCCCACCATTCGCTCGCGCACCCAGCACCTCGAGTTCCACCTCTTCAGTGGCGAGACGCTGGCCAAGCTGCTCCAGGACGTGCGCCAGGCGGCGGGCCTGACGGTCGACGACGACGCGATCGAGGCGGCCGTGCGCCTGGCCCGCGGGTCGGCGCGCGACGCGCTGAGCGCCCTGGACCAGCTGCTGGCGACCGGCGTCGTCGACGAGGACCGCGCGCCCTCGACCGAGCTGGTCGAGGGCCTGATCGCCGAGGACGCGGCGGCGGTGCTGGCCGCCGTGGCGGGTGCCCTGCGCCAGGGGTGGGATCCCGAGCAATTGGCTGAGGCGCTGGCGGCCGACGTGCGCCAGATGTTCCTGCTGGAGGTCGCGCCCGACGTGGCCGACGCCGTCGACGCCGACCGCGCCCGGCTCGCGTCCCTCGCAGACAGGCTCGGCCCGGCGCGCACGGTGCGCACGCTAGAGGCCTTGGGCCGGGCGCTGCGGGACATGAAGAGCGCGCCCGACAAGGTGATCGCGCTGGAGGTGGCGGTGGCCCGGCTGGCCCGTCCGGATCTGGACACCACGACCGCGGCCCTGGCCGAGCGTCTCGAGCGGGTCGAGCGCCAGCTGGCCCTGGGCGCGAGCGGCGCGGTCAGTCCGGCACCGCCCCCGCCGATGGCGCCACTGTCACCGGTGGGTGCCCCCGTCGAGACGCCCGCCCCGGCCGCCGCCCCGG
>JBMFWS010000001.1:1669-150993 GCA_049965035.1 Acidimicrobiales bacterium
CCGCCCCGGCCGCCGCCCCGGTCGCCGACGTGGCACCTGGCGCCCCCCCCGCCGAGGCGTCCGACGACGCCGCGATGCGCGAGCGATTCGAGAACCGCGTGGTGCCGCGAACGTCGCGTGCGGCCCAGCTGGTCCTGCGCTCGGCGCGGGTGCGCTCCTTCGGCGAGGGCCGCCTGACCCTGGCGGTGCCGAGCGAGGAGATGCGCGCCAACACCGAGATCATCCACCACGGGCTCGTGCGCGCGCTGGAGCACGAGTTTGGGCACCTCATCGAGGTGCGCTGGGAGGTCGACCTGACCCTCCGCGCAGCGCCCCAGTCGCCCCCCCCGCGCCCCCCGCGATCGCCCCAGCCGGCGCCTCCGTCGGGCGACGCGCCCGCTGACGATGACGCGACCGTTGAGGTCGAGTCCGTCGGTGAGCACCTGATCACGGAGATGTTCCCCGGTGCCGAGGAGGTCGGGTGAACTATCCAGCACCTCTCCAGGCGGTGGTCGACGAGCTGGGACGCTTCCCGGGCGTGGGTCCCAAGTCGGCGCAGCGCATGGCGTTCTGGCTCATGCGCCAGCCCGGCGAGGACGTGCGGCGCCTGGCCCGGGCCCTCGAGGACCTCACGACGCGCCTGACGCTGTGCACCCAGTGCTGCAACGTGGCCGAGGTCGGCGAGCTGTGCGAGATCTGCGCCGATGCGCGCCGTGACGCCACGGTGGTGTGCGTGGTGGCCAGCCCACCAGACGTCGCCGCCGTCGAGCGCTCCGGGGCCTTTCGCGGCACGTACCACGTCCTGCACGGCGTGCTCAACCCTCTCGAGGGTGTGACCCCGGATCGGCTGCGGATCGCCGAGCTGATCGAGCGCCTGAAGGGGCCCGTGCGCGAGGTTATCTTGTGCTTCAACGCCAACGTCGAGGGCGACGCGACGGCCATGTACCTGAGCCGGCTCCTGCGGGTGCCGGGCCTCGTCATCTCGCAGCCGGCCAGTGGGCTTCCCGTGGGCGCCGACCTGGAGTTCGCCGACGACGTGACGCTGGGACGGGCCCTCGAGGGCCGTCACGTGTTGAGCGAGTAGCGCCCCGCTCTGCCAGACTGTCGCCGTGCGGTACCTGACCGTGATCCGCCACGCCAAGGCGGTTCCGGGCGCGTTGGGGCTGACCGACTTCGAGCGTCCGCTGGCCCCGCGCGGCCAGCGCCAGTGCCGGTGGCTGCGCGAGCGTGCGGCTGACCCGGCGGCCCTGGGCGCCTTTGGTCCGGCCCTCGTCGCGGTGAGCCCGGCCCGGCGCACCCGGGAGACCTTCGCCAGCGCCTTGGAGGGAACGCCTTTCGTGTCCGCGTTGGTGCTCGAGCCCGCGCTCTACAACGGCCACCATGACGTCAGCGTGGCCGACGTGCTCGAGACGCTGCGCGTGCTCGACGACGGGGTCTCGTCACTGGCCCTCGTCGGGCACAACCCGACGGTCTACAAGTTCGTGGTGGCTGTCGCCACCACGACGCCCGCGGCCCTGGCCAAGGGGCGCTATCCCCTGGCCGGCGCGATCGTGCTGGCGCTGCCCGACGCGGGGAGCCTGCGCGGAGGCCCCTACGACCTGGTGGCGACCTTCGCGCCCCCCGACTAGAGCGAGCGGAGGATCGCGGCGTCTCCCTGCCCGCCCCCGCCGCACAGCGCGACGGCCGCGGTCCCGCCGCCCCGGCGGCGCAGCTCGTGCAGCGCCGTGAGCGCGATGCGGGTACCCGACATGCCGACGGGGTGGCCCAGGGCGATGGCCCCGCCGTTGACGTTGAGCCGGTCCTCGTCGATGCCGAGGTCATCGGCCGACGCCAGGCCCACCGCCGCGAAGGCCTCGTTGATCTCGTAGAGGTCCAGGGCGCGCGGGTCGACGCCGGCGCGCGCGGCCGCCACGGTGATGGCGTGGGAGGGCTGGTGCAGCAGCGAGGGGTCGGGCCCGGCGACCTGGCCGTAGCCGATCAGCTCGCCGATCGGCGTGAGGCCGAGTGCCGCGGCGCGATCGGCGCTCATCACCAGCACGGCGGCTGCACCGTCGGAGATCTGGGACGCGTTGCCCGCCGTGATGGTGCCGTCCTTCTGGAAGGCGGGGCGCAGGGCGCCGAGCGTCTCGGCCGTCGTCGAGCCGCGCACGCCCTCATCGGTGTCCACGACCACCGGGTCACCCTTGCGCTGGGGCACCGGGACGGGGACGATCTCCTCGGCGAAGCGGCCCGAGGCGATGGCCGCCGCGGCCAGCTGGTGGCTGCGCGCGGAGAACTCGTCCTGGCGCGCCCGGCTGATGTGGCCCGCGTTGTAGCGCTCGGTCGCCAGACCCATGGCGCACTCGTCGAAGGCGCACGTCAGGCCGTCGTACATCATCGAGTCGACGACGGTCTGGTCGCCGAGGCGGTAGCCAGCGCGCGCGTTGGGCAGCAGGTAGGGAGCGTTGGTCATCGACTCCATGCCGCCCGCGATGACGATCTCGGCCTCGCCCGCGCGCACCATGAGGTCGGCCAGGTAGATGGTCTGGAGACCCGAGAGGCACACCTTGTTGATGGTGGTGGCGTGCACCGTCATGGGGATGCCGGCCTTGACGGCGGCCTGGCGCGCCGTGATCTGGCCCTGCCCGGCCTGGATGACCTGGCCCATGAGGACGGCGTCGATGATGGCGGGGTCGAGCTTCGTCGCCTGGAGGACGGCGGCGATCGCGTGTCCTCCCAGATCGTGCGCGCGAAGCGAGGTGAACGCGCCAGCCAGCTTGCCGATGGGCGTGCGGGCGCCGGCGACGATGACACTGCGGGGCATGAGGACCTCCTTAGTCCGTCAGCGTCACCCTAGTCCGCACCATCCGGGGGCTCTAGCGCCGGCGGCGCGGCCGGCTCCAGGGGGAGGTCGACCTCGATTGCCGTGCCCACGCCGGGCGTCGAGCGCACGACCAGGGACCCGCCGAGCAGGCGGGCGCGCTCGCGCATGCCCACCATCCCCATGGCCGGCGGCTCGCCGGGCCGCCGGCCCAGCCGGTGGGTGTCGAAGCCGATGCCGTCGTCGACGACGCTCAGGCGCAAGGTGGTCGCGTCGAAGCCGATCACGACGCGGACCTCGTGGGCCGCGGCGTGGCGGCGGATGTTGCGCAGCGACTCCTGCACGATGCGGAAGGCCACCAGGCCCACGTCGTCGTGGAGACGGCGCGGCGTGCCCTGGACCTCGATGTGGGCGTTCAGCCCCTCCTCGTCCTCGAGCTCGGCCACCAGGCTCGACAGGGCGGGCACGAGGCCCAGCTGGTCCAGAGCCGGCGGGCGCAGGTCGCGGGCGAGGCTGCGCAGGCGGGTCGCCGCGTCCAGGGCCTGGTTGCGCGTCTCGGCCAGGCGGGCGGCGACGTCGGCGGGCACGCCGGCCGCGCTGGACAGCAGCTCGAGGCGCCGGGCCAGGTGCAAGAAGAGCTGGAGGGGCTCGTCGTGCAGCTCGCGGGCCAGCCGTCGGCGCTGGTCCTCCTCGACCTGGACGATCTGCTGGGCGAACTGCCGGGCCCGGCGCTCCTCGGTGCGCTCCTCGGTCACGTCCTCGAAGGTCACCTGGCGCCGGGCCCCGGTCGGGCCGGGCGCGATGGTGACCACGTCGAGGCGGTAGTCCCGTCCTTGGATCGTGGACACCACGCGTCCGCTGATGTGGTCGAGGTCGATGGGGACGCCCAGCACCGCCTCGACCGACCGGCCCACGACGGTGGGGTCGAGGGCGGTCGCCGCGGGATTGGCGTCCACGATGCACCCCTCCTGGTCGAGCACGAGGATGGGGGAGCGGCTCGACTCGAAGAGGCGGCGGTACCCGGCCTGCACCGCCAGGGTGCGCGCGTTGATCTCGTCGGCCCGCGCCTGGGTGAGGCGCTCGATCTCGACCCGGCGCCCAAAGACGATGGCGACCACCGCGATGATCGCGAAGTTGAACAGGTCGTCGCCCGCGTGCCCCTCGTCGTGGGGCAAGAGCAGGTCGGGCATCCACAGCAGGAACGACCACACCGTCGTGGCCACCGACCCGGCCAGGCCGTAGCGCAGGGCGGCGTAGCCGATGGGCAGGACCAGGATGGCCACCGGGATGCTGGTCGGCAGCACGTCGTGGACGAGGCCCGGGTACACGTCGAGGGCGAAGTGCACGCCGACGATCGCCACCACCGCGGCCTGGATCACCCAGAACGGCCGCTGGTGCAGCGGCGGTCGCAGGATCCGCTCCAGGACCGGGCGGGGTGCCTCGGTCCCCGTGGTCTCCAGGTGCGGCTCAGCCTCCATCGGTCGGGGTGGCCACCAGCCGGTGGCTGATGGCGTAGGTCACGGCCTCGGTGCGCGAGGTGACGCCCAGCTTGCCCAGGATGTTGGACACGTAGCCCTCGACCGTGCGGATGCCGAGCTCCAGCTCGGCGGCGATCTGCTTGTTGGAGCGGCCCTTGACCAGTGACTCGAGGACCGCGGTCTCGCGGGGGGTCAGCGTCCCCACGGTGGGCGCGGCGTCGTCGTGGCGGCGCAGCAGGCGACGGGAGAGCTGGCGGTCCAGCACGAAGACGCCGTCGTGGACCGCGCGCACGGCGTCGATGAGCTCCTTGGCGCTGGCAGTCTTCATCAGGTAGCCGCCCACCCCGACCTCCAGTGCCTCGGCGACGTAGGCGTACTCGTCGTAGGCGCTAAGGATGAGGATCCGCGTCGGCGAGTGGTCGGCGATGACCGCGCGCGCCAGCTCCAGGCCGCTCATGGCCGGGAGGTTGATGTCGATCAGGGCGACGTCGGGCACCAGGGTGGCGATCTGCTCAAGGGCCTCTTCGCCCGAGCCCGCCGTGGCCACGACCGTGATGGCGTCGTCTTGGTCCAGGAGCTGGCCCGTGCCCTCGCGCACCAGCGCGTGGTCGTCCACGATGAGCACGCGGATGGGATGGACGGCCGAGGGTGTCTCGCGACGGACCGCGGGCTCGTCGGTGTGCTCGGTCACGACGTCCTCCCCCATGGAACCCCTCTCGCCACTGTGCCACGCCACGCACCGTGGCGGGTGCGAGCCCAGAGCGTGGCGAACCCGGCCCGGTGGAGCACTCCACCGAACTGCAGATCACTGTACGTATATCACGTGACTTGACAATACGTGCAGTACGTGATAATACTGCCTTCACATAAGTAGTTCCACGGGCGTACCTACGCAGTACGCGGGAAGACACCGAGGGGGCAGCATGGCAGCAGGGACCACAGTGGAGACCGCCGGCAGCACGGCGGTGGCCCCACCCCACCTCATCGACCCGGTCGAGGTGGCCATCCGCACGCGCCCGCCCGAGGATCCGGCGCACACGCGCCGTTTCGAGGACACCGACCCACCGCGCGGCCTGGACCTGGCGCGCTCGCCCCGGATCGCCCGCATCCTGCGGGACCGCAAGTTCCAGTTCCTGCTGATCCTGCCCAACCAGATCATCTTCTGGCTGGTCATCGGCATCGGCCTGGTCGGCACCGTGGACCCCGGCCTCAACTTCGCGACCGCCATCACCTGGTACCTCTGGTTCGCCCTCGTCTTCGTGATGATGGTGGTGGTCGGCCGGGCCTGGTGCGCGATGTGCCCCTTCGGCGGCTTCGGCGAGTGGGTCCAGCGCCACACCTTTTTCAAGCGCACGAACAAGAGCATCGGCCTCGGGCTCAAGATGCCCGAGGCGGTGGCGCAGTACGGCTTCCTGATCTCGGTGGCCACGTTCCTGGGCCTCACCTGGATCGAGGAGTTCTTCAACATCGCCGGCCCCGGCAACCCGGCCGACACGAGCTTCATGGTTCTCGGGATCGTCTCGAGCGCCCTGCTCTTCTTCCTGGTCTTCGAGCGCCGCACCTTCTGTCGCTACGTGTGCCCGCTGAGCGCGCTCATCGGCTCGGTCGGGTCGATGGGGTCGGTGGCGGGCTTCCGGACCCGCGACCGTGAGGTCTGCCAGCGTTGCACCACCAAGGACTGCATGCGCGGCGACGCCGACGGGTACGGGTGCCCGTGGTACACGTGGCCGGGCAGCGCCGACTCGAACTTGGCCTGCGGCCTGTGCTCGGAGTGCTACAAGGCGTGCCCGTCCGACAACATCGGCCTCTACCTGCAAAAGCCGCTCACCTCGGTGGTGATGCCCTCGCGGCGCCGCGCCGACGTGGCCTGGGCGGTGGCGATCCTGTTCGGCCTGGTGGTCTACCAGCAGCTGAACGCGCTGACCACCTTCACCAACTTCGACAGCTGGCTGAACGCCCACACGTTCTTCCCCCACTACCCCAACCCGGTGAGCTACTTCGGGATCATCGCCGCCGTGGCCGTGGTGATGGCCGTGGCCGCCGCGGGCTTCCAGCGCGTCTTCGCGTCGAGGACATCGCTGCCCGAGCGGGCCGGGCGAACGTTCGTCGACCGGACCAGCCCGTTCCGCGCCTACTTCCTGCCCCTGATGTACGGGATCATCCCGGTGGTGGGGGCGGACTACTTCGCACGCCAGCTGCCCAAGTTCTTCCAGCACCTGCCGCGCGTGCCCGTCTCGATCGGTCACCTGTTCGGCTTCGGGACGACCCACTCGTCCCTGTACAACGCCTCGCTCATCTCGTCGAACGCCGGCATCATCGCCGTGCAGGTGGGCGTGATGGCGCTGGGCACCCTGGCCGCCATGTGGACCAGCTGGCGCGTGGCCGGCCGCGACCTGGCCCCCGTCAGCCGCCACCCGCGCGCCGTGCAGGTGTCGGCGGCCGGCTTCGCGCTGGCCCTGGGGATCGTCACCGCGATCCTCTACGTCTTGATGAACGCCGCGGACTGAGGAGCGACATGACCACCCTGATCCCCACCACCGCGGACGCCGGTAGCGCCGCGAGTCGCCACGTCACCGTCTTGGTGGACCGCTGTGCGGGTTGCCAGGAGTGCGTGATCCGCTGCCCCGCCGGGGCGCTTTCGATGGAGCCGGTCACGTGGACCGCGATCGCTGATGATGCGGCGTGCGTGGGCTGCCGCCAGTGCGAGCGTGTGTGCCCGTTCTCGGCCATCGTCGTCGAGGGCCCCCTGGCGGTCGCGGACCGCTACGACCCACCGCTGCACCACCCGGTGGAGCTGCGCGGCAACGTCGAGGAGACCCGCCGCGGCTACGACACCTGGGACGAGGTCGTCGCCGAGGCGACGCGCTGCCTAACGTGCCCGGACCCCACCTGCGTGCGCGGGTGCCCGGCGCACAACGACATCCCCCAGTTCGTCGCCGCCGTGCGCGAGCGCGACCTCGACCGGGCCCACGCCATCCTGCGGCGCACGACGGTGCTGCCCGACGCCTGCTCGCGCGTGTGCAACCAGGCCGCCCAGTGCGAGGGCGCCTGCACGTGGTCGCTGGCCGGCGGGGTGCCCGTGGCCATCGGTCGCATCGAGCGCTTCATCGCCGACCACGCCCCCGTGCCGCCGCCGGTGGTCCCGGCGCCCGCGGCCGAGGCGTTGTCGGTGGGCATCATCGGCGCCGGCCCGGCGGGCCTGGGGGCGGCCTTCGACCTGGTCGAGGCCGGGGCCCACGTGACCGTCTACGAACGCGAGGCCCAGCCCGGCGGCCTGCTGCTGTGGGGGATGCCCGACTTCACCCTGCCCGACGAGGTGGCGACGCGCCCCTGGACCCAGCTGGTGGCCGCCGGCGTGGACCTGCGCTGCTCGACGCCGATCCCGGCCGACGCGCTCGACCACCTGCTGAGCGTCCACGACGCGGTGGTGGTGGCCAACGGCGCGGGCGTGCCGATCCGGCTGCCGGTGCCCGGAGCCGACCTGGAGGGCGTCGTGGACGCCACGCACTTCCTCCAGGGCTCCAAGGACGCCCTGATGCCCGGGGGCGACGTCGTCGCCTGGCGCACGGCGCTCGGGGTCGACCACCAGCGTGCCCCCCACGTCCTGGTGCTGGGGGCCGGGAACACCGCGATGGACGTCGCGCGCACGGCGCGGCGCCTGGGCCTGGCGGCCACCTGCGTCGACTGGCTCGACGAGCGCTTCGCGCTGGCGCGACCCGACGAGCTGGCCGAGGCCCGTGCCGAAGGCGTCGAGGTGCTCTTCTTGCGCACGCTCACCGAGCTGGCGGGGACGGGCCGCGTGAGCCGGGCCCGCCTGGCCCACACCACCCAGCGCGAGCGCACGACCCCGCCCACGGTGCTCGCCGATCAGACCGACGACCTGGACGTCGACCTCGTGGTGATGGCCATGGGCTACCGCCTGGACGGCGCCTACCGCGAGGCGGTGGCCAGCGCGCCGATCACCAAGCGCGCCGGGATCCATCCTCCCGGGCGCTGGCGCGCCAGTGGGCTGCTGGCCAACCCGGCCTCGGCCTACAACCACCACAGCGCGGTGGGCAGCCTCTCGCTGGACCGCGAGGTCGGGCTCTGGGCCGCGGCTGCGCCGCGGCGCGAGCGACTGTGGTTCGCCGGCGACGCGCTGACCGGACCGGGCACCGTGGTCGAGGCCATGGCGCAGGGGCGCCGCGCGGCTCGGGCGATCCTGGATGCCGCCCCGGCGCGCCCCGACCGGTCCCTGGACGCCGGATCATCCCACGGGCCGCGGGTCCTGGTGGCCTACGCGTCCTCGGGCGGCACCACCCGTGACCTGGCCGAGCGGCTGGCCGACCAGCTGGGTGGCCAGGGGGCCCGCGTGACGGTGCGCTCGGTCGTCGAGGTGCTGCCGGTCGACCTGGCGCACGCCGACGCCCTGGTGCTCGCGACGTGGGTCGAGGGCCTGGTCGTCGCCCGGGTGCGGGCCGCAAGCGCGATGCGCGCCTTCGTCGGGCGTCTCGACACCCTGGGCGGTCGTCCGGTCGCGCTGGTGGTCACCTACGGGGTGAACCCGCGCGGGGCGCTGGACGAGCTGGCCGGGCAGATCGAGGCCCACGGGGGCGTCGTGGTGGCCAGCGAGTCCTTCGGGCCCCGCGAGCGGGGCACCTCGCGCGTGCGACCCTCCAAGGTCGAGGCGTTCGCCAACCGCATCACCGCCCACGTGGTGCGGCGCATCCCGGTGACCGCCTAGGGCTGCCCGCCGTCGTGCTCGAAGGCCGCCGCTACGCGGCGCAGGAACGCGCGGACGGTCGCGCGCGCCAGGCGGGATAGGCCAGCCTCGTCCAGGGCGTGGCCGGTGCGCCCCAGCGGCGGGCGGTACCGCCCGACCAGCGTGAGCTCGCAGCGCTCCGGATCCAGCTCGGCCACCTGCAGCGTGCCCACGAGGCGCGGGAAGAGCCCGGTGGGCCCGGTCGCCTCCCACTGGAGGGGGATCGCCACCCCCTCCTCGGTGGTGACCGGATCGCCCAGGTGGACGGCCACCGTCTTGGCCAGCCAGCCTCGCGACCCCGGGCCCACGCGCACGACCACCGACTCGGCATCGTCGCGCGCCGCGTCGAGGTGCGGGATCAGCCAGGCGCCGCTGGTGAGGCGCTGGGTCACGGCGTCGGCGGACCGCTCGATGTGCACGGTGTCGCGCACGTCGATGGACTCGGGTCCGGTGTGGCGGTGGCCGACCACGTGGTAGGTGCCCGCGGTGATCATACGGTCGCGCTCGACCAGCGTGGCCAGCGTGGTGGTGGCCAGCTCGGAGCGCAGGGCCGCGGTGGCCTTGGACCAGGTCTCGTGAACCGGGCAGACGGTCTCCCACTGGCAGGGCTCGTCACCCAGCACGCACGTGTCGGACTCCAAGGAGCCCTCGCCGGCCTCGACGACCTCGAGGAGGGTGATCTCGCCGGGCGGGCGCGTGAGGCGGTAGCCACCGTTGGCCCCGAAGTACGAGGTGGCGATCCCCGCCTGGACCAGGTTGCCCAGGATCTGGGACACGAAGGTGCGCGGCACGCCCATCTCGACGGACACCTGGCGCAGCTTGGTGGGCTGCTCGGCGCCGAAGTGCGTGGCCAGGCAGATCGCCGAGCGCACCACGTAGTCACCCCGCTTGGACAGCTTGACCTTCACGGCGCCACACTACCGGCGCCTTCCGGCGCTGATCAGGCGATGTCGGCGCGGTGCGGCGGGCGCGCGGGCGCCGGGGCGAGCACTGCGGCCAAGAACGCGTCGAGCTCGTTGGCGCGCCGGCGGTCGTCGCGCGCCGCACGCAGCGTGCGGGCGCTCGCCAGCGCCGCGCTCCCGGCCAGCGCCGCGAGGACCAGCAGTGACGCCACGATGAGGCCCGCGGCGAGCGCGCCGAGCAGAACGACCATGCATCTATGGTGACGGGCGCCGTTGTCGAGGGGAACCCAGGATCCACCTACGCGCCACGGAGCAATGGCCGAGGCGCCCGCGAGAATTCACGGGGCTGGGCGCTGCGTACGGGGCCCGCTAGTCTCGACCAATGGAACTCCTCGATGCGGTGCGCGCTGGCGCCGACGCCGACACGCTGGCTGAGACGCCCCTGCCGACCACCACCCGCGCGGTGTACGTCGAGCGCCGCGACCAAGACATCTTCGCGGGACGGGCCACCCGCGACAAGGACCCCCGCGAGAGCCTGCACGTGGGCGAGGTGCCGCTGCCCGAATACGCGCCCGACGAGGTGGTCGTCGTCGTCATGGCCTCCTCGCTCAACTTCAACACCGTGTGGACCAGCATCTTCGAGCCGGTGCCGACCTTCGGGTTCCTGGACCGCCTGGGTCGCGAGAGCCGCTGGGGGGCGCGCCACGCCCAGGACTTCCACGTCGTGGGCTCCGACGCGGCCGGCATCGTGGTGCGGGTGGGCTCGGCGGTGCGCAACTGGAAGCCGGGCGACGAGGTCACCATCCAGTGCAACTACGTCGACGACCAGGACCCGTCGAGCCATGATGACTCGATGCTGGCCAGCAACCAGCGCATCTGGGGCTTCGAGACCAATTTCGGGGGACTGGCGGACATCACGATCGTCAAGGCCAACCAGCTGATGCCCAAGCCGACCCACCTGACCTGGGAGGAGGCGGCGGTCAACGCGCTGTGCAACTCGACGGCCTACCGCATGCTGGTCTCGCGCAACGGCGCCCCCGTCACCCAGGGCGACAAGGTCCTCATCTGGGGCGCGTCGGGCGGCATCGGGTCCTTCGCCGTCCAGCACGTCCTCAACTCTGGCGGCGTGCCCATCGGGGTCGTGTCCTCGGAGGCCAAGGCCAGCACCCTGCGCGAGCTGGGGTGCCGCCACGTTATCAACCGGGCCGAGCGCGACTACCGGTTCTGGAAGGATGAGCACACCCAGGACGAGTCCGAGTGGCGCCGCCTGGGTCGTGACATCCGCGACCTGGTGGGCGAGGACCCCGACATCGTCTTCGAGCACCCCGGGCGCTCGACCATGGGGGCCAGCGTCTTCGTGGCCCGGCGCGGCGGGACGATCGTCACCTGCGCGGCCACGACGGGCTACATGGTCGAGTACGACAACCGGCACCTGTGGATGCGCCTCAAGACCATCCGCGGCTCGCACTTCTCCAACTACCGCGAGGCCTGGGACGCCAACCAGGCCATCGTCGAGGGCCGGGTCGTGCCCCCGCTGTCGGCGGTCTTCCCCCTGGAGCGCACCGGCGAGGCGACCTACGAGATGCACCACAACCGCCACGAGGGCAAGATCGGCATCCTGTGCGCGGCCGAGCGCGAGGGGCTCGGTATCTCGGACCCGGCACGTCGCGCGGTGGTGGGCGAGGACCGTCTCACGATCTTTCGCCGACATGACCGGGAGGGCTGATGGCGTCGCTGCTGGAGGAGATCGACCACGTGGCCATCGCCGTGCGCGACCTGGACGCGGCGGTCGCGTGGTACGAGGCGACCTTCGGGGCCCAGGTGGTGCACCGCGAGGTCGTCGAGAGCGACGGGGTGGCCGAGGCGCTGATCGCGGTCGCTGACAGCTACGTGCAGCTGCTCACGCCGACGCGCGCCGACTCGCCGGTGGGACGCTTCCTGGAGACGCGCGGCGAGGGCCTCCACCACGTCGGCTACCGCGTCGCCGACTGCGCGGCGGCGCTCGCCGCGGTGCGGGCCCAGGGGGGCCGGGTCCTCGACGAGGCGCCCCGCCCGGGATCGCGGGGGACCCTCGTCGCCTTCGTCCATCCGCGCGCCGCCTTCGGCACGCTGATCGAGCTGGTGCAAGAGACCGCGCCCTGACATCGACGGGGCGGCGCCCGGGTGGGTAGCCTGACCGGCTATGGAACACACGATGGCTGACCGCCTGGCCGATCTGGAGGAGCGCCGACGCGAGGCCCGCGCCGCGGGCGGGAGTGCCGCCATCGAGCGCCACCACGCCAAGGGCAAGATGACCGCGCGCGAGCGCATCGAGTACCTGCTCGATGAGGGGACCTTCACCGAGCTGGACATGCTGAGCCGGCACGGGGCCTCGGGGATGGGCCTGGAGGACAGCCGCCCCTACACCGACGGGGTGATCACCGGGTTCGGCCAGATCGACGGGCGGCGGGTGTGCGTGTTCTCCCAGGACTTCACCGTGTTCGGGGGGGCCCTCGGGGAGACCCACGGCGCCAAGATCCACAAGGTCATGGACCTGGCGCTGTCGACCGGGGTACCCGTGATCGGCCTGAACGACGGGGCGGGAGCCCGCATCCAAGAGGGCGTGGCCGCGCTGAACGCCTACGGCGGGATCTTCCGGCGCAACGCGGCGGCCTCGGGGGTCGTGCCCCAGGTCTCGGTGATCCTGGGCCCGTGCGCAGGCGGGGCGGTCTACTCGCCGGCTCTGACCGACTTCGTCGTGATGGTCAAGGACACCAGCCACATGTTCATCACCGGTCCCGACGTCGTGCGCACGGTCACCGGCGAGGTGGTGACCCTCGAGGAGCTCGGCGGCGCCCTGACCCACGCGACCAAGTCCGGCGTGGCCAGCTTCGTGCTGGCCGACGAGCGCAGCGCCCTCGACGAGGTGCGCTACCTGCTGTCGTTCCTGCCCTCCAACAACCTCGAGGAGGCCCCGCTGGTCGCCACCGCCGACCCGCCCGACCGGGTGTGCGAGGACCTGCGCACGGTGCTGCCCACGTCGGCCAACCAGCCCTACGACATGAAGAAGGTGATCGCCAGCATCGTCGACGACGGCGACTACCTCGAGGTCCACGCCGGGTGGGCCCAGCAGATCACGTGCGGCTTCGCGCGCGTGGGGGGACACAGCGTGGGGATCGTCGGCAACCAGCCCGCGGTCCTGGCCGGGGTCCTCGACATCGACTCGAGCGAGAAGGCCGCGCGCTTCGTGCGCACCTGTGACGCCTTCAACGTGCCCATCATCTCGCTGGTCGACGTGCCCGGCTTCATGCCCGGGACCGACCAGGAGTACGGCGGGATCATCCGCCACGGCGCCAAGCTGCTCTACGCGTTCTGCGAGGCGACCGTGCCGCGCATCGGGATCATCACGCGCAAGGCCTACGGCGGCGCCTACGTGGTCATGAACTCGAAGTCCATCGGCGCCGACCTGGTCTTCGCCTGGCCGAGCGCCGAGCTGGCCGTCATGGGCTCCTCGGGCGCCGTCGAGATCGTCTACCGGCGCGACCTGGCCGAGGCCGACGACCCGGCCCACCGGCGCGCCGAGCTGGTCGAGGAGTACGAGGAGCGCTACGCCACGCCCTACATCGCGGCCGAGCGGGGCTTCGTCGACGACGTCATCGATCCGGCCGACACCCGCCGCGTGCTGGTGCGCTCCCTCGAGCTGCTGCGGGCCAAGCGCGAGGACCTGCCCAAGCGCAAGCACGGGAACGTCCCCCTGTGAGTGGGCTGCGTCCCCGGCCCGGCCCCAGCGCCGCCGAGGTGGCCCTGGTCGCCGCGGCCGTGGTGCTCAGCTCGGCCCCGGCACCGGTCGAGACGGCCGAGCCGACGCCGGCGTGGCGCTTTGCGGGGCGCTGGTTTCGCGCCGGTCGCTACGACCTGCGCCGGCCGGTGCGGCGCGTCTAACGCTGCGGCGCCCGCTCCACTAGCGAGATCAGGTCGGCGATGATCGAGGCAATCTCGTAGTCCTTGGGGGTGTAGACGGCGGCGACGCCCTGCGCGCGCAGGCGTGCGGCGTCGGCGGCGGGCACGATCCCGCCCACCACCACCGGGACGTCGACGCCCTGCGCGCGCAGGGCGGCCAGCACGCGGGGTACCAGGGTGAGGTGCGAGCCCGACAGGAGCGACAGGCCCACCAGGTCGACGTCCTCGTCGCGCGCGGCGGCGGCGATCTCGGCCGGGGTCAGGCGGATGCCCTGGTAGACGACCTCGAAGCCGGCGTCGCGGGCCGCCACCGCGATCTGCTCGGCGCCGTTGGAGTGCCCGTCCAGGCCGGGCTTGGCGACCAGCAGGCGGGGCCGCGCGCCGCGTGCGGCGGTGAGGTCCGCCACCCGGGCGTGCAGTCCGGCGAAGGCCGGGCCCCGGCCGCCGATCCCCCCGCGCACGCCGGTGGGGGCGCGGTACTCGCCGTAGACCTCCCGCAGCGTGTCGGCCCACTCGCCCGTCGTCCCGCCCGCGCGGGCTAGGGCCAGCGACGGCTCCATGATGTTGTCGGTGGGGTCGGTGCTGGCGGCCACGCGGGCCAGCTCGGCGCGCGCGGCGGCGACGGTCGCCTCGTCGCGCTGGGCACGCCACGCGCGCACCTCGGCCGCGAGCCGCTCCTCGATGGCGGGGTCGACGGTCAGGATCGCCGACTCCAGGTCGGCCGTCAGGGGCGACCCAGCGGTCTCGGTGAAGCGGTTGACGCCGACGACGACCTGCTCGCCGCGCTCGATCCGGGCGACCCGGGCCGACTGGCTGGCCACGAGGCGGGCCTTCAGCTCGTCGATGGCGGCGAAGGCGCCGCCCAGGGCCAGCACCTCGTCGAGCTCGGCGCGCGCCGCGCTGATCAGCTCGTGGGTCTTGGACTCCATCACGATGGAGCCGGCAAAGAGGTCGGGGTAGTCGAGCAGGTCGCTCTCGTAGGCCAGCACCTGCTGGATCCGCAGGCTCCACTGCTGGTCCCACGGGCGCGGCAGGCCGAGGGCCTCGTTCCAGGCGGGCAGCTGGATCGCCCGCGCTCGGGCGTCGGCCGACAGGGTGACCCCGAGCAGCTCGAGCACGATGCGGGCCACGTTGTTCTCGGGCTGCTGCTCGGTCAGGCCCAGCGAGTTGACCTGGACGCCGTAGCGGAAGCGCCGCAGGACCGGGTCGTCAACGCCGTAGCGCGTGCGGCAGATCTCGTCCCACAGCGCCGTGAAGGCCCGGACCTTGGCCACCTCCTCGACGAAGCGCACGCCGGCGTTGACGAAGAAGGAGATGCGGCCCACCACGCGGGACATCGCGGCCGGGGGGACCTTGCCCGAGGCGGCCACGGCGTCCAGCACGTCGATGGCCGTGGCCAGGGCGTAGGCGATCTCCTGGACCGGGGTGGCCCCGGCCTCCTGGAGGTGGTAGCTGCACACGTTGATGGGGTTCCACGCGGGCACCCGGTCGATGCCGTAGGCAATCATGTCGACGATGAGGCGACGCGACGGGTCCGGGGGGAAGATGAAGGTCCCCCGGCTCAGGTACTCCTTGACGATGTCGTTCTGCGTGGTCCCGGCCAGCGCGGCCGGGTCGACGCCCTGCTCCTCGGCCAGGACCAGGTAGAGGGCCCAGAGCCACGCCGCCGTGGCGTTGATCGTCATCGAGGTGTTCATCTGGTCCAGGGGGATGTCGGCGAACAGCTCGCGCAGGTGGCCCAGGTGCGCCACGGGCACCCCGACCTTGCCGACCTCGCCGCGCGCGGTCGGGTGGTCCGGGTCGTAGCCGGTCTGGGTGGGCAGGTCGAAGGCGATCGAGAGCCCGGTCTGGCCCCTGGCCAGGTTGGCGCGGTAGAGGGCGTTGGAGTCCACCGCCGTCGAGTGGCCCGAGTAGGTGCGCATCACCCAGGGTCGCCGGGCCTCGCTCATCGCGCGTAGTGGTAGAAGCCCTGGCCGCTCTTGCGGCCCAGGAGCCCCGCGGCGACCATGCGCCGCAGGCGCGGCACCGGCGCGTAGTTCGGGTCGGCGAACTCCGTGTAGAGCGTCTCGAGGATGGCCAGCGACGTATCCAGCCCCACCAGGTCGAGCAGCGCGAAGGGTCCCATGGGGAAGCCGCAGCCGCCGCGCATGGCGGTGTCGATCCCCTCGAGGGAGGCCACTCCCTGGTCGAGCAGGCGCACGGCGTTGTTGAGGTAGGGGAAGAGCAGGGCGTTGACCACGAAGCCCGCCTGGTCCTTGACGACGACGGGCTCCTTGCCGCAGGCCACCACGAAGTTGGTCACCGCCAAGATGGTCTCGTCCGCCGACGTCAGTGGCCGCACCACCTCGACCAGTGCCATGGCCGGGGCGGGGTTGAAGAAGTGGATGCCGCAGACCAGCTCGGGCCGGCTCGTCTGGGCGGCCAGGTCGATCACCGACAGCGTCGAGGTGTTGGTCGCCAGGATCGCTCCGGGACGGGTCACCTCGTCAAGCTCGGCGAAGAGCACGCGCTTGACGTCGAGGTCCTCGACGACCGACTCGATCACCAGATCGCACCCGGCCAGGTCCTCGATCTCCGTGGTGACCCGGATCCGGTCTCGAAGGGCGGCGGCCTCGTCACCGTCCCTCGTGCCGCGAGCCACCTGGCGGGCGAGCGAGCGATCCACCACGGCGAGCAGCGCATCGCCGGCTTGCGCGCGCCGTCCCCGCACGATCGCCTCGGCGCCGCCAGCGGCCACGACCTCAGCGATGCCCGCGGCCATGATGCCTGACCCGACGACCCCCACAGTTCGGAAGTTCATTGCTGGATAGTACTGCCCACGTCTCGGAGGCGGAAGAGTGAGGGGGCGGTCGCCGGGGTCGCCGGCGAGACGCGGGGGTCGCGCGCCCGAGGACATCACCGCGGCCCGGCCGACGCCGACCCCCCCGTGCACGACGACCGTCGGCTCGCTGGACGCAGCGGGCGAGGACGCTCGTGGGGGCAAGCGGACCCGGGCGAGGACCGAGGTGGCGTCGATGACCAGCCGGTCGTGCGGTGGCACGGAGACTCCGAGGTGGCCCCGGGCGAGCTGGCGTTCTCGCCGCGTCTGGCGAGTTTCGTGCTCGCGGCGCTCCACGACCGGCCCGCGGGCACCAGCGCCCACCCCGAGCTCGACGCCCACGTCGCGGTAGCGGCAGCCCCGGGCGATGAGGCACAGGACCTGGCGCTCGCGCGGTGTCGGCGACTCGAGCTCGGGGTGGGCGTCACGACGCTCGAGAGCCCCGCGTCGTCGGTGCTGCGCCAGCTGCAGCGGTCGAGTCGCCACGAGCCCTCGCACGGGGCCCCCGAGCGGTGGCTGCTGGAGTGCGCCGGGGAGTTAGTCCTCGAGCTCGCGCACGGTGACCGACTCGATCCTCACCACCTCGCGGGGCGTGCCCGAGCGGCTGCCCAGGGCGTCGATCGTGCTCACCACGTCCAGGCCGGCCACCACCTGGCCGAACAGGGAGTACAGCGGGGGCAGGCGCACCCCGTCGGGGCCCGAGATGACGAAGAACTGCGAGCCGTTGGTGTTGGGTCCGGCATTGGCCATGGCCAAGGAGCCCATCTCGTAGCGGCCCGCGGCGGGCAGCTCGTCGGCGAAGCGATAGCCCGGGCCGCCGGTCCCGGTGCCCGTCGGGTCGCCGCCTTGGAGCACGAAGCCGGGGATGATCCGGTGGAAGATGATGCCGTCGTAGTAGTGGAACTGCGCCAGGTACACGAAGTTGTTGACCGTCACGGGGGCCGTCGCGGGGCTGAGGGCGAGCTCCAGGGTGCCGTGCGTGGTGGTCATGGTCGCCTGGTAGCGCCGCGCCGCGTCGATGACCATGGGCGGTGCCTCGTCGAAGCGGGTGCGGCGCTCGCTCGAGCCGTCGGGGTTGGGAATGGGCTGGGTCATGGTGCCTCGTTGATGGTGACGGTGAGCATGCGCTCGACGACGGAGGGGGTGCCGCTCGACGAGCCGAGCAGGTTGATGGCGTGCACGACGGACTGTCCCGAGATCACCTGGCCGAACAGCGAGTACTGATTCGGCAGCGACTCGCCCGAGGGGCCCGTGACGATGAAGAACTGGCTGCCGCCGGTGTGGGGCGAGCCGGTGTTGGCCATCGCCACCGAGTACAGCGGGTAGGTGGGGCTGCCGGCCTTGGGGTACTCGTCGGCGATGGTGTAGCCCGGGCCGCCCGTACCGGTGCCCGTCGGGTCGCCGCCTTGGACGACGAAGCCCGGGATGACCCGGTGGAAGATCACGCAGTTGTAGAAGTGGTGCTCGGCCAGGAACACGAAGTTGTTGACGGTGATGGGGGCCGTCGCGCTGTCGAGGCGGATGACGAAGTTCCCCGCGGTCGTGGCCACGTGGGCGTAGTAGGTGATCGACTTGGAGATCGTCATCGGCGGGGAACTGGTCCACGACAGCGTGTTGACGCGCGTGGTCGTGGCCGCGGGACACCCCGCCTTGACGGCCACGGCGTTGGCTCGAGCCTGCGCGCCGCTGGCTGCGGCGGTCGTCGTCGTGGTCGTCGAGGCGACCGTGGTCGTCGTCGTGGTGCTCGGACCCGCGGTCGCCGAGCTGGGGGAGTGGTGGGTGAACAGGAGGGCTGCGCTCAGGATGATCACCGCCGCCACCACGACCACGATGGTCCCGTTGCGCACCTGGCGGCGGCGCTTGGCCGCGCGCTGGAGCGCCTCGATCTTCTCGCGTCGGGCCGCCTTCTGCCGGGCTCGTTTCTCGGTCGCCATGGGTGCGAGACTAGTGGGCCCGCCGGGGTGGTCCGAGTCGTCAACTAAGTTTGACCCATGGCGCTGGTGGTTCAGAAGTACGGGGGCACCTCCGTCGGGGACGCCGAGCGCATCCGCGCCGTCGCGGACCACGTGGCCCGGACCCGGGCCGCCGGCGACCAGGTGGTGGTGGTGGTGTCGGCCATGGGCAAGTCGACCGACGACCTGCTGCGCCTGGCCGGCGAGGTCTCGCCGACGCGCCCGCCCCGCGAGCTCGACATGCTCCTCACGGCGGGCGAGCGCATCTCGATGGCCCTGGTCTCGATGGCCCTGGCGGACCACGGGGTCGAGTCCGCGTCCTTTACCGGCTCCCAGGCCGGGATCATCACCGACACCGACCACACCCGGGCCAAGATCCTCGAGATACGCCCCGACCGCGTGCGCGAGGCGCTGGCCGAGGGCCTGACGCCGGTCGTGGCGGGCTTCCAGGGCGTGTCGACGCAGCGCGACATCACGACGCTGGGGCGCGGCGGGTCCGACGTCACGGCCGTCGCCCTGGCAGCGGCCCTGGGGGCTGACGTGTGCGAGATCTACACCGATGTGACGGGCGTCTTCTCGGCCGACCCGCGCGTCGTGTCCAAGGCGCGGCGCCTGGCCAAGGTGTCCTTCGACGAGATGCTCGAGATCGCGGCTACCGGTGGTCGCGTCCTCATGCTGCGCTCGGTCGAGTTCGCGCGGCGCCACCGGGTGCCGTTGCACGTGCGCTCCAGCTTCACGTGGGAGCCGGGGACGTGGATTGTGGAGGAGGACCCCACCATGGAGGAGGCAGTCGTGTCGGCGGTCACCGACGACACCTCAGAGGCCAAGATCACCGTCGGGGGGGTCCCGGACCGGCCGGGCGTCGCCGCCCGGCTGTTCCGCGAGCTGGCCAATCGCAGCGTCAACGTGGACATGATCGTCCAGAACACCGGCACCAACGGGCTGACCGACATCTCCTTCACGGTGGCCAAGACCGACCTGGCGCTCGCCCGGGAGGTGTGCGAAGCGGTGCGCGCCGAGATCGGCGCCGCCGTGGTGAGCTCAGACGACCAGATCGGCCGGGTGTCGATCGTGGGGGCCGGCATGAAGTCCAGCCCGGGCATCACGGCGCTGATGTTCGAGACGCTGTCGTCCAACGGCATCAACATCGAGATGATCTCGACCAGCTCGATCCGGATCTCCTGCGTCGTGCGCGCCGACCGCGTGGCCGAGGCGGTGCGCCACCTGCACACCGCCTTCGGGCTCGACGCGGTGCGGGGGGAGTGAGCGTGCGGGTCGCGATCGTGGGGGCGACCGGGCAGGTCGGGACGGTGATGCGCACGATCCTGCGCGAGCGGGCCTTCCCGGTGACCTCCCTGCGCCTGTTCGGCTCGGCGCGCTCGGCCGGCTCGACGCTGGACTGGAACGGCGAGGCGGTCCTGGTCGAGGACGCCGATGGGGCGGACTTCGCGGGCATCGACATCGCCCTGATGTCGTGCGGAGCGACGGCGTCACGGGTGATCGCGCCGCGCCTGGCGGCCGCCGGAGCGGTCGCGATCGACAACTCGTCGGCCTGGCGCATGGACCCCGACGTCCCTCTGGTGGTGCCCGAGGTGAATGCGCACGCCCTGGCCTCGATCCCCAAGGGCATCGTCGCCAACCCGAACTGCACGACGATGGCCGCCATGCCGGTCCTCCAGCCGCTGCACGCGGCCGCCGGCCTGCGGAGCCTCGTCGTGGCCACCTATCAGGCCGTCAGCGGCGCCGGGCGCGCTGGCGTCGACGAGCTGTTCGACCAGCTCGAGGCCCAGCGCGACCGCGACGCGCGGGTCCTGACCTTTGACGGGATGGCGCTGCCGCTCGCGCCGGGTGACAAGTTCCCCATGACGATCGCCCACAACGTGGTGCCCCTGGCCGGTGTGCTGGTCGAGGACGGCTCCGGCGACACCGGCGAGGAGCGCAAGCTGCGTGACGAGAGCCGCAAGATCCTCGAGATCCCGGACCTGGCCGTCGACGCCACCTGCGTGCGGGTGCCGGTCTTCACCGGGCACTCGCTGTCCATCACCGCCTCCTTCGCGCGGGATCTCGATCCCGCCGCGGCGATCGCGCTGCTCGAGCAGGCACCCGGGGTCGTCGTGAGCGACCTGCCCACGCCGCGCCTGGCCGCGGGTCGCGACCCGTCCTACGTGGGCCGGGTCCGCCGGGCCACCACGGTGGCGCACGGCCTGAGCCTGTTCGTCACCGGGGACAACCTGCGCAAGGGAGCCGCGCTCAACGCGGTCCAGATCGCCGAGGCGCTCACGGCTCAGTGAGCGGTGCGGGCGAAGCGCCGGTCGGGGACCAGCCACAGCACCGTCACGCCCACGTAGGCGGCGTAGCCGAGCCACGGGCTTACCAGGGCCAGCCCGATGCCGGCGGCGTAGCCGACGAGCGACAAGGTGCCCTTGATCCCCCGGCCCACCACCCGCGCGACGTGCGGGTGGTCCTCGGCCCGGATGATGGCCCGCGTGAGCAGCTGGTAGCAGGCGGCGGCGGCCAGAGCGACGACGCCGTAGGTGACGGCGGGCGCGGTCGAGCCGTACTGCGCTCCCACCCACTGGGTCATGACCGGGATCAGCGACAGGGTGAACAGCAAGGAGAGGTTGGACCACATGATGGCCGCCGAGATGCGCGAGGCCGCTCGCAGCAGGTGGTGATGGTTGTTCCAGTAGATGCCCAGGAACAGGAAGTTGGCCGCGTCCACCAGGAGGGTGGGGGCCACGCGACCCATCGCGGCGAGCGTCGGGTGGGCCGGGGCACGCAGCTCGAAGGCGGTCAGGGTGATGACGACGGCCAGGACGCTGTCGGAGAAGGCCTCGAGGCGCTCGACGCCGAGCTCTTCGTGCCGGTGCTCGCCAGTCACGGCCCCATTGTGGTCGGCGCCGGTGCCGAGCCGGGGGATCAGTCGATGCTGTCGCGCCCGAAGCGGCGTCGAGCCAGGTTCACGCAGTGGTCCCCGAAGCGCTCGTAGAAGCGGGCCAGCAGCGCCACCTCCACCGCGACGGGCACCGGCATCGACCCCGAGGTGAGTTCGGCGGTCAGCGCCACGTGCAGCTCGTCGAGCTCGTCGTCGACGTCCTCGATCGAGGACGCGTCGCCGCGGCCGTCCAAGATGACGTCGGTGGCCTGGCGCCAGATGACGGTGGCGACCTCGCCCATGCGCTCGACCAGGCCCCGGCTGCGTGGGGACATCTCGGATCCCAGCCCCCGCGCCGCCCGCCGGGC
Source organism: Acidimicrobiales bacterium (assembly GCA_049965035.1). GTDB lineage: Bacteria > Actinomycetota > Acidimicrobiia > Acidimicrobiales > RAAP-2 > RAAP-2. The sequence continues at coordinate 23,522 of JBMFWS010000001.1, forward strand.
GATGTGCTCGGCCAGGTCGCCGTTGCGCTCGATCTCGGGCAGGATGCGCAGCAGGTCGAGGAGCTCCTGGCGGTCGGTGGGCGCCAGCGCGCCGCCACCGACCAGCTCGGCTTCGGCCTTGGCGATGACGCCCTCGACGAGGTCGTCGACGACGACGTCGGACTCGACCACGCGGATGGCCAGCTCGCGGTCCCCAGCCAGCAAGGCGTGCGTGGCTTCGGCCATGGCCTCTCCGACCAGGGCAAACGCCTGGACCAGGGGTGGGCGCATCCGGGGCGTGATGCCGAGGGACGGTGGCGCGGCCGCGCTGGCGCGGGCCAGGCGTGTGGGGAACCCGAACCGTCGCGTCACCGCGACAGGCTACCCTCCGCGCTAGGAGACGGGCACGAGGAGGTCCCCCCGTGGCGAGTGTGTGGCTGGTGGTCGGCGTGGTCGTCGGGGCGCTCGCCGCGGGTCTGGTGGCCCAGCGGCGCCTGCGCCTCCAGGGGGCCGAGCTGGCCGGAGCGCGCCAGCAGGTGGCGCTCGCCGAGGCCGAGCTGAGCCACCTGCGCGAGGCCGTCGAGCGCGAGCGCGTCGACTTCGAGCGCCAGGCGCGCGAGGCCGACGCACGCTTCGAGGTCCTGGCCGGTCGGGTCCTGGACAAGACGGTCGAGCGCTTCGGCAGCGCCCAGGGGGAGCTCCAGCGCGAGCGCGACGCCCGACTCGACGTCGCCCTCGGCCCCCTGCGCGAGGCCCTCGACAGCTACCAGCGGCGCCTGGCCGAGTACGACAAGGAGCACGTGAGTGCGCTCGGAGAGGTCCGCCAGCGTGCTGACGACCTGCTCAGCGTGCAGCAGCAGGCCCTGGGTGAGACGGCCCGCCTCAACCAGCTGCTCGGCCGTTCCAGCGAGCGGGGTCGCTGGGGCGAGGTCCAGCTGGCCAACGTGCTGGCGGCCTCCGGCCTGGTGGAGAAGATCGACTTCGACCTCCAGGTGACGACGGCGACCGAGGAGGGTCGGCGCCGGCCCGACTGCGTGGTCCACCTGCCCGGCGCCCAGGTGGCCATTGACGCCAAGTTTCCCTTCGACCGCTTCGAGGAGGCCCTGAGCATCGAGGACCCCGCGGAGCGCGAGGCTCGCTACCGCGAGCACGCTCAGGCGCTGCGCCTCCACGTGCGGGCCCTGGGGGACCGCGCGTACTGGTCGTCGCTCGACGGCTCGCCCGAGTTCGTCGTCTGCTTCGTGCCCTCCGACGCCGCGGTGGCCACGGCGCTGTCGGTGGACTCCGAGCTGTCCGCGGCCGCCACGCGGGCTCGCGTCCTGCTCACCGGGCCCACGACCCTGCTCGCCCTGCTGTGGTCCGTCCAGTCGGTGGTGCGCCAGCACCGCACCGCCGTCAACGCCGAACAGATCCGCGCCGAGGCCGAGAAGGTCTACGAGCGGGTCCGCGTGGTGGCCGAGCACCTGGGGGCGCTGGGCAAGTCGCTCAACGACGCGACGCGGCACTTCAACAAGCTGGTGGGCTCGGTCGAGTCGCGCCTGCTCCCGGCGGCCCGCAGCCTCCACGACCTCGGCGTCGCCCCGGCCGCCCGCGTGCTGGGCGCCACCGGTGAGGTGCCGACGCTGCCGGTGGGGCTGAGCCCCGAGCGCTGGGACGACCTGCCCGCGCGCGACGAGGGCGCCGGGGCCCTGGAGGCCGAGGTTGTCGAGCCTCGTGCTGACGAGGGGGACGCGCCCCAGTAGGTTGGACCCCTGTGGCTTGGTCCCGCCAGCGTCGTCGTACGAGGGCGTGGACCGTGGCCGCACTGGCCGTCACGGTCGTCGCGGTGGGCTTCGCCGCGGATGTGTCGCGTGCGGCGCACGCCGCGCGCTCGGTGCGCCGCAGCGAGAACCGGTCCTTCGGGCAGCTCGTCAACACCCTCGTCGCCCGCGAGAACGCCTTCGACGGCCACCTGGCCTACCTGCTGGAGCACGGCGGCTCGCTGACCCGTGTCGTCTTCACCGCTCGCCTGAGCCAGCTGGCGGCGGCCCTGCCCTCGTGGACCGTGGAGGCGGCGCTGCTGCGCCGCCCGGTGATCGCCCACCAGCTCAATGTCGTCGTCTCCCAAGTCACCGAGGAGCGCGCTGACGACGCCGCCACGGTCCTCAACGCCGTGGCCGCCACGCTCCATCTGCCCTGGGTGGCCCTGAGCGGGGCGGGGGGGACGCTGGCGGCGGCCCAGGCCGGGCTGCAGGCGACGGCCGCGACCTGGTCACGGGCGCGCTACGGCCTGGTGCGCGAGCCCGGGCTCGTCCATCTGGAGGCGCTGACGACGCTGGTGGCCACCCTGGCGCTCCCGACCACGCTGGCGACCCTGGCCGCCGCACCGTCCCTGCAGCTGCACCGCAGCGCCGGGATCAGCGCGGTGGAGGTCACGCCGACCCCGTTGCCGGCACCGGCGGGCGAGTTGCTGCTGATCCCGGCGCCATCGACCTCTCTGGCCGCGACCGTCACCAACGCCGCTGACACCTACCAGCCGGTGGCCCTGACGGCGACGATCGCCAACGCCGCCGGGGTGGTCACCCACGTCGCCCACGAGCGCGTCACGCTCGGCCCGCTCAGCTCCATCGGGTTCTCCCTGGGGACCTACTCCCTGGCGCCGGGATCCCGCGGCACCTTGGTGCTGACGCTGAACGGGGTGCCGGTGGGCGGGCGCTGGCCGACCGTCCGGCGCTACCGGCTCGTCGTGGCGCCCTCGGGTACCGGGGGGTAGCCGGGGAGCCTACGATGGCGGGGGGCTGAACTGGAAAGAAGGACATCGTGACCGAATCCATAACTGTCATCGATAACCGGACGGGGGAGTCCCACGAGATCCCGATCCGCAACGGAGGTGTGGCGGCCAAGGACTTCACCAAGGCCGTGCCGGGGGTCTGGTTCTTTGACCCGGGTCTTACGGCGACGGCCTCCACCGAGTCGGCCATCACCTACCTCGACGGCGAGGCCGGGATCCTCCGCTACCGCGGCTACCCGATCGAGCAGCTGGCCGAGAAGTCGACCTACCTCGAGGTGGCCTACCTGCTCAACTACGGCGAGTTGCCCACGGCCGAGCAGTTCGAGGCCTGGAAGCGTGAGGTCACCTACCACACCTACATCCACGAGAACGTCCGCAAGCGGTTCTTGGAGGGCTTCAACTACGACGCCCATCCCATGGGCATGCTGGTCTCGGCAATCGCCGCGCTGTCGACGTACTACCGCGACTCCAAGGTGCTCTTCGAGCCCGAGGTCCTGCACAAGCAGGTGGTGCGCCTGATCGCCAAGATGCCGACGCTGGCCGCGGCCGCGCACCGCTTCTCGGTGGGCATGCCCTTCGTGTACCCGGACAACGGCCTGGACTACACGCAGAACTTCCTGTCGATGATGTGGAAGGTCGCCGAGCCGCGCTACGAGGCCGACCCGGTGCTGGCGCACGCTCTGGACATCTTGTTCATGCTGCACGCCGACCACGAGCAGAACTGCGGCACCACGGCGATGCGCACGGTGGCGTCCTCGCACGGCGACCCCTACGTCGCCACGGCGGCGGCCACCGCCGCCCTGTACGGACCGCGCCACGGTGGGGCCAACGAGGCGGTGCTCAAGATGCTGGCCAAGATCGGCAGCTACGAGAACATCCCGGCCTACATCGAGGAGGTCAAGAAGGGCAACGTGCTGCTCGAGGGCTTCGGCCACCGGGTCTACAAGAACTACGACCCGCGCGCCAAGATCATCAAGCAGACTGCGGACTCGGTCTTCTCGATCACCGGGCGCAACCGGCTGCTCGACATCGCCTTGAAGCTCGAGGAGATCGCCCTGGCCGACGACTACTTCATCTCCCGGCGCCTCTACCCCAACGTGGACTTCTACTCGGGGCTGATCTACCAAGCGATGGGCTTCCCGACCGAGATGTTCACGGTGCTGTTCGCGATCCCGCGCACCTCGGGGTGGCTGGCCCACTTCCAGGAGCTGCTGGACCAGAACCAGAAGATCATCCGCCCGCGCCAGCTCTACGTCGGAGCCGACGCGCGCGACTACGTCGCCATCGACCAGCGCTAGGAGCGACGCGGGCCCGTCGCGGCGCGGCGGGCCCGCTCAGCCCTCGGTGGCGATGGCCTCGAGCATCTGGGTGGCGTGCACGCGGGGGTGCTCAGTGTGGCCAGCGATCCAGTCGGCCACGCTGTAGGATCCGCGCACGCTGTGCTCGCCGCGCCGCTCCAGGTCGGCGGGCGTCAGGCGTTGCAGGATGTCGACCGCGGAGGCTCTCAGCGCCTCGATGATCGCCAGGGACGTCGCCACGGGCGCGCCGGCGTAGTCGAAGGCGGGCGTGGTCGCCCAGCCGGCCTCGTCGAAGGCCAGCAGCGCAGCCCCGGGGGCCTCGCCGAGCAGGCGTCGCAGGCGGCTGGCCGCCTCGATCTCGGCGTCGGCCAGGTGGTGGATGACCTGGCGGGCGGACCACTCGCCCGCGGCGTGGCGATCCAGGTCGGCCGGGTCGATGCGGCGGGCCACCTCGACGAACACAGCAGTCGCGGCGGCGTAGTCGGCGATGGCGTCAGTCATGTCCATGGCGCGAGCCTATCGGGGGTCCCCCGGCGCGCCCGCCGCGCGGGCGGGATCGACGACGCGTACCAGGCCCTCCTGGACCATGGAGACGCACAGCTCGCCGTCACGGTCGAACAGGAAGCCGCGCGCCAGGCCGCGGGCCCCGTGGGCGATGGGGGAGTCGGTGTCGTAGAGCAGCCAGTGATCGGCGCGCACCGGACGATGGAACCACATGCAGTGGTCGAGGCTCGCCCCCATGAAGGTCCCGTCGTCCCAGCGCACCGCGTGGGGCGCCAGGATCGCGTCGAAGAGGCTGAGGTCGCTGGCGTAGGTGACCACGCAGGCGTGCACCAGGGGGTCGTGCTGGGAGAGGTCGCCGTCGGCGCGGATCCAGAGGCGCTGGCGCGGCTCGCGGTCCCGGTTCGGGCTCCAGGGGAGCTCGCCGATGAAGCGCTGGTCGATGGGGTGCTGGCGCTTGAACCACGCGTCGAAGACCACCGGCTCCTCGGCCAGTCGCTCCGCGAGCCGGGGGATCGTCTCGGGATCGGGCGCGTCGGGCATGGGGAACTGGTGCTCGAGGCTGGGCTCGTCCTCGTGGAAGCTGGCCTGCATGTTGTAGATGGCCATCCCGCGCTGGATGGCGACGACGCGCCGCGTGGTGAAGCTGCGTCCGTCGCGGATCCGGTCGACCTCATAGAGGATGGGCAGCGTCGGGTCGCCGGGACGCAAGAAGTACGAGTGGAGGGAGTGCACGCGGCCGTGCTCGACCGTGCGACCGGCCGCCATCAGGGCCTGGGCGGCCACCTGGCCCCCGAAGGTCCGCAGGCGCTCCTCGTGGGGATGCTGGCCCCGGAAGGTGTTGACCTCGATGGCCTCGATGTCGAGCAGGTCGAGCAGGTCCTCCAGAGCGGTCGTCATCGCCCCATTGTGCCACTGGCGACCGCGCACCCTCCGTGGTCGGTAGACTGGACAGGATGATTCAGCGGCTGCGGGCGGTGCACGCCTGGTCTCAGACGCACCAGGGCCGCAAGGTCGTGCGCTTCACCTCGGTGTCGGTGATCTCGACGGTCGTCTCGTTCACCGCGATCTCGATCATCTACGGCTTCCACCTGCTGACCGGGGTCATCGAGTCGACGGTGGCCGGGAACCTGATCGCCACGATCCCCTCGTACTACCTCAACCGGACCTGGACCTGGGGCAAGCACGGCCGGAGCCACTTCCGCAAGGAGATCGTCCCGTTCTGGACCATGTCCTTCCTCGGCATCGCGGTGTCGATGCTCGGGGCCACCTGGGCCAAGGAGCAGGTCAAGGAGCACACCTGGCCCCACATCGTGAACACCGGCATCGTCTCCACGACGAACCTGGTGAGCTTCGGGCTCTTCTGGATCCTGAAGATGATGGTCTTTAACCGGATCTTCCACGTGCCCGCCCACGAGGCCCCGACCGAGCCCGTCACCGAGGACGTGCGCGGCTAGTCGCGGAAGTTGGTGAACTGCAGGGGCACGACGAGGTCGGCCTCGCGCAGGTGGCCGATCACCGTCTGGAGGTCGTCGCGCTGCTTGCCCGTCACGCGCACCTGGTCGCCCTGGACCGAGGAGCTGACGCCCTTGAGGCCCAGGTCCTTGACCAGCTTGTTGATCTGCCGGCCCACCTCGGCGGTGATGCCGGCGCGCAGGCCCACCCGCTGGCGCGCCGTGCCCTTGGCGGCCTCCTCGACCCGGCCCGGATCGAGGGCCTTGAGGGAGATGCCCCGCCGGACGAACTTGTCCTGGAGCACGCTGTAGAGGGCGGCCAGGCGGTCCTCGGTCGAGGCGCTCAGGGTCAGCTCGTGGTTGCCCAGCTCGATCAGCGCCCCGGTGCCCTTGAAGTCGAAGCGCGTCGTGGCCTCGCGATTGGCCTGGTCCACGGCGTTGCGGACCTCCTGGGTGTCCAGCTCGGAGACGACGTCGAAGGTGGGCATGGGCCCATGCTAGAGGGGGGGGATCGCGCCGTCGGCTGGAACCGAGCCGTGGGCTCCAGTAGGATGCTGCGCGGGTCGGTGCCCGAGCGGCCAATGGGATCTGGCTGTAAACCAGACGGCTTTGCCTACGGGGGTTCAAATCCCTCCCGGCCCACCAGACCACCGGTCGCGCAATCGCGCGACCGGTGACGGGCGCGCCCGGAGGGTCCGGGCGCCGAGAGGAGTCGCGTGCGCCGCATCCGAGTCGTGGGGGCTGGCGTGCGCCGCCTCTACGAGCGGGGTGCGACGGGCTTCGAGACGTCGGTCAGCGCCCTGGAGCGGCGCTACACGCCGCTGGGCCGCTTCCGCCCCGGCCCGTTTGCCGGCTGGTCCTTCCTGTGGCAGCCGGCCCTGCTGGGCCTGGTGGCCATGAGCCTGATCCTGGCTGGCGGGTCGTTCACCAACTCGCCCTTCAAGCTCGACATGGCCGGGACCTGGTTCTTCGGCGAGCCCTCGACCAGCTCGACGGGCACGCCGTCGATCACCACGTACCTGGTCGCGGTGGTCCTGACCTACGGCGGGCTGGTGCTGCTGATGCGGGTGTGGCTGCGCCTGGCCGAGGTGATGAAGATCCACCCGGGAGCCCCGCTGCGCCCGCTGTGGGTGATGCTGGTCCTGTGGAGCCTGCCGATGGTGGTGGCCCCGCCGATGTTCTCGCGCGACGTCTTCAGCTACGCGGCCCAGGGCGAGATGACCAGCTACCACATCAGCCCCTACATCTACGGTCCCTTCACCCTGGGATCGAGCCCGTACGTGAACCCGGTGGATCCGCTGTGGGGCAACGCCCCGGCCCCCTACGGACCGCTGTTCTTGTTCCTGGACGGCACCATCACGCGTCTGAGCGGCCACAACGAGCTGGTCACGGTGCTGGTGCTGCGGCTGCTCGAGGTGGCGGCCGTCGTCGGCATCGGGTACGGCGTGGCGATGCTGGCCCGCGGCCTGAAGCGAGACCCGGGCGAGGCCTTCGTGCTGGGCGCGCTCAACCCGCTGGTGCTGCTGACCCTGATCGGTGGGGCCCACAACGACGCGGCCATGACGGCGCTGCTGGTGCTGGGCGTGGCCCTGGCCGTGCGGGGCCGAATGTGGTGGGCCCTGGCCCTGTGCTCGGCGGCCACTGCGGTCAAGGCCCCCGCGGCGGTGGGCCTGGCCTTCGTCGCCTGGACCTGGCCCGGGATCGGCGCGACCGTGCGCGCGCGGGTCGTGCCGGCGCTGAAGGCCGGCGCGGTGCTCATCGCCACGCTCGTCGTCTCGTCGTGGATGGCGGGCTTCGGCTTCGGGTGGGTGCGCAACCTCCTGTCCAACGGCACGGTGCGCTCGTGGGCGGCCCCGGCCACGGCGGTCGGGATGGCGCTCGGCAACGGCCTGCACGCGGTGGGCCTGGAGGCGATCTCGGTGCGCTCGGTGCTCTCGGTGGCGCGGGTGAGCGGCCTGTTGGTGGCCGGCGGCATCACGCTGTGGCTCCTGTGGCGCAGCCAGGAGCGCGGCTGGGTGCGCTCGCTGGCCGTGGCGCTGCTCCTCGTCGTCGAGCTCGGGCCCGTCGTCCAGCCCTGGTACCTGGCGTGGGGACTGATGCTGCTCGCGGCCAGCTACCGGGGCCGCGAGCACTTCTGGCTGCTCTTCTTGTCCATCACCGGCCCCTTCATCGGCCTGCCCGGGGGTCGACAGCTCCTGGCCGGGCTGGCGCAGGGGAACCCGCTGCTGCTGGCCGGTGCGGTGGCCGTCCTGGGTGGGGTGCTGGTGGTGCCGATGGGCCGCTGGACCCAGTGGTCGTGGGCCTCCGAGGAGTCCACGTCGGCCGGCGAGCTGCCGGTGGCGGCCGACCGCTAGGAGGCGCCGGCGCTGGGGCGCCCCGGCGTGCTCAAGACGCGCTGGTACTCGACCACGTCCAGCCACTGGCCGTGCTTGCGACCGACCTCGATCTCCGTTCCCACCAGGGTGAACCCGCACTTCTCGTGCAGGCGGATGGAGCCCTCGTTCTCGCCCACGATGCGCGCGACCATGGCGTGGAACCCGGACTCTTGGGCCAGGGCGACCAGGGCCGTCAGCAGCCGCTCGCCCACCTGGCGGCCCCGGGCCTCGCGGTGGACGTAGACGGAGTTCTCCACGGTGGTGGCGTAGGCCGGGCGGTTGCGGAACGGCGACACGACGGCGAAGCCGACGATCCGCTCGCCCCGCGCGCCCGGGGCGCCGACCTCGCCCTCGTCGTCGATGGCGACCAGGCACGGGTGGGTCGCCCGGTGCTGCTCGATCCAGGCCTCCTGGTCGGCCCGCGACCGCGGGACCAGGTCGAAGGTGACGGTCGTCTCGGTCACCTCGGGGTTGTAGATGGCCATGAGTGCCTCGGCGTCGGCCACCTCGACCAGCCGGATGCGCATGGGACTAGGGTAGTGGGCTCGCCCGGGGTGGAAGAGGTGCTGGGCACCAGGTAGACTTGCGCACTGCGTCGGCGACGGCGTGCGCCCTCTTAGCTCAGTGGTAGAGCACTTCCATGGTAAGGAAGGGGTCGTCGGTTCAATCCCGACAGAGGGCTCGCCAGGCGGCGTAGCTCAGGTGGTTAGAGCACACGGCTCATAATCGTGGTGTCGCGGGTTCGACTCCCGCCGCCGCTACCAGGCATGCGACAGGAGAGGAGCGATGGCCAAGAACGAGAAGCGGGTCCAGGTCACCCTGGCGTGCGAGGAGTGCAAGCGGCGCAACTACATCACCATGAAGAACAAGGTGAACGACCGCGAGCGCATCGAGATGCGCAAGTACTGCCGGTTTGACCGGCGCCACACGATGCACAAGGAAACCCGCTAGAGGCCCCGGTTCCCGGGGTGGTAGGCTGGACTCCCTTGACCGCGAGGTCGAAGGGCAGTGGCTCAATTGGTAGAGCACCGGTCTCCAAAACCGGGGGTTGGGGGTTCGAGTCCCTCCTGCCCTGCTCGGGGCGGGACGTGAGGAAGACGAGATGAACCGCGAACAGAAGCGACTCATGCAGCGACAGGGCCAGCTGGGCACCGAGGGCACCTCGGCGCGCCGGACCACGTCGGCCCAGGACCTCCAGCGTCGGCGCGCCCAGCGCACCCACACCGGCCAGTTCGTGCGCGAGGTGCGCGAGGAGATGCGCCAGGTGGCCTGGCCCAAGCGCCCCGAGGTCGTCAACTACACCTCCATCGTCTTTGGCGTCCTGGTCTTCATGACGACGCTGATCTTCCTCCTGGGGGCGGGCTTCTCCAAGTTCGTGACCTTCTTCTTCCAGCGGTGAGCATGAGCGACCTGTCCGTCCCCGACCACGACGAGCTGGACGTCGAGCTCGTTGAGGCGCCCGCCGAGGTGGAGAGCGCCTTTGACCGGCCCGGCCGCTGGTACATCGTGCACACCTTCGCCGGCCACGAGCAGAAGGTCATCGGGGCGCTGAACAACATCGTCAAGAGCCGCGACCTGGGCGACCGGATCTACGAGGTCTACCTGCCCGAAGAGGACGTCACCGAGTTCAAGGGCGGCAAGAAGGTCACGGTCTCGCGGCGGGTTTTCCCCAGCTACCTGCTGGTGCGCTGTGAGCCCGACCCGGAGATCTTCTACGTGATCGGCTCGACCCCCGGGGTGACCGGCTTCGTGGGCGCCGAGAAGACGCGACCCACGGCGCTCACGCGCCAGGAGGTCGACAACATCATCCGACCCCACGTCGAGGGCGTGGAGGTCGTGCCCAAGCGGCGGGGCCCCACGCACGAGTTCGAGATCAACGACACCGTGCAGATCAAGTCGGGCCCCTTCGCGACGTTCTCGGGCCACGTGGCCGAGATCAACGAGGACCAGCTCAAGGTCAAGGTGCTGGTCGACATCTTCGGCCGCGAGACCCCCGTGGAGCTCGACTTCACGCAGGTCACGAAGCTCTAAGCAAGGAGAGGACAGGCATGGCCAAGAAGGTCACCGCCGTGGTGAAGATCCAGCTGGACGCTGGCGCGGCGACACCCGCCCCGCCGGTGGGCACGGCCCTGGGGCCCCACGGAATCCAGACGATGGAGTTCTGCAAGCAGTACAACGCGGCCACCGAGTCGATGCGCGGCACCGTGATCCCCGTGGAGATCACCATCTACGAGGACCGCAGCTTCACCTTCGTGCTCAAGACGCCGCCGACGCCGGTGCTGCTGCGCCAGGCCGCGGGGCTGCCCAAGGGCGCCAAGACCGCTGGCCGCGAGACGGTCGCCTCGATCACCGACGCCCAGGTCGCCGAGATCGCGTCGACCAAGCTGAAGGACCTGAACACCGATGACCTCGACATGGCCAAGCGCCAGGTGGCGGGGACCGCGCGCTCCATGGGCATCGCGGTCGTGGGGTAGGAGAGCACTGTGAAGCACGGCAAGAAGTACACCAACGCCCTGGCCCAGGTCGACCGCACGTCGCAGCTGACCGTCGCTGACGCCATCGAGAAGGTCAAGGCGATCGCCTCGGCCAGCTTCGACGAGACCGTCGAGCTGGCCGTGCGCCTGGGGGTCGACCCTCGGCGCGCCGAGCAGATCGTGCGCGGCACCCTCTCGCTGCCGGCCGGCACCGGCAAGACCAACCGCATCGTCGTCTTCGCCGCCGGCGAGGCGGCCCAGGAGGCGCGCGACGCCGGGGCCGACGAGGTCGGCGCCGACGACCTGGTGGCTCGCGTGGCCGGCGGGTTCCTGGACTTCGACGTGGCCATCGCCACCCCGGACCTGATGGGCAAGGTCGGATCGCTGGGCCGGGTGCTCGGTCCGCGAGGGCTCATGCCCAACCCCAAGACCGGCACCGTGACGACGGACGTCGCCAAGGCGGTCACCGAGTTCAAGGGCGGACGCGTGGAGTACCGCACCGACAAGGTCGGCAACGTCCAGCTGCGCGTGGGCAAGGTGAGCTTCGCCTCGGCCGACCTGTCGCGCAACGTCCACGCGGTGCTCGAGGAGCTGGTGCGCGTCAAGCCGGCCAGCGCCAAGGGCCGCTACCTGCTGGGCGTGACCCTCTCGTCGACTATGGGCCCCGGGGTCAAGATCGACCCGACCCACGCCCGCGAGCTCGACGAGGTCGCCACGCCCGCCTGAGTTGCGGGCACCTGGGGCCAGCCGGTAGGCTGTCCACTCGCGCCGCAGGGCGCCACAGTCGCAAGTCGCCGAAGACATCCGGTGGGGAAACCCGTAATGGACCGTTGGTCCGCCTGACGAGGGATGGGAGCTCCTCTGGATGTCACGGCCCGATCCGGACCGCGTCCGGGAGAGGAGCACCATGGCCACCGTCCACGCTGACAAGGCCGCCGTCGTCGAGGAGGTCGCCGCGCGCGCTCACGCGACGGGCACCGCCGTGGTGACCCAGTACCGCGGGCTCACCGTCGCTCAGATCTCGACCCTGCGCCGCCGCCTGCGGGCGCTCGGCGCCGACTACAAGGTGTTCAAGAACACCCTGGTGCGCCGGGCCATCGCCGGCACGGCCATCGAGCCGCTGACCGGCTACCTCGAGGGGCCGACCGCCATCGCGTTCGTTGACGGCGACGTCTCCGCCGTGGCCAAGGCGCTGCGCGACTTCACCAGGCAGGCCCCGGCTCTGATCGTCAAGGGCGGCGTGCTCGACGGGCACGCGCTGACCGCGGCCGACCTGGTGGCCCTGGCCGACTTGCCGAGTCGCGAGGTGCTGCTCGCCCAGGTGGCCGGGATGCTGGCCGCGCCGATGCGCACCCTGGCCGGCCTGCTGAAGGCCCTGCCCCAGAACCTGGCCTACGGTCTGGCCGCCCTGCGCGACGCGCGCGGCGGCGCCCCGGCGTCCGAGGCTCCCGACGCCGCGGCCGAGGTGGCCCCCGCCGACGAGCCCGCTGCTGCGGCCCCCGAAGTCGAGGCCGAGGTCGCCCCCGCCGACGAGCCCGCTGCCGAGGTGGCCCCCGCCGACGAGCCCGCTGTTGCGGCTCCCGCGGAGGTGGCCGACGCTGGTGCGCAGACCGCCGAGCCGACCGACGCGGCCTCCTAGGCCGCACCCGTCCCACATCAAGATCACAACTAAAGGAGCATCATGGGTTCACTGACCAAGGAGCAGATTCTCGACGGCATCGCTGAGCTGTCGGTGATCGAGCTGAGCGAGCTGCTCAAGTCCTTCGAGGAGAAGTTCGGGGTCACGGCCGCGGCCCCCGTGGCCGTCGCGGCCCCCGCGGCGGGCGGGAACGGCGCCGAGGCCGAGGCGGCCGAGGAGAAGAGCGACTTCGACGTCATCCTCGTGAGCGGCGGCGAGAAGAAGATCCAGGTCATCAAGGAGGTTCGCACCCTGACGAGCCTCGGCCTCAAGGAGGCCAAGGACCTGGTCGACGGCGCCCCCAAGCCCGTCTTGGAGAAGGTTTCCAAGGCGGACGCCGAGAAGGCCAAGGCGGCCCTCGAGGGTGCCGGCGCCACCGTCGAACTGAAGTAGGCCCGCGCGCGGCGGCGGGGCCCGGCCCCGCCGCCGTGGCCGGGGTACTTGACCTCGGCACGGAAGTTGCCTATGGTGGCGCCAGCCGCTCAGCGGCCGGGCGTCCTGTGGTGACGCCCTACTTGCGTGTCGGCGCAAGTAGGCACTAGACTCGGAAAACCGTGCCCCTGCGTCCCGCTTCGTCGTCCCCAAACGTCGCCGTGGATGCCGCCTGGCCGGTTTCGCCTGGTACGCCCACTATCGGAGGATTGACCGTTGACGCCACGGATCAGCAGCCCGGACCGCTTCAGCTTCTCCGCCCTGGGCGAGGCCTATCCTCTGCCCGATCTCCTCGAGATCCAGCGGGACAGTTTTGACTACTTCATGCGCGACGGGCTGCGGGAGGCCTTCGCGTCGATCTCGCCGATCACCGACTTCACGGGCCGCCTGAGCCTGGAGCTGGAGTACGACCCCGATGACGCGGACCTGAAGAGCCCGCCGAAGTTCACCGTCGAGGAGTGCCGCCAGCGCGCCACCACCTTCTCCCAGCCGGTCTTCGTGCGCGCTCGCTTCTTGAACGCCGAGACGGGCGAGATCAAGGAGCAGACGGTCTTCATGGGGGACTTCCCCATCATGACCGAGCAGGGGACCTTCATCATCAACGGGACCGAGCGGGTGGTCGTCAGTCAGCTGGTGCGCTCGCCCGGCGTGCTGTTCCAGCCCGGCAAGGACGACAAGGTCGCTTTCGAGGGCACCATCCACCCCAGCCGCGGCGAGTGGCTCCAGGTGGACCTGGAGGAGAAGCGCAACAAGGCCGCCAACGCCGGGGCGCGCATCGCGCGCAAGCGCCGCGTCTCGATCTTCACGCTGCTGCGGGCCCTGGACCCCGCGATTGACGAGGCGTTCTTCGAGAAGTTCGTCGCCCACTTCGAGTTCCTGGACGACCAGTACCGCGCGGACTGGAAGAAGGCTCACGTCGAGATCCAGCGCCACATGGAGAAGCACGGCATCGAGGACTCGCCCGAGGGCTACCAGCGCGCCAGCCAGGAGACGGCCTGGCTCGAGATCTACCGCCGGGCCCGCCCCGGCGAGGTCCAGACGGTGGAGGCGGCGCGCCAGTACTTCGAGGGCGCCTTCTTCTCCGAGAAGCGCTACGACCTGTCCCGGGTGGGCCGCTACAAGCTGGACCGCAAGCTCGGCGCCGAGCTCGCCCGCAACGTGGAGCTGTTCGGCGACGTGCTCGAGCAGCCTCACCCGGAGCTCTACGTGCTGGCCAAGGCCGAGGTCCTGGCCGCGGCGACCTACCTGCTGAACCTGGCCCGCGACCGCACGGCCAAGGAGACCGACTACCACATCGACGACCAGGACCACTTCGCCAACCGCCGCATCCGCAGCGTGGGCGAGCTGATCCAGAACGCCCTGCGCACGGGCCTCTCGCGCATGGAGCGCGTGGTCCGCGAGCGCATGAACACCCAGGACGTCGAGGCCATCGCGCCCCAGACCCTGATCAACATCCGTCCGGTGATGTCGGCGATCAAGGAGTTCTTCGCGACCTCCCAGCTGAGCCAGTTCATGGACCAGAACAACCCCCTGTCGGGCCTGACGCACAAGCGCCGCCTGTCGGCGCTGGGGCCCGGCGGCCTCTCGCGCGAGCGCGCGGGCCTCGAGGTGCGCGACGTGCACTCCTCGCACTACGGGCGCATGTGCCCCATCGAGACGCCCGAAGGGCCCAACGTCGGCCTCATCGGGTATCTGGCCAACTACGCGCGGATCAACGAGTACGGATTCATCGAGACGCCCTACCGGGTCGTGGAGGGCGGTCGGGTGACCGGCGAGGTCCGCTACTTCACCGCCGACGAGGAGGAGCGCTTCGTCATCGCCCAGGCCAACACCGAGATCGGCGAGGACGGCAGCATCAAGGCCGATCGGGTCCTGGTGCGCCGCGGTCCGATCGGGACCGGCGTGCGCGTGGGCTCGGCCTCGCGGTCCTCGTCAACCACCTCGGAGATCGACTTCGTCGCCCCCGACGAGGTCGAGCTGATGGACGTGTCGACGCGCCAGATCATCTCGGTGGCCACGTCGCTGATCCCCTTCGTCGAGCACGACGACGCCCAGCGGGCGCTGATGGGCGCCAACATGCAGAAGCAGGCCGTGCCCCTGGTGACCCCCGAGGCCCCCTTCGTGGGCACCGGCATGGAGCTGCGGGCGGCCCTCGACTCGGGCGATGTGCTGGTCGCCGAGGGCGACGGCGTGGTCCGCTCGGTGAGCGGGGACCGGATCCTGGTCGAGTACGAGCGCAGCGCGGTGGACCGCTACGGGCGGCCGCTGGGCAAGAAGACCTACACGCTCAACAAGTTCCGGCGCTCCAACCAGGACACCTCAATCAACCAGAAGCCCCTGGTGTTCGGGGGCGAGACGGTGACCACCGGTGACCTGCTGGCCGACGGCACCTCCACCTCGCGCGGCGAGCTGGCGCTGGGCAAGAACCTGCTGGTGGCCTACATGCCGTGGGAGGGCTACAACTACGAGGACGCCATCATTATCTCGGAGCGCCTGGTGCGCGACGACGTGCTGACCTCGATCCACGTCAAGGAGTACGAGATCGACGCGCGGGACACCAAGCTGGGTCCCGAGGAGATCACCCGCGACATCCCGAACCTGCCCGACGACATCCTGGCCGACCTCGACGATCGCGGCATCGTGCGCATCGGGGCCGAGGTCGAGCCCGGCGACATCCTGGTGGGCAAGGTGACCCCGAAGGGCGAGACCGAGCAGTCCCCCGAGGAGCGCCTGCTGCGCGCCATCTTCGGCGAGAAGGCCCGCGAGGTGCGCGATACCTCCCTCAAGGTGCCCCACGGCGAGTCGGGCAAGGTCATCGACGTCAAGGTGTACAGCCGCGACGAGGACCACGAGATGCAGCCCGGCGTCAACCAGCTGGTCAAGGTGTACGTGGCCCAGAAGCGCAAGATCGCCGAGGGCGACAAGCTGGCCGGCCGCCACGGGAACAAGGGCGTCATCTCGCGCATCCTGCCCGAGGAGGACATGCCCTACCTGGCTGACGGGACGCCGGTCGACATCATCTTGTCGCCCCTCGGCGTGCCCAGCCGCATGAACGTGGGCCAGATCCTGGAGAGCCACCTGGGCTACGCCGCCCGCTACGGCTGGAGCGGCGTCGCGGTGAACCCGGCGGTGGGGACCTCGGGCCACGACGACCAGTACGAGGGCACGCGCCCCTATCGCAAGACCCGCCCGCGCACCGAGCCGGCCGTCTACGTGGCGACCCCGTCGTTCGACGGTGCCCACTGGGACGAGTCGGACCGGACCAAGGACCGCCCCACCATCCAGGCGCTGTTCGCCAGCCTCAACGTCGACGGAGCCCACGGCGAGCACATGCTGGCCGGCGACAACGACGGCAAGGTCACCTTGTTCAATGGGCGCACCGGCGAGGCCTACGACCAGCCGATCTCGGTGGGCTACGCCTACATGCTCAAGCTGGCCCACATGGTCGACGACAAGATCCACGCCCGCTCCACGGGCCCGTACTCGATGATCACGGCCCAGCCCCTGGGCGGCAAGGCCCAGTTCGGGGGCCAGCGCTTCGGGGAGATGGAGGTGTGGGCCCTGGAGGCCTACGGCGCCGCCTTCGCCCTCCAAGAGCTCCTCACGGTCAAGTCCGACGACATGAAGGGTCGCGAGCGCGCCTACGAGGCCATCGTCAAGGGCCAGAACCTGCCCAGCCCCGGCATCCCCGAGTCCTTCAAGGTGCTGATCAAGGAGATGCAGTCGCTGTGCTTGAACGTCGAGGTGCGCGACCGCGTGGGTGCGCACATCGACCTGGCCGACACCGAGGAGGACTTCTTCTCGGTCACCCGTGAGCTGGGCATCGACATCAGTCGACCCGAGCGCGGGTCCGACGAGGAAGACGCCCGCCGCGCCGCCGAAAGGAAGCTGTCATGAGTCCCGTCGACGTGAACCAGTTCAAAGAGCTGTCCATCGGCCTGGCCACGGCCCAGAACATCCGCAGCTGGTCCTCGGGTGAGGTCAAGAAGCCCGAGACCATCAACTACCGGACCCTGCGTCCCGAGAAGGACGGCCTGTTCTGCGAGAAGATCTTCGGCCCCCAGAAGGCCTGGGAGTGCGCGTGCGGCAAGTACAAGCGGGTGCGCTTCAAGGGCATCGTCTGCGAGCGCTGCGGCGTCGAGGTCACCAGTGACAAGGTGCGCCGCGAGCGCATGGGCCACATCGCCCTGTCGGCGCCGGTGGTGCACATCTGGTACCTGCGCGGGACGCGCTCGTGGCTGGCCTACCTGCTCATGGGCACCGCGCCCAAGGAGGAGCTGAAGGCCAAGCAGCTCGAGAAGGTGATCTACTTCGCCGCCCACCTGGTCACCTACGTGGACGAGGAGCGCCGCCACCAGGACCTCGGCGAGCTGCGCCAGGCCCTCAACGACGAGCTGGCCGAGATCGACCAGCGCGAGGCGGGGGCGGTCGAGCGCAAGCTGGTCGACATCGAGTCCCGGGCCACCAAGCTCGAGACCGAGGGGGCCCGCGACTCCGAGCTGCGCAGCCTGCAGCGCGCGGGGGAGAAGGAGCTCGACGCGGTGCGCACGCGCTACGCCGAGGAGCGCGAGCTGGCCCGCCAGGCCTTCGACACCTTCGAGGGCCTGCACTCGCGCCAGATCGTCGAGGACGAGGTGCTGTATCGCGAGATGGAGTTCCGCTACGGCGAGTACTTCACCGGCGGCATGGGCGCCGACGCGATCATCCAGCTCCTAGAACGCATGGACCTCGACGAGGAAGAGCGCGTCATGCGCGAGATGATCGACGCGCGCGACGGCCGTAAGCCGCTCAGCGCCCAGCGGCACGCCAAGTTCCTCAAGCGCCTGGCCATCGTGCAGTCCTTCAACCGCCGCGACGATCAGGGCCGGCGCATCAACGACCCGCGCGCCATGATCCTCGAGGCCGTGCCGGTCATCCCGCCCGACCTGCGCCCCATGGTGCAGCTGGACGGTGGGCGCTTCGCCACGAGCGACCTCAATGACCTGTACCGCCGCGTGATCAACCGCAACAACCGGCTCAAGCGGCTGCTCGACCTGGGCGCGCCCGACATCATCGTCAACAACGAGAAGCGCATGCTCCAAGAGGCCGTCGACGCCCTCTTCGACAACGGGCGCCGCGGCCGGCCGGTCGTGGGCCAGAGCGGCCGCCCGCTGAAGTCGCTGTCGGACATGCTCAAGGGCAAGCAGGGCCGGTTCCGCCAGAACCTGCTGGGCAAGCGCGTGGACTACTCGGGCCGCTCGGTCATCGTGGTGGGCCCCCAGCTCAAGCTGCACCAGTGCGGCCTGCCCAAGATGATGGCCCTGGAGCTGTTCAAGCCCTTCGTGATGAAGCGGCTGATCGAGACGCAGGCCGCCCAGAACATCAAGAGCGCCAAGCGTATGGTCGAGCGGCGCAAGTCGGTGGTGTGGGACGTGCTCGAGGAGGTCATCCGCGAGCACCCGGTGCTGCTGAACCGCGCGCCGACGCTGCACCGCCTGGGCATCCAGGCCTTCGAGCCGATCCTGGTGGACGGCAAGGCCATCCAGATCCACCCGCTGGTGTGCAAGGCCTTCAACGCCGACTTCGACGGCGACCAGATGGCGGTGCACGTGCCCCTGTCGGCCGAGGCCCAGGCCGAGGCCCGGGTCCTCATGCTGTCGGTGAACAACATCTTCACCCCGGCCACCGGACGGCCCATCACCGAGCCCTCCCAGGACATGGTGTTCGGCGCCTACTACCTGACCCAGGCGTCCGACGAGGTCGTCGAGAACCCGCGGGTGTTCCGCCACGTCTACGAGATCGAGGCTGCCTTAGAGGAGGGCACCATCTCGCTGCGCACGCCCATCGAGGTCCGGCCCCCGGCCGGCGCCCCCCTGGACGCTCGCCTGGAGGCGGCCGGCATCCCCGAGACGGCGGGCCGCCGCGCCCTGGTCACGACCGCGGGCCGGGTGCTGTTCAACCGGGCGCTGCCGATGGGCTTCCGCTTCGTCAACGAGCTGGTGAGCAAGAACGGTCGGCCCATCGGCACCATCGTCGAGGAGATCGCCGGCGGCTACAGCCGCCAGGTGGTCGCCGAGTCGCTGGACGCCATCAAGTCGCTCGGCTTCCGCTTCGCCACCCAGTCGGGGCTGACGATCTCGATCGACGACATTGTCACCTCGCCCGAGAAGGCCGCGATCCTCAACAAGTACGAGGAGCAGGCCGCCAAGGTCGAGACCAACTACCGGCGAGGCGTCATCGTCGACGACGAGCGGCGCCAGCAGGAGATCGAGATCTGGACCAACGCCAACAAGGACGTCGGCGACGCCACCGAGCGGGCCATGGCTCTCAAGGTCGGCAACCCGATCCGCATGATGGTCGAGTCCGGCGCGCGAGGCAACAGCCAGCAGATCCGCCAGATCGCGGCCATGAAGGGCCTGGTGTCCAACCCGCGCGGGGAGATGATCCCGCGGCCGATCAAGTCCTCGTTCCGCGAGGGCCTGTCGGTCCTGGAGTACTTCATCTCCACCCACGGCACCCGCAAGGGACTGGGCGACACCGCCCTGCGCACGGCGGACTCGGGCTACCTGACCCGGCGTCTCGTGGACGTCGCCCAGGAGCTCATCGTCAAGGAGGAGGACTGCGGGACGACCCGGGGCATGTGGATCGAGCACGTGGCCCCCGACACCCGGGCCCGCCGCTCGCACCTGGAGACCAAGCTGTGGGGCCGGGTCGTGGCCGAGGACGTCACGCTGAGCGACGGCACGGTCGTCGCGGCCGGGACGATGCTCGACCTCGACGACGTGGCGCGGCTGCGCGACGACGAGGCGGTGACGCGCGTGCGGGTGCGCACGACGCTGACCTGCGAGGCCGTCCAGGGCGTCTGCGCGGCCTGCTACGGCCTGTCGCTGGCCAGCCACCAGGTCGTCGAGCTCGGCGAGGCGGTCGGCGTCATCGCCGCCCAGTCCATCGGTGAGCCGGGCACCCAGCTGACCATGCGGACCTTCCACTCCGGTGGGGTCACCGAGAGCGACATCACCCACGGCCTGCCGCGCGTGGTCGAGCTCTTCGAGGCTCGCACCCCCAAGGGCGCCGCCAAGGTGGCCCAGCACACCGGCGTCGTGCACGTCGAGCTGGTGGGCCGCGAGCGCAAGGTCACCATCGTGGCCGACGACGGCGAGGTCCAGGAGGAGTCGGTGTCCATCGCGCGCCACCTGCTGGTCGAGGACGGCCAGGAGGTCGAGGTCGGCACCCCGCTGCACGACGGACCGCTCGATCCCAAGCTGATGATGAAGTACCGCGGCACGCGCGAGACCCAGCAGTACCTGGTCGAGGAGGTCCAGAACGTCTACCGCGACCAGGGCGTGTCGATCCACGACAAACACATCGAGCTCATCGTGCGCCAGATGACGCGCCGGGTCCAGGTGGTCGACGCCGGGGACTCGCCGTGGCTGCCCGGCGCGATGGTGGACGTGAAGCTGTTCAACGACACCAACGACGGCCTGGAGGCCCAGGGACGGGGCGCGGCCGACGGCCGGGCCCAGCTCATGGGGATCACCAAGGCGTCGCTGGCCACCGACTCGTGGCTCTCGGCGGCCTCCTTCCAGGAGACCACCCGGGTGCTCACCGAGGCGGCCATCGAGGGCAAGCACGACCGGCTGGTCGGCCTCAAGGAGAACATCATCATCGGCAAGCTGATCCCGGCGGGCTCGGGCCTGGACCACTACAGTCCCGACCGCGTGCGCCTGGACATGCCCGGGGCCGAGGTGCTGCCCGCCTGGGCTCAGCGCAGCGACGAGGACTTCGACCTCGCGGGGCTGCTGGGCGAGACCTACGGGGAAGACACGTTCAGCGCCGATCTGGCCGCGTTCCAGAGCATCGGGGCCCACTACGACGAGTCCGCGCTGCCCGAGGACGACGCGCCGCGACCCGAGGACGACCTGGGAGGGCCCCAGGCGGTGTAGCCGTTTGCCGGTACGGCCCGGCGTGCCGTAGAATAACCAGTCCGCGCCCGCCGTCTGCGGCGGCGCCACGTACGAGTTGGAGAAGAGGTTTCGCGTGCCCACCATCGCGCAGCTGGTCCGCAAGGGTCGGCAGGTTAAAGTGTCCAAGACCAAGACGCCCGCGCTGAAGGGCGCGCCCCAGCGCCGGGGCGTCTGCACCCGCGTGCACACCGTCACGCCCAAGAAGCCCAACTCGGCCCTGCGCAAGGTGGCGCGCGTGCGCCTGACCTCGGGCGTCGAGGTGACCGCGTACATCCCGGGCGTGGGCCACAACCTGCAGGAGCACTCCATCGTCCTGGTGCGCGGGGGCCGCGTCCGGGACCTGCCGGGGGTGCGCTACAAGATCATCCGCGGCGCCCTGGACACCTCGGGCGTCCGGGACCGCAAGCAGGCCCGTAGCCGCTACGGCGCCAAGAAGGAGAGCTGATGCCTCGCAAGGGACCCGCGGATCGCCGCGAGCTGGTCGCCGACCCGGTCTACAAGTCGGTGCTGGTCACCCAGGTCATCAACAAGGTGCTCGAGCGCGGCAAGCGCACCGTGGCCGAGCGCATCGTCTACGGTGCGCTGACCACCGTGCAGGAGAAGACCGGTGCGGACCCCGTCGCGGCGCTCAAGCGCGCCCTGGAGAACGTGCGCCCCGAGCTCGAGGTGCGCAGCCGCCGCGTGGGCGGCACCACCTACCAGGTCCCCGTCGAGGTCCGGCCGCGGCGCGCCACCACCCTGGCCATCCGCTGGCTGACCGACTTCGCCAAGAAGCGCCGGGAGAAGACCATGGCCGAGCGTCTGGCCAACGAGATCGTCGACGCGTCCAACGGGGTGGGGGCGGCGGTGAAGCGCCGGGAGGACATGGCCAAGATGGCTGAGTCGAACAAGGCGTTCGCGCACTACCGCTGGTAATCGAGGAGACCGACCCACCCATCATGGCTGCTGCCCGCGACATCGCCCTCGACAAGGTCCGCAACATCGGCATCATGGCGCACATCGACGCCGGCAAGACCACCACGACCGAGCGCATCCTCTACTACACCGGCAAGAACTACAAGATTGGCGAGGTCCACGAGGGCGCGGCGACCATGGACTGGATGGTCCAGGAGCAAGAGCGCGGCATCACCATCACGTCGGCGGCCACCACCTGCTACTGGAACGGCGTGCGCATCAACATCATCGACACGCCGGGCCACGTCGACTTCACCGTCGAGGTGGAGCGCTCGCTGCGGGTGCTCGACGGCGCGGTCGCGGTCTTCGACGCGGTGGCCGGGGTCGAGCCCCAGACCGAGACCGTGTGGCGCCAGGCCAACAAGTACCACGTGCCGCGTATCTGCTTCGTCAACAAGATGGACCGGATCGGCGCCGACTTCTTCCGCTGCGTGGACATGATCCGGGACCGCCTGGACTGCGTGCCCGCCGTGGTGCAGCTGCCCATCGGCGCCGAGTCGAACTACGAGGGGCTGATCGACCTGACCACCATGCAGGCGATGGTGTGGCGCGACGAGGACAAGGGCGAGCACTACGACGTCATCGACATCCCCGCCGAGTACCGCGAGCAGGCCGAGCAGTACCACACGGCGCTGCTCGACGTGCTGACGACCTTCGACGACTCCCTGATGGAGAAGGTGCTGGGTGATGAGGAGGTCACCTCCGCCGACATCCGCCGCGCCCTGCGCCAGGGGACCCTGGAGAACCACTGCGTCCCGATCCTCAACGGCACCGCCTTCAAGAACAAGGGCGTCCAGCCCATGCTCGACGCGGTGGTCGACTTCCTGCCCTCGCCCCTCGACCTGCCCCCGACCCAGGGGACCAAGCCGGGCAAGGACGAGGTGCTGGAGCGCAAGCCCAGCGACGACGAGCCCTTCGCGGCACTGGCCTTCAAGATCATGACCGACCCCTACGTGGGCAAGCTGACCTACCTGCGCGTCTACTCGGGCACCCTGGAGAAGGGCGACTCGGTCGTCAACACCACCAAGGGCCTGAAGAAGGAGCGCCTGGGCCGGCTGCTCCTGATGCACGCCAACAACCGCGAGGACCTCGACGTCATCCGCACCGGGGACATCGTGGCGGCGGTGGGCCTCAAGCAGGTCACGACCGGTGACACGCTGGCCTCCCCGAGCGACCCGATCCAGCTGGAGACCCTGACCTTCCCCGAGCCCGTGATCCACGTGGCCGTCGAGCCCAAGACCAAGGCCGACCAGGAGAAGCTCGGCAAGGCGCTCTACGCGCTCAGCGAGGAGGACCCCACGTTCCGCGTGCGCACCGACGAGGAGACCGGTCAGACGGTCATCTCGGGAATGGGCGAGCTGCACCTGGAGGTGCTGGTCGACCGCATGCTGCGCGAGTTCCACGTCGACGCCAACGTCGGCAAGCCGCAGGTCGCCTACCGCGAGACCGTGCGCCAGAGCGTCCAGAAGGTCGAGGAGAAGTACGTCCGCCAGACCGGGGGCAAGGGCCAGTACGGGCACGTGGTGATCACCCTGGAGCCGACCGGCCCCGGCGGCGGCTACGAGTTCCTCGACGAGATCACCGGGGGCGTCATCCCCAAGGAGTACATCCCGGCGGTCAACCAGGGCATCCAGGAGGCACTGACCTCGGGGGTCCTGGCCGGCTACCCGACCGTGGACGTGCGGGTGCGCCTGACCTTCGGCAGCTACCACGACGTCGACTCTTCGGAGATGGCCTTCAAGATCGCCGGGTCGATCGCCGTCAAGAAGGCGGCCCGCCTGGCCCGTCCCGTCCTGCTGGAGCCGATCATGGCCGTCGAGGTCGTGACGCCCGAGGACTACATGGGCGACGTCATCGGCGACCTGTCCAGCCGTCGGGGCCGGGTCGAGGGGATGGAGCAGCGGGGCAACTCGCAGGCCATTCGCGCTCAGGTGCCACTGGCGGACATGTTCGGCTACGCTACTGACCTGCGGTCGCGCACCCAGGGGCGCGCGACGTACACGATGCAGTTCCACTCGTACGCGGAGGTGCCCGACGCGATCGCCAAGGAGATCGTCGCCAAGGTCACCGGCGCGTAGGAGAACTGGGCAACCAGTGCAAAATAGGTCCAAACCGTCGTCGGGGAGGGCCGCAAGAAACCCGATGGACCCACGGTGGGACCGTCCAGAGACAGAAAGCTAGTCCCCGACAATGGCAAAGCAGAAGTTCGAGCGCACCAAGCCGCACATCAACATCGGGACGATGGGGCACATCGACCACGGCAAGACGACGTTGACCGCGGCCATCACCAAGGTCCTGTCCACGCGCATCCCGGGCACCTCGTTCACGCCCTTCGACCAGATCGACAAGGCTCCCGAGGAGCGCCAGCGCGGCATCACGATCTCGATCGCCCACGTGGAGTACGAGACCGAGCACCGGCACTACGCCCACGTCGACATGCCCGGCCACGCCGACTACATCAAGAACATGATCACGGGCGCCGCCCAGGTCGACGGCGCCATCCTGGTCGTCTCGGCGACTGACGGCCCTATGCCCCAGACCCGCGAGCACGTGCTGCTGGCGCGCCAGGTCGGCGTCCCCTACATCGTGGTCGCCCTGAACAAGGCCGACGCGGTCGAGGACGAGGAGCTGCTCGAGCTGGTGGAGATGGAGATCCGCGAGCTGCTGAGCTCCTACGGCTTCCCCGGTGACGACACCCCGATCGTGCGCGTCTCGGCCCTCAAGGCCCTGGAGGGCGACGAGGAGTGGGGCAACAAGATCATCGAGCTGATGGAGGCCGTCGACAGCTACATCCCCGAGCCCCAGCGCGCCACCGAGAAGCCCTTCTTGATGTCGATCGAGGACGTCATGACCATCACCGGACGCGGCACCGTCGTGACCGGCAAGGTCGAGCAGGGCGTCATCAAGGTCGGCGACGAGGTCGAGATCGTGGGCCTGCGCCCGACGGCCAAGACCACGGTGACCGGCATCGAGATGTTCCACAAGCTGCTGGACCAGGGCCAGGCGGGCGACAACCTCGGGGCCCTGCTGCGCGGGACCAAGAAGGAGGACGTCGAGCGCGGCCAGGTGCTGTGCAAGCCCGGCTCGATCACGCCGCACACCCAGTTCGAGGCCTCGGTCTACGTCTTGACCAAGGAGGAGGGCGGCCGCCACAAGCCGTTCTTCACCAACTACCGGCCGCAGTTCTACTTCCGCACCACGGACGTCACCGGGACCATCGAGCTGCCCGCGGGCACCGAGATGGTGATGCCGGGCGACAACACCGAGATGAACGTGACGCTCGGCAAGCCCATCGCCATGGAGGAGGGCCTGACCTTCTCCATCCGCGAGGGTGGCCGCACGGTCGGCTCGGGCCGCGTCACCAAGATTGTGAAGTAGTCCCGTGGCTGAGACGCGCCAGATGATCCGGATCCGGCTCAAGGCCTTCGACCACGAGGTGCTCGACCAGTCCACCGCGAAGATCGTCCAGACGGTCGAGCGGACCAACGCCCGGGTCCAGGGACCCGTGCCGCTGCCGACCGACACCCACCGCTACACGGTGGTTCGTGGCCCGCACAAGCACAAGGACAGCCGCGAGCACTTCGAGATGCGCGTGCACAAGCGGCTCCTCGACATCGTGGACCACACGGCCAAGACGGTCGACGCGCTCCAGCGGCTCGACCTGCCGGCCGGGGTGGACATCGAGATCAAGATCCGCCAGGTGTGAGCCACGGCCCCGCCGGCGTTGCGCCGGCGGGGCCCCGTGGTGTAGGGTGGGTAGCCCTCGCAAGAGGGCAGCAAGTGACGTGTCCGGTTGCCTCGCGAGAGGGACGCCGGACCGAACCAGTCGTGCGCTCCGTTCGGGTCCCCCGAACGGAGCGTCTGTCTGTCGGCAACCGACGGACGAGGAGAAGAGGTAGAGGTGGCGACCAAGGCGATCGTCGGCGAGAAGGTGGGCATGACCCAGGTCTGGGACGACCAGCACCGGGCCGTGCCCGTCACGGTGGTGCGGGTGGAGCCGGCCCGCGTGGTCCAGGTGAAGACCGGGGCCAAGGAGGGCTACAACGCCGTGCAGGTGACCTGGGGCACCCGGCGGCCCGCGACCCTCAGCCAGCCCGAGCGCGGCCACTTCGCCAACGCCGGGGTGACGCCGGGGACGGGCCTGGTCGAGCTGCGCCTCGAGGACGCCGCCCAGTACGTGGCGGGCCAGGAGATCGCCGCCGACGTCTTCAGCGTCGGCGAGCGCATCGACGCGACGGCCGTCTCCAAGGGCAAGGGCTTCGCCGGTGGCATGAAGCGCCACAACTTCAAGGGCCAGGGCGCGGCCCACGGCAACCACAAGCACCACCGGGCCCCGGGCTCCATCGGGGCCTGCGCGACGCCCGGACGGGTGTTCAAGGGCACGCGGATGGCCGGGCGCATGGGCGGGACCCAGGTGACCACGACCAACCTCGAGGTGGTCGCCGTCGACCCCGAGCGCCAGGTGATCCTGGTCAAGGGAGCGGTCCCCGGGCCGCGCGGCGGCGTCGTGGTGCTGCGGACCTCGGTGAAGAACCCGATGCGCGCCGGAGGTGTGCGATGAGCGAGGTAACGCGTCTGCGCGGTCCGGTGGCCAAGGAGCGCCCGACCCTGGCCGCCCGCCAGGTGGAGCGCCGCCGCCTGGACGGCACGGTGCTCTCGGTGGTCGACCTGGCCCCCGAGGTCTTCGGCCGCGAGCCCAACGTGGCCCTCCTGCACCAGGTCGTGACGGCCCAGCTGGCCGCCCGGCGCGCCGGTACCCAGTCGACGCGCACCCGGGCCGAGGTGCGCGGGGGCGGCAAGAAGCCGTTCCGCCAGAAGGGCACCGGCAACGCCCGCCAGGGCACCATCCGCGCGCCCCAGTACCCCGGCGGCGGGATTGCGCTGGGCCCCAAGCCGCGCAGCTACGAGCAGCGCACCCCGAAGAAGATGATCCGGGCCGCCCTCTACGGCGCCCTGTCGGACCGGGCCGCCGAGGGCCGCGTGGCCCTGGTCGACTCCTACGACGCCTGGAGCGAGCCGCGCACCAAGGAGGCGCTGGCCGCGCTGGCCGCCCTCGGGCTGGCCGGCCGGGTCCTCGTGGTGCTGAGCCCCGAGGACCGGGTCGCCCGCTACGCCTTCCGCAACCTCGGCGAGGCCACGACGATCGCGGCCGGCGAGCTGGCCGCCTACGACGTGCTGGCCGCCGACTGGATCCTGTTCAGCGACGCCACGCTGCCGGCGGGCGAAGGGAGCCCCCGTGCGTGAGCCGACCCAGATCCTGATCCACCCGGTGGTCTCCGAGAAGACCTACGCCCTCATGGAGCGCCACACGTACGTCTTCGTGGTGGACGAGGCGGCCACCAAGATCGACGTGCGCAACGCCGTCGAGCAGGCCTTCAACGTCAAGGTCACCAAGGTCAACACGCTGCGCCGGCGCGGCAAGGCGACCCGCAGCCTGCGCACCGGCGTGCGCGGCGCGCGTCCCGACACCAAGCGGGCCATCGTCACCCTGCGTTCGGGTGACTCGATCAACCTCTTCGAGAGCTAAAGGACCCCCATGGCACTGCGCGCGCGCAAACCCACCAGCCCGGGCCGCCGGTTCCAGACCGGCCCGGACTTCGCCGAGCTGACCCAGACCCGTCCCGAGAAGTCCCTGCTCGAGCCCCAGTCCTCGACCGGCGGCCGCAACGCCTACGGGCGCAAGACCTCGCGTCACCGCGGGGGCGGCCACAAGCGCCAGTACCGGGTCGTCGACTTCAAGCGCGACAAGGACGGGGTGCCGGGCCGCATCGCGACCATCGAGTACGACCCGAACCGCTCGTGCCGCATCGCCCTGGTGCACTACGCCGACGGCGAGAAGCGCTACATCCTGGCCGCGGCCGGCCTGAAGGTGGGTGACCGCGTCGAGTCGGGCCGCCGGGCCGACATCCGCACCGGCAACGCCCTGCCCCTGCGCTACATCCCGACCGGCTCGACCATCCACAACGTGGAGCTGCGCCCGGGCGGGGGTGGCAAGATGGCCCGCAGCGCGGGCATGAGCGTCCAGCTGGTGGCCAAGGACGGCGACTACGCGACGCTGCGCCTGCCCTCGACCGAGATGCGGCGCGTGCCCATCGACTGCCGAGCGACCCTCGGGACCATCGGACACGCCGAGCACGAGCTGGTGAAGATCGGCAAGGCCGGACGCAACCGCTGGCGCGGCGTGCGTCCCCAGACCCGCGGGGTCGCCATGAACCCCGTCGACCACCCGCTCGGCGGTGGCGAGGGCAAGACCTCCGGTGGACGCCACCCGGTCTCGCCCTGGGGCCAGCCCGAGGGGCGCACCCGCCTGCCCAAGGCGTCCGACGCGCTCATCGTTCGCCGTCGTCGTGGTCGCGGATCGCGGAGGTAGGACATGTCACGCAGCCTGAAGAAGGGCCCCTTCATCGACGCCCACCTGCTCAAGAAGGTGGACGCCCTGAACGCGGCCAACGAGAAGAGGGTCGTCAAGACCTGGAGCCGGCGCTCCACGATCATCCCCGACATGGTCGGGCACACCTTCGCCGTCCACGACGGGCGCCGGCACGTGCCGGTGTACGTCAACGAGGCGATGGTGGGCCACAAGCTCGGTGAGTTCGCGCCCACGCGGACCTTCAAGTTCCACGCCGGCCAGGAGAAGGTGGGGCGTCGCTGATGACGGGTCCCAAGACCAACGAGCGCCCGGGAACCCGCGCGGTCCTGCGGGGCTACCGGATGTCGGCCTCCAAGGCGCGGGTCGTGCTCGACCTCATCCGGGGCCTGGACGTGCAGGCGGCCCACGAGGTCCTGGCCCTGACCACCCGCGAGGCGGCCCGCGTGATCGACAAGGTGCTGGCCTCGGCCGTCGCCAACGCGGTCAACAACGACGGCCTCGGGGCCGACGAGCTCTACGTGTCGGCGGCCTACGCCGACGAGGGCGCGACCCTGAAGCGCTTCTCGCCGCGGGCCCGGGGCCGGGCCGGCAAGATCGCCAAGCGCTCGTGCCACATCACGGTCATCGTGTCGCGCCTGTCCGAGGAGCGCCTGGCCCTGGTGCGCGCCGCGCGCAGC
This sequence comes from Acidimicrobiales bacterium, assembly GCA_049965035.1. Lineage (GTDB taxonomy): Bacteria > Actinomycetota > Acidimicrobiia > Acidimicrobiales > RAAP-2 > RAAP-2. The sequence continues at coordinate 52,427 of JBMFWS010000001.1, forward strand.
GCCCAGGCGGCCGCCTCGCGCAGCCGCCGCGTGGCCTCGTCGCGCCGCCACGCGGCACGGGCGTCGACGGCGCCCGCCGCCGACGAGGCCCCCGACGTCGAGGCGCCGCTCGACGAGATCGTGGCCGACGAGAGGCTCGACGAGGGTACCGCAGTCGAGGAGCCCGTCGCGGCCCCCGAGGCCCGGGAGGACTCGGAGGCCCCCGAGGCCGCCGAGGCCGGGGCCGACGAGCCCGCAGAGACGGAGGAGTAATGGGTCAGAAGGTCAATCCCTACGGGTTCCGTCTCGGGATCACCACCGACTGGAAGTCCCGGTGGTTCAAGGAGAAGGGCTACCGCGAGCTGGTCGTGGAGGACTGGCGCATCCGGGACTACCTGGTGCGCCAGCTCGAGAGCGCCGCGGTGAGCCGCATCGAGATCGAGCGCACCTCGGACCGGATCCGCGTCGACATCCACACCGCACGTCCCGGGATCGTGATCGGGCGTCGTGGCGGTGAGGCCGATCGCCTGAAGAAGGAGCTCGAGCGCATCACGGGCCAGCGCAACCGCGTCTCGCTCAACATCCAGGAGATCAAGCAGCCCGAGCTCGACGCCGCGCTGATCGCCCAGGGCATCTGCGATCAGCTGGTGCGCCGCATCGCCTTCCGCCGCGCCATGAAGCGCGGCATCCAGACGGTCCAGAAGGCCGGGGCCCTCGGGGTGCGCATCCAGGCCTCCGGACGCCTGGGCGGCGCCGAGATGTCGCGTACCGAGTCGTACCGCGAGGGCCGCGTGCCCCTGCACACCCTGCGCGCCGACATCGACTACGGCTTCCGCGAGGCCCGCACCTCGACGGGGCGCATCGGCGTCAAGGTCTGGATCTACAAGGGCGACATCCTGCCCTACCAGCTCTCCAACAACGAGAAGATCGTGCGCGAGGCCGCCATGGCGGCCGGCGAGGCCGTGCCGGTGGGCGCGACCCCGGGCACGCCCAAGGGCGTCGTGCGCGCGGGCGGCGGCCGCCGCCGGGCCGCGGCGGCGATTCCCGAGGAGCGCGAGCTCCTGGCGGACGCCGAAGAGGTCGAGGCCGTGATCAACGTGGAAGAGGACATCGAGCGCCGCACCTCCTCGGGACGGGCCGACACGCCGCACTTTCGAAAGGACGTGGAGTAGCCATGCTGATGCCGCGCAGGGTGAAGCACCGCAAGCAGCAGCGGGGGCGGATGGGCGGCGTGGCCAAGGGCGGCACGGAGCTGTCCTTTGGTGACTTCGGGATCCAGGCCCTCGAGGCCGGCTGGATCACGGCGCGCCAGATCGAGGCCGCCCGTATCGCCATGACCCGCCACGTCCGCCGTGGCGGGAAGGTCTGGATCCGGGTCTTCCCGGACAAGCCCGTGACCCAGAAGCCGGCCGAGACCCGCATGGGATCGGGCAAGGGCAACCCGGAGTTCTGGGTGGCCGTCGTCAAGCCCGGCCGCGTGATGTTCGAGCTGGGTGGGGTGGACGAGCCGCTGGCCCGGGCCGCCATGGAGCGCGCCATCCAGAAGCTGCCCATCAAGGCGAAGTTCGTCGTGCGTCCCGGAACGCACGGCGCCCCGGAGGTGGCGATCTGATGGCCAAGACGAGCGAGCGACGGGCCGAGGTGCGCCAGCTGGGTGACTCCGAGCTGATGGGACGCCTGGCCGAGACGCGCCGGGAGCTGTTCAACCTGCGCTTCCAGCAGGCCACCGGCCAGCTGGACAACTCCGGACGACTGCGCGAGGTGCGCCGCGACATCGCGCGGCTGGCCACCCTGGTGCGCGAGCGGGAGATCGCGGCCGCCGAGGCCGAGGGAGAAGGTGCCTGATGGAGCAAGCCGATACCGGACCGGTGCGCGAGAACCCGCGCAAGGTGCGTGAGGGCATCGTCGTGTCGGACCGCATGGTCGACACGGTGGTGGTGGCCGTCATCGAGCGGGTGCGCCACCCGCGCTACGGCAAGACGGTCCAGCGCACCAAGAAGCTGTACGCGCACGACGGGGGCGCCGACGCCCACGTCGGGGACCGCGTCCGGGTCCAGGAGACCCGGCCGCTGTCCAAGACCAAGCGCTGGCGCGTGACCGAGATCGTGGAGCGGGCGCGATGATCCAGCAGGAGTCCCGACTCAAGGTGGCCGACAACTCCGGGGCCAAAGAGGTGCTCTGCATCCGGGTCCTGGGCGGGTCGCGCCGCCGCTACGCGTCCATCGGGGACGTGTTCATCGCCACGGTGAAGGACGCCATCCCCGGGGCCGCGGTCAAGAAGGGCGACGTGGTGCGCTGCGTGGTCGTGCGCACGGCCAAGGAGAAGCGGCGTCCCGACGGCTCGTACATCAAGTTCGACGAGAACGCCGCGGTGCTGATCAACGACCAGCTCCAGCCCCGGGGCACGCGCATCTTCGGCCCGGTGGGCCGGGAGCTGCGCGACAAGAAGTTCATGCGCATCATCTCGCTGGCTCCGGAGGTGCTCTGATGAAGATCCGCAAGGGCGACGAGGTCCTGGTGATCGCCGGGAAGTTCCGCGGGGAGCGCGCCATGGTCGAGGAGGCGCGTCCGCGCACCGAGCAGGTCATCCTGGATGGCCTGAACATCGCCAAGCGCCACACCAAGCAGACCGGCTCGATGCTCCAGGCGGGCATCATCGACAAGCTCATGCCGATCCACGTGTCCAACGTCGCCCTGTGGTGCGACGGGCACAAGGGTCCGGCCAAGGTCGGCCACCGCGAGGTGGACGGCGTCAAGGTCCGCGTGTGCCGTTCGTGCGGGGAGGTGCTGTGAGTCATCCGCGACTGAAGGAGCGCTACGACCAGGAGATCCGGCCGTCGCTGCGCGACGAGCTGGGCCTGGCCAACATCATGCAGGTGCCGCGCCTGGAGAAGATCGTGGTCAACTCGGGCGTCGGGCGGGCGACCCAGCAGGCGTCGCTGATCGAGGGCGCCCAGCGCGACCTGGAGCAGATCACCGGCCAGAAGCCCGTGGTGACGCGGGCCAAGAAGTCGGTGGCCAGCTTCAAGGTGCGCACCGGCCAGCCCATCGGGGTCAAGGTGACCCTGCGCGGCGACCGGGCCTGGGAGTTCTTCGACCGCCTGGTGAGCCTGGCCATCCCGCGCATCCGGGACTTTCGGGGCCTGCCCCCGCGCTCGTTCGACGGGCACGGCAACTACACCTTCGGGATCAACGACCAGCTGATCTTCCCGGAGATCGACTACGACAAGATCGACGCGCCGCGCGGGTTCGACATCACGATTGTGACCACGGCGACCACCGACGAGCAGGGACGCGCTTTCTTGCGCGCCTTCGGCTTCCCCTTCAAGCAGGAGACACGATAGGTATGGCCAAGAAGGCTCTCCGGATCAAGCAGCAGCGCACGCCGAAGTTCTCGACGCGTGCCTACACCCGGTGCCAGCGCTGCGGTCGACCTCGATCGGTGTACCGCAAGTTCGGCCTGTGCCGTATCTGCCTGCGCACCATGGTGCACGCGGGCGAGGTTCCGGGCGTGACCAAGGCGAGCTGGTAGGAGGCACCATGACGATGACCGACCCCATCGCCGACATGCTCACGCGCATCCGCAACGCCAACGCGGCGGCGTTCGACCATGTCTCGATGCCCAGCTCCAAGCTCAAGGAGTCCCTGGCGGGCCTCCTGCAGCGCGAGGGGTTCATCGCGAGCTACCGCGTCACTCCCACCGAGGGGCGACCCGGCGCGACCCTGCGCATTGACCTGAAGTACGCCACCGACCGCACGCGCTCGATCGTCGGGCTCAAGCGGGTGTCGCGGCCCGGCCTGCGGATCTACCGCAAGGCGACCGAGATGCCCAAGGTGCTCGGCGGGGTGGGCGTGGCCGTGGTCTCCACGAGTCACGGCCTGATGACCGACCGCGAGGCCCGGCGGGCCAAGCTGGGCGGCGAGGTGCTCTGCTATGTCTGGTAACGCGAGCAAGGAGGAGGGCCATGTCACGGATCGGCCGTAGCCCGATCACCGTGCCCGACGGCGTGTCCGTCGCGGTGGCCGACGGCCAGGTGACCGTCACGGGACCCAACGGGGCCTTGACACGGCGCGTGCCCGCGGGCATCGCCCTGCACCAGGAGGGCGCCACGCTTTCGGTGACCCGGGCCAGCGACGAGACGGCCCACAAGGCCCTGCACGGGCTGACGCGGACGCTGGTGGCCAACATGGTCACCGGCGTGACGGCGGGCTGGACCAAGGAGCTCGAGATCATCGGCGTGGGCTACCGTGCCGCGGCCAACGGCCCGGCGGCCCTGGACCTGTTGCTCGGCTTCTCCCACCCGGTGAGCTTCGCGGCCCCCGCGGGGGTGACCTTCGAGGTCCCCTCGCCCACGCGCATCGTGATTCGGGGCGCCGACAAGGAGGTCGTGGGCCAGGTGGCCGCCTCCATCCGCAAGCTGCGCAAGCCCGAGCCCTACAAGGGCAAGGGTGTGCGCTACGCCGGGGAGCGCGTGCTGCGCAAGGCTGGAAAGGCGGCCAAGTAATGCGAACCACCCGTGAGCTGCGCCAGCGCCGGCACGCCCGGCTGCGCAAGCGTCTGTCCGGGACGCCCGAGCGGCCCCGCGTGGCCGTGAGCCGGTCGCGGCGGCACATCTCGGCCCAGATCATCGACGACGTCGCCGGCCGCACGCTGGTGGCCGTCTCGTCGGTCGAGCCCAGCCTGCGCGAGGTCGCGGGCGGCAACGTCGCCGGGGCCCAGGCCGTCGGCGCGGTCCTGGCCGAGCGCGCGCGCCAGGCCAACATCTCGGCCGTGGTCTTCGACCGCGGCGGCTATGACTACCACGGCCGCGTGGCCGCCTTTGCCGAGGCGCTGCGCGCCGGCGGACTGGAGTTCTGATGGATCTCGAGCAGTTTGAGGAACGCACCATCAAGGTGAACCGCGTGGCCAAGGTGGTCAAGGGCGGTCGGCGCTTCTCGTTCACCGCGCTGATGGTGATCGGGGACGGCGCCGGGCGCGTGGGCCTGGGCTACGGCAAGGCCAAGGAGGCCGGCCTGGCGGTCCAGAAGGGCATCGAGGAGGCGCGCAAGAACCTCTTCGAGGTCCCCCTGGCCGGCACGACGATCATCTACCCGGTGCTGGGCCAGGCCGGCGCGGGCCGGGTCCTGATGAAGCCGGCGGCCCCCGGCACCGGCGTGATCGCCGGCGGGGCGGCTCGCGCCATCTTGGAGATGGCCGGCGTCAAGGACATCGTCGCCAAGTCCCTGGGCTCGACCAACGGCATCAACGTGGCCCACGCCACCATCGCCGCCCTCAAGCAGCTGCGCCGCCCCGAGACGGTGGCCGCCCAGCGCGACCGGGCCGTCGACGAGGTGATCCCGAGCGGGACGCTGCGGGCCTACCGCGAGCGCCAGCGCGCCGGCGACCTGTTCCAGACGGAGGCCTCGTCGTGACCCAGCTCAAGGTGACCCAGATCCGCTCGACCATCGCCACCAAGCCCAAGCACCGCGGGACGCTGCGGGCCCTCGGCCTGCGCCGCCTCGGCCAGTCCAACGTCCTGCCAGACCGGCCCGAGATCCGCGGCATGATCGCCCGGGTCCCGCACCTGATCAGAGTAGAAGAGGTGTCCGAGTGAGACTGCACGACCTGAAGCCCGCCGCCGGCTCGACCCACCGCAAGAAGGTGGTGGGTCGCGGCATCGGCGGCCACGGCGGCAAGACGGCGGGCCGGGGGACCAAGGGCCAGAAGGCCCGGCGGACGATCCCGGCCGGCTTCGAGGGCGGCCAGCTCCCGATCCTGGCGCGCATCCCCAAGCTCAAGGGGTTCACCAACCCGTTCCGCGTGTCCTACACGCCGGTCAACCTCGACGCCCTGGGCGCCCTGGGGCTGGCCGAGGTCGACGTGGCGGCCCTGGTCGCCGCGGGCCTGGCCCGGCGCGGCGACCTGGTCAAGGTCCTCGGGCGCGGCGAGCTGCTCGCGCCGGTGGCCGTGCGCGTGCACGCCGTGTCGGCGAGCGCCCGCTCGGCCATCGAGGCCGCCGGAGGCTCGGTGACCATCCTGGACAAGCCGTTCGCCGTGCGGCCCCCGGCCGCCGGGAACCAGCACCAGAACCGCTGACGCCCGTGCTGCGCCGACTCGGGAACATCTTCCGCGTACCGGACCTGCGCAACAAGGTCCTGTTCACGCTGGGCATCATCTGCCTCTACCAGCTGGGCGCCAACCTGCCGATCCCGGGGGTCAGCTGGTCGCAGGTCCGGGTGCTGCAGTCCAAGGCCGGCGCCAGCGGCGTCCTGGGCTTCCTCAACCTGTTCTCCGGCGGCGCGCTGACGCGCCTGGCGGTGTTCGGCCTGGGGGTCATGCCCTACATCACGTCGACCATCGTCATCCAGCTGCTCACGACCGTCATCCCCAAGCTGACCGAGTGGCGCGATCAGGGGGCCGTGGGCGAGAAGAAGATCACCCAGACGACGCGGTACCTGACGATCGGCCTGGCCCTCCTGCAGTCGACCGGCCTGATCTACGCCTTCCACGGCCACGACCAGGCGCTGCTGGGCTTCACCATCGACCTGATCCCCAAGTTCAACCTGGCGCTCGGGCTGTTCATGGTGGCTATCCTCACGGCGGGCACCGCCTTCGTAATGTGGCTGGCCGAGCTCATCACCCAGCGCGGCATCGGCCAGGGGATGAGCCTGCTGATCTTCGCCAACGTCGTGGCGGGCCTGCCCTCGGGGGGCCGGGCCGTCTACGCCGAGGGCGGGATGCTCAAGTTCGTGGTGCTGGTCATCGTGTCCATCGCCCTGCTGGTCCTGATCGTCTTCATGGACAACGGCCAGCGGCGCATCCCGGTGACCTTCGCCCGCCGCGTGGTCGGCCGCCGCGAGATGGGGGGCAACTCCACCTACATCCCGCTCAAGGTCAACCAGTCGGGCGTGATCCCGATCATCTTCGCCTCCTCGGTGCTCTACATCCCGGTGCTGATGAGCAACGTGGTGCCCTGGGCGAGCTTCCAGCACTTCGTGAACTCGTCGCTCCAGCCGACCAGCTTCTTCTACATCCTCTCGGACTTCCTGCTCATCGTGGCCTTCACGTTCTTCTACGTGTACATCGCCTTCGAGCCCCACCAGCAGGCCGAGCTGCTGCGCCAGCAGGGTGGCTTCGTGCCGGGTATCCGGCCGGGCCTGCCGACCGAGCGCTACTTCGCCAAGATGCTCTCGCGCCTGACGACCGTGGGCGCGGTGTTCCTGGCCGGGGTGGCCGTGGTGCCCTCGGTGCTGATGGCCCTGTGGCACATCAACCGGTTCCCGTACTACGGCACGACCCTGCTGATCGCGGTCGGCGTCGCGCTCGAGACCATGCGCCAGATCGACAGCCAGCTGATGATGCGCAACTACGAGGGCTTCCTGCGGCGCTGATATGGAACGCCTGATCCTGGTGGTGCTCGGCAAGCAGGGTGCGGGCAAGGGGACGCAGTGCGAGCGCCTGTCGGCCCTCTACGGCCTGCCCCACGTCTCGACCGGCGACATCCTGCGGGCCGCCGTGCGGGCCCGCAGCCCCCTCGGGCTCGAGGTGGCCGCGGTCCTGGAGGCCGGGGCCCTGGTCTCCGACGAGCTGGTCAACCGGCTGGTCGCCGATCGCCTGGCCCAGCCCGACGCCGCGCCCGGCGTGCTGCTCGACGGCTACCCGCGCACCCGGGGCCAGGCCGAGGCCCTCGAGGAGATCGTCGCCCCCGATGCGGTGAGCGCCTGCCTCGACCTGGCCATCGACGTCGAGGTCGCCACGGCCCGCCTGGCCGCGCGCCGGGTCTGCACGAGCTGCGGGGCCATCTACCGCGTCGGGGACCCCGAGGCCCACAGCGGCGTCTGCTCGGTGTGCGGGGGCGCCGTCGTCCAGCGGGCCGACGACCGCCCCGAGGCCATCGCCGAGCGCCTGGCCGCCTACGAGCGCGACACCGCGCCCCTGCTCGACTACTACCGCGAACGGGGCGTCCTGGCCCACGTCGACGGGTCCGCCGGCCTCGACGAGGTCACCGCGGCCCTGCGCGCGGCCATCGACGCCCGGGTGGCGCGATGAGGCGCTCGCCCGACGAGCTGGCCAAGATGCGCCGGGCCGGGCGCGTGGTGGCCGAGATGCACGAGGCGACGCGCGCCGCGATCGCCCCGGGCGTGACGACGGCCCGGCTCAACGAGGTGGCCGCCGCGGTCCTGGAGCGGCGCGGGGCGCGCTCGAACTTCCTGGGCTACCACGGCTTCCCGGCGGTGATCTGCACCAGCCCGAACGCCATGATCGTCCACGGGATCCCCGGCGACTACCGGCTGGTCGAGGGCGACATCATCTCGGTGGACTGCGGGGCGATCGTCGAGGGCTACCACGGCGACGCCGCCTACACCGCGGGCGTGGGCGCCATCGACGCGGCCAGCGCCCGCCTGCTCGAGGTCACCGAGCGCTCTTTGTGGGCCGGCATCGCCCAGATGGTCGCGGGCCACCGCCTCCACGAGGTGGGGCGCGCCGTCCAGGAGGTCGCCGAGGCCGCCGGCTACTCGGTGGTGCGCGAGTACGTGGGCCACGCCATCGGCACCGCCATGCACGAGACCCCCCAGGTGCCCAACTACTGGCCCGGCACCCCGGGGCCGACGCTGAAGACCGGGATGGTCTTCGCCATCGAGCCCATGGTGAACATCGGGGGGCCCGACACCTACACCCTGGAGGACGGGTGGGGCGTCATGACGGCCGACGGGTCGCGCTCGGCCCACTTCGAGCACACGGTCGCCGTCACCGACGACGGCCCCGAGGTCTTCACCATCCGGTAGCGGCCAGGCGGGCCAGCGCCGCGTCGGTGCGCGTCCCCCACCAGAACAGGTCGCGCCCGTCGAGCCGGCGCACCGGGGCGACCGCCGACAGCTCGGCCTCGTGGCGCGGCCCGAAGGGGTAGGGCTCCGAGGGCGCGAGCAGGAGGTCGGGGCGCCGCAGCGCCACCGCGGCGAGCTCGCGGCGCGGGTAGGGACCGGCGCCGGCCAGCACGTTGGCGCAGCCCACCTGGGCGAGCAGCGAGGTCGCGTAGGTCGGGGCGCCCAGGAAGATCCAGGGGCGTCGCCAGATGACGACGGCGACCCGGCGCGCGGGGCGCGGCGGCGCCGGGCGGGGTACCGGCGCCCAGGGAGTCCCCGTGGCCTCGGCCAGGGCCTCGAGCGCCGCGTCGCGGCTGGGAAGGCTGGTGACGGCCAGGGCCAGCGTGGTCAGTCCGCGCGCGCGCAGCGCCCGGAAGTCGTCGTGGCGGTTCTCCTCCTCGTCTACGACCACCAGGTCCGGGCGCAGCGCGGCGATGCGGGCGAGGTCGGGGTCCTTGGTCCCCCCCACCACGGCGGCCCGGGGCACCGGGGGGCAAAACCGCGTCACCCCGACCGGGGCGATCCCCCAGTCCACCAGGGTCTCGGTGACCGAGGGGACCAGGCTGACCACGCGCATCAGCTGTCGGGGTGGGTACGATCGTGGTAGCGCTGGGCGAACAGGGCCGCCTCGGTGCGCCGCTGGAAGCCGAGCTTGGCCAGCAGGTTGGACACGTAGTTCTTGACCGTCTTCTCGGCCAGGAACATCTCGGCAGCGATCTCGCGGTTCGACAGGCCCTCGCTCAGCAGCTCGAGGATCCGGCGCTCCTGGTGGCTGAGGCTCTCCAGGCGCATGTCCTCGCTGATCTGGCGGCGCAGACGCTCGCGGGCCCGCTCGACCTGGTCGGGCGTCAGGAGCATCTCGCCGGCCGCCGCTCGGCGCACCGCGTCCACCAGCTCCTCGCCGCGCACGTTCTTGAGCACGTAGCCGCGCGCCCCGGCCAGCACCGAGGCCGACAGGGCCTCGGAGTCGGCGAACGAGGTCAGGATCAGGCAGGCCAGGTCCAGGCGGCGGTCGCGCAGGGAGCGGCACAGGTCCACGCCGCTGCCGTCGGGCAGCCGCACGTCGAGCACGGCCACGTCGACCTCGTCGAGGGGCACGGCCTCGGCCTCGGCGGCGGTCCCGGCCTCGGCCACCACGCGCAGGTCCGGGTGGGACTCGAAGAGCTCGCGCAGCCCTCGGCGCACGATCTCGTGGTCGTCGACCAGGAAGATGCGGATCACGTCAGGCCATCCGCTGCGCCGTCCACCGCACCAGTGTGCCACGGCCCGGCGCGGACTCGATCTCGCAGGACCCCCCCAGGCGTCGGGCGCGGTCGCGCAGGTTGCGCAGGCCCCGCCCGGGACCGACCGGGGCCACGAACCCGACGCCGTTGTCGCGGATCTCCAGGACCACCAGGTCGCCCTCGGCGCGCAGGGCGACCGCCAGTGTGCTGGCGCGCGCGTGACGCGCCACGTTGGCCAGGACCTCGCGCAGCGCCTGGAGGGTGTGGCGCGCGACCCGGCTGGTCACCTCGAGATTGGGCTCGTCCAGGGTCAAGGTGACCGACACCCCCAGGCGCGTGGCCACCTCGTCGACCATGGCGCGCAGTCGCGCCGTCAGCTCGGGGGCGTCGACCTCGTCGGTGTCGATGGCGAAGATCGTGGTGCGGATCTCCTGGATCGTCTGGTCGAGCTCGTCAATCGCCCGGTCGATGCGCTCACGGTCCTCATCGGCCAGCGCCGAGCGCAGCGTCACCTGGAGTCCCAGGCCGACCGCGAAGAGCCGCTGGATGACCGTGTCGTGCAGCTCGCGCGCCAGGCGCTCGCGCTCGGCGGCCAAGGTGAGCTCGTGCTGGCGGTCCCGCAGGGCGGCCTGGTCGACCGCCAGCCCGGCGGCGCGGCCGAACGCCTCCACCAGCGCCTGGTCGTCGTCGCTGAAGGGCTGGCCGTCCTCCCGGTCGGCCAGGTACAGGTTGCCCAGCACGTGGCCGTCGCCGGCGCGCACCGGGACCCCGCAGAAGCGCCGCATCGGCGGGTGGCCGGGGGGAAAGCCGACGGCGGTCGGCTCGGCGGCCAGGTCGTCGACGCGGATCGCGGCCGCGCGCGCGATCACCTGACCGAGGACCCCCCGCCCGCTGGGGGGTGCGCCGACGGTGGCCGCCTCCTCGTCACTCAGGCCCGAGGTGACGAAGCGCGCCAGGTGCTGGCCGTCGGGCCCGAGCACGCCGAGGGCCCCGTAGCGCGCGCCGACCAGGTGCCGGGCGGTGTCGACCACCAGCTGCAGCAGGCTGGACAGGTCCGCGCCGGACTCGATGGCCAGCATCGCCTCGATGAGCCCGTGGAGCCGCTCGGGGTCGCCGATCCGGTGGTAGGGCACGGTCCCAGCCTGGCACAGGCTCAGCCGACGCGCTCTCCCGACACGACCGTCAAGGGCAGCTCGATCAGGCGGGCGCCGGCCGCGACCGCCCGGGTCAGCGCCTCGCTGAGCGTGGTCGCGGTCTCGGTCTCGGGCAGGGCGGCGATCCCCGAGCCCATGACCGACCAGGTGGCCCCGTCGTCTTCCAGCCCGTCGATCTGGACGCTGAGCACGTCGCCGCGCTGGGCGGCCGCGATCACGGCGTCCTCGGTGCTGGCCAGCAGCAGGTGATGGTCGTCGGTGACGGCGATGCGGGCCGGCAGGGCGGCGGGCAGGCAGCGCACCGAGATGATCACGCGGGCCAGCACGGCCTGGCGCAGGCGCGCCAGGCAGTCGCTGCGCGGCAGCGTCATGCGCCGCACCCGCCGGGGCGCACCGGTCATGGGTCCAGCATGCCGGGTGGGGCGCGTGGGCTGGTAGGGTCAGGGGTCACATTTCACCGCGTGGGGGCGCCCTTTTGCGCCCGCGCGAAAAAACGGTAGAATGGTCACCCGGCCCGTGGCGACCTCGGTCGCCGTCGTGTGGTCGGTCACGTCGCACAGAAGGAGATAGACCTGAGCAAGCCGAAAGAGGACGCGTTCACCGTCGAGGGGACCGTGGTCGAGCCTCTGCCCAACGCGATGTTCCGCGTGGAACTGGAGAACGGGCACACCGTGCTCGCGCACTCCTCGGGCAAGATGCGCATGCACCGGATCCGGATCCTGCCCGGTGACAAGGTGCAGGTCGAGATCACCCCCTACGACATGTCCCGTGGGCGCATCACCTATCGGTACAAGTGAGGTCACCAGACATGAAAGTTCGCGCCAGCGTCAAGACCATGTGTGAGAAGTGCAAGGTGATCCGACGGGGCGGTCACGTCCGCGTCATCTGCGAGAACCCCCGGCACAAGCAGCGCCAGGGTTAGGAGAGAGAATGGCCCGTATTGCCGGTGTCGACATCCCGCGCGAGAAGCGCACGGTGATCGCCCTGACCTACATCTTCGGGATCGGCCCCACCAAGGCCACCCAGATCTGCGCGGCCACCGGGGTCGACGAGTCGACCCGGGTGCGCGACCTCACCGACGGTGACGTCAACAAGCTGCGCACCTACATCGACGCCAACGTGACCGTCGAGGGCGACCTGCGCCGCGACGTCGCCCAGGACATCAAGCGCAAGATGGAGATCAACTCGCTGCAGGGGATCCGGCACCGCAAGGGCCTGCCCGTGCACGGCCAGCGCACGCGCACCAACGCCCGCACCCGCAAGGGTCCCAAGCGCACGGTGGCCGGCAAGAAGAAGGTGACCAAGTAATGGCCAAGCCCACCCCCTCTGCCGCGCGCAAGACGCGCCGCCGCGATCGCAAGAACGTGGCCTTCGGCGTGGCGCACATCAAGAGCTCGTTCAACAACACGATCGTCTCGATCACCGACCCCGAGGGCAACGTGCTGTCGTGGGCCTCGTCGGGCAACGTCGGCTTCAAGGGGTCGCGCAAGTCGACGCCCTTCGCCGCTCAGCTGGCCGCCGAGAAGTGCGCCCGCGCGGCCATGGAGCACGGCGTCAAGAAGGTCGACGTGCTGGTGCGCGGCCCGGGCTCGGGCCGCGAGACGGCGATTCGCTCGATCGCCGCGGCCGGCATCGAGGTCGTGGCCATCAAGGACGTGACGCCGCTGCCCCACAACGGCTGCCGGCCCAAGAAGCGTCGGCGGGGGTAGGGACATGGCTCGCTACACCGGACCCGTCTGCCGCCTGTGCCGCCGCGAGCGGACCAAGCTCTACTTGAAGGGCGAGCGCTGCCTCTCGCTCAAGTGCCCGGTCTCGGAGAACTCCGACCGCCAGGCCCGGGCCTACCCGCCGGGCATGCACGGCCGCGACCGCCAGCGCCAGGGCTCCGAGTACCTGATCCAGCTGCGCGAGAAGCAGAAGGCCCGCCGCACCTACGGCCTGCTCGAGAAGCAGTTCCGCAACCTCTACGAGGAGGCCAACCGCCGACCCGGCGTCACGGGCACCAACCTGCTGCAGTTCCTGGAGCTGCGTCTGGACAACGTGGCCTATCGGGCCGGGTGGGGCGCGTCGCGCGCCCAGGCCCGCCAGCTGGTGCGCCACGGCCACGTGATCGTCAACGGCAAGCGCGTCACCATCCCGAGCTTCCGGGTGCGCCCGGGCGACGCGGTGAGCCTCAAGGGCGCCACGCGCGACAACTTCAACGTGCGGCGCAACCGCGACGTCCTGGACCGCTCGGTCCCCGGGTGGCTCGAGACCAGCGAGGACGGCTTCGCGGTGACCATCCGCATCGTTCCCCAGCGCGAGCAGATCGACGAGTCGATCCGCGAGCAGCTCATCGTCGAGCTCTACTCCAAGTAAGCCGGCAGCGAGGTTCCCATGCTCATCATCCAACGACCCACCATCGAGGCCCTCGGCGAGGAGGAGGCCAACCGCCAGTCCTTCGCCGTGGGCCCCCTGGACCCCGGCTTCGGGCACACCCTGGGCAACGCCCTGCGGCGCACGCTGCTGTCGTCGATCCCGGGCGCCGCGGCCACGCGCGTCAAGTTCGACAGCGTGCTCCACGAGTTCGGCGTGATCGAGGGCGTCAAGGAGGACGTCCAGGACATCTGCTTGAACCTGAAGGACCTCCTGGTGCGCGTGCACAGCGACGAGCCCGTCGTGCTGCGCCTCGACAAGCGCGGCGAGGGCCCGGTCCTGGCCGCGGACCTGTCCACGACGGCCGACGTCGAGGTCCTCAACGGGGACCTGCACCTGGCCTACCTGACCGGCGCCAAGTCGGCGCTCGGCTTCGAGCTGACCGTCGAGCGCGGCAAGGGCTACGTGGGCGCCGAGTTCAACAAGTCGGGCGCGGCGATCGGGGTCATCCCGCTGGACGCGATCTTCTCCCCGGTGCGCCGCGTGACCTTCCACGTCGACCCGGTGCGCGCCGACCAGTCCAAGGACTTCGACCGCCTGGTCCTGGAGGTGGAGACCGACGGCTCGATCAGTCCCTCCGAGGCCCTGGCCTCGGCGGCCAAGACCCTGGGCTCCCTGGTCGAGCTGATCGCCAGCTTCGACGAGGCGGCTCCCGCCCTGGAGCTCGGCGACGTGGGCTCGGCCCAGGCCGCCGCCAGCGAGCTCGACGTGCGCATCGAGGAGCTCGGCCTGACCGAGCGCTCGCGCAACTGCCTCAAGCGGGCCGGCATCAACACGGTGGCCCAGCTGGTCAACGCCACCGAGCGGGACCTGACCTCGATCACCAACTTCGGTGCGACCTCGCTGCGCGACGTCGTCGAGCGTCTGGGCGAGCGCGGGCTGGTCCTGCGAGTGGAGGACTGACATGCGGGCTACCCCCAAGCGCGGCCGCCGCTTCGGCGGGGACGCCGCCCACCAGAAGGCCATGTTCGCCAACCTGGTCGCCTCGATGATCGCCGCCGAGTCGATCGTCACGACCGAGGCCAAGGCCAAGGCCCTGCGCCCGGTCGTCGAGAAGGTGGTCACCACCGCCAAGAACGCCCCCGAGGGCTCGGTGGCGGCGCACCGGCGCGTGGTGGCGCTGATCCGCGACAAGGACATGGCCAAGAAGCTCTTCGACGAGATCGCCCCGCGCTACGTGGACCGTCCCGGTGGCTACACCCGCATCCTCAAGCTCGGGCCCCGTCTGGGCGACAACGCCCCGATGGCGCGCATCGAGTTCGTCTGAGCCCATGGCGGCCACCGACCGGTGGCGCCTGGACATCGCCTACGACGGAGCCGGCTTCTCGGGCTTCGCGCCCCAGCCGGGGCGTCGCACGGTCGTCGGCGTGCTCGGGGAGGCCCTGGCGCGCGTGGCGCGCCTGGCGGCCCCGCCCTACCTGACCGGCGCCGGCCGCACCGACACCGGGGTCCACGCCCTGGGCCAGGTGGTCTCGGCCGACTTGCCCGGCGCCCTCGCGCCCGATGAGCTCATCGGGCACCTGAACGCCCTGGTGCGCCCGGACCTCGTCGTGCGGCGGGCCCAGGCCCTCGCGGGCTTCGACGCGCGCCGCGACGCGCTCTGGCGCGCCTACCGCTACCGCGTCGTCGAGGGGCCGGCCACCAGCCTGGTCAGCGCGCACGCCTGGGCGGTGCCCGGACCGCTGGACCAGGCGGCCATGGACCAGGCGGCCACCGCCCTGCTCGGCGAGCACGACTTTCGCGCCTTCTGTCGGCGCCCGCCCGATCACGGCCCGGCCGATCCCCTGGTGCGCCGCGTCGAGGCGGCGCGGTGGCGCGAGGTGGGCGACGACCTGGCCCTCGGGGCGGGCCGCTACCTGCTCTTCGACATCGTGGCCAACGCCTTCTGCCACCACCAGGTGCGCACCCTCACCGCCTTCCTCGTTGCGGTCGGGCAGCACCGCCGCCGCGCCGAGGAGCTGGTCGCCCGCCTGGGAGCGCCGATGCGCGACGGCCTGCCGGCCCTGGCCCCCCCGGGGGGCCTCAGCCTGCTCGCCGTGGGCTACGACGCGGACCGGGGCGGGGCGTCGGGACCACCCGGTGAGGTCAGGCGCCCGAACTAGCCCCGGCGCGGGTCGGGTGTCGTGGGCGGCTCCGGCGACTTGTGAACCCGTGCACACCGTTGGACGTCGCTGGCGGCCCGGCCTACCGTACGGGAGGAGTCGACGGGGGGGTTGACGATGAGACGGAGGAAGACGGGTACCTGGACGCTGGCCGTGGCGCTGGCGGTCGGAGGCGTGCTCCTGGGTGGGACGGGGGTGGCGGTGGCGGGCGCTTCGCCATCGCCGCAGAGCCAACCAATCTACGCGGATCCACCCTACTCACCCGCAAATTACGGATCGCAGTGGACCGTCTCCGGTGTGACGCCCACGATGACGATATCGGTTCATGGTGGCACCGCGGGTCGGCAATGGCAGGTCTATCAGGTCACCAACGTCGGCCCGGCACCATTGAGCCGGGCACTAGCGACCGTCGCTGTCGTTGACGTCAAGGTGAACGGCTCGTGGTGCTACACCAGCAACTGCCTGGCGCTGGTGCAGCTGGTGAACTCCAACGGCGTCTTTCCGTCCAACGAGGACGCCGCCGGGGCCTATGTCCAGGACCTCGGGACCATCCAGCCGGGTAGCTCGTCCGACCACGTCCTCAACATGCGCTACGACGCCAGCGTCCAAGAGTTCGAGATCGCATTCGAGGTGTGGTACCTGCCCTAGCCCTAGTCAGGGAGACGGCGGCTGCCCGATCGGGGTGATCGGGTCGGCCAGTTGCGCCGATTTGCGCCCGCCGAGTGCGTTGGGAGGCTGAACGTGACGTGCGCCGTCGAGGCTCCGACGGCGGAGATGTGCCCCACCGAGTCACCAGACTGTCGGTGACCTCCCAGTGGGCTACGCGGCGCTCGCCGAGCCCGGGCCCAAGAACCACGACGCGACCGGCCGCGGGTGCCAGCGTGGTGCGATGCGCAGGAGGTCCGAGCGCGGCGGACCACGTCGAGGCTCCAGCGCAGCGGTGACGGCGCGGCCGTGGCCGTCGCGTCCTAGTATTCCGACCAGGTGTCCGGACAGCCCGGCGGCGCGCCGGGGATGGGGGGTCCCATGGCCACGACAACCGCCACCGACCACGAGGCGAGCGACCGCCGGCTGCGGCGGGTCCTGTCGCGCAGCCAGCTGCTGATGCTGTCGCTCGGCGCGATCATCGGCTCGGGCTGGCTGTTCTCGGCCATGACGGC
Source organism: Acidimicrobiales bacterium (assembly GCA_049965035.1). GTDB lineage: Bacteria > Actinomycetota > Acidimicrobiia > Acidimicrobiales > RAAP-2 > RAAP-2. Next base: position 69,304 of record JBMFWS010000001.1, read on the forward strand.
CGACGCCCTGGCCGGGCCAGCGTCCTACGTCTCGTGGATCGTCGGGGGCGTGCTGGTGCTGCTGATCGCGGTCGCCTACGCCGAGGTGGCGACCATGCTGCCGCGCTCGGGGGCCATCGTGCGCTACCCGCACCTGACCCACGGGGGCTACACCGGCTTCATCCTGGGGTGGGCCTACCTGCTGGCCAGCGCCTCGGTGCCGGCCATCGAGGCCATCGCCACCGTGCAGTACATCGGGCCCCAGGCGCCCGCCAGCTGGCACCTGCTGGAGACGCCGGTGACGACCTCGTCGATCCTCCACTTCCCCGAGGGCTGGCTGTTCACGGTCTTCTTGCTGGTGGTCTTCTTCTTCATCAACCTCTACGGGGCGAGGTTCCTGGGCCGTCTGAACAACACCGTCATGGTCTGGAAGATCCTGATGCCGGTCGCTACCTTCATCTTGATCTTCTTCCTGTCGTTCCACTCCGGCAACTTCTCGCCTCCGGGAGGGCCGGCGATCGCCGGCTGGCACGAGGTCTTCTACATCATCCCGGGTGCCGGGATCATCTTCTCCTACCTGGGCTTTCGTCAGGCGCTGGACTTCGGCGGCGAGGCGCGCGACCCCCAGCGCGACATCCCCTTCGCGACGGTGGTCTCGGTCCTGATCGGGATCGTCATCTACACGCTGCTGCAGATTGCCTTCACCGGGGGGATCGTCTGGCACTACTTCGGGATCGCCACCAACGACTACGCCGCCCTGGGGTCGCCCTCGTCGGCGGCCAACCACGTGCTGGTCACCGCGAGCCCGTTCTTCGCCATCATGAAGGCCTCGGGCGTCGCCTTCCTGGTGTCGGTGATGTCCTACCTGCTCATCGCCGACGCCTTCGTCTCCCCGATCGGCACCGGCTACATCTACCTGGGCACCGGCGGGCGCACCATCTACGGCATGGGGGTCTCGGGCTACTTGCCGGCCGCCACCACCCAGGTGAGCCGGCGCACCCGGGTCCCCTGGGTCGCGCTGCTGGCGTCCTTCCTGGTGGCCGTGGCCTTCGTCTCGCCCAACAAGAGCTGGTTCTCCCTCGTGGGCATCATCACGTCGATGACGGTCTTCACCTACATCATGGGCGGCGTGTCTCTCCAGATCTTCCGGCGCACGGCGCCCGACCTGACGCGCCCCTTCCGGCTCGGGGGGGCGGCCCTGTGGTCTCCGCTGGCGTTCCTGGCCGCTACCGCTATCGTCTACTGGTCGGGCTTCGCCACCGACATCGAGCTGGTGGCCCTGCTGTTTATCGGCCTGCCGCTGTACTCCTGGTTCTTCGCGGGGCCCCGGGGCTACATGCACCGCGGGGCGGCCGTGGTCGTGGGGGCCGCGTTCCTGGTGGCCTGGGTCCTCCTGATGCACTGGGGCCACTGGGTGCTCTCGTCGGCCGTGGCGACCAACCCGGCCGAGCACGCTCCCTTCGTCACGTGGTACGCGCTGGTCGCCGTCGCCGTCTACGGCTTCACCGGGCTGTGCTGGCTCTTTGGCACCACTGAGGGCCGCCGCCTGATCACCCGCTCCCTCTGGCTGATCACGTACATCTTGGCCGAGGTGCTGCTCGCCTACTACGGCGCCTTCGGCGTGACCGCGCACGTCCCCAAGCTCCTCACGTTCCCCATCGACACGATCTGGGCGCTCGTGATCGGCCTGGTCTGCTACTACTGGGCGGTCGCCAGCGGCTACGAGACCGACGAGATCCGCGCGATCACCGCCACGGGCTCGGGACTGGTGAGAGAGGGGCCCGACACGCAGGAGGGCGCCTAGACGTCGCGCCCGCGCAAGGGCCGCGACCACCGGGGGTCGGTAGGCTCGCGGAGATGACCGATCCGACTGCGCCCGTGCGCCCCCAAGACGACCTGTTTCGCCACGTGAACGCGACGTGGCTGGCGACCACCTCCATCCCGCCCGACCGCTCGCGCTACGGCTCGTTCCACGAGCTGGCTGACGCCGCCGAGATCGCGGCGCGCGCGATCCTCGAGGAGTGCCGGGAGGCCACCCCGGGCACCGAGGCGCGCCAGATCGGCGACCTCTACGCGAGCTTCCTGGACGAGGAGTGCGTCGAGGCCCGGGGCGCCGAGCCGATCGCGGCCACGCTGGCCGAGGTCGCGGCGGTCTCCTCCCTGGGCGAGCTGGTGGCCCTGCTCGGGCGCCTCGAGCGCACCGGGCTCGGGGGCTTCTACGGCGCCTTCGTCGACCAGGACCCCGGCGACCCCGAGCGCTACCGCGTGCTGCTCGAGCAGGGGGGGATCTCGCTGCCCGACGAGAGCTACTACCGCGAGGAGCACTTCGCCAGCGTGCGCGCGGCCTTCGTGGCGCACGTGGCCCGCTCCCTGGCGCTGGCCGGCTGGGACGAGGTCGACGTGCGCGCGGCGCGGGTCCTGGAGCTCGAGACGGCCCTGGCCGCGGGCCACTGGGATCAGGTGGCCTCGCGCGACGCGGTCAAGACCTACAACCTGACGGCCTTTGACGCCCTGGTCGACGTCGTCGGCCCGCACCTGGCCACCTGGCGGGAGGCCCTGGGTGCACCAGCGGTCGCCTTCGACGAGGTGGTGGTGCGCCAGCCGAGCTTCGCCGAGACGCTGGCGGCCCAGCTCGTCGAGGACCAGCTCCCGGCCTGGCGCGACTGGCTGGCCTGGCGGGTCGTGCGGGCGGCCTCGCCCTACCTGTCAGCGGCCTTCGTCGAGGCCCACTTCGACTTCTACGGGCGGACCCTGACCGGCCAGCCCGAGCAGCGGGCCCGCTGGAAGCGCGGCGTGGCCCTGGTCGAGGGGACCCTCGGCGAGGCGCTGGGGCGGCTCTACGTGGAGCGCCACTTCGCCCCGGCGGCCAAGGCCCGCATGGACCAGCTGGTCGCCAACCTGCTGGAGGCCTACCGCCGCTCGATCGCCGAGCTGGCCTGGATGAGCCCGGCCACGCGCCAGCGCGCCCTGGCCAAGCTGGCCACCTTCAACCCGAAGATCGGCTACCCCGTGCGCTGGCGCGACTACGCCAGCGTCGCCATCGACGCCGGCGACCTGATCGGCAACGTCCGGCGCGCCACGGCCTTCGAGGTCGAGCGCCAGCTGGGCAAGATCGGCCGACCCGTGGACCGCGACGAGTGGTTCATGCTGCCCCAGACGGTCAACGCCTACTACAACCCCGGGATGAACGAGATCGTCTTCCCGGCGGCGATCCTCCAGCCGCCCTTCTTCGACCAGCACGGCGACGACGCGGCCAACTACGGGGCCATCGGCGCCGTGATCGGCCACGAGATCGGCCACGGCTTCGACGACCAGGGCTCGCGCTACGACGGCGCCGGGCGCCTGGCCGACTGGTGGGAGGCCGCCGACCGGGTGGCCTTCGAGGAGCGCACCGCCGCCCTGATCGGCCAGTACGACGCGCTGGTGCCCGAGGGGTCGGTGAACCACGTCAACGGCGCCTTGACCATCGGGGAGAACATCGGCGACCTCGGGGGCCTGGGCATCGCCTGGCAGGCCTACCAGGTGTCGCTCGGCGGGGCCGCCGACCCGGTCATCGACGGGCGCACCGGCGCCGAGCGGTTCCTGTTCGCCTGGGCGCGCGCCTGGCGCTCCCTGTCGCGACCCGAGGAGACCGAGCGGCTGCTGGCCATCGATCCCCACAGCCCACCCGAGTTCCGCTGCAACCAGGTGGCCCGCAACCTCGAGGTCTTCTACCAGGCCTTCGGGGCGGTGCCCGGCGACGCCATGTACCTGGCGCCCGAGGGGCGCGTCACCATCTGGTAGCCAACTTGCCCACGACGCGATCCAGCCGGTAGGCTGGAACCCCTGGCCTGCCCGACGCGGCCGCCCCAAAGGAAGTCACCGTGCGTACGTACAGTCCGAAAGCCTCTGAGATCACCCGCGCCTGGCACGTCATCGACGCCGAGGGCCTGGTCTTGGGGCGCATGGCGACCGTCGTGGCCTCGCTGCTGCGCGGCAAGCACCGCCCGACCTTCGCTCGCCACATGGACACCGGGGACTACGTGATCGTGGTCAACGCCGGCCAGGTGGTGCTGACGGCCAACAAGGCGGCCCAGAAGTTCGCCTACCGCCACTCGGGCTACCCGGGGGGGCTGCGCCAGACGTCGTGGGCGACGCTGCTGGCCGACGACCCGGTCGCCCTGGTGACCAGCGCCGTGCGCGGCATGGTGCCCAAGACGCGTCTGGGCCGGGCCCAGATGCGCAAGCTGTTCGTGTACGCCGGACCCGAGCACCCCCACGCGGCCCAGCAGCCCGTGGCCTATGACACCTCGGCGATCCGACGCGGCTAAGGAGACGTTCGTGACCACTCCCATCCAGTCCACCGGTCGACGCAAGGAGGCGGTGGCCCGCGTGCGGCTGCGTCCGGGCACCGGCACCATCACCGTCAACGGGCGCACCTTCGAGGACTACTTCACCTCGGCCACGCACCGCCAGATGGTCCAGGAGCCGCTGCGCCTGATCGACCAGATCGAGGCCTTCGACGTCGACGCCACCATCGAGGGCGGTGGCGTGGCCGGCCAGGCCGGGGCCCTGCGCCTGGGGATCTCCCGCGGCCTGCTCGAGGTTGACGAGACCAACCGGGCCGCTCTTAAGAAGGGCGGCCTGCTCACGCGCGACGCGCGCAAGAAGGAGACCAAGAAGTACGGCCTGAAGAAGGCTCGCAAGGCCCCCCAGTACTCGAAGCGGTAGGCGTGGCCGTGCGCTTTGGCACGGACGGCATCCGCGGACGCGCCTACGAGGAGGTCTCCGAGGACCTCGCCTACCGGCTGGGCCGGGCGGTGGCCACCGTCTTCGCGGCGCCGGCCGTCGTGGGCTACGACACCCGCGAGAGCTCCTGGCCGCTGGCCGCCGCCGTCCTGGCGGGGCTGCGCGATGGCGGGGCGCGGGCCGACGACCTGGGCGTGCTGCCCACGCCGGGCGTGGCGGCGCTGGCCCGCGAGCGCGCGGCGGTGGGGATCGTCGTCTCGGCCTCGCACAACCCCTACCGCGACAACGGGCTGAAGGTCTTCGGATCCGGCGGCGCCAAGCTGGACCTGGCGACGGAGGCGACCCTGGCGGCCGCCCTCGAACAGGCGGCCGGGCCGGACCAGGCGATCATCGTGGCCCACCGGCCCGATCAGGGTGCCGCCGAGGTCTACCTCAACGTCCTGCGGTCCCTGGTGCGCGTGCCCGCGAGCGGCCTCCACGTGGTGGTCGACTGCGCCAACGGCGCCGCCAGTGGCGCGGCGCCCGCCCTGCTGGCCTCGGTGGGCGCCCGGGTCACCGCGATCCACGACCAGCCCGACGGACGCAACATCAACGCCCACTGCGGCTCGACCGACGTAGCCGACCTGGTGGTCACGGTGCGGCATCTCGGCGCGGACCTGGGCCTGGCCCTCGACGGGGACGGGGACCGGCTGATCGCGGTCGACCGCACCGGCACGGTGCGCGACGGCGACGACCTGCTGGTCCTGTTCGCCCAGGACCTGGCCGCGCGCGGCGAGCTCGGTGGCGGCGTGGTGGTGACCACGATGGCCAACCTCGGCCTGCACCACGCCCTGAGCGCGGCCGGCATCGAGGTCGCCACCTGCGACGTCGGCGACCGCCACGTGCTCGCCGAGCTCGAGCGGCGTCGCTGGCGCCTGGGCGGCGAGCAGTCGGGCCACCTGATCTTCGCCGACCTCGCGCCGACGGGAGACGGCCTGCTGACGGGCCTGCGCCTGCTCGAGCTGGTGGCTCGGCGCGGGCCGCTCGACGAGCTGGCCGCGCAGAGCTGGCAGCGCGTGCCCCAGGCGCTGGTCAACGTGGCGCGCGACGCCTTCGACCCCGCGCGCGTCGAGCGCCTGCGCGCGAGCCTCGAGCAGCGCTTCCACCTGAGCCCCGACGACTGGCGCCTGGTGGTGCGGCCGTCAGGGACCGAGCCGGTGGTGCGCATCATGATCGAGTCCCTGCGCCCCGAGGTCGTCGAGGAGTTCACGGCCGAGGTGGTGGCCGCCTTCGGCATCGTCGCGGGAGGAGTCGCGAGGGGGGCCGAGTAGGCTCGCTGCCATGTGCGGCATCATCGGCGTGGTCGGCGACGCCGATCCCCTGGCCACGCTGCTGGCGGGCCTCACGCGCCTGGAGTACCGCGGCTACGACTCGGCGGGCGTGGCCCTGGTGCGCCCCGGCCAGACGTGGCGGGCTCGCACGGCCGAGGGGACCGAGTCGGTGAACGCCCTGAAGCTCGCCTGCGCCGACGCTCCCACCGACGCGCACTCGGGCATCGGCCACACGCGCTGGGCCACCCACGGCGCCCCCGAGGCCGTCAACGCCCACCCGCACGTCGACTGCTCGGGCACCGTGGCCATCATCCACAACGGCATCATCGAGAACCACCGCGAGCTGGCCGACGACCTGCGCGCGCGCGGCCACGTCTTCACCTCGGTCACCGACTCCGAGGTGCTGGCCCACCTGGTCGAGGAGGGCCGCCGCGCGGGCCTCGACCTGCTCGAGGCGCTGCGCGCGGCGGTCCTGGTGGTGCGGGGCGCCTTCGCCGTCGCGGTCATGGACGCCACCGAGCCCGACGTGATCGTCGCGGCGCGACGGGTCTCGCCGCTGGTGGTCGGGGTGGCGCCCGGCGTCACCTACCTGGCCAGCGACGTCCCAGCGATCCTGGACCGTGCCCGGGTGTTCTACGCGGTCAACGACGACGAGATCGTGCGCCTGGCCCCCGAGGGCTTCCGGGCAATCGACCTGGAGGGCGCACCGGTGCGCCTGCGTCAGCTGTCCATCGACTGGGACCTGGAGACCGCCGAGAAGGGCGGCCACGACGACTTCATGATCAAGGAGATCCTCGAGGAGCCCGACGCGGTGCGTGCGACGCTGCTCGACCGCCGGCGTCGCGACGGCACCATTTCCTTCGACGAGATGCGCGTGGGAGATGACGAGCTGCGCGCGGTGCGTCGGGTGGTGCTGGTGGCCGCGGGGACCTCGCACCACGCGGCGCTGGTCGCCAAGTACGCCATCGAGCGCTGGGCCCGCCTCAGCGTCGAGGTCGACATCGCCAGCGAGTACCGCTACCGCGATCCCATCGTCGAGATCGGCACGCTGGTCATCGGGGTCTCCCAGAGCGGCGAGACGATCGACACGATCCAGGCGGTGCGCGAGGCCCACGGGCGCGGCGCGCGCGTGGTGGCGGTCACCAACGTGGTCGACTCGTCGCTGGCCCGCGAGGCCGACGCCGTCGTCTACACCCGCGCGGGCCTCGAGATCTCGGTCGCCTCGACCAAGGCCTTCGTCGCCCAGGTGGCCGCCCTCGAGCTGCTGGCGCTGCGCCTGGCCCAGGTGCGCGGCACCCTGGAGCCCGACGAGATCGACGCCCTGGTCCGAGGCCTCGGGGCGCTCCCCGAGCTGGTTGAGCGCACCCTGGCCCGGCGCGCCCAGGTCGAGGAGGTGGCCACGGCGCTCGCCAGCGCGCGGGACTTCTTCTTCCTGGGGCGCCACGTCGGGTTCCCCACGGCCCTCGAGGGGGCGCTCAAGTTCAAGGAGATCACCTACCGCCACGCCGAGGGCTACCCGGCCGGCGAGCTCAAGCACGGGCCCCTGGCCCTCATCGAGCCGGGTGTCGTGGTGGTGGCCATCGCGACCGACCCCACGCTGCGCGAGAAGCTGCTGTCCAACCTGGCCGAGGTCAAGGCCCGGGGCGCCACGGTCGTGGCCATCGTCGGCGACGACGACGAGGTGACCGGGGCGGTCGCCGACTACCTGGTGCGGGTGCCGGTGACCGAGCCGATGTTCACCCCCATCATCGACGTCATCCCCCTGCAGCTGCTGGCCTACGCGACGGCCCGCCTGCTCGGACGCAACGTCGACCGGCCCCGCAACCTGGCCAAGACGGTGACGGTCGAGTAGTGGCGGTCGTGGGCGTGGGGGTCGACGTCGTGGACGTGGAGCGCTTCGCCCGGGTGCTGGCGCGCCGCCCCCGCATCGTCGAGCGGCTCTTCACGCTGGGCGAGCAGCGCGACGGGCGCGGCAGTGCCCAGCGCCTGGGGGCGCGCTTCGCGGCCAAGGAGGCGGTGATGAAGAGCCTGGGCGTGGGCGTGGGCTCGGTGCCCTGGACGGCCATCGAGGTGGTCAAGGCGCCCAGTGGCGAGCCCCACGTCGAGCTGCACGCGGGCGCCGTCGCGCTGGCCGACGCCCGCGGCGCGCGGGCCTTCCACCTGTCGCTCACCCACAGCGACGTCAGCGCCATCGCCCTGGTCGTCGCGGAGGACGGGCGTGGTTGAGGGCGTACGCCGGCCCGCCTGGGCCGAGATCTCCCAGGGGGCGCTGACGGCCAACGCCGCGGCCCTGCGCCGCGTGCTCCAGACCACGTCCCTGTGCGCGGTCGTCAAGGCCAACGGCTACGGTCACGGGGCGCCCCTGGCGGCGCGGGCGGCCGTGGCGGCGGGAGCCGACGCGCTGGCGGTCGCCATCGTGGACGAGGGCATCGAGCTGCGCGAGGCCGGCGTCGAGCGCCCGATCCTGCTGCTGGCCGAGGTCCCGGCCGAGACGCTGCCCGACGCGCTGGTGGCGGGCCTCACCGTGACGGTCGGCTCGCGCCCGGGCGCGCACGCCGTCGTGGCCGCGGCCGAGCGCCTCGGGGGCCGCCACCGGGTCCACCTGAAGGTCAATACCGGCATGCACCGCCAGGGCGTCGAGCCCGGCGAGGTCGACGAGGTGGTCGACGTGCTGCGCGCCAGCGCGGCCGTCGACCTCGAGGGCATCTACACGCACTTCCCGGTCGCCGACGGCACGAGCGACGAGGACCGCGACTTCACCGAGGGCCAGGTGCGCGCGCTGGCCGCGATCGTCGCGCGCCTGGGCGCGCGCGGGGTGCGCTTCCGGGTCGTCCACGCGGCCAACTCGGCCGGCGCCCTCGGCTATCCGAGCTCGCGCCTCGACATGGCCCGCATCGGCCTGTCCCTCTACGGCTACCTGCCCGAGCCCGGGCTCGCCGCGCCCCTGGAGGTGGCCGGGGCGCGCCTCGAGCCGGTCCTGACCCTGCGGGCTCGCGTGGTGGCGACGCGCCGGGTCAGTGCGGGGGAGCGGCCCAGCTACGGGCGCCGCCGCGCGTTGGGGCGCGCCTCGACGGTCGTGACGGTCCCCTTCGGCTACGCCGACGGCTACCCGCGTCGGCTCTTCGAGGCCGGGGCCGAGGTCCTGGTGCGGGGTCGGCGCTTCCCGCTGGCGGGCGTGGTCACGATGGACCAGCTCCTGGTCGACGTCGGCGACCAGGACGTGGCCCTCGGCGAGGAGGTCGTGCTGCTCGGGCGTCAGGGTGGCGAGCACATCGGGGCCAACGAGTGGGCGTCGCGCGCGGGCACCGTCACCTGGGAGATCCTCTGTGGGATCGGGGCTCGGGTGCCGCGCGTGGTGGTGCCGTGAGCTTCGATCCCGACCTGGTGCGCGCGTGCACCCGCTGCCCCCTGGCGTCCTCGCGCACCACCGTCGTCGTGGGGTCGGGCTCGCTGGCCGCGCGGCTGCTGGTGATCGGGGAGGCCCCCGGGCGTGACGAGGACCTCCAGGGCCAGCCCTTCGTCGGGCGCTCGGGCCAGTTGCTCTTCCGCCTGCTGGCCGAGGAGGTCGGCCTGCGCCGCGAGGAGTGCTACGTCACCAACACCCTGAAGTGCCGGCCCCCGGGCAACCGGGCGCCGGGGCCCGCCGAGCTGGCGGCGTGCCGCCCGTGGCTCGACGAGCAGCGCGCGCACTGCGCGGCCCCCGTCACCTTGGCGGTCGGCCTGACGGCCGCGCGCGAGGTGCTGGGCGCCACCTTGCCCATGGGCCGTATCCACGGTCGCCCCCGCCACCTCGAGCGGGGCTCCGGGGTCGCCACCTACCACCCGGCGGCTGCCCTGCGCAATCCCGAGATCGTCGACGTCATGCGGGCCGACCTCCAGGTGGTCGCCGCGCTGCTGGAGGGCGCGTGAGCGTGCGGCGCTGCGCGCGCCCCGAGGACACCGTCGCGGCCGGACGCGCCCTCGCGGCGTGGCTCGCCCCCGGTGACGTCGTCGTCCTGACCGGTCCGCTCGGGGCGGGCAAGACCGTCTTGGCCACGGGGGTCGCGGCCGGGCTCGGCGTGCGCGAGCGGGTGACCAGCCCGACCTTCACGTTGGTGCGGCCCCACGCGTGCGCCAACGACCGCGGTATCGCCACGCTGTACCACGCCGACCTCTACCGGGTCGAGAGCCTCGACGAGGTGGCCGACCTGGCCCTGAGCGAGCTGGTCGAGGAGGCGGCCGTCGCCCTCATCGAGTGGGGCGAGCGCGGCGCGGTGCTGTGGGGCCCCGAGCACTGGGAGGTGCGCTTCACGCTCGACGACGACGAGGCTCGCGAGCTCGCCCTGGTGGCCCCGCCGGGCCGCGCGCCGGTCGCGGGGTGGGCGGCGTGATCCTCAGCATCGAGACCGCGACGACGGCCTGCGCCGCCGGCCTGGCGGACGGCGAGCGCCGCGTCGCGTCGCTGCTGGCCAGTGACCGGCGCCACGTCGAGGTGCTGATCCCGGGCATCCAGAGCCTGCTGGCGGCGTGGCCGGCGACGCTGCGCGACGTCACGCGCATCGTCATCGACTACGGACCCGGCCTCTTCACGGGCCTGCGCGTCGGGGTGGCGACGGCGCGGGCGCTGGCCGAGGCGACCGGGGCCGAGCTGGTCGGGGTGACCTCCCTGGAGATCTACGCGACCCAGGCGGCGGCCCGCGGGGTGACCGGCCCCGTCGTCGCGGTCGTCGACGGTCGTCGCGGCGAGCTGTTCGCCCAGCCCTTCGCGCTGGGCGATGCGGTCGTGGCGCTGGAGGCGCCGCGCGTCGTGCGCCCGGGGGACCTGGCCGAGCACTGGGCGGCGGCGGGGGAGCCGGTGACCTTCGTCGGCGACGGGGCGATCCGCTACGCCCGCGAGCTCGCCGCGGTGCCCGGAGCCACGTGCCTCGGCGTCGCGTGGCCGTCGCCCGTCACGGCGATAGCGATCGGGGCGCGGCGTGGTCCCGCGCCGGTGCACCCCCTCTACCTGCGCGAGGCCGACGCGGTCGCCCACTTCGCCACGCGACCTCAGCCGTGACCTGGGTGATCCGCCGGGCCGAGCGGCGCGACCTGCCCGAGATCTTGCGCATCGAGGAGACCCAGTTCCCCGAGCCCTGGACCCGCGGCATGCTGATCGACGAGATGAGCAACGTGGCCACGCGGCGCTACAGCGTCGCCGTCGAGGACGGCGTGGTCCTCGGCTACCTCGGGGTCATGTTCGTGCTCGACGAGCTGCACGTGAACACGCTGGGCACCGCTGCCGAGCACCAGGGTCGCGGCGTGGCCACGGCGCTGCTCGCCGAGGCCTTCGCCGACGCCATCGAGCGCCGGATGGTGCGGGCCACGCTGGAGGTCGCCGTCTCCAACGCCCGCGCGCAGCGCCTCTACCACCGCTTCGGCTTCGCGCCCGTCGGGGTGCGCCGGCGCTACTACGAGCGCACCGGGGAAGACGCCCTGGTCATGTGGGCTGACCTCCCCGGGCCCGACGCCCCCGGGCCTACGCTGGCGCCGTGAGGGTGCTCGGCATCGAGACGAGCTGCGACGAGACCGGGGCGGCGGTGCTGTCGAGCGGCTGGCACGTGGAGAGCTCGGTCGTCGAGTCCTCGATGGCCCTGCACCGCGACTTCGGCGGGGTGGTGCCCGAGCTCGCGGGCCGGGCCCACGTCGAGACGATCGGGCCGACCGTCCAGGCGGCGCTGGCCCGCGCCGGCCTCGACGAGCGCGCGCCCCAGCTTGACGCGATCGCCGTCACCACGGGACCGGGCCTGGTGGGCTCGCTGCTGGTGGGCCTGGCCGCCGCCAAGGCCTACGCCCTCGCGTGGGACGTTCCCCTGGTGGCCGTCAACCACCTGGAGGGGCACCTCTACGCCCCGCTCCTGGAGTCGCCGGACCTGGCCTGGCCCCTACTGACCCTGCTGGTCTCGGGGGGGCACACCCAGCTGGTGCTGGTCGAGGCGCCCGGGCGCTTCGTCGTGCTCGGCGAGACAATCGACGACGCGGCCGGCGAGGCCTACGACAAGGTGGCGCGCTGGCTCGGGCTGGGCTACCCCGGCGGCCCACCGATCGATCGCCTGGCGGGCTCGGGGGACCCGTCGTCGCTGGCCCTGCCAGTCTCGATGACCGGGGAGGGGCTGGACTTCTCCTTCTCGGGGCTCAAGTCGGCCGTCGTGCGCGCTGGGGAGCGCCACCCGGTCGCGGCCGCCGACGTGGCCGCCGCCTTCCAGGCCGCCGTCGTCGAGCAGCTCACCCGCAAGCTGGTCCAGGCGCTGGCCCGCCACCGCGTGGCCGGGGTGGCCCTGGCCGGTGGGGTGGCGGCCAACGGGGCCCTGCGGGCGGCCACGGCGGCGATCGCCGCCGAGCACGGGATCGCGGCCCACCTGCCCAGCCCGGCCTACTGCACCGACAACGGCGCCATGATCGCGGCGGCCGGCCTGGTGCACCTGGCGGCGGGCGACGTGGCCGGCCTCGACGGGGGCGTCGACCCCACCTGGGCGCTCGGGGCGTGATGGCGCGCTGGGAGCCCCTGGTGCTGGCCGACTGCGCCGCCGACCCGATGGCCCAGTTCGCCCGGTGGTTCGACGAGGCCACCGAGATGGCCGACCGCGAGGCCGTGGCCCTGGTGACGGCGACGCCCGAGGGCCACCCGAGCGCCCGCATGGTGCTGGCGCGCCTCATCGACGCCGCGGGCGTGGGGTGGTACACGAACTACGAGAGCCGCAAGGGCGTCGAGCTGGCCGCCAACCCCCACGCGGCCCTCCTGTGGTACTGCGAGCCGCGGGGCCGCCAGGTGCGCTTCGAGGGGACGGTCGCCCCGCTGGCGGCGAGCGCGTCGGACGCCTACTTCGCTCAGCGCCCCCGCGGCCACCAGATCGGGGCCTGGGCGAGCGCCCAGAGCCGGGTCCAGGTGGCGCGCGCCGACCTCGAGGAGCGGGTGGCCCGCGTCGAGGCGCGCTTTGCCGGCCGCACCGTTGCGCGCCCCCCGCACTGGGGGGGCTACCGTCTCACGCCCGCGCGCGTCGAGTTCTTCCAGCAGCGACCCGACCGTCTCCACGACCGCGTTCTCTACCAGCGCGCCGGCGCCACCTGGCAGCTCTCGCGCCTCGACCCCTAGGCCCCAGCACCGCGGCGGGCGACCGCTCGCATCGCCAGGGCACCGAAGACGACGGCCACGACGGTCGCCGCCGCGCCGCCCAGCGCGTAGACGGTGCGCGGGGTCAGGATCGTCAGCAGCGCGCCGCCCGCGACCGTCGCACCCACGTCGGCCGCCGTGGTGATGGCGCCGAGGGCCGCGAAGACGCGCCCGTGGAGGTGCTCGGCCGCCCGCTGCGAGAACAGGGCGATCGCCATCACGTTGGCGATGCCGACCGCGACCCCCGCGACCACCGTGCCGGCCCCGAAGGAGGCCCCCAGGGCCCCGTGGGCCAGGGGCGAGCCGTGCAGGGTCTGGGTGACGAAGAAGACCTCCGCCACGTTCACCACGCCGAGGGTGGCCAGGAACGCGAAGATGTCCACGGCTAGCGGGCGCAGCAGGGCGTCGCGGGCCACCAGGGCGATGCCGGCGAAGGCCGAGACGTGCTCTCCGGGCCCCGGGGCCGCCGGCCGGCGATCGTGGACGACGAGGGCCGTCCCGGCCCCCGCCAGCGCGAAGGACCCGGCGTCCAGGCCGAGCGGCCAGCGCTGGCCGACCAGACCGACGCGCAGGCCGCCGAGCATCGGGCCCACGACCATGGCTAGCCCCTGAGCCGCCTGGAGGGGGCTCTGAGCGCGCTGGGCGTGGCCGGGCCCGGCGATGGCGACCGCCCGGGCCGTGTAGCAGGGGACCGAGACGGCGACCAGGCAGTTGAGGGCGAAGAGCAGCCCGAGCGCGGCCGCCACGCCGGTGAGCACGGCCAGGCCGGCGCAGACGAGGGCCTCGGCGAGCCCCAGGGCGACCAGGAGCGGGCGGGCCGCCACGCGGTCGACGACGTGGCCGGCCACCGGGCGAGCACGACGAAGGGGAGCGACCCCGCGATCGCCAGGCCGGCCACCGCCCAGGCGTGGCCGAGGGGCGCCGCGCGCAAGAACAGCGCCACCAGGGAGATGCCGTCGCCCACGAAGGAGATGTCCCGCACGACGACCACCCGGGCGCTGTCATGGCGCTGACTCGAGCCCGGGGTACCGTTGGCACTCGGGCGTCCTGGCTGCTAGATTGGCAGTCGAACCTATTGAGTGCTAGACGCACAGGAGGCACCCACCATGAAGCTCAACCCGCTCGAGGACCGCATCGTCGTGCGGCCCAACACCGCTGAGGCGACCACCGCGTCGGGCCTGGTGATTCCGGACACCGCCAAGGAGAAGCCCCAGCAGGGCGAGGTCCTGGCAGTCGGTCCTGGCCGGCGCGCCGACACGACGGGCGAGATCATCCCGACGGGGGTCGCCGTGGGCGACACCGTCGTCTACTCCAAGTACGGCGGGACCGAGATCACCGTCGACGGCGAGGACCTGCTGATCCTCTCGGGCCGCGACGTGCTCGCGACCGTCACGAAGTAGGCGCCGTGTCCAAGCTGCTCAAGTTCGACGAGGCGGCGCGCCGCAGCCTCGAGGCCGGCGTCGACAAGCTGGCCGACACCGTCAAGGTCACGCTCGGCCCCAAGGGCCGCAACGTCGTCATCGGCAAGAAGTTCGGCGCCCCCACCATCACCAACGACGGGGTCTCCATCGCCAAGGAGATCGAGCTGGAGGACCCCTTCGAGAACATGGGGGCCCAGCTGGTCAAGGAAGTGGCTACCAAGACCAACGACGTGGCCGGTGACGGCACGACGACCGCCACGGTGCTGGCCCAGTCCCTGATCAAGGAGGGCCTGCGCAACATCGCGGCCGGGGCCAACCCGGCCGGGCTCAAGCGCGGCATCGAGCAGGCCGTCGCCGCGACCGTCGCCTCGATCGCGGCCCAGTCCCAGCCCGTCGAGGGCCGCGAGCAGATCGCCCAGGTGGCCACCATCTCGGCGGCTGATGCCTCGATCGGCGAGGTCATCGCCGAGGCCATCGACAAGGTCGGCAAGGACGGCACGGTCACGGTGGAGGAGTCCAACACCTTCGGCATCGAGCTCGAGCTCACCGAGGGCATGCAGTTCGACAAGGGCTACCTCTCGCCGTACTTCGTCACCGACCAGGACCGCCAGGAGGCGGTGCTGGAGGACGCGTACCTGCTGTTCACCACGAGCAAGATCTCGGCCGTCCACGACCTGGTCCCCGTCCTCGAGAAGGTCATGGGCACCGGGCGGGCCCTGCTGATCGTGGCCGAGGATGTCGAGGGCGAGGCCCTGGCGACCCTGGTCGTGAACAAGATCCGCGGCACCTTCACCTCGGTCGCGGTCAAGGCGCCGGGCTTCGGCGAGCGCCGCAAGGCGATGCTCCAGGACATGGCGATCCTGACCGGGGCGACGGTCGTCTCCGAGGAGATCGGCCTCAAGCTGGAGAACGCCGACCTCGGCCTGCTCGGCCGGGCGCGGCGCGTCGTGGTGACCAAGGACGACACGACGATCGTCGACGGAGCCGGGGAAGCCGGCGAGGTCGCCGGTCGCATCGCCCAGATCAAGCGCGAGATCGACGAGACCGACTCGGACTGGGACCGCGAGAAGCTCCAGGAGCGCCTGGCCAAGCTGGCCGGCGGCATCGCCGTGGTCAAAGTCGGCGCCGCCACCGAGGTCGAGCTGAAAGAGAAGAAGCACCGCATCGAGGACGCCCTGTCGGCGACGCGGGCCGCCATCGACGAGGGCATCGTCGCCGGTGGGGGCACCGCCCTGGTGCGGGCGCGCGCCGACGTGGACGCGCTGGTGGCGACCCTGAGCGGGGACGAGGCGACGGGGGCCCGGCTGGTCTCCTTCGCCCTCTCGTCACCCCTGCGCAACATCGCGGCCAACGCCGGCTTCGAGGGAGCGGTCAAGGTGCGCGAGGTGGCCGATGCCACCGGGTCGATCGGGCTGAACGCCGCCACGGGCGTCCTCGAGGACCTGGTCTCCGCGGGCGTCATCGACCCGGCCAAGGTGACCCGGTCGGCCCTGCAGAACGCGGCCTCGATCGCCGCGCTGCTGCTCACGACCGAGGCGACCGTGGCCGACAAGCCCGAGCCGCCGGCTGCCCCCATGGGCGACCCCTCGATGGGCGGCATGGGCGGGATGATGTAGGAGAGCTTGGCGCTCTCTACGCGTTCGGCCGGGTCCTGCAGGACCCGGCCGAACCCATTTCGCCGCTCGTCGACGGCGGCGAACGCTACCGACCCGGGAACCCGCAATGGGGCTCTTCGCGAACGAGCGGGGTCGGGTTGACGCCGGTGGACTGAACGTCCAGGGGTGGTCGCGCGAGCAAACGAGGGTTCTGCACTTCTGTTTGGTGACTAAACCAACAGAAAGAGAACCCCCGTGATCACCGACCCTACCGCCATGAACCTGTTCTTCGTCAACCTCGACGGGGTGCGACTGATCCAGATCGATGACGAGGCCGCGGTTCCCGAAGTGCACATCGAGCTCGAGCGAGAGGTCGTGGGCTGTCCCACGTGCGGAGTGGTGGCGAGCGTCAAGGACCGACGCCTGGTGCCCCTCGTCGATCTCACCATGGCTGGTCGAAAGTTTGTCCTCGTGTGGAACAAGCGGCGCTTCGTCTGCCAAGAGGGCGACTGCCCAATGGGCACCTGGACCGAGGTCGACGAACGCGTCGCCGCGCCGCGCCTCAAGATGACCGACCGCGCCGCACGCTGGGCGACCTTCGAGGTGGGCAAGAACGGGCGCAGCGTCGCCGAGGTCGCCGAGCACCTGGGCTGCGCCTGGCACACCATCAACGACGCCGTCCTCGCCTACGGCGCCGCCCTCGTCGATCACCCCGAACGCTTCGGCGACGTGAGTTCCCTCGGACTCGACGAGCACTTGATGGTGAAGATCGGCGAGCGGCGACGCCAGCAGTTCGTGACCGCGATCGTGGACGTAGACTGGGGCCAGCTGCGCGACGTCGTGCCTGATCGAAAGGCCGAGGCACCCACGGCGTGGCTGCGGGCGCGTGGCGAGGAGTGGCTCAGTCACGTGAGTGCCGGCACCCTCGATCTCTCCTCTACCTATCGCAGTGTCTTCGCCGCGGTCCTGCCCCACGCCGAGCTCGTGGCCGATCCCTTCCACGTGGTGCGTCACGCGAGCTCAGGTCGACCTCGCGCGTCGGCGCGTGCAGAACGAGATCTTCGGTCATCGCGGGCGCACCGACGACCCTCTCTACCGGGTACGTCGACTTCTCACGATGGCGGCCGAGCGCCTCGACGAGAACGGCACCAAGAAGATGCTCGGACTGGTGCGCGCCGGCGACCGCTACGGACAGGTCGAGATGACCTGGTCGGCCAAGGAGGCCATCCGCGAGCTCTATACCGTGCCCGACGACGAGCTCGCGGGGCAGTTCATCGATGAACTGATCCGCGACATGGCTGACACGACCTGGCCCCTCGAGGTGCGTTCGCTCAGCCGCACGCTCAAGCGCTGGCGCAACGAGATCATCGCCTGGCACAAGTTACACATCACGAACGGACCGACTGAGGCGATGAACAACCTGGCCAAGCGTGTCAAACGGGTCGCCTTTGGGTTTCGGTCCCTTCGCAACTATCGCATCCGCGCGTTGCTCTACGCCGGCAAGCCCAACTGGGACCTACTCGCGACCGTCACACCCCGTTGAAATGCGAAGCTCCGCTAACTCACGTCTCGGATCAGCGATTTGACAGCCAACGTCACCGTTCGTAGCGTGACACGGATACTACATAAATATACGGCCTCACGTCGAGATTGATTGAGCGTTGATGGTGTAGTTCCATTCACCGTGAAAGTCATGCGGCACGAGTGGCAGGGCCGCGAGTTCTCGATCGCTGATCTTCACGCCCTTGGGATACCAGTTCGGGTCGTAGTCCGCCTGGATGGTCAGTCCCGTCGACGTGGACGTCGCCGAGATCAGTTCGATGATCGTTCGCAGACTGCTCAACGGCTTGGCGCGCCAGTTCATGGTGATGAAGCTGAACATGCGGTGCTCGATCTTGTTCCACTTGGAGGTCCCCGGTGGGTAGTGACAGACCGTGATCGTTAGACTCGTCTCCTCCGCCAGTCGAGCGAGCTCGACCTTCCAGGCCCGCACGCGGTAGCCATTGGACCCGCCGGTGTCGGCCGTGATAAGCAGCGAGGTGGCGGTGGCGAATCGCTCGCGTCCCATCTGGTGCCACCACCGACGAATCGACTCGACGGCGAACTCCGCGGTGTCCGCGGTGTCACCAACGTTCACCCAGCCCTCGTTGTTGATGACGTCGTAGACGCCGTAGGGGATGGCCCGGGCGTACTCGCCCAGTTGGGGGTCTTTGAAGTCGTGGACGAGGACGCGTTCGGGTGATCCGCCCGGCGCCCATTCGGCGCCCCCATTGGCGACGTCGCCAATCAACTCCTTCTTCTTCGTGTCCACGCTGATCACCGGGTGGCCCTTGGCGATGAACGAGGCCGCCGTGTCATGCAGATAGCGAAACTGAAGGTCGCGGTCGGGGTGCTGTCGTCCTTCGGCGACCTTGGCGTTGGCCTGCAGGGAGTACCCGAGCTGGTGCAGCAGTCGCAATACGGTGCTCGACGAGACGTGAAAGCCCCGTCGATCCAACTCCCCGGCGAGCTGCACCGACGACTTGCTCGTCCAGCGCAACAGTGACATCGGGTTGCCCCGGGTGTCGGGGTTCACCAACTCATCCAGGGTCGTCAGCAGACCGGGCAACTTGTCGATCTTCTGCTTGTCACCGCCACCGACGCTGCGCAGACGAGTCGAGGGTTCGATGCCCTCGGCGACTTCCCCCTCGGCCTTGGTCACGGTCGTGCGCGACATGCCCGACGCCACCGCCACCGCGCTCTTGCCGCCGCGTCCGAGCAACTCGGCCGTCGCACCCGCGACCACGCGACGCTGCAACTCGTTCATGTGGGGCATCACCACTTCGAAGTAGCGAGTGAGTCCTTCTTCGGTGATCTCCACGTCATGATTCTACGCTGTTCAATCTAACTTGACGTGGACCCTAAGAAAAGATTTCTCTTTCCTCTTGAGACGCACTATGGTCCCTATAGCGACCCCGAAGACGGGCCGGTGAGTGCGGCACGGCATCGAGCGATCGGCGCCGGAGTGGAGGGAACATGCAGCGCAGGCATGAGGTGGTCTCTAGTGGTGCGCGAGGTGTGGTCCGACGCGGATCACGCGGCCTTGTCGCAGTAGTCGCCGCGCTGGTCGGACTGATCGGGCTCGCGGCGCCCGCGGGCGCCGCGACGGCAGTCACCGGCGTGACGTTCATGACGGCGCAGTATCCCCAGGCGACTTCGCCCACCTTCGCGACGACCAACAGCGCGTACGCCAACCAGCCATCGATCTGGGAGATCCAGTTTACGGCGACGACCGCCCTGGCCAATCCCGACACCATCAAGGTGACCTTCCCGGCGGGCTTCCTTCTCGCGTCAGCACCAGCCTTCACGCTCGGCGGGGCCTTCTCGTGCACGTCGTACACCGGCACGGGTTCTAGCGCCCCGCCGGCCATCAACCTGACGGTTCCGTCGGGATGCACCCTGGCCGCTTCGGCGACCGGCACGATCGAGTTCACCAGCGGCATCACCAACCCGCCGGCGACGAGCTTGCAGTACGTGTACACGAACTTCTCGGTATCGACCAGTGTCGACACGCAGGCGACGACTCCAGCGAGTTCTGCTGACGTCAGCGCCCTCGTCGCCTCGGGAAGCAGTGTCACCGCGGTGTCAGCGACCGGGCTGCACGCTACGGCGGGCTCCTGGAACGACACGTGGACGTACGGCTTCACCACTTCGGCCGCCAACGCTCTGACGGGACCAGGCCCCTACGGCGGGGCCCTCGTGGCCGGCGATGAGGTGGTCGTGACCTTCCCGTCGGGCTTCACCATCGTGCCCAGCCCGACGATTCAGCTCGGCGTGGCCTTTGGTGGCGGGTGCACGGGAACTGGATCGACCACCGGAGACGTCGTTACCATCACTCTGGCGGGCACCTGCACCTTGGGCGCGGGCACCGCGACCACGGTGCAGATCGGCGGGGTCACCGATCCGGTGGCTGGCAACAGTTACCAGTACGCCGTGCAGACGACCGAGGACTACCTGCCCACACCGGGCACGCTCATCATCGCGCCGGCAACCAGCGTGACGGGCGTCTCCTTCACCGCCGCGTCCTACGCCGGTAACGCCACGACCACCTGGGAGGTCGGATTCACCCCGTCGACCCCGGGCGGGCTGGCGGCCGGGGACCAGATCGTGGCCCAGTTCCCCGCGGGGGACTTCTCGTACGTGGTCACCCCGACGGTGACCTTCGCCCTGGGCTTCTCGGGCGGCGCGGCCTGCGCCAACCCCGCCTTCACCTACGTTGTCGCCTCCGGAAAGTTGACGGTGACGGTGCCGAACGGGTGCTCGCTCGCGGGCGGCACCCCGGCGGCCCTCACGCTGTCGAACCTGGTCAACCCCCCGGCCGGGACCACCTACACCAACACGGACTTCTCAGTGGCGACGTCGGTTGACTCGTCCCCGACCAGCCCGAGTTCGGTCTCGCCGATCGTGGCGGCCGGCTCGGCCGTCTCGACTGTGACGTTCGCTCCGCACACCCAGACCTACGCCTCGGGCAACCAGACCTGGAGCTGGCAGGTGGGCTTCACGCCCGCGACCGGCCTGGTCGCGGGTGACACCGTGTCGGCGACGTTCGCCCCCGGCTTTGGCCTGTCGGGGACGGTGGCCGCCGGTGTGACGCTGGGTGGCTTCACGGGGACCTGCACGAGCCCGTCGGCCGTGGTCACGGGCTCGACCGTGACGGTGACTCTCCCGTCGGGCTGCTCCCTCAGCGCCTCGACGCCGGCCACGCTCACCGTCACCGTGACCAACCCACCGGTCACCGACCTCTATACGGCCAGCCAGTTCGCGGTGTCGACCTCGGAGGACCCGTCGCCGATCTCCCCGTCCTCAGTCGTGGCGATCGTGGCCTCGGGCAATAGTGTCAGCAACGTCAACTTCGCTTCGGCTCCGTCCACCGGCGGCGTCGCGGCGACCTGGACGGTCGGCTTCACGACCTCAGCGGTGGGTGCGCCCCCGGCCTACGGCGGCGCCCTCACGCCCGGTGACACGGTCGCCGTGACGTTCCCCGCGGGCACGGGGTTGGCGGCGCACCCCATGGTTAGCCTCACAGCCGCGGGCAGCACCTTTAGCGGCACGGGCTGCGCGAGCGCCGCGGCGACGACGGCGGGCACCACGGTGGTCATCACGGTTCCCGCGAGCTGCTCCATCGCCGCCGCCGCCGCCGCCGCCATCTCGATCGATGCGACCAACCCGCCGGCGGGGACCTACACCAGCGGATTCACCGTGGCCACGTCGGAGGACCCCACGGCGGCACCGTTCACATCCAGTGTGAGCCTGGGCGCCCAGGGATCGCACGTCTCGAACGTCAGCTTCAGCGAGCTGACCACGGCGGGCAACACCGCGACCACGATGACCGTCGGGTTCACGCCCTCCCTGCCCGGCTCGCTGGGCGGCGGCAGCACGATCACCGTCGTCCTGCCCACCTCGGCGACGGTGCCGTACTTCGCCGTGGCCGCCGGTCCCCAGGTCACCTTCGCCTCGGGCTTCTCGGGCGGGGCTGCCTGCGTGCCGGTGACCGGCTCCTACGCGGCCGGCTCGCTGGTGGTTACCTTGCCCGCGGGATGCTCGCTCAGTGGCGGGCAGCCGGCCACCGTGACGTTCTCCCTGACCAACCCGCCCGCGACGTCCACCTACCTGGCGAGCCAGTTCTCCGTGGCCACCAGCGCCGACCCCACCCCGGTGCCACCCGCGTCAGTCGCGGCCATCACCCCGTCGGGTACCGCGGTCTCGGCGGTGTCCTTTGCGGCCTCGGATAGCGGAGGCAACCAGACGGACACCCTGACCGCGGCGTTCACGTCGTCGAGCCACGGGCTCCTTGAGCCGGGCGACACCGTCTCGGTGACCATCCCGAGCGGCTTCGCCCTCGCGTCCCTGAACTCGGTGGTGCCGACCGTGACGGGCTTCACGACCTGCACTGTGAACGGCAGCGACTTCGCGTGGAACGGGTCGACCCTGGTGTTCACGCTGCCCGCCTCGTGCTCCCTCGCGATCAGCACGCCAGCCACCGTGCAGATGTCGGTCACGAACCCGCCGGCGCCCTACTCCCCCTACGATCCCAGCCTCTTCGCGGTGGCGACCTCGGAGGACCCCGCGACGGTGACTCCGACGTCCATCCCCACCCTGGGGCCCTCGGGTACGCAGGTCAGCAACGTGACCTTCGCGGGGGCGACCAACAACAAGGCGAACACCACTGAGAGCTGGACGGTCGGATTCCAGGCGTCGAGCCTCGGGGCGCTGGTCAGCCAGGACCAGATCTACGTGACGTTCAACCCCGCCTTTGCGATCACGCAGTATCCGCAGATCACGCTGTCGTCGAGCTTCGGCGCGAACTGCTTGGCGTACGCGCAGGCCCCGGGTCATTCGGTCTTCATCACGCTGTTTGGGACCTGTGACCTGGCCAACTCGGCCTCAGCAACGGTGACCATATCCGGCGTGACCAACCCGCCCCACGGCACCTACAGCGCCAACACCTTCGTGGTGTCGACCTCCGAGGACCCCACACCCGCATACCCGGCGACGGACGTCGTGATCGGGCCGACCGGGGGCACGCCGACCAACGTCGACTTCACGGCGGGGACCTACGCCGGCAACGTCGGGACCGTCTGGACGGCGGCCTTCACGGCGACCTCGACCGGTGCGCTCTTCCCCGGCGACACCGTGACGGTCCACCTGCCGACCAGCGCCGGGACGAGTGACCTGCTGGTGTCGGCGACGCCCACGATCCACTTCTCCTCGGGATTCGTCGGGTGCGTCCCCACGGTGGGGACCTTTACGTCCAGTACCGGCGTGCTCAGCGTGACCCTGCCCGCCGGCTGCACCCTGGGCAACGGGATCGCGGCGGCGCTGTCGTTCGCGGCCACGAACCCCCCGGACACCACGACCTACACGCCCAGCCAGTTCTCGGTGGCGACCAGTGAGGACACCACCGCGGCCAGCCCGCTGCTGGTCCACGCCATCGTGCCCTCGGGCACGACGGTGACGGTGACTCAGCTGTACGCCGGGTCGTACGTGGCGAACCAGTCGACCAGCTGGGTCGCCCAGTTCATGACGTCGCCCGTGGGGGCGCTGCCACCCTACGGGGGGGCCCTGGTGGCCGGCGACACGGTCAGCGTGACCTTCCCGGCGGGCTTCGTCCTCACCGGGGCCAGCGTGACCCTGGCGACGGGGTTCACCGGAGCCTGCATCGTTGGGGTGGGGGGGCTGAGCATCAGCGGGACGACGATTGTGGCGACGCTGCCGGCCGCCTGCGCGCTGGCTGCGGGAACCGGGGCCAAGGTCATCGTGAACGGCGTGGTCAACCCACCGGTCACCGACGTCTACGGCGCCGGCCAGTTCATCGTGGTGACCTCGGAGGACCCGCTGCCGGCCAGTCCGACCGCGGTGGCGGCGATCACCGCCTCGGGCCACGCGGTGAGTGGGGTGAGCTTCGTGCCCAGCACCGCCAAGGCCAACCAGCCCGACACGTGGACCATCGGCTTTTCGACCTCCAATGCGGGCGGGTACCTCGGCGGCCTGGTGGCCGGTGACACCGTGACCCTCACACTGCCGCCCACGATCACCGTCCCGCTGCCGGCCAGCGTGACGCTGGGGGGCGCCTTTGCCGGGAACTGCACGCTCAGCGCCAGTGACATCGTCGTGAGCGCCGGTCGGGTCGTGATCACCCTGCCCCCGGGCTGCACCCTGGCCAACGGGGCCGCCGGACAGGTGACCCTGGTCGCCGTCAACCCGCCGATCACGCGTCCGTGGACGGCGGCCCAGTTCGCGGTGTCGACCTCGGAGGACCCGGCCAGCGTGGCCGCCTCCTCGGTGGCGAGCCTCGTCCTGTCGGGGCACCAGGTGAGCGCCGTGACCTTCACGGCGGCCGCCCTCAGCGGCAACCACTCCACGACCTGGTCGGTCGGCTTTTCGACCTCCAATGCGGGCGGGTACCTCGGCGGCCTGGTGGCCGGTGACACCGTGACCATCAACATGCCGACCAACTTCACCGTCCCGCCGACGACGGCCGTGACGCTGGGTGGTGCCTTCTCCGGGAGCTGCACGGTGCCCTCAGCCGACGTGGCGGTCGTGGTGGCCACCGTGACGGTGACCATCCCGGCGGGCTGCACCCTGGCCAACGGGGCCGCGGGGGTGGTCTCCTTCGGCGTGGTCAACCCGCCGGTCACGGTTCGCTACCTGGCCACCGCCTTCACCGTGGCGACCTCCGAGGACCCGCTCGCGGCGTCCCCGGCGACGGTCAGCGCGCTGGTGCCGTCGGGCACCAGTGTCGTGCCGGGCTCGGTCTCCTTCACGGCGTACCCCAACGCCGCCGGAACCGCCGCCCTGTGGTCGATCGGGTTCACCCCCTCGACGACGGGTGACCTGGTGGCCGGGGACACCATCAGCGTGACCTTCCCCAGCGGCATCACGATCGCCAACCCGGCGCTCGTGACCTTCACCAGCGGCTTCGCGGGCTGTGCGCCGGTGTCGGCGACCTTCAACGCCCAGATGCTGTTCGTGCCGCTTCCCGAGGGATGCACGCTGAAGGCGTCGACGCCCGCCATGCTGACAGTGACGTCGACGGGGGCCCTGGCGGCCTCGTACGCCGCCTCGGGGTTCACGGTGCTGACCTCGGAGGACCCGAACCCGGTGAGCCCGACCGCGGTCGTCGTGGTGTCCAGCGCCGCGGGATCCGGCTCCGGCTCGAGCACGGTGACCCCGGTGGCGCCGCCATCGGGCATCGCCAGCTCCGCGCTCGGCGTGCCCCAGTCGGTGGTGGTGGGAACCACTGCCGCGTCCCTGATCGTCTCGTCGGGCACGACCATCTTCGAGCTGACGATTCCCGTGGGGGCTCTGCCGGCGGGAACGACGGTGAGCCTGTACCCGGTCACGTCGACGTCCAGCGTGGCCGGCTCGCTGCCCGGCGGCTCCTCGGCGATCGCCGCGGCGGCCGTGTCCTGGCTGGCTCCCGGGGGCTCGGCCCCGGTGGCCGCCACGGCACTCACGCTGACGGCTGCCGATCCCGCGATCGTGGCGGGAGACACCGTTGACGTGCTGACGTCCTCGGGCGTCACCATCATCGCGACCGCGACGACGAGCGACTCGATCACCGCCAACTTCAGCTCCGACCCGGTCTTCGTCGTGGCCACGGCGATCGCACTCCAGCCGCAGGCCGCACTGACACTCGCTGGTTCGCGGACCACCGTCGGCCACCCGGTGACGCTGGTGGCGACCGGCGGCTCGGGCAGCGGGGCGGTGACCTACGCGGTCACGGGCGGGACGGCCAACGGGTGCTCCCTCAACGGGGCGACGCTGAGCGTCCGGGGCCCGGGCACCTGCGTGATCCAGGCGACCAAGGCCGGCGATCTCACCTACGAGTCGGCCACGGCCACCGCGACGTTCGTCTTCGCCCGGGCTCTGCCCGCGCGACCGGCCATGGTGCAGGTGACGTTCTCGCCGGGCTCGGCGGTGCTCAGCGCCCACGCGCAGGGCCTGCTGGCGGCGCTGGCCCACCGGCTGGTGCGGGGAGCCCTGGTGCGCATCGTGGGCTACGGGAGCGGGAGCTCGGCCCTGGCGCACCGGCGCGTGGCCAGCATCGAGCACTACCTGCTCGGACGGGTCCGCCTGCGGGTGGTCGCCACGTTCGCCGTGGCCGCCAAGGCCAACGTCGGCCGCGTCCTCACCCTCGCTCAGTGACCCGGGGAGGCCCTGGTCGCCGCGTCCGCGGCGACCAGGGCCTCTGGGCCGTTGGCGAGCCCACCGGAGCCTGGTGGCGTGGACGCGTGCGCGTGACACCCGTGCGGTACCATCCCCGGGGAGTTCGACTCGTGTTCCCGCCGGTGCGAGTCGGGGAAGTGGGGCCATGAGCTCGACGTCAACCGATACCCGCGAGCGGATCGTGCTCGCGGCCCAGGACCTGCTGGCCCGGACGGCGAGCAGCGCCATCCGGGTCGTTGACATCGCCGGGCACGCCCACGTTGGCGTCCCGACCATCTACTACCACTTCGCCTCGCGCGAGCAGGTGATCGCCCAGGCCCAGCTGCGCACCTACGGCGAGCTGTCGCGCCCCATGACGGCCTTCGTCACGCGCATGAGCGAGGCGCTGGTCGACGGGAACGCCGAGGGATTCCGCCACGAGCTCCTGGCCGATGTGGTGACCACCTGGGAGGCGGGTGCTCTCGAGGAGGAGGTCGGGGTCATGCGGCTTCTGCTCGACATCTGGGCCGATCCCCCGACGCGTCAGGAGTTCCGCGACACGGTCGCGCGGCGCTATCGCCACTGGGTGCGCCTGATGGAGCAGGCCCAGCAGCGCGGCTGGGTCCAGAGCGCGCCCCACGCGGCGACCGGCGTCGCGGTCTTCTGGGCCGCCTCGGTCGGGCTGGCCGTCCTGCCCCACGAGCCCGACCTGGGCGTGACGCCCCAGCGCGTCGCCGAACTGTGCTGGGGCCTGATCTCGGGCAGCCCGGTCGGCTGAGTCAGTCGGGCACACCGTCGAAGGCCAGGTCGGCCTCGGTCGCCTCGACCGCGACGTGGGGGACGATCCGCTCGAGCCAGGCCGGCATGTACCAGTTGGCTCGGCCCAGGAAGTGCATGAGGGCCGGCACCAGGACCGTGCGCAAGATGAAGGCGTCGAGCAGTACCGCTCCGCCGAGGCCCACCCCGAACTCGGCGATGATGCGCTGGCCCCCGAAGGCGAAGGATAGGAAGACCGAGATCATGATCAAGGCGGCTGCGGTGATTACCCGGCCGGTCGTCGCCTGGCCGCGCACGACGGCCTCCTCGTTGACCTTGGTGTTGAGCCACTCCTCGTGCATGCGCGAGACCAGGAAGACCTGGTAGTCCATCGAGAGCCCGAAGAGGATCGCCACCATGATGATGGGGAGGAACGACTCGACTGGGCCGGTGCCCGCGTTGAGCAGGCGGCTGCCCCAGCCCCACTGGAAGACCGCGACCACCACGCCGAAGGACGCTCCCACGGCGAGCAGGTTCATCACGGCCGCGATCACGGGCACGACGACCGACCGGAAGGCCACCATCAGCAGCAGGCTGCCCAGCAGCACGATCACCCCGACGAAGAGGGGCAGCTTGGATCCCAGCACGGTGGCGAAGTCGTCGTAGATCGCCGTCAGGCCCCCCACGTAGATCGCGGTGTGGCTGGAGAAGGCGGCGCGGGGGATCGTGCGCTGGCGCAGCGTGTCGATGAGGGTCGTGGTGGCCTGCGACTGGGGGCTCGAGGCCGGGACGACCGAGATGACCTCGATCGACCCGTGGGCCAGCGCCACGGCCGGGCTGGCCGAGGCGACGTCGGGCACGTGGGTGACGGCGGCGGCCAGGTGGGCCATGGCGGCCCGGTCGGCGCTGGTGCGCACCCGGCCCACGATCGTCAGGGGCCCGGTGAAGCCGGGGCCGAAGCCGGTCGACAGCAGGTCGTAGGCCTGGCGCGTCGTGGTCGAGGGCGGGTTGGACCCCTGGTCCGAGCTGCCCAGGCGCAGGGAGAAGAAGGGGATCGCCAGCACCGCGATCGCCACGACGGCGGCGCTCGACAAGACGACCGGGTGGCGCGCGACGAAGTGGGCCCAGCGCTGCCAGGGGCCCGCGACGACGACCGGCGCGGGGCCGTGGGCGGCCAGGGCGCGCCGCTGGCGCCGGCTGAGCACCCGGAAGCCGACGAAGGCCAGCAGCGCCGGCAGCAGGGTGATCGAGGCCAGCATCGTGATCACGACCGTGGTGGTCGCCGCGACGGCGACGCCGTTCAGGAACGACAGGCGCAAGACCAGCATGCCGAGCAGGGCGATGGCCACGGTCGCTCCGGCGAAGACGACCGCGCGCCCGGCGGTGTTGATGGCGGTCGCGACGGCGTCCTCGACGCCGAGCCCGCGCTGGAGCCCCTGGCGGGTGCGCGTGACGATGAAGAGGGCGTAGTCGATGCCCACGCCAAGGCCGATCAGCGACCCGAGGATCGGGGCGAACTGGGCGATGGTGAGCACGTGGCTGAGCAGCGCGGACACGCCCGAGGCGATCCCCAGGGCGAACAGGGCGATCCCCAGGGGCAAGAGCATCGCCAGCAGCGAGCCGAAGGCCACGAACAAGATGACCGCGGCCACCAGGATTCCGATCAGCTCGCCGGGACTCGAGACCGGGCTGTCGAGCTGGCCAAAGGCGTTGCCCCCGAACTGCACCTCGAGGGAGGGCGACCGCGCGGTCGCCCCGACCTGCTCGACGGCCCGGATCTGGGTGAGGGCGAGTTGGTAGCCGGGCAAGGTGAAGTGCACCAGGGCGTAGGCGATCGTGCCGTCGCGGCTGACCTGGGCGGTGCCGGGGCAGGGGGCGGCACTGGCGCAGAACGGCGAGGTCACGCCGGCCACCTGGGGCAGGGCGGCCACGCGGTCGAGCATGGCGGTGATGGCGGCGCGGTGGGCGGCCACGGTGCCGCCGCGGGCGGCGAAGACGATCTCGTCGGTGTCGCCGCGCTCCGAGGTTACGCGGCTCAGCAGCTGGTGGGCGTGGGCCGAGTTGGTCCTGGGCAGGGAGAAGGAGTTGGCGTAGGACGAGCCCACCGACCGCGACAGCGCGGTCACCACCACGAAGGTGACAATCCAGGCCGTGAGCATCCACCAGCGATGGCGTACGCCCAGGCGTCCCAGCCGTTCCATGAGCCTCCTGAGGGGTTGGCGGCGTCTCCCCACCGGTACGCTGCGAGGGGCTCAAAGATTCTAGGGGAGACGGGTGCGCGACGACGTGACAGCGACGCGATTCGCCGGTCTCGTCGCGCCGCAGGTCGTGCCGGTTCCCGCCGCGATCCGGCCGGGCCGCCCGGCCCCGTGGGCCCACCTGCCCGAGCCACGCCGGCGCGGCCTGCACGTCGCCACGGTCGAGGCGCGCCTGCGCGCGCGGGGCCAGGGGGTCGCCGACCCGGTCGCCCCCCCGGCGCCGGACGCGCCGGCGGGCCTGCGCGACTCGGCGGTCCTGGTCGCCCTCTTCGACGTCGACGGAGAGGCGCGGGTCGTGCTGACGCGCCGCGCGCGCAGCCTGCGCGACCACGCCGGCGAGGTGGCCCTGCCCGGCGGGCGCGTCGAGGCGGGCGAGTCGCTGGTGGTGGCCGCGCAGCGCGAGGCCGCCGAGGAGGTCGGCCTGGACCCCGCGCTGGTGCGCCCCCTCGGGTGGCTGACGCCCCTGGTCACGCGGGTCTCGGGCTCGGTGATCTGGCCGGTCGTGGCCGCCCTGGCGGGGCCGCCCGCCCTGGTGCCCAGCCCGGCCGAGGTCGAGGCGACCTTCGACGTGGCCCTGGCCGACCTGGCCGGCGAGGGCTCCTACCTCGAGGAGTTCTGGCGGCGAGAGCCGGCGGCCACCGAGTTCCCCGTCTCGTTCTTTCGCGGGCCGGCCGACCTCATCTGGGGGGCGACCGCGCGCGTGCTGGTCGACCTGGTGTGCGTGGCCGTCGGGGTGGCCCCGCCCGCCCCTGAGCCTCTCGACGACGGTCCGGTAGATTAGAGGAAACCTCGGAGGAATCATGGCGGAAGTAGAGATCGGCATCTACAAGGCGGCTCGGCAGGCCTACGGCTTCGACGACATCGCGATCGTGCCCTCTCGACGCACGCGCGACCCCGAGGACGTCGACATCAGCTGGCAGATCGACGCCTACAAGTTCGAGCTGCCCATGCTCGGCTCGGCCATGGACGGCGCCGTCTCGCCGGCCACGGCGATCGAGATCGGCCGGCTCGGGGGCCTCGGCGTGCTCAACCTCGAGGGCCTGTGGACCCGCTACGAGGACCCCCGGCCCCTCTTCGACGAGATCTGCGAGCTCGACGACGACAAGGCCACCGCGCGCATGCAGCAGATGTACGCCGAGCCGATCCAGCTCGAGCTGGTGGCCGCGCGCATCGCCGAGATGAAGGCGGCCGGCATCACCACGGCGGCCTCGGTGACGCCCCAGCGCGCCGACTGGATGGCCCGCACGATCCTGGCCTCGGGTCTCGACATCCTGGTCGTCCAGGGCACCGTGGTCTCGGCCGAGCACGTCTCCAAGACCGTCGAGCCCCTCAACTTGAAGAAGTTCATCCGCGAGTTCGAGGTCCCCGTCATCGTGGGCGGGTGCGCCAGCTACCAGGCGGCCCTCCACCTGATGCGCACCGGCGCCGCCGGCGTGCTCGTCGGGGTCGGGCCGGGCCAGGCGTGCACGTCGCGCGCGGTGCTCGGCATCGGGGTGCCCCAGGCGACCGCGATCGCCGACGTGGCCGGGGCCCGCATGCGCCACCTGGACGAGACCGGGGTCTACGTGCAGGTCATCGCTGACGGCGGCATGAGCAAGGGCGGCGACATCGCCAAGGCCATCGCCTGCGGCGCCGACGCCGTGATGATCGGCTCGCCGCTCTCGAGCGCGGTGGAGGCGCCCGCGCGCGGGTTCCACTGGGGCATGGCGACCTTCCACCCGACCCTGCCGCGCGGGGCGCGCGTGCGCACCCAGGTGCGCGGCACGCTGCGCGAGATCCTGCTCGGCCCGGCCCACGAGAACGACGGCCGCCTGAACCTGTTCGGCGCGCTGCGCACCTCGATGGCCACGTGCGGCTACGAGTCGGTCAAGGAGTTCCAGAAGGCCGAGGTCATGCTGGCCCCGTCGCTGCAGACCGAGGGCAAGTCGCTCCAGCGGGCCCAGCACGTGGGCATGGGGCGGTGAGCCGGCCCGTCCTCGTCGTCGACTTCGGCGCGCAGTACGCCCAGCTGATCGCCCGGCGCGTCCGGGAGGCCCACGTCTACTCCGAGATCGTCCCGGCCGCGATCACCGCGGCCGAGGTGGTCGCGCGCGACCCGGTGGCCCTGGTGCTGTCGGGGGGGCCCTCGTCGGTCTACGACGCCGCCGACGCCCCGCGCCTGGACCCGGCCATCTACGAGCTCGACGTGCCGATCCTGGGCATCTGCTACGGCGCCCAGCTGCTGGCCCTCCAGCTCGGGGGCACGGTCGAGCGCACCGGCGCGGGCGAGTACGGCCGCACCGCGGTGTCACGCACCCCCGCGCCAACGACCCTGCTCGCCGCGCACCCCGCGCGCACCACCGGCTGGATGAGCCACGGCGACGCCATCACCGCGCCGCCGCCCGGCTTCACGGTCACCGCGACGTCGCCGGGGGCGCCCGTCGCGGCCCTGGAGGACGCGGCGCGGCGCCGCTACGGCGTGCAGTTCCACCCCGAGGTCGCCCACACCGAGGGCGGCCCGGCGCTGATCGCGCGCTTCCTCGAGCTGGCCGGGGCCGAGCCCACCTGGACCAACGCGTCCATCGTCGACGAGCAGGTCGCCGCGGTGCGCGCGACCGTCGGCGATCAGCGCGCGCTGTGCGCCCTGTCGGGCGGGGTCGACTCGGCGGTGGCCGCAGCCCTGGTGCTGCGGGCGATCGGGGACCACCTGACCTGCGTGTTCGTCGACACCGGGCTGATGCGCGCGGGCGAGGGCGCCCAGATCGAGGAGACCTTCGCGGACGCCTTTGGCGCCGAGCTGATCCACGTGCGCGCCGCCGACCGCTTCCTCGGCGCCCTGGCCGGCGTCACCGACCCCGAGGCCAAGCGCAAGATCATTGGCGAGCTGTTCATCCGCGAGTTCGAGGCGGTCGCTCGCGACTTGGCGGCCCACGACGCGCGCCCCGCCTTCTTGGTCCAAGGGACGCTGTATCCCGACGTCATCGAGTCGGGCGGCGGCCACGCCGCCACCATCAAGAGCCACCACAACGTGGGCGGACTGCCCCCGGACCTCGACTTCTCGCTGGTCGAGCCCCTGCGGCGCCTCTTCAAGGACGAGGTGCGCGCGGTCGGCGCCGAGCTGGGGCTGCCCGAGGCGCTGGTGTGGCGCCAGCCCTTCCCCGGGCCCGGACTGGCCGTGCGCGTGATCGGCGAGGTGACCCCGGAGCGCGTGGCCATCGTGCGCGCCGCCGACGCCGTCATCGCCGACGAGATCGCCGCGGCCGGCCTGGCGCGCGAGCTGTGGCAGAGCTTCGCCGTGCTGCCGGCGCTGCGCACCGTGGGCGTGATGGGCGACGGGCGCACCTACGACTACCCGATCGTCATCCGGGCGGTCACCAGTGAGGACGCCATGACGGCGGACTGGGCGCGCCTGCCCTACGATCTGGTCGAGCGGATCTCCAGCCGGCTGATCCGGGAGGTTCCCGGCGTCAACCGGGTGGTGCTGGATGTCACCAGCAAGCCGCCGGGCACCATCGAGTGGGAGTGAGCCACCTCTTCGACGGGACTCCAGCGCACGCCCGTCGTCTCCAGACGCCCGACGAGCTGCTCGAGGACCTGACCGATCCCCAGCGCGCCGCGGTCACGCACCGGGGCGGGCCCCTGCTCGTGGTGGCGGGCGCGGGCTCGGGCAAGACGCGGGTGCTGACCCGCCGCATCGCCCACCTGCTGGCGACCCGGGACGTGCGGCCCCCCGAGGTCCTGGCCATCACCTTCACCAACAAGGCGGCCGACGAGATGCGCCGCCGGGTGGTCGAGCTGGTGGGGGCCGACGCCCAGCGCATGTGGGTGGCCACCTTCCACTCGGCCTGCCTGCGCATCCTGCGCGCGACCGCCGACCGTCTGGGCTACGCGCCCGGCTTCACCATCTACGACACCCGCGACGTGCTCGACGTCGTCGAGCGCATCGAGCGCGAGCTGGGCTACGACACCAAGCGCCTGACCCCCCGCAGCGTCGCCGCGGCGATCTCGGCGGCCAAGAACGCCGGGCTCGACGCGGGTCGCTACGCCGACCAGCACCGCGACGAGCCCCTGGCGCGGCGCGTCGGGGAGGTCTTCGTGCGCTACCAGGCGGCCCTGCGCACGGCCAACGCCATGGACTTCGACGACCTGCTGGGTAACACGCTCACCGTGCTGACCCGCGAGGACGACCTGCGGGCCCACTACCAGCAGCGCTTCGCCCAGGTGCTGGTCGACGAGTTCCAGGACACCAACGGGGTCCAAGACGACCTGGTGAGCCTGCTCGCCATGCGCCACCGCCAGCTCAGCGTGGTCGGCGACGCCGACCAGTCGATCTACCGCTTCCGGGCCGCCGACGTGCGCAACATCCTGACCTTCGCCGAGCGCTTCCCCGACGCTCGCGTCGTG
This sequence comes from Acidimicrobiales bacterium, assembly GCA_049965035.1. Lineage (GTDB taxonomy): Bacteria > Actinomycetota > Acidimicrobiia > Acidimicrobiales > RAAP-2 > RAAP-2. The sequence continues at coordinate 102,547 of JBMFWS010000001.1, forward strand.
GTGCTCGAGCAGAACTTCCGCTCCACCCAGACCATCTTGGATGCCGCCAACGCCGTCATCGAGCGCAACCCGGGTCGGCCGGCCAAGCGGCTCTTCACCCGCGGGTCCCGGGGATCGCGGGTGCGCCTCTATCGGGCCAGCGACGAGTACGAGGAGGCGCGCTTCGTCGCCGAGGAGCTGCGCCGTCTGCGCACCGAGCACGCCCTCGCCTACCACGACATGGCCGTCTTCTACCGCACGAACGCCCAGAGCCGGGTGCTCGAAGAGGAGCTCTTGCACGCCGGCGTGCCCTACCGGGTCATCGCGGGCCTGCGCTTCTACGACCGCGCCGAGGTCAAGACGGCCCTGGCCTACGCGCGCCTGGTCGTCAACCCGCGCGACGAGGCCTCGGCGCGCCGGGTCATCAACGAGCCCCGGCGGGGCATCGGCGCGGCCGCCCAGGCCCGCCTGGCCGGCTGGGCGGCCGAGCACGACCGCTCGTTCGCCGAGGCCCCCTGGGCGGCCGCCGAGGCCGGACTGGGCGCCCGGGCCCTGGCCGGCGCGCGGGACTTCGCCGCCCTGCTCGACGAGCTGCGCGCGCGCGACCCGAGCGACCCGCGCGCCCTGATCGAGACGATCGTTGAGCGCAGCGGGATGCGGGCCGCCCTGGCGACCCTGGAGCCGCGCGAGGCCGAGACGCGCCTGGAGAACCTGGGGGCCCTGGCGTCGGCCGCGGCCGAGTACGAGTCGGTGGGCGACTTCATCGAGCGCGTCTCGCTGGTGGCCGACGCCGACCAGCTGGACCCGTCCAGCGGGACGGTCTCGCTGATGACGCTGCACGTGGCCAAGGGCCTGGAGTTCGCCGCCGTCGTCATCACCGGGCTCGAGGAGGCGGTCTTCCCGCACCGGCGGGCCCTGGCCGATCCCGACGAGCTCGAAGAGGAGCGACGCCTGTGCTACGTCGGCCTGACGCGGGCCAAGTCCCACCTGACGCTGACCCACGCGTGGGCGCGCACCCAGTGGGGCCAGCGAGCCGACGCCCTGCCCAGCCGCTTCCTCGGCGAGGTGCCCGCGGCCCTGGTCGAGGACATCTCGCGCGCGGCGCCGATGCGCTGGCGCGAGGCCAGCCGCGAGAACCGCCCGAGCCGCGCCGACCCCGGTGGAGGAAGCGTCGGGGGCGACGAGGCGCCCGGGGGGCGCGTGTTCGGGACCGGCAGCGCCCCCCCGGCCCGCTCGACCGGGGCCGAGTTGCTGGACCTGGCCCCGGGGGACCGGGTGGTCCACGAGCGCTACGGGCCGGGCACGGTGGTGCGCTGTGGCGGCGAGGGGCTCCACGCGCGCGCCACGGTGAGCTTCGAGGGCGCGGGCGCCAAGCAGTTGGTCCTGGCCCTGACGCCGCTGCGGCGCGCGAGGCCGGGGGAGTAACGTAAATCGTCGCTAAGAAAGGTCGGCCAGCGCGTCGGGTCGCGCCTTCGGCCCTGCGAGAATGGCACCTCATGGATTACGCCCGCCCCGCGTACCGGCCGCCGTCGCCGCCGCGGCGCCAGCGCCTCCCGGAGCGCATCTACTGGGTGCGTCGGGTGCTGGTCGCCCTGGTGGCCCTGACCGTCTCGTACACGCTGTACCTGGGCGGGACGCTGGCCATGGCGCTGCGCAACCCGACCTACGGCGTCACCCTGCTCGCCCGGGGCGCCGAGTGGGGCCGCCAGCACGGCATCGGGCCCGTCGTCACCTGGATCGAGACCGAGTACTACCGCCTCAACCCGGCCAAGGTCGGCGGCAAGCCGCCCGCCGCGTCCTTCGGCTCGGGGGCCACGGCCGTCGCCGTGCCCGCCAGCGGGTACCTGCCCGCGCCCCCGCGCGTCATCAGCCCGGTCGCCCACCCCCTGCCCGGCGAGGGCGTCTGGCACGTGGCGGGGCGCACCGATCACGGCATCCCGACGGTCTACGAGGCCTTCATCCGCCCCGACGCCATCCACACCAGCTACGTGGTGGGCATCGCCTGGATGGACCCGCTGCTGCTGCGCGCCCAGCTCTACTCGGGCTCGACCATCCCGGGCGGCTCGACCCACTTCATCTACTCGGCCCCCATCACGCCCCTGGCCAGCCGCACGCTGGTGGCCGCCTTCAACGCCGGCTTCCGGATGCCCGACGCCAACGGCGGCTACTACACCCAGGGCCAGACCATCATCCCGCTGCGCCGGGGCGCCGCCTCGGTCGTCGTCTACAAGAATGGGCTGATGACGGTGGGCGCGTGGGGGACCAAGGGCTTCACCATGACCAACCAGGTGGCCTCGGTGCGCCAGAACCTCAACCTGCTGGTCGTCCACGGCCACCCGGTCAGCGACCTCAGCAACCCGGCCCTGTGGGGGGCGACCCTCGGGGGCACGTTCAACGTCTGGCGCTCCGGGCTCGGCGTGACCAAGGACGGGGCGATCGTCTACGTGGGGGGCCCGGCGCTGTCGATCACCGACCTGGCCAACGTGCTGGTGCGCGCGGGCGCGGTCACCGGGATGCAGCTCGACATCAACACCGACTGGGTGCAGTACTCGACGTACACCGGCGCCCCGGGGGCCGTGGTGACGGGGGCCAACGGGACCAGCCTGCTGCCGGGCATGATCGGCCCACCCTCGCGCTACTTCGCCTCGTGGTGGAGCCGGGACTTCTACACGATGTCCCTGCGCCCGCTGCCGGCCGGCGTCACGTCGGCGACCTCGTCGTCGTCCACCACCACCTCGACGACGCCGGGGGGCTAGCGGTCCATCACCTGGCTCCACAGCCGAGCCGGCAGGTGGCGCAGCACCAGCATCGCCCAGCGCAGGACCGGGGGGCTCCAGATGACCGGCTGGCCGGTCGCCAGGCCGCGCACCACCGCCTCGGCGACGGGCTCGACGCCCGTCGTCAGGGGCGGCTCGGGCTCGCCGGCGGTCATCTTGGTGCGCACGAAGCCCGGCCGCAGGAGGTGCAGGCTCACCCCGGTGCCCGCCAGCGAGGCGGCCAGGCCCGTCGCCAGGCGGTCGAGGCCGGCCTTGGCGCCGCCGTAGAGGTAGGCCGAGCGGCGCACGCGGATGGCCGCGACCGAGCTCATGACCAGGATCCGGCCGTGCCCCTGGGCCACCAGGAGCCGGCGGACCTCGGCCAGGGCCGCGACGGGCCAGGCGAAGTTGACCAGAGCCCCCTCGCCCGCGCGCGCCGGGTCGTCCTGGTCCTCCTCCTGGCACCCGAGGCGGCCCACGGCCAAGATCACCAGGTCGACCTCGCGACCGGCGGCGCGAAAGCAGTCGGCGACCACCCGCCCGGCGTCGGCGACGTCGGTGGCCTCGAAGGTCACCAGGGGCGTGGAGAGGGCGCCGAAGTCGCGGGCCTCCTCGGACGCGGCGGCCAGGGCGGCGGCGTCGCGGCCGGCCAGGACCACGGTGTCGGCGCGCGCGGCCGCCAGGCGCGCCACGATGGCCCGGGCGATGTCGGAGGTGCCGCCCAGCACCACGACGGTCTGGGGCTGGCCGAAGGCGTTTTCCATCATCCCTCCCGGAGTCTGAGGCGCCGGTCCAGATCGCTGGTGAGCCGGTGCTCGGGGTCAAAGCGCGCGGCCAGGGCCGCGAAGTCACCCAGGCGCGGGTACATCGCGCGCACGGTGGCCGGCCCCAGGCGCGCGTCCTTGGCCAGGTAGACGCGCCCGCCAGCGGCCACCACCATCGCGTCGAGCGCGTCGAGGAGGCCCGGCAGGGCCGGGGGCCCGACCGGCAGGTCCAGGGCCAGGGTCCAGCCAGGCTGGGGGAACGACAGGGGGGCGGGGTTGGCCGGGCCGAAGCGCTTGAGCACCGCGAGGAAGCTCGGCACTCGCGAGGTCGCCAGGCGCGCCACGGCCGCCCGCACGGTCTCGGCGGCGTCGTCGGGCACGGCGAACTGGTACTGGACGAAGCCGCGGGGCCCGTAGAGGCGGTTCCAGTCGCGCACGCCGTCGAGGGGGTGGAAGAAGGTCTCGAGGCGCTGGGGCTCGCCGACGCGGTGCCGCGGGGCCCGGCGGAACCACAGCTCGTTGAAGGCGGCCACCGAGGCTCGGTTCAGCAGCCCGGGCGGCGCGGTGACGGGCACGGCGAGGCGCGCCGGGCGCGGCGGGCGCAAGGTGGCGTCGGCCCGGTCGTCGCCGCGGGCGTGGTCCCCGCGGGTCAGGATCGCCCGGCCCCGCCCGGCGGGGGCCGCGCAGTCGACCCAGGCCACCGAGTAGCGGTAGCGGTGGTCGCCCTCGACCATGGCCGCCATGACGCCGTCGAGGTCGTCGAAGCGCTCGGTGTCCACCAGCACGCGGTCCGAGGAGATGGGGAGCAGGCGCAGGGTCGCCTCGGTGACGACCCCGGTGAGCCCCATCGCGCCCAGGTGGACGAAGAAGCGCTCGCCGTCGGCCGGGGTCAGCTCGTGGATCCCCGTCGGGCTGACCAGGCGCAGGCGCGTGACGTGGGCTCCGAGGGTCCCGTCGCGGTGGTGGTTCTTGCCGTGCACGTCGGCCGCCAGCGCGCCGCCGAGGGTGACCTGGCGGGTGCCGGGGGTCACGGGCACGAACCAGCCCGCGGGCACGACGGCGCGCACCAGGGCGTCCAGGCTGGCCCCGGCGCCCACGGTGACCAGCCCGTCGGGGCCTACCGGCGAGATCGCGTCGAGGCCCCGCAGGTCGAGCACCCGCCCTCCGGCCAGCTGGGCGGCGTCGCCGTAGCTGCGCCCCAGTCCCCGGGGGGCCAGCGGCGCGGTCAGCGCCGCGGCGACCTGCTCCTCGGTGGTGACGGCCAGGACCTCGGCGTCGACGGCGGCGGTGCGTCCCCAGCCCGACAGGCGGCTCACGCGTAGATCCCGATCCACAGGAGTGCCGCCCAGATGGCGCCGAGGATCTGGACGGTGTGGTTGCGCGCCAGCAGGTCCTCGGGCGACTGGCCCTGGGGTCCCTCGGCGGCCCGCATCACGTAGAGGATGGCGTAGGCCACCGGGATCACGGTCAGGCGTACCGGCACGATGTGGTGGCGCGCCAGCGACAGGCCGCCCGAGGAGGTGTCGAAGGCCCACAGGCAGTAGGTGGTCACCACGACGGTGGCCGACATGGTGAGGGCCGAGTGCAGGAACTCGGGGCTGTAGTCGGCCAGCACCCGGCGGGCCCGCCCGGCCCCCACGTGGCGCAGCTCGCTGGAGCGCTTGCCGACCACGACGAACAGCGCCCCAAAGCCAATGACCACCAGGAACCAGCTGGAGACCCCGATGTGGTCGGCCGCGGCCCCGGCGTAGGCGCGCAGGAAGAAGCCGGCGGCCACCGCCCCCAGTTCGATCACGGCCACGTGCTTGAGGCCCAGGGAGTAGGCCACGTGGATCCCCAGGTAGAGCGACATGATCAGGTAGAGCCCCTCGGGCTGCCACAGGGCCAGGGGGATCAGGTAGGCGATGAGCGCCAGCACCGCGGCGGCCCCGAGCGCGACTCTCGGGGACAGCTGGCCCGCGGCCAGGGCCCGGTGGCGCTTGTCGGGATGGCGCCGGTCGGCCTCGAGGTCCATGACGTCGTTGAGCAGGTAGACGGCCGAGCTGAGGGCGCAGAAGCACAGCACCGCGGCTCCGGTGTGGCGCACGATGTCGGGGCGCGTCGCCACGCCCGCCGCGGCCGGGGCCACGCCGATGAGGATGTTCTTGAGCCACTGGACCGGCCGCATCGCCGAGATCAGCGCACGCACCGGCCCGCGCTCGACGGCCGCAGAGCTCACGGGCCCACGCTACTCGCGCCCTGGCGGCGCGGTCGGGCCGGGCCGGCCGGGGAGGCCCCGGCGCGCCGCTCTATGCTTGGTCCCCGATGAGACGCACCTATCGCGTGGTCGTGGCCAAGCCTGGCCTGGACGGCCACGACCGGGGAGCCAAGGTCATCGCCCGCACGCTGCGCGACGCCGGCTTCGAGGTCGTCTACACCGGGCTGCACCAGACGCCCGAGCAGGTGGTGGCGGCCGTCGTGGACGAGGACGCCGACGCCCTCGGGCTCAGCCTGCTGTCGGGGGCGCACGGGGTCCTGGTGCCGCGCATCCTCGAGCTGCTCCGAGCCGCGCAGCGCGCCGACGTCGTGGTGGTCGTGGGCGGCATCATCCCCGAGGCCGACATCGCGGGCCTCGAGACCGCGGGGGTCGCCCGGGTCTTCACGCCCGGGTCATCCCTGGAGGAGATCGGCCGGTGGCTCGAGGCCACCTTGGACGAGGGCTCGCGCGCGGTGAGCGCCTAGACACAGACAGGAAGCGACGACATGGACCTCTTCGAGTACCAGGGCAAGCAGTACTTCGCGCGCTACGGCATCCCGGTGTCGGACGGCGACATCGCCGACACGGTCGAGCAGGCCGTCGCCGTGGCCGCTCGCGTGGGCTACCCGGTCGTGATCAAGGCCCAGGTCAAGGTGGGCGGGCGCGGCAAGGCCGGCGGCGTCAAGCTGGCCGCCAACGCCGAGGAGGCGGCCCGCCACGCCGCCAGCATCCTCGGGCTCGACATCAAGGGCCACGTGGTGGGTCGCCTGTGGGTCGAGCACGCCAGCGACATCGCGCGCGAGTACTACGCCTCGTTCACCCTGGACCGCCCCAACAAGGTGCACTTGGGCATGCTGAGCGCCCAGGGCGGGGTGGAGATCGAGACGGTGGCCGCCGAGAGCCCCGACGCCATCGCCACCCTCGCCATCGACCCGGTCGTGGGCCTCGACGTGGCGACCGCCCGGCGCTGGGTGGCCGAGGCGGGCCTCGACGAGCGGGCCCGCGCCGGCGCGGCCGACCTGCTGGTGGCCCTGTATCGCTGCTACACCGAGGGCGACTGCGACCTGGCCGAGGTCAACCCGCTGATCCTCACCCCCGACGGCCGGGTGCACGCGCTGGACGCCAAGGTGACCCTGGACGACAACGCCGCCTACCGCCACCCCGAGTGGGAGGAGTTCCGGGCCACCGAGACCGAGGACCCGCGCGAGCAGATGGCCCGGGCCAAGGGGCTCAACTACATCGGGCTGTCGGGCAGCGTCGGCATCATCGCCAACGGCGCGGGCCTGGCCATGTCGACCCTGGACGTCGTCAACCAGGTCGGCGGCAGCGCCGCCAACTTCCTGGACATCGGCGGGGGAGCCGACGCCGGGGTCATGGCCGCGGCCCTCGAGGTGATCAACCACGACCCGAGCGTGCGGGCTATCTTCGTCAACATCTTCGGGGGCATCACCCGGGTCGACGAGGTCGCCCGCGGCGTGCTCGAGGCTCTGTCTCGCGTCGAGATCGCCGCGCCGATCGTGCTGCGCCTCGACGGCACCAACGCCGAGGAGGGCCGCGCGATCCTCGCCCCCCACCTGGGCGAGAACCTGATGACCGAGCCGACCATGCTGGACGCCGCCCGCCGCGCGGTGGCGCTGGCCAACCACTGAGGAGACCCATGAGCATCTTCGTCGACGAGAACACCACCGTCATTGTCCAGGGGCTGACCGGCTCCCAGGGCCGGTTCCACGGCCTGCGCAACCGCGACTACGGCACCAAGGTGGTGGCCGGGGTCACCCCGGGCAAGGGCGGCACCGACGTGGACGGCATCCCCGTTTACAACACCGTGGCCGAGGCGGTCGCGGCGACGGGGGCCACGGCCTCCTTCGTGGTCGTGCCCCCGCCGTTTGCCTCCGGGGCCATCATCGAGGCGGCCCAGGCCGGCATCACCTTCATCGTCTGCATCACCGAGGGCATCCCGGCCCACGACGAGGCCCGCACCTACAACCGCCTGGTCGAGGAGTTCCCCGGGGTGCGCCTGCTCGGCCCCAACTGCCCCGGCGTGATCAGCCCGGGCAAGTGCAACATCGGCATCACGGCCGGCGAGATTGCCCTGGCGGGCGGCCCCGTGGGCATCGTGTCGCGCTCGGGCACCCTGACCTACCAGGCGCTCTACGAGCTCAGCCAGCAGGGGGTGGGCCAGACGACGTGCGTGGGCATCGGGGGCGACCCGGTGCCGGGCACCAACTTCATCGACTGCCTCAGCGCCTTCGAGGAGGATCCCGACACCAAGGCGGTCATGATGATCGGCGAGATTGGCGGCTCGGAAGAGGAGCGCGCCGCCGAGTGGATCGCCGCCCACATGACCAAGCCGGTCGTGGCCTACATCGCCGGCGTCACGGCGCCCGCCGGGCGCAAGATGGGCCACGCCGGGGCCATCATCTCGGGGTCCAAGGGCACCGCGCAGGCCAAGATGGCGGCCCTCGCCGCCGCCGGGGTGCACGTCTGCCAGAACCCGACGGAGGCCGGCGAGAAGATGGTCGAGCTGGTCCGGGCGCTCTAGGGCGATGGCGCGCCTCGCGGTCCTGGTGTCGGGGTCGGGCACCATCCTCGAGGCGATGCTGGCCAGTGGCCTGGAGGTCGCCGTGGTGGGCGCCGACCGGCCGTGCCGGGGGATCGACGTGGCCGAGCGCGCCGGGCTGGACGCCCTGGTGCTGGACCGGGGCCCCTACGGGGGATTCGGCCGGGACTTCGACCGCGAGCGCTACAGCGCCGACCTGGCCGCGCTGCTGCGTGACCAGCGCGTCGACCTGGTGGCCATGGCCGGCTTCGGCACGGTGCTGGCCGCACCCTTCCACGCCGCCTTCCCGGGCCGGGTCCTCAACACGCACCCCAGCCTGCTGCCGGCCTTCCGCGGCTGGCACGCGGTGTCGGCGGCCCTGGCGGCCGGCGTGCGCGAGACCGGCTGCACCGTCCACGTGGCCACCGAGGCGCTCGACGACGGGCCGATCCTGGCCCAGCGCCGCGTGGCCGTGCTGCCCGGCGACACCGTCGAGAGCCTCCACGAGCGCATCAAGGAGGTCGAGCGCGAGCTCTACCCCACGGTCGTGGCCCGCGCGCTGTCCGCGCTGAGCGTGGGCCGGGAGCCCGGTAGCGTGGCCGAGGTCGAGGAGGACGAGTGCGGGCACTGCTGAGCGTGTGGGACAAGGCCGGCCTGGTCGAGCTGGCCCAGGGCCTGGCCGACCTGGACTGCGAGCTGGTGGCCTCGGGCGGCACGGCGATGGCCCTGGCGGCGGCCGGCATCGCCCACCGCGATGTCGCGGACCTGACGGGCTTCCCCGAGATGCTCGGCGGACGGGTCAAGACCCTGCACCCGGCCATCCACGGCGGGATCCTGGCCGACCGGAGCCGGGCCGAGCACCTGGCGGACCTGGCCGGCCACGGGATCGGGATGATCGACCTGGTGGTGTGCAACCTGTACCCCTTCGGAGCCGACCCCTCGATCGAGCTGATCGACGTGGGCGGGCCGGCCATGGTGCGCGCCGCGGCCAAGAACCACGCCTCGGTGGCCGTGGTCACGCGGCCCGACCAGTACGTCGGCGTGCTCGAGGAGCTGCGCACGACGGGCCAGATCGGCGCGTCGACCCGGCGCCGCCTGGCGCGCGAGGCCTTCGAGACCACCGCCGCCTACGACGCCCAGATCGCCCAGTGGCTGGGCGGCGACGAGGACGTCCCCGAGGCACTCGGGGCCGCGCTGCCCCTGGTGTGGCAGCCGACCCTGCAGCGCGCCCAGGTGGTGCGCTACGGCGAGAACCCGCACCAGGTCGGGGCCCGCTACCGGATCCTGGGCCAGGACCCGTGGTGGGACCACGTGACCCAGCACGCCGGCTCGGCCCTGTCCTACCTCAACCTGCTCGACGCCGACGCCGCCTGGCGCCTGGCCCACGAACTGGCCCACGACGTGCCCGGCCACGCCGTCGCCGTCATCGTCAAGCACGCTAACGCCTCGGGCGTGGCCCTCGGGCGCGACCTGGCCGCCGCCTACGGCGCCGCCTTGGCCGCCGACGCGCTCAGCGCCTTCGGCGGCGTGGTGGCCCTGCTCGGCGAGGTCGACGAGACCGTCGCCGACGCCGTGGCCGCGGGTCCCCAGGCCGACGTGATCGTGGCCAGCGCCTTCAGCGAGGCCGCCGTGGAGCGCCTGCGCACCCGGCGCAAGGCGACGCGCCTGCTGAGCGGCCCGGCGCCCGAGCCCCTGGCGCGCACCGTGCGCACCGTGGGGGCCAGCGCGTTCGTCCAGGGCCCCGACGAGCTGCTCGCCGCGCCCGGGGACTGGCGCTGCGTCACGGCCGTCCAGCCCACGCCCGACCAGCTGGTCGACCTGATGGTGGCCTGGCGGGTGTGCGCGCGCACGACGTCGAACGCCATCGTGCTGGCCCACCAGGGCGTCACCGTGGGCGTGGGCGCGGGCCAGCAGTCGCGCGTGGTGTCGGCCCAGATCGCGGTGGCCAAGGCGGGCGAGCGCGCCCGCGGGGCCGCCGCGGCCTCCGACGCCTTCTTCCCCTTCGCCGACGGGCTCGAGGCCCTGGTCGCCGCCGGCGTGCGCGCGGTCGTCGAGCCGGGCGGCTCGGTGCGCGACGGCGAGGTCATCGCGGCCGCCGACCACGCCGGGATCGCCCTCCTGCTGACCGGCGAGCGGCACTTTCGGCACTAGGAGGCAGCGGTGAGCGCGATTCGACTCGACGGGCAGGCAGTGGCCGCCCGCATCAAGATGCAGCTGGCCGACCGGGCGGCCCGGCTGGCCGCCGCCGGGCGGCCGGTCGGCCTGGGCACGATCCTGGTCGGCGACGACCCCGCCAGTGCCGCCTACGTGGCCATGAAGCACGCCGACTGCGCCGAGGTGGGGGTGACCTCGTTCCACGAGCACCTGGCGGCCTCAGCCACCCAGGACGAGCTCGAGGCGGTCATCGGGCGCATGAACGCCGACCCGCGGGTGCACGCCATCTTGGTGCAGCTCCCGCTGCCCGCGGGCCTGGACGAGGAGCGGGCCCTGCGAGCCGTCGACCCGGACAAGGACGTCGACGGGCTGCACCCGGTCAACCTGGGCCGCCTGGTCATGGGCCGGCCCACGGTCGTCGCGTGCACGCCGGCCGGCATCGTCGAGCTCCTCGCCGCCTACGACGTGCCCGTCGAGGGCCGCCACGTGGTCGTCATCGGCCGGGGCCTGACCATCGGGCGGCCCCTGGCGCTGCTGCTGGCCTCCAAGCGGCCCGGCTGCAACGCCGCCGTCACCGTGGTCCACACCGGGGTCGCGGACCTGGGCGCGCTGACGCGCCAGGGGGACGTCATCGTCGCCGCGGCCGGCCGCGCCGGGCTGGTGACCCCCGACATGGTCCGGCCGGGGGCGGCCGTGGTGGCCGCGGGCACCAGCTGGGCGGGGCGCAAGCTCTTGAGCGACGTCGACGAGTCCGTGGCCGAGGTCGCGGGCTGGCTGAGCCCGCGCATCGGCGGCGTGGGCCCGATGACGCGAGCCATGCTGGTGCGCAACGCCGTCACGGCCGCGGAGCGGGTCCGGTGAGCGACGTCGACGCGCGCGGCCGCGAGCGCGACGAGCGTCCCTGGGGCAGCTACGTCGTGCTGGAGGGCGATGCCGCCGATCACAAGGTCAAGCGCATCGTCGTGGCGCCCGGCCAGCGCCTGAGCTACCAGCGCCACCGCCAGCGCGCCGAGCACTGGTTCGTGGTCGCCGGATCGGGCCGCGTGACCCTCGACGAGGTGGTCCGCACCGTCGGTCCGGGCGACAGCGTCGACATCGCGGTCGGCCAGGCCCACCGGGTCGAGGCCCTCGGCCCCGGCCCTCTGGTCTTCATCGAGGTGCAGACGGGCACGTCTTTTGGGGAGGACGACATCGAGCGCCTGAGCGACGACTACGGGCGAGCCGGCTAGCCCGGTGCGCATCGACCAGCTCCTGGCGCGCGGGTCGACCCGCTCCTTCGAGTTCTTCCCGCCGCGCTCGGCCGAGGAGGCCGCGACCCTGGCCGCCACGATCGCGGACCTGGTCGAGCTGGCGCCCTCGTTCGTCTCGGTGACCAACCGCGGGGGCCCGGCCGCCCGCGAGCGGACCTTCGAGCTCGTCACCCAGATCCAGCGCGCCGGGCGCCTGACCACCATGGCGCACCTGGTCGCCCGGGGCCAGCGCCGCGCCGACCTGGTCGACCTGCTCGCGCGTTACCGCGCCGCGGGCGTGGAGAACGTCCTGGTGCTCGGCGGCGACGCGCCGGACGGCCCCCCCGAGGCGCCCGGTGACTTCGCCCACGCCGACGACCTGGTGCGCCTGGTGCGCGACGTGGGGGGCTTCGCGATCGGCGTGGCCGCCCACCCGGCCGGGCACCCCGCCGCGGTGGACCTGACCGCCGACCGGGATCGCCTGGCCGCCAAGCTGGCCGCGGCCGACTTCGCCATCACCCAGTTCTTCTTCGCGGCCGACGAGTGGAGCGGCCTCGTCGCCGACCTGGCGGCGCGCGGGGTCACGCGCCCGGTGCTGCCCGGCGTGATGCCGGTCACGTCGTTGTCGAGCATCGCCCGCATGGCCCAGATGGGGGCCCCGGTGCCCGCGTCCCTGGTGGCGCGCCTGCGCGCGGCCGACGAGCGCGGCGGGGCGACCGCGGTGCGGGCCGCGGGCGTGGAGGCCGCGACGGCCCTGTCGGCCGAGCTGCTGGCGCGCGGGGCCCCGGGCCTGCACTTCTACACTCTGAACCGGTCCCTCGCGACCCGCGAGATCCACCAGGCGCTGCGTGGGGGGTCGTAGGGTATTTGGTCCCCGAGGGGCCTCCCGGGGACCGTCGTAGGATGACGTTCATGGCTGAGAAGATCACGATGAGCGCCGATGGCGTGCTCCAGGTCCCGGACAATCCCATCATCCCCTTCATCGAGGGCGACGGCACCGGCGTGGACATCTGGCCGGCCGCCAAGCTCGTGCTGGACGCGGCGGCGACCAAGCACGGCAAGACCATCGAGTGGCGCGAGGTGCTGGCCGGCGAGAAGGCCTTCAACGAGACCGGTGACTGGCTGCCCGAGGAGACCGTCACGACCTTTCGCGACTACCTCATCGGGATCAAGGGCCCGCTCACCACGCCGATCGGTGGGGGCTTTCGCTCGCTGAACGTGGCCCTGCGCCAGATCCTCGACCTCTACGTCTGCCTGCGGCCGGTGCGCTGGTTCGCCGGGGTCCCCTCGCCGGTGCGCCACCCCGAGCTGGTGGACATGGTGATCTTCCGCGAGAACACCGAGGACGTCTACGCCGGCCTCGAGGTCGAGGCGGGCACCGAGGCGGCCGAGAATCTGCGTGAGTTCCTCCACGACAGCTACGGATGGGACATCAAGGAGATGAGCGGCATCGGCATCAAGCCGATCTCCAAGTCGGGCTCCGAGCGCCTGATCCGCGCCGCCATCCAGTACGCGCAGCGCCAGGGTCGCCCCTCGGTCACCATGGTGCACAAGGGCAACATCCAGAAGTTCACCGAGGGCGCCTTCCGCAAGTGGGGCTACGAGCTGGTGCGCAACGAGTTCGCCGACGTCGCGGTGGGCTGGGACGACTGCAACGGCCAGCCCGGCGACAAGATCCTCGTCAAGGACGCCATCGCCGACATCACGCTCCAGCAGGTGCTGACGCGCCCGGCCGAGTTCGACGTCATCGCGACGATGAACCTGAACGGGGACTACCTCTCCGACGCGCTGGCCGCGCAGGTCGGGGGCATCGGCATCGCCCCGGGGGCCAACATCAACTACGTCACGGGGCACGGGATCTTCGAGGCGACCCACGGCACGGCGCCCAAGTACGCGGGCCAGGACAAGGTCAACCCGGGCTCGGTGCTGCTGAGTGGGGTGCTGATGTTCGAGCACCTCGGCTGGCAGGAGGCCGCCGACGACATCGTGCGCGCCCTGGAGGCGACCATCGCCGACAAGGTCGTCACCTACGACTTCGCCCGACTGATGGAGGGCGCCACCGAGGTCAAGTGCTCGGAGTTCGGCGCCGCCATCGTGGACCGTCTCTAAGCGAGAAAGGAAGCGACATGACCACCCCCGTTCACGTCACCGTGACTGGAGCCGCGGGCCAGATCGGCTACCAGCTCCTCTTCCGCATCGCCTCGGGCCAGATGCTCGGGCCCAACACCCCGATCGTGCTGCGCCTGCTCGAGATCGAGCCGGCCATGAAGGCGCTCGAGGGCGTCGTCATGGAGCTCGACGACTGCGCCTTCCCGCTGCTGGCCGGCGTCGAGGCCACGAGCAACCTGGACGTCGCCTTCGCGGGCACGTCGTGGGCGCTCCTGGTGGGCTCGGTGCCCCGCAAGGCCGGCATGGAGCGCGGCGACCTGCTCTCGATCAACGGCGGCATCTTCAAGCCCCAGGGCCAGGCCATCGCCCGCAACGCCGCCAGCGACGTCCGCGTGCTGGTGGTGGGCAACCCCTGCAACACCAACTGCCTGATCGCGCGCACCAGCGCGCCCGAGGTCCCGGCGGACCGCTGGTTCTCGATGACCCGACTCGACCAGAATCGGGCCGAGACCCAGATCGCCAAGCGCCTGGGCACGTCGGTCGCGGGAGTCAAGAACCTGGCGGTGTGGGGTAACCACTCGGCCACCCAGTTCCCCGACTTCCTCAACGCGACGGTCGACGGACGCCCGGTGCCCGAGGCCATCGACGACGAGCCCTGGCTGACCGGGGCCTTCTTGAGCACGGTGCAGAAGCGCGGCGCCGCCATCATCGAGGCGCGCGGCGCCAGCTCGGCCGCCTCGGCGGCCAACGCCGCCATCGACACGGTCGTGGGGCTCACGACGCCCACGCCCGACGACGACTGCGTCTCGGTCTCGGTGACCAGCCACGGCGAGTACGGCGTGCCCGAGGGGCTGACCTTCGGCATGCCGGTGCGCGTGGACGCCAGTGGCGCCTGGCACGTCAAGGAGGGCTTCACCCGCGACGAGTTCGCCGTCGAGAAGATCCAGGTGACGACCGACGAGCTGCTGGCCGAGCGCGACGAGGTCGTGAAGCTGGGCCTGGTCTAGGCGCTGGGGGCCACCGGCGGCGGCCGGTGGCCGCGTAGCTCAGGCCGCGCTGGAGGTCGCCAGGGCCCCAGCCTTGACGCCGGCGGCGGCGGTGGGCGTCGGGTGCGCCAGGAGCGCCTCGCGGTGGGCGGCGCGCGCCGTGCGCACCGCGACGGTTGCCCAGGCACCGACCAGCGCCACCAGCCCGACGGCGCTCGCCACGCGGAAGGCGCTCAGGCCCGTCTCGGCGGCCAGGCGGATCGTCCCGGTCACGGTCACCCCGACGGGGAACGTGAAGCTCCACCAGGTCAGCGAGAAGGGCAGGTGCGAGCGCGCCGTGCGCACGGTGATGGCCAGGGCCAGCGTCGCCCACAGGAGGGCGAAGCCCCACATCGGCACGCCGTAGAGGATGGCGAAGAGCGAGAAGGCCCGCGCCAGCGGCGCCGGGACGGCCAGCGCCGCGTTGGCCCCGAGCAGCCCGGCGGCCGTGATGGACTGGCCGACGGGACCGAGCACGATCCAGAGGGTCGGCACGCGACCGCTCATCGAGGACCCGTAGTGGGCCAGGCGCGACCAGATCAGCGTGATGATCGCCAGGGCCACGACCAGGCTCATGCCGAACTCGGCGAACAGGGCGTAAAAGAGGGTGGCTCGGGCGCCCGGCGAGGCGACGTGGGCCAGCAGCAGGGCCCCGGTGGAGGCCGACACCATCGGCGGCACGATGGGCATCAGCCAGCCCCCGAAGGCTCCGTCCGGGCGCACCGTGATGGAGGTGAAGAGGCGGTAGGGGATGATGGTGGCGCTGAGCAGGCCGGTCACCGTGCCGATCGTCCACAGCACCCAGTCCAGGTCCACGGCCACGCGCATCGAGATGACGCTGGAGGCCACGATGATCGTACCGGCACCCACGGTCATGAAGGCCATGGGCGGAGCGCCGTAGAACTGGGCCATGGTGCTGTCGTGGCCGTAGCGGCGGGCCTGGTGCGGCGAGCGCAGCCAGTGGACCACGGTAGCGACGACCAGCACCCCGAGCAGTCCGGCCGCCAGGGCCCACACGACCACGGCCACCGCGTGGAGCCCGGGTACGTGGTAGGGCAGCAGGACCGCCGCGGTGGGCACGATGCCGGTGCCCATGACGGCCGCGAACCAGTTGGGGCCGAAGTGGACCGGGCCGGAGTCCTCGGTCGAGTCCAGCAGGTGGGCCAGGGGGCGCTCAGGGGTGTTCACGGTTCTCCTCTCGCCTCCAGCGTGCCCGCCGGACGCGGCCGTGGCCAGGTGGCCGAGCGTGATGCGTGATAGCCAGAGCGAATCACTCGGGGCGCGCGAGCGGCCGGTCTCCGTGGAGGGCGAGCGCCCCTTCGATGGCCGCCTCGAGCAGCTCGGTGCGCCGCTCGGTGGCGTGCAGCCAGCCCCGGTGGTCCCACTCGGCGACCAGCGAGTCGCCCGCGTAGAGGAGCTGGGCGAAGCGCACGCCCCGGTAGGCGGCGACGGCCAGGAACGCCGCCGCCTCCATGTCGACGACCACGCAGCCCTCGGCGACGCGCCGCTCGACGCGCCCCCGCGTCTCGCGAAAGATCGCGTCGGTCGTCCAGGTGCGCCCCACGCTGTAGGGGAGGCCACGGCGCTCGACCACGCCAGCCAGGGCGACCACGCCGGCCGGGTCGGCGCTGAGCACCCGGCTCGCGGGTGCGTAGTGGAAGCTGGTGCCCTCGTCGCGCAGGGCCGAGTCCACGACTAGCACGTGGCCCACCTCGAGGTCGACCAGGGCCCCGGCCCCGCCGCAGGCGACCAGCGTCATCGCGCCCAGGGCGATCAGCTCTTCCATCACGACGGCCGAGAAGGGGGCGCCGAAGCCCCCGTGGACGACGGCGACGGGTCCGGCCGGCGTCGTGACGTCGTAGACCGGGCTCCAGCCCACCTCGCTGCGCAGCCGGTAGCGCTCGACCAGGCGTCCCGAGGCGGCCCACGTGTCGAGCACGTCGCCGAAGAAGCACAGCACCGCCACCTCACCCAGGTGGCGCCGACGGTGTAGGCGGGTGGGCTCGAGGACCGCGGGCTCGGCCCGGTCGTCCTCGGCCAGCGGGATCAGCTCGTCGCGCTCAGCCATCCGAGCAGCTCGACCAGGATCGAGGCGTCGCCGCGCACCCGCACGTGTCCCGAGCGCAGCACGTCCGGGCTGGCCAGCTGGCCCGAGGCCAGGGCGGCGACGGCGTCGGCCTCCAGGCGCACGACGAGGTCGGCGGCCGTCCATGGCTCGGCGGCGCGGTGCACGCCGCTCGGGCCCAGGACCAGGGGAACGGTCTCGGCGGCGTCCTTCGGGCCCAGCACGAGGTCCACGCGGACCTCGTGGTCCAGCGGGGTGGGCCCGCGCGCGGCCAGCGCCGCGACGACCTGGTCGGCCCAGGTCGTCGCGGGCTCGACCACGGTCAGGGGCCCGGCTGGACGCCCGCCTCGGCGGCCGAGCGCTTGGACCCGTTGCGGATCTTGCGACCCAGCCAGGCGATGGGGTCGTAGTGGGCGTCCACCGCCCGCTCCTTCAGCGGGATGATGGCGTTGTCGGTGATCTTGATGTGCTCGGGGCAGACCTCGGTGCAGCACTTGGTGATGTTGCAGTAGCCCAGGCCCATCTCCTTGCGCACGTAGTCGCGACGGTCGTTGGTGTCCAGGGGGTGCATCTCGAGCTCGGCGTAGCGGATGAAGAAGCGCGGACCGGCGTAGTGCTGCTTGTTGTCCTCGTGGTCGCGGATGACGTGGCAGACGTCCTGGCACAAGAAGCACTCGATGCACTTGCGGAACTCCTGGCCGCGCTCGACGTCCTCCTGGAACATCCGGTAGCCGCCCTCGGGCATCGGCGGCGGCAGGACCGCCGGGATGCGCTCGGCCATGGCGAAGTTGAACGACACGTCCGTCACCAGGTCCCGGATGATCGGGAAGGTGCGCATCGGGGTCACCGTCACCGTGCCTGCGGGCAGCTCATCCATGCGCGTCATGCACATCAGGCGCGGCTTGCCGTTGATCTCGGCCGAGCAGCTGCCGCACTTGCCGGCCTTGCAGTTCCAGCGGCAGGCCAGGTCGGGCGCCTCGGTGGCCTGGATACGGTGGATGACGTCGAGGACGACCTCCCCCTCGCTCTGGGCGATGGTGTACTCCTGGAAGTCGCCGCCGGAGGCGTCGCCTCGCCAGATGCGCATCGTCACGTCCGCCATTACTTCGCCTCCTCGAGCAGAGCCTTCAGTTCATCGGGCATGGTCGCCAGCGGGGACCGCACGGTGGCGAACTCGCCGTCGTAGGTGCCTCCGCTCACGCTGTGGGCGAGGTTGAAGGTGCCGAACTCGGCGCTCGCCTTGGGGAAGTCCTCGCGCGTGTGGCCCCCGCGCGACTCCTCGCGCTGGATGGCGCCGCGGGTCACGCACTTGGACACCGTGATCATCGAGGGAAGGTCGGTGGCCAGGTTCCAGCCCGGGTTGTAGGCCCGGCCGCCGGTGACCTTGAGGTTGGCCACCCGCTCGCTGAACGTGCCGTCCAGCTGGGTCAGGGCGTCGGCCAGCTCGGGACCGTTGCGGATGATGCCGACGTTGGCCTGCATCATGTCCTGGAGGTCGCGCTGGATGTCGTAGGGGTTCTCGCCGCTCTCGCGGGTGAGGGGGGCCAGCGCGCGCTCGATGGCCGCGGCCACCTCGCCCTCGTCGAAGTCGGCGGGACCGCCGCCGCCCTCGATGTAATCGGCCGCCGCCACGCCGGCCCGGCGCCCGAAGACCACCAGGTCCGACAGCGAGTTGCCGCCCAGCCGGTTGGCCCCGTGCATGCCGCCGGCCACCTCACCAGCCGCGTAGAGCCCGTCAACCCGCGTGGCCGCGGTGTCGGCGTCGACCTTGACCCCGCCCATGATGTAGTGGCAGGTCGGGCCGATCTCCATGGCCTCGCGGGTGATGTCGACGCCGGCCAGCTCCATGAACTGGTGGTACATGGAGGGCAGGCGGCGCCGGATGTACTCGGCCGAGCGGCGCGAGCCGATGTCCAAGAACACGCCGCCGTGGGGGCTGCCCCGGCCCGCCTTGACCTCGGCATTGATGGCCCGGGCCACCTCGTCACGGGGCAGCAGGTCCGGCGGGCGCCGGCCGGCCGAGTGGTCGGTGTACCACTTGTCGGCCTCCTCCTCGGACTCGGCGGTCTCGGCGCGGAACATGTCGGCCACGTAGCGGAACATGAAGCGCTCGCCCTCCGAGTTGCGCAGCACGCCGCCGTCGCCGCGCACGCCCTCGGTCACCAGCAGGCCGCGCACGCTGAAGGGCCAGACCATCCCGGTGGGGTGGAACTGGATGCACTCCATGTCGATCAGCTCGGCGCCGGCCCACAGGGCCATGGCGTGGCCGTCGCCGGTCGACTCCCAGGAGTTCGACGTGAACTTCCAGGACTTGCCGACCCCGCCGGTGGCCAGGATCACGGCCTTGGCCCGGAACGTGACGAACTCGCCCGTGGGGCGCCAGTAGGCCACGGCGCCCGCGATGCGGCCCGCCGAGTCGTGGACCAGCTGGAGGACCTTGCACTCCATGAAGACGTCGGTCCCCATCGAGACGACCTTCTGCTGGAGGGTGCGGATGAGCTCGAGGCCGGTGCGATCGCCCACGTGGGCCAGGCGGGCGTAGCGGTGGCCGCCGAAGTCGCGCTGGAGGATCCGGCCGTCCTTGGTGCGGTCGAACAGCGCCCCCCACTGCTCGAGCTCGTAGACGCGGTCGGGCGCCTCCTTGGCGTGCAGCTCGGCCATGCGGTAGTTGTTGAGCATCTTGCCCCCGCGCATGGTGTCGCGGAAGTGGACCCGCCAGTTGTCCTCGGCGTAGACGTTGCCCATGGCCGCGGCGATGCCGCCCTCGGCCATCACGGTGTGGGCCTTGCCGAGCAGGGACTTGGTGACGATGCCCACCGACAGGCCGCGCTGCTTGGCCTCGATGGCCGCGCGCAGCCCGGCGCCGCCGGCGCCGATGATGAGAACGTCGTAGTCGTGGTGTTCGTACTCAGTCACGGAGGGTCCTTACCTAGAAGAGGCGGTAGTCGGTCAGAGCGCCCGAGGCCACCAGGCGGACGTAGACGTCGGTCAGGGCGACGAAGATCAGCGAGGCCCACGCGAAGTTCATGTGCTTGGCATTGAGCGGGGTCAGGAACTTCCAGACCTTGTAGCGGACCGGGTGCTTGGAGAAGGACCGCGACTGGCCCCCGCACAGGTGCCGGCAGGCGTGGCAGCTCAGCGAGTAGCTCCACAGCAGGACCGCGTTGACCGTCAGCACCAGGGTGCCCACCGTGACCCCCCAGCCGATGCCGGGCTGGTAGAAGGCCCGGAAGGCGTCGTAGGTCAAGATGGCGTTGAGCACCAGCCCGAAGTAGAAGAAGTAGCGGTGGGCGTTGTGCATGAGCAGCGGGAAGCGGCTCTCGCCGGTGTAGGACCCGTGGGCGTCCGCGACCGCGCAGGCCGGCGGCGACCACCAGAAGGCGCGGTAGTAGCTGCGCCGGTAGTAGTAGCAGGTCAGGCGGAAGCCCAGGGGGAACAGCAGGATGATCAGGGCGGGCGACCAGGCCCAGCCGTGGATGCCAAAGCCGATCGAGGAGCCCGGCACGCAGTTGCCGCCCAGGCACGGCGAGTAGAAGGGGCTGATGAGGTCGCGGTGCACCGCTGACCCGACGTAGTAGTTCCGGTTCTGGAAGGCGGCCCAGGTCGAGTAGACGACGAAGGCCGTCAGGATCGACATGGTCACGATGGGCTGGATCCACCAGCGGTCGCCGCGCAGGGTGGCCAGATCGGGCCCCCCGCGACGTCCGCCCAGCTCGACATTGGTTCGACTCTCGAGGACCGCCACCGTCACCTCACTCTCTCGCCACGCGCCCCTGGCCCGTCGAGGCCCCATTGTAGGCACGCCCCGGGACCGCCCCGAGGGGGACGAACGTCCCAGAGACGCGCCCCGGGGCGCGGGGGAGTGCTCTGATCACCCGCCCGGGGGCGGCACGACGATGCGCAGGCCCGGGGCGCGCGCGACCCAGTCGCCGTTCAGCGTCTCGTCGCGCACCGCCTCGAGGAGGGCCGTCGCGGCGCGCGAGAGGCTGTGGCGCTGGTCGTAGGCGACGCACACGGTCCGCTCGATCGTCGGGTCGACGAGGTCGAGCGCCACGACGTCGTCGCTCATCGCGGCGACCAGTCCCGGGACGATCGCCGCGCCCAGCCCGGCCGCCACGAAGGCGTGCACCGTGCCGATCTCGGCGCCCTCGAGGGCGACGTTCGGGCGCAGCCCGGCGGTCGTGAAGGCGGACTCGGTGGTGGCGCGCACGTCGTAGCCCTCGTGGAAGTAGATGAGCGGGACACTGACCAGGTCGCTCAGGCGGACGCTCGGCTGAGCGGCCAGAGGGTGGTCACGGCCCACGATGACGATCAGGTGCTCGTGGGCCAGGGTGGAGATCGCCAGGTTGGGATGCGCGATCGGCCCCACCATGAGGGCCAGGTCGAGGCTGCCCATCTCCAGGGCCGTGACGATCTCGCGCGAGTGGCGCTCGACGAACGAGACGGCCACGCCGGGATAGCGCCGGCGAAACGCCGCCAGCAACGGCGGCAGCAGGGTCGCCCCGATGCTCGGGGTCGTGCCGATGGTGACGTGGCCCCGGCGCAGCCCCTCGAGGTTCTCGGCCTCGCCGAAGACGTCGTCGATGCCGGCCAGGACGCGGCGGGCCAGAGGGACCAGCTGCTGGCCGGCGTCGGTCAGGGCGATGGGCCGGCGACCTCGGTGGAAGAGGGTGACCCCGAGCACGTGCTCCAGGCGGTTGATCTGGGCGCTGATCGAGGGCTGGGCCACGTTCAGCTCGTCGGCCGCCGCGGTGAACTGCCCCTCGTCGGCGACGGCCACGAAGCAGCGCAGCTGCTGGATGGTCAGGTCTCGGGCACTAAACATAAGAACAGCCTATCAATATCGTAATCAGAATCGATTGGAAATCTAGAGTCAGGAACTTCACACTGGAGGCATGCGCACATTCACCTCCATCCCCAGGACCCTGCTCGCCGGACTGACGGCGGCCGCCCTGCTGGGCGTGGTGCCCGCGGGCGCGACAACGCGTCCCCAGGTGTCCACGTCCCCGTCGGCGCACGCCGTCAAGGTGGTCAAGGTCAAGTTCCACGGGACCTTCAAGGGAACGATCGCGATGCTGTGGTCCTCGACGGGCGCCAAGGCGACGTCGGTCAGGGGCACGGGCGCGGCGACGTACCTCGGTAAGGCGACCATGACGGGTGCGGGCTCGGCGCCCGCGGCCAACACGTGCGACCCGCTCACCGGGACCGGCTTCTTGCGGGGGGCTGGCTCGATGCTGCACCTGAAGATCATCAACCCGACCAAGTCCCAGGCCTGTGCCGCGGGCTCGGCCGCACCGACCTCAGTCAGCGTCAAGGGCGTCGCCAAGATCCTGGGCGGTGCGGGGACGTGGCGTGGAGCCACCGGAAACCTCAACTTCACCGGGTCGTTCTCGATCCAGAAGACCACTGCCGGCTCATCAGAGACCGATGCCTTCAGCGCCACGTTGACAGGCCTGGTCCTGGTCCGGAAGTAACGGGTCCCCGGGTCACTCATGTCCCTAAGCAACCACAAGGAGGAAAAAATATGAAGCGTGTCGTAGCGGCTCTGGCCGCCGGGGCACTGAGCCTGAGCGGTCTCGCCCTGCTCGGTGCGTCGACGGCGTCGGCCGACTCGTCGACCACGACGACGCTGGCGAATCCCATCCAGGGTACCAGGAACCTTCCCGTGTACCTCAACGTCGACACGGTGGTCGGCGGCGGCGGCACCGGCATCCTCAAGGCGCCCATCGGGTGCGCGCTGACCAACGAGTTCTACGTGGGCCAGACGGTCGTCTTCCGCATGTCCGGCGTGAACGTGGGCTCGGGCGGCACCCCGCTGACCACGGCCAACGTCAAGAGCGCCGTCGTCGTCATCCCGGGCATCGCGACACCCGCGCCGATGAACTACGGCAACCACGGAACCGTGGCCTTCTGGAGCTACGGATGGAACACCACGGGCTACCCGACCCTCGGCGTCGTGAACTTCCAGATCGTGGTCACCACCAAGGCGATCCCCGCGGTGACCAAGATCGTCACGTATCGCCGTGGCGCCAAGATCCTGCGCCGTCGCATCGTCATCAAGCGGGCCGTCCCGTCGGCGCAGTTCACCTACACCCAGGCGGGTCTGGCTACCCCGTCGCAGCTCACGCTCAACGCCGTTCCGGCGACCTGACCTCGTGCTGTAACGCCTCACCCTGGGACCGCGCCCAGGGTGAGGCGAGCCACCGCTCGCACGCTGGCACCCTCACCCTAATCGTCTCGGAAAGGACGACCTCCCCATGAAGCTCTCCCGCCACGCCCTGGTGCGCGCGGCCACGACCGCGATCGCGCTCGGCACGATCGTGCCGCTGACGCTCTCGAACACCGGGGGTGCTGCTGACACGACCGGCACGCTGAACCCGACCACCCTGACCGCCCCGAACATCCCCAATGTCGCGCCCCTGCCGGGTCCGGTCACCCCCACCTTCACGTTGAGCTCGTCGCTCAACAACCTGACCATCACGCCCTACGAGGGCGCCCAGGGGACCCCGGTGACCATCTCGGGCACCGGCCTGCCGGCCTCGACCAGCGTGACGCTGGCCTGGTCGACGTCGAGCGCCACCTGGGTTGTGAGCCCGCAGCCCGACACCGTGAACTACCTCGGGCGCGCTTCCACCAACTTCTACGTGACCCTGGCGACCGTGACGACGAGCGCGTCGGGCTCGCTCACCTACGCGATGAAGGCCCCGGCCGACTTCGGCGGGATGCATGACATCTACGCGGTGGTCAACAACGTCGCCCAGGCGCACGGTGGCTTCGAGCTGCTGCGCACGCTGAGCGTCACGCCGCGCAGCGGGCCGATCGGCACGCCCATCCACATCACCTACACCGGGATGGGGGCGACCCTCTACACGGGTGGCGCGGCCATCTTGTACGACAACCACTTCGCCGGCGAGATGACGGCCAGCTGGACGCGGGGCACCGCGAGCGTCACCATTCCCGCCGCCGGGCCCGTGGGCCCGCACCTCATCCAGGTGGGCGACGCGCTCAGCTTCGTGTACATGAACATCGTGCAGTCGCCCGTGCCCTTCGCGACCGGCGGCACCGCGACGTTCCACGTCACGCGGGGCAAGGTGTCGATGACGCCGCAGATCAGCTGGCCCGACCAGGTCACGCCGACGCTGAACGAGGTCACGACGCTTAACGCCGCGGGGCTGAGCGCCGTGACCAACGCGACCACGACCCTGACGCCGACGTCGGGCCCGGTGGGGACCAAGGTCCACGTCCACGTGACCGGCCTGCCCTCGGCGACCTACCAGCTGACGTGGGCGTCGGTCCAGGGCAGCCGGGTCAACTGCCCAACCACCTCGTGCTGGGCCTACATCTCGGTCCCCCTGGGCACGGCCAGCGCCACCAACGGGACCCTGGACAGCACCGTCACCGTGCCGAACGGCCTGGGCGGCTGGCACGTCATCCAGGTGATGAGCGGCACGACGGTCGAGACTCAGCAGCCCTTCTACGTCATGGAGTCGATGGTGTCCTTCTACTCCTCGTCGGGTCAGTTGCTCAGCCAGGGCGTGGCCACCGCCACCCACGCGACCACCCCCGCGGCGATCGCGGCCGGTCAGTCGGGAACGGGGACCTACACCTTCAAGCAGGGCCAGGAGCTCACCATCAGCCTCGACGGGGTGGGCTGGACCCAGTTCGACAACACCCTCGGCGTGGACTACGACAACAGCTACATCGGCTACGGCTGCGGGTTCAACTCCAACGGCTACACGGTGATCCACCTGTTCGCCACGGGAGGGCCCGGGCTCCACGTGATCACGCTGTACCCGATGATGTACACCCAGCAGCCGTCGTTCGCCAACACGCCCTACGGGATGACGCCGGACCTGAGCTACGCGCAGGACTTCCCGGCCCTGGCCCTGGGCTACCACGTCCCGTCGTTCCAGTTCGTGATCAAGGTCGTGAAGTAGGAGTCGCTCTGCTCTCAGAGCGGGTGCCAGCGCCTCGTCCCCCTCGGTGCGCAAGGGGGACGAGGCGCTGGCACGTGGTGACGCCGCTGGGGCGTCGTGGTCAACGGTAGCGGTCGGGGCGGGAGGTTCGGCGCTCGCCGTGCCACAGCCAGCGTCCCGACAGCGCCAGCACGCTCGGCAGGACGAGTCCGCGCACGACCACCGCGTCGACCAGGACGCCGAGAGCCAGGCCGACGCCGAGCTCCTGGAGGCCGGCCACCCGGCCGAGCACGAAGCCGGCCAGGGCGCCCACCATGATGACGGCGGCACTCGTCACGACGCCGCCGGTCGAGGCGAGGGCCTCGACGATGGCCTCGTCGATGGGGCGCCCGGCCCGGTGGGCCTCGCGCAGGCGCGCCACGATGAAGACCTCGTAGTCCATCGAGAGCCCGAAGAGCACCGCGAAGGTGAACACCGGGACCCAGCCCTCGATCTGGGCCACGTGGTACGTGCCGGTCACCGAGCCCAGCCCCGTGTGGAACCACCAGGCCAGCCCCCCGTAGGCGGCGGCGATCGAGGCCAGGTCCAAGACAACGGCCCATAGGGCGAGCAGGGCCGAGCCCAGGGCCACGGTGAGCAGGAGGAAGGCACTCGCCAGCGCCAGGGCCACCAGCCACCCGAAGCGGTGGTAGACGGCGTGCAGGAAGTCGACGCCCTGGGCGGGGGCGCCGCCCACGACGACCGAGGTCCCCGACGGGAAGCGGGCGGCCGCGCTGAGTCGGCGCACTACCCCGACCAGGCGTTGGGAGGTGGGACTGCCGAGCGACCCGGTGGAGATGACCAGGATCCGGGCGACCTGGCCCCGCGGGTCGACGAAGGGCGCCACCACGTCGGTCGCCACGAGCTCGACGTCGGGCACGCGCAGCAGGCGCAGGGCGAGGGACTGCTGGGCGGCCCGCTCGCCCGGCGCCCGCACGCCGCCCGGCCGGCCCGTGTCGATGAGCACCTCGAGGGGGGTGAGCACTCCCGGGCCGACCGTCGCGCGCACCAGGGCGATGGCGCGCGCCGAGGGCATCTGGGACGGGATGGCGCTGAGGGATCCCGGGGTGAGCGCCAGCTGCGACACGCCGGCCGCGAGGGCCCCGAGCACCACCAGGGCGGCCGCCAGGACGCGCCACGGCCGCGCCACGACGGCGCGGGCCAGGCGCGCCCAGCGGCCGCGGCCCGGGTCGGGCGGCTCGAGCAGCCCGGCCCAGGCGTGCACCGCGACGCCGCGCGGGCGGGCCAGGGCCAAGAGAGCGGGCTGCAAGGTGAGAGCCGCGGCGACCGCGACGACGGGGACCGCCAGGCCCGCGGCGCCGAGCGAGGCGACCAGGGGGACGGGAATCGCGAGCATGAGGGCGAGGCCCACCGCGACGGCCGCCCCCGAGAGCACGACGGTGCGCCCGGCACTGGCCATCGTGCGCTCGAGGGCGCCGTCGGCGCCGCCGGACAGCTCGGCGCGGTAGCGGTGCACGATGAGCAAGGAGTAGTCGATGGCCAGGCCTAGACCGATCAGGGCCACCACGTTGGGCACGTAGAGCACCATCAGACGCCACGACGCCAGCAGGTCGACCAGTCCGAGGGCGACCGCCGTCGTCAGGCCGGCCACGACGAAGGGGATGAGCACCGCCGCGCTCACTCCGAGGATCGCCGTGAGCAGCACCAGGGCAGCGGCCAGGGCCAGCGCCTCGCCCCGGCGCAGGTCGGCCGCGAGGATCGGCGTGACGTCGGCCTGCAGGGCGGCCGGCCCGGTGACCAGGGCTCCGGGCAGGCCGTCGGACCTCAGGGCCGCGCGCAGCCGCGGCGTCAGGGCGGCCGCGCGCCCGAGGGAGTCGGGCGACTCGAGGTCCGCGACCAGCAGGCCGCCGACCGCGCGCTCCTCGACGGCGTGGAGCCCACAGCGGGCGGCCGCGCGCGTCAGGCGCGCCTCGTCGCGCGCGACCCGGGAGCCCGAGGCGCGCACGACCACCGTGAAGGCTCCCTCGATGCTCTCGTGGAAGTGGGCGCGCAAGAGGGCGTCGGCGCGCGCGGACGGGGTGCCCGGGACCGACAGGGAGGTCGTGAGCCGCCCGGTCAGCTGGTGGTAGCCGAGCAGGCCCCCGGCGCCGGCCGCGATCCACACGACCAGCACCACGACGCGCCAGCGAGCAACGGCGCGGGTCCAGCGGGCGAGCACCCTGGCAATCTACGTCGGGCCTAGACGTGGCCCCCGCGACGGCTCTCGGCCACCCCGCCGAGCAGCGCCCAGGCCACCAGGCTCAGACCCGGGAAGAGCAGCCAGATGCCAAAGACCAGCGCCAGCACGGTGACGAAGGCTCCCATGCCCAAGGTGAAGGGCCAGATCGAGGAGCCGGGGAAGGCCCCCACGACCCCGGCGCCGCTGGCCGGCGTGCCCTCGGGGTCGTCCTCGGGTCGCGGCGTCATGCGGCGGCTCCAGTAGGCGTAGTAGGTGCCGGGCAGGAAGCCGAGCAGCATCGCGGCCCCGAGCATCACCCCGCCGGCGTCCTCGCCGCTCCAGAGCCAGTAGACCAGGCCGACCACCCCGAAGAAGAGCCCCAGCCCGAGCAGGAAGCGGGCCTCGACCTTCACGCGCCGTCTCCGTCGCGCTGGCCGTGGGGCAGCGTGCGGTGCTCGGGGTGGTTGTAGTCCCAGGTCGGCCGCTCCGAGCGGATCGGCGGGAGGCGGTAGAAGTTGTGGTGCGGCGGTGGGGACGTGGTGAACCACTCCAGGGTCTGGCCGTCCCACGGGTTGGGCCCGGCCGGGTACTTCTTCCAGCTGTAGACGAGGTTGGCCACGAACAGCAGGGTCGAGATCCCCACCAGCACCGCGCCGACCGACGAGAGGTCGTTCAAGAACTGCCACTGGGGGTCGTGGGGGTAGACCGCGATGCGTCGGGGCATGCCGCGCAGGCCCAGCAGGTACAGCGGCAGGGTGAAGACCTGGGAGCCCACGAAGAGGAACCAGAACTGGACCTTGCCGATGGTCTCGTTGAGGAGGTACCCGGTGAACTTCGGCCCCCAGTAGTACAGGCCGGCCATGCCGGCCATGACCAGGGCCATGACGACCGAGTGGAAGTGGGCCACGACGAAGTAGGTGTCGTGGGTGAAGAAGTCGAGCGGGGGGCTGGCCAGGTAGACGCCCGTGAGCCCGCCGATGAGGAACGTGACGAGGAACCCGAGGGCCATCAGCATGGCCGTGGAGAACCAGACCTCCCCGCGCCACATCGTGCCGATCCAGTTGAAGATCTTGATGCCCGTGGGCACCGCGATGAGCAGCGACATCATCGAGAAGAACGGCAGCAGCACGACGCCGGTCGTGAACATGTGGTGCGCCCACACGCCCAGCGACAGCGCCGCGATCGAGATGGTGGCAAAGACCATCCCCTTGTAGCCGAACACCGGCTTGCGCGAGAAGACGGCGATGATCTCGGTCACCATGCCGAAGAAGGGCAGGGCCAAGATGTAGACCTCGGGGTGGCCCCAGAACCAGAAGATGTGCTGCCACAGCACCGGCACGCCGCCGCCGGCCACCGAGAAGATGTGGGTGCCAAAGTGCCGGTCGGCGTAGAGCATGATCAGCCCGGCCGTCAGGACCGGGAAGGCCAGCAGGATCAAGATGGCCGTCACCAAGAGGTTCCAGGTGAAGATCGGCATGCGAAACATCGTCATGCCCGGTGCGCGCAGGTAGAAGATCGTGGCCACCAGGTTGACCCCGGTGAAGATGGCCGAGAACCCGGTCAGCAGCAGCCCGCCGATCCACAGGTCGGCTCCCGCACCCGGCGTGTTGAGCGAGTTGGACAGGGGGGCGTAGCCCACCCAGCCGAAGCTGGCCGCCCCGCCGGCGGTGAAGAAGCCCGACAGCATGGTGATCGCGCCGGTCAGGTAGAGCCAGTAGGACAGGGCGTTCAGGCGGGGGAAGGCCATGTCGGGGGCGCCGATCTGGATGGGCACGATGATGTTGGCCAGCGCCCCGAAGGCGAAGGGCCCGGCGAACAGGTAGATCATCACCGACCCGTGCATCGTGAACAGCTCGTTGAACTGGGCCAGCGACACCAGGGTGCCGTTAGGGCTGGCCAGCTGGGCCCGGATGATCTCGGCGAAGGCCCCGCCGATCACCATCATGATGACCGCGGTGACCGTGTAGGACAGGCCGATCACCTTGTGGTCGGTGGTCGTGAGCCACTTGAGCAGGCCGGTGGGCCCGTGGGCCTCGACGGGCGGCTCGGCCGGCGCGGCGGGGCGCTCGAGGACGTCGACCATCAGCCCGCTCCCGTGGACGTGGCCGGCTTGGTGGGGGTGATCGAGGACGTCTGCTGGCGCACGGCGGCGCTGGCCGCGGCCGCGGCGGCGCTGGCCGCCGGACCGTGGAACGAGGTCAGCCACGCCTGGTACTGGGCCGGCGTGACGACCTTCACGTCGAACCACATCAGCGAGTGGTAGAGGCCGCACAGCTGGGTGCACTGGCCAAAGAACGTGCCCGTCGACACCGCGTGCAAGGTGAACTGGTTGAGCACGCCGGGCAGCGCGTAGCGCGAGAAGTTGAAGGCCTTGACGTAGAAGCCGTGGACCACGTCGCTCGAGGTCAGGTTGATGTGGACGTTGGTGTCCACCGGCATGACCATGGTCGGCGTCTGGGTGGTCTGGCCCACCACGACGGCGCTCGTGCCCGGGTAGGAGAACTTCCAGCCCCACTGGAACGCGTTGACGTCGATGGTGACGTTGGTGCGCGGGTTGGCCACCTCCTTGTTCTCCACGACCATGGTCGCGACGAACAGGCCCAGCACGATCAGGATGGGCACGATGGTGTAGGTCAGCTCCAGGGGGATGTGGTACTGGTGCTGGTCGGGGATGCGCTCACTGCGGCGCCGGTAGCGCACGACGGCCCACAGCATCAGGACCACCACCAGCCCGCCGATGATGGCCGCGCCGACGGAGAATCCCTGCCAGAGGTGGAAGACCGAGCGCGAGCTGGTGGTGTCGCCGGGGCTGGCGCCGAAGGAGGGCACCGTGCAGCCCGACAGGACGAGCCCGGCCGCCACCACGCCGAGGGCCGCGCGCGCGCGCCGAGGACGTCTCCGCGGTGGTGTTCCCCCGAGAGGGGAGAGGGGTGCATCCACGAAAATCGAGACTAGTGAGGGACTTCGCCGGCCCCCCGGTCGTCAGGTATGAACGCCCTCAGGTTCGCCCGTCGCTCAGCTGGCGGGCTCGTCGGGCTTGGTCTCGGACACGTCGGACGCCTGGGTGGCCGGGGCCTCCTTGGCCGCCTTGACGCCCTTCTCGAACTCCGCCTTGGCCGAGCCGAGGTTGCGCGCGAGCTTGGGGATGCCCGAGCCGCCAAAGACGAGGACGGCGACCACGATGACGACGATCAAGAGGTCCGGACCGAAGATCTCAGCGAGGAACACGGTGGACTCTCCTTTCCCTGTGCCCGACCAGCCTACCACGCGGGGGGCTCGGCCCGACGAGCGGGCGGCCGAGCGGTAGGGTCGCCGGGTGGCCGGACTCGAGCTGTCGGGGCTGCGCTGCGCCTTCGGCGAGCGCGTGGTGCTCGACGACCTGTCCTTCGCCGTGCCCAGCGGCGAGGTGGTCGGGTTCCTCGGGCCCAACGGGGCCGGCAAGACCACGACGATGCGGGCCATCTTCGCCCTGGCCCCGGCGACCGGGACGATCACCTGGCGCGGCGCGCCGGTCGGCGACGCGCTGCGCCGGCGCTTCGGCTACATGCCCGAGGAGCGCGGCCTGTACCCGACGATGCGCCTGGGCGACCAGGTGCGCTATCTGGGTCGCCTCCACGGCATGAGCGAGCGCGACGCGGCCGCCGCGACCACCACGTGGCTCGAGCGCCTGGGCCTGGGGAGTCGCGCGGGGTCGCGCGTCGACGAGCTGTCCCACGGCAACCAGCAGCGGGCCCAGCTGGCCGCGGCCCTGGTCCACGACCCCGAGCTGGCGGTCCTCGACGAGCCCCTGGCCGGGCTGGACCCCACCGGCATCGACGAGGTGGGCGCGGTCCTGGCCGAGCGGGCGGCCGCCGGCTACGGCGTCATGTTCTCGTCCCACCAGCTCGACCAGGTCGAGTCGCTGTGCACGTCGGTGACCATCATCGACCTGGGTCGGGTCGTGGCCTCGGGCCGGGTCGAGGACCTGGTCACCGCGGGCGCGCGCCGCCTCAGCGTGCGCGTCGAGGGCGACCGCGAGGGACGCTTCGCCCGCGACCTGGCCGGCGTGCGCGTCTCGGAGGTCGGCGGGGGCGCGGTGCGCCTGGTCCTGGACCCGGGCGTCGTGCTCGACACGGTGCTCGACGCGGCCCGGGCGGCGGGCCCGGTCAGCGAGTTCTCGTTGCGCCGTCGCCGCCTGAGCGAGGTCTTCCGCGAGGCCGTCGCGTGAGGTGGGTCGTCACCCCCGTGGTGCTGGCGATCCTCGTGTGGCGGGTCGCGCGCCGCCGCCGCGGCCCGCGCCGCCTCACCGGTGGCTCGCGCAGCGACGTGGTGCTGGTCGCGGCCCGCGAGTACCGCGAGCGCGCGCGCAGCCGCACCTTCAAGATCTCGACCGCGGTGGTGCTCCTGGTGCTGCTGGCCGCGATCGTGGGGCCGGGCATCGGCCGCCACCGCCACGGGGCGCCGCTGCGCGTGGCCGTCGATTCGGCGGCCCCCCCGTGGGTGGGCGCGAGCGTCGTGGCCCTGGCCCACGCGCTCGACCAGGCGGTCACGGTGACGACGGCACCGGCCAGCGTGGCGAGGGCCGCCCTGGGGGCTGGCACGGTCGACGTGACAGCCTCGGCGCGCGAGCTGCGCGTGGCCGGGTCCGCCGCGGCCAACGGCGCCGCCCAGTCCTACGTCCACGCCTTGGCCCTGACGCTCGGGCGCCTGCGCGCCGCGACGGCCGCCGGGCTCAGCCCGTCCCAGTCGGCGGCGGTGATCGGGGCGCCGGCGCTGCCGGTCCACGGCCTGCCGGTGTCGCCCGCCGGCTCGACCTACGTGGCCGTGCTGGTGATCGGGGCGATCATCGCCTTCGTGCTGCTCACCCAGTACGCGACGTGGACCCTGCTCGGGGTCATGGAGGAGAAGTCCAGCCGGGTCGTCGAGGTGCTGCTGGCCACCATGCGGCCGCTGCGGCTGCTCAGCGGCAAGGTGCTCGGCATCGGGGCCCTGGCCCTGACCCAGGTGGCGCTGCTCGGCGCGGTGGCGCTGATCGCCGCGCGGGCGACGGGGACCTCGGTGCTCGCGGGCAGCTCGCTGTCCTCGGTCGCCGTGTGGGCGGTGTGGATCCTCCTCGGCTACGGCGTGGCCAGCTGGGTCTACGCGGCCGCCGGCTCCCTGGCCGAGCGCCAGGACCAGGTCCAGGGCCTCCTGCTGCCCCTCAACGTCCCCACCATCGTCGGCTACGTCACGGCGCTCACCGCAGCCAGCGCCGGCCACGCCTCGACGCTGCTGCGCGTGTTGGCCTTCATCCCCCTGACATCGACCTTCGCCGTGCCCACGCTGATCGGGCTGCACGCGATGAGCGGGGGCGCGGCGCTGGTCTCGGCGCTCGAGAGCGTGGTGGCCATCGTGCTGGTGGCTCGGGGCGCGGCGGCCATCTACCAGCGCGCCATCTTGCGCGGGGGGCGCGTGCGGCTGCGCGACCTGCGCGCGGCGCGCTGAGGGGGCCCGTGACGGCGCCGGCGCCCGACGCGGTGCGCGCGGCGGGCCTGGCCCGCGGCGCCCAGGTCGTCTGGATCGCCCCGCTGGCGCTGTGCGCGCTGCTGGACCCCCACGTCGCGGCCAGCGAGGGTGGCGTCTCCAACTACGGCAACCATCTGGCCACCGCTCCGCTCTACGTGGTCTCCTTCGCCGGCAACGCCCTCGTGCTGCTGGGCGCCGCCCGCGCCATCGCGGGGGTGCTGGCGCGCCCGCGCGCGCTCGCGTGGGGGCTGCGGGCGGTCGCGGTGCTCGAGCTGGTGGTCCTGGCCACGACCTTCGTGCGGCGCTACTCGTTCACCTGGTCCCTGGTGCACGACGACCTCGGGGTGGCCCAGTTCGCCGCGGCGGCTGGGGTGGCCGTGGTGATCGTGGCGCGCTGGCCGCGACCCAGCGCCTTCGTCTTCCTCGGGGTGCAGGTGGCCGGGTCGCTCGGCGGCCTGCTCTCGGCGCTCCGGGTCATCCACCTGCTGTTTTGGGGTCAGGTGGTCGGCTCGCTGGCCTTCGCCGCCACGGCGGGGATCGTCCTGGCTCGCGGCGTGGCCGACGCGGCCGGGGGTCCGTGACGCGCCGGGTGGCCGCGAGGCTCAGCCGGCCAGGGCCACGCCGAGCACCAGGGCCAGCGTGGACAGGAGCGCCGTCAGTCCGGCCCACACGCCCTTGGCCCGCGGGCTGGTCGCGCGCGGGTGGCGCCAGGCGGCCAGGCCCGCCCCGGCCACGACGGCCAGCTTGACCGCGAACACGACGCGCCACGGGGTCGTGGCGATCCCGGCGTGCACGGCCAGGTAGTTCCAGATGCCGGTGGCCACGAGGAGCCAGTAGGCGGGCCAGCTCAGGCGGCCGAAGGCCGCCGCGACGCGTCGCGGTGCGCTCTCGCCCAGCCCGCGGATCGTCCCGAGGAGCCCGGCCACGACCAGCTGGCCGCCCACCCAGACGCCGGCGGCCACGATGTGCAAGCTGAGGCGCGTGATGCTCAGCCAGTCCGCGAGCTGGGGCTGTCCGGCCAGGGTCAGCGGTGCGCTCACCGCCCCGTCCAGGTGGGGGCGCGCTTCTCGGCGAAGGCGACCGCACCCTCCAGGGCGTCGGCGCTGGCCCCGATCGCCGCGAACGCGGCGTCGTTGATCGGCCAGGCCTCGGCCTCGGGCAGGTCCACCGTCTCGCGGATGACGCGCTTGGAGGTGGCCACGGCCAGCGGGGCGTTGCGGGCGATCCGCTCGCCCAGGGCGAGCGCGGCCTCCACCAGCTCGGCGGCCGGCACCACCCGGTTGACGAGGCCCAGCTCGTAGGCACGGGTTGCTGAGATGGGGTCGGCCACCAGGGCCAGCTCGTAGGCCTGGGCCAGGGGGAGGCGCCGCGGCAGGCGCACCAGGCCTCCTGCGCCAGCGATCAGGCCCCGCTGGGCCTCGGGGATGCCGAAGATGGCGCTCTCGGCGGCTACCACCAGGTCGCAGCTGAGGACGATCTCGAACCCGCCGGCCAGGGCGGGACCGTTGACGGCGGCGATCACCGGCGTGGCCAGGGCGTGGGTCGTGATGCCGGCGAAGCCGTGCTCGGTGAAGGGCACCTCGCCGGCGGCGAAGGCCTTCAGGTCCATGCCGGCCGAGAAGGCCTTGTCGCCCGCGCCGGTGAGCACGATCGCGCGCACGGCGTCGTCGGCGTCGGCGTCGGCCAGCGCGGCCTCCAGGGCCAGGGCCGTCGCCCGGTTGATGGCGTTGCGGGCCTCGGGGCGGTTGATCGTGAGCAGCGCGACGGCGCCGCGGCGCTCGGACAGGACTTCGTTGGCCATGGTTCCTCCTTGACGGATCGACGCTACCGCCTGGTTGGGCGCGTGCGAGACTGGAGCGTGGGCACGCGCGGCTGGGCGACGCTGGACGGCTACGCGGTCGAGGGCGGGTTCGACACCGACGACCTGACGACCTGCTGGTCCCCGGCGGTCGCCCTGGGCCAGGTGCTCGGGCCCGGCCCGGCCGCGGACCTGTGGGCGCCGGGCGGCTACGAGGCCGCCCTGGCCGCCGCGGCGGGACTGGGGCTCGACGGGGTGCGCATCACCCTGGAGTGGGCCCGCCTCGAGCCGCGCGCCGGCCAGCCCGACGAGGCCGCCCTGGCCCGCTACCTCGCGGTCGTCGCGGCGGCCCGGGCCGCCGGGCTCGCCGTCGTGGTGGCACTGCTCGACGGGACCTGGCCGCTGTGGGCGGGTGCCGAGGCGTGGCTCCTGCCCTGGGTGCGCCCGCACTTCGTGGCCCACGCCGCCCGCGTGGCCGACGCCCTGCCCGCCGGGGTGGGCGTCGTGGCCGCGGTGCGCCCGACCTGGCTGGTGCGCGCCGGGTACCTCACCGGCGAGGCGCCGCCGTGGCGGCGCCGGGCCCGGGCCGACGCGGCCAGCGCGGCGGCCTCCCTCACGGCCACGCTGGCCGAGGCCCGGGGGCTGCCCGCGCTGCGCGCGCACCCCGTCGACGACGGGCGCGTGCGCACCGACCGGTCGCTGGTGACCGGGGCGGGACCGCTGGGCCGTCCCGGGCTGCTTACGCGCGACGGGGCGCACTTCACGGCGACGGCGGCTCCGGGCGCGGGGCGTCCCGCGCGCACCCCCTGAGGCGCTAGCGCCGAAGCGGTCCCCTCAGGTCGGCGGCTGCTCCTCCTCGACGGCGAGCGCGGCGGCCTCCAGACGAGCGTCACGCCGGCGGCGCAGCAGGTGCAGGGCGACGGCGCCGCCGACTACCACGACCAAGACGGCCAGACCGAACCACGAGCTGTAGGTCTCGATGCGCGCCAGGGCCCCCCCGGCGAAGTAGCCGAGCAGGGTGTAGGCGACGCCCCAGCACAGGCCGCCCAGGGCGTTGGCCACCAGGAAGCGCCGGTACTGCATGCGCGACATCCCGGCCAGGCCGGGCATCACGGCTCGCAAGAAGGCGGTGAAGCGCCCGACGAACACGTAGAGCGGTCCGCGACGCGCCAGCCCGGCCAGGGCCCGCTCGAGCGCCGCCTGGCGGTGGCGCAGCACCGGCAGGCGCATCAGGGCCGTGCCGTAGCGGCGGCCGATCTCGAAGCCCACCGAGTCGCCCACGACGGCGGCGACCACGACCAACACGAGCAGGGCGTCGAGGTTGACGTGGCCCTGGCTGGCCACGACCCCGGCCACGATGACCGAGGTCTCCCCGGGCAGGACGAAGCCGATGAACAAGGCGGCCTCGCCGAACACCAGCAGGGCGACGAGCCCGTAGACCCAGCCGCCGGGCAGGTGCTGGATCTGGTGGAGCACGTAGCCCACGATCGAGGCGACCATCCCTCCATTCTGGTCGCCGGGCGCTGCCACCTGCCGCGCTCGGCGGTGTGCGACGATG
Source organism: Acidimicrobiales bacterium (assembly GCA_049965035.1). Lineage (GTDB taxonomy): Bacteria > Actinomycetota > Acidimicrobiia > Acidimicrobiales > RAAP-2 > RAAP-2. The sequence continues at coordinate 138,377 of JBMFWS010000001.1, forward strand.
GCGCGTGTCCGATCCAGCGCCCCGTCGCCGCGCCGGGCCGCCGCGCCGCGGCACCCTGGCCGGGTGGGCGCTCGTGCCCCTGCGGGCGTTCCTCGGGGCCACCTTCGTGTACGCCGGGGCCCAGAAGCTGGCCAACCCGACGTTCCTGACCGGCACCGCGCCGACCTCGATCCACGCCCAGATCCTCTCGGCGATCCGCCTGAGCCCCCTGCACGGCGCGCTCCACCCGCTGCTCGCGGTCGCCACGGCGGTCGGGGTCGCGGTGGCCGGCGCCGAGCTGCTGGTCGGGCTGGCGACGCTCCTCGGGCTCTACCCGCGCAGCGCCGCCCTGGGCGGCGCGGCCCTGTCGCTCACCTTCTTCCTCACGGTGAGCTACCACTCGCACCCCTACTACACCGGGGCCGACATCGTCTTCCTGGCCGCCTGGGTGCCCCTGATCGTGGCACCGGGACCCCCGGCCTGGTCACTCGGCGCGCTGATCGCCGACCGGGCGCGCCGGCCCGGGGCGGCGCCCCCGGGACTGGTCGCGCTGCCCTTCGCGCGCGTCGCCGAGCTGTGCGGCTCCTTTGACGCCGGGGCCTGCCGCGCGCGCGGCGGGGCCCCGTGCGCCCCGGCGCCCTGCCCTGTCCTGGCCGACCCGCCCGAGGACCCCGACGCCGGACGCCGGGCCGTGCTGGAGATCGCCTCGGGGACCCTGGTCGCCGGCGCGGCCCTGGTGGCCGGCGGGGCGATCGCCGGGGCCGGACGGCTGATCGGGGGAGCCCCGAGCGGGGTCGCGCTGCCGGCCCTCATCCCCCGGGGCCCCGCCGACCCGGCGGTGCACGGCACGCTGCTCGGCCCGGCGCGCGAGGTGCCCGTCGGGGGCGCGGCGACCTTCACCGTCCCGGTCACCGGCGACCCCGGGATCGTCGTCCAGCCGGTCCTCGGGCACTTCGACGCCTACGACGCGGTCTGCCCCCACGCGGGCTGCACCGTCGGCTACGACGCGGCGGGCCACGTGCTGGCCTGCCCGTGCCACGGGTCCCAGTTCCAGGTCGCCAGCGGGGCGGTCCTAGCCGGCCCGGCTCCCCGGGGGCTGATGAAGATCAACCTCGCCCGGGGACCCGACGGTAACCTCTACGTGCGATGAGCGACGCGCCGCGCCGGGTCCTGGTCATCGAGGATGACCGTGACCTGGCCCAGGCCGTCGCGGCGCTCCTCAGCGATGCCGGATTCGCGGTCGAGCAGCGCCACGACGGGGAGTCCGGGTTCCTCGCGGGCCGCGACGGCGCCTACGACGTGATCGTGCTGGACCTGATGCTGCCCAAGCGCAACGGCTTCTCGGTGTGCCTGGACCTGCGCGAGGCCGGGGTCCACACCCCGCTGCTCATCTTGACGGCCAAGGAGGGCGACCTCGACGAGGTCGAGGGCTTCGAGGTGGGCGCCGACGACTTCTTGCGCAAGCCCTTCGAGCCGCTCATCTTGCTGGCGCGCATCCAGGCCCTCCTGCGTCGGCGCGACCGCGAGCGGCCCCAGCCCCTGGTGGTGGGCGGGCTGTCGCTGGACCCGCTGTCGCGCCGGGTCACCGTCGAGGGCCGCGAGGTGACTCTCACGCCGCGCGAGTTCTCCCTGCTCGAGCACCTGCTCGGCCGGGGCGGGCCCATCGCCAAGACCGAGATCCTGTCGGCGGTGTGGGGCCCGGACTTCGACGGCGACCCCAACATCGTCGAGGTCTACATCGGCTACCTGCGCCGCAAGCTCGATCGCGAGGGCGAGCCCTCGCTCATCCGCACCGTGCGCGGTGTGGGCTACCGCATCCGCGAGGCCTAGCGGTGCGCGCCCGGCGCGAGCTGTCCATCCGGGCCCGCCTGACCGTCTACTTCGTGGCCTCGATCGCCGTCATCCTGGTCTTCACCGGCGTGGCCCTGGTCGCCCTGGTGCACCGCTCGCTGGTCACCAGCGCCTCGACCCGGGTGAGCGACGTCATGGCCCAGGCTGAGGCGCGCCTGGCGACCGCACCGCTGCCCGCCCGGCGAGCCCTGACCCTGCCCATGGTCGGCGACGCCGTCGTCCAGGTGACCAATCCCGCCGGCACGGCGGTGTGGGCGTCGAGCTCGGAGATCGCCGGCCAGCCGGTCCTGGCGCGGGCCACCCCGGATAACGCCTCGGTGACCGGGCTCGCCGTCGTTGCGCGCGTGCGCCCCGCGACGCGCGCCACCCTGGCGCTGCTCTCGCAGGGTGCGGTGCAGACCATCACGACCTCCAAGGGGCCGGCCCTGCTCTTCGGGTTCGTGGACTCCTCCTCGATCAGCCACGGGGTCACGGTGCTGCTGGCCAGCGTGCTGGTGTCGTTCCCCCTGCTGCTGGTGCTGGCCGGCACCCTCATCTGGTTCGGCCTGGGCCTGGCTCTCGCCCCGGTCGAGTCGATCCGGCGGCGCGTGGACGCCATCGCGGCGCGCGACCTCTCCGAGCGCGTCCCGGTGACCGGGGGCGACGACGAGATCGCGCGCCTGGCTCGCACCGTCAACGCCATGCTCGACCGCCTGGAGGCGGCCAACCGCTTCCAGAGCGAGTTCATCTCCAATGCCTCCCACGAGCTGCGTAGCCCGCTGACGACGCTGCTGGCCACCGTGGAGCGGGCCCGCGGGATCGACGACCCGCACCAGTGGGCCCGGGTGACCGAGACGATCGCGCACGAGAGCCGTCGCCTCGAGGGGCTCATCGACGACCTGTTCTGGCTGGCGCGCCACGACGAGGGCCGCGTCGCCCAGCGGGCGCTCGACGTCGACCTCGACGACCTGCTCTTCGAGGAGGCCCAGCGCATCCGCCTGGTCACCGAGCTCGGCGTCGACACGTCGGGGGTCGCCCCGGTGCGCGTCGTCGGGGACCCGGCCATGCTCAAGCGGATGATCCGCAACGTCGTCGACAACGCCGCGCGCTACGCGGCCGCCCTGCTGACCTTCCGGGCCTTCGCCGCCGACGGCGACGCCGTCGTGCAGGTCGCCGACGACGGCGCGGGCATCGACGTGGCGACCTCGGCTCGCTTCTTCCAGCGCTTCGTGCGTTCGGACCCGGCCCGGGCGCGCACCTCGGGCGGCTCGGGCCTCGGCCTGGCCATCGTGGCCGACATCGCCGCGCGCCACGGCGGCACGGCGCGCTTCGTCGAGGTGGCCACCGGCAGCTGCCTCGAGCTGCGGGTGCCCCGCGAGGCGGCGGGCCCGCCCGACGGCGCCGGGGCGCTGTGACGACCCCGCGGCGGCCCGCCGACGGGCTGCGGGGGTGGTCCGGGCGCGACCCCCTGCTGGTGGCCCTGGTCGCGGCCGCCCTGCTCGAGGTCGTCTGGATCGTCTACCTGGGGCTCACGCTGCCGCCCCACTACCGGGCGGACCACTGGGCCGCGGCCTGGGTGGGCCTGGACACCGCCGAGGTGGTCGCGCTACTGCTGGCCGCGTGGGCCGCCTGGCGGCGCCGGGCGGTGCTGGCCCTGTTCACCAGCTCGGCGGGCACCATGCTGCTGGTGGACGCGTGGTTCGACGTGACGACCGCGCGGCGCGGCGACGCGCTCCAGAGCCTGGTGCTGGCCCTGGGCGGCGAGCTGCCCTCGGCGCTGGTCCTCTACTGGGTCACCCATCGTGTGCTGCGCCACCTCAACGAGCAGGCGCGAGCCCGGCGCGACGCGCGCGCCCTGCCCACGGGGTTCATCGACCCGCGGGGCGGGGCGCGGGGCGCGTCGCCTCCAGGTGGAGCAGGAACTCCTTGAGCGCCGCCCCGCCGCCGAAGCCCCCGGGGCCGTCGGCGGCGACCACGCGGTGGCAGGGGATGGCGATCGGCCAGGGGTTGGCGCCCGTCGCCTGGCCGACCGCCCGGGCCGCCCCCGGGCGTCGAAGGGCCGCGGCGATCTCGCCGTAGGTGCGGACCTCGCCGTAGGCGATGGTGGCGATCTGCACCCAGACCGCGCGCTGGAAGGCCGTGGCGCGCACGGCGCCGTAGCGCACGCGCAGGGTGCGCCGGCATCCCGCGAGGTAGTCCGCGACCTGCGCGGCCGCCTGGCGCACCGCCGGCGGCGCGTCGGTCGTGGCCGGGGGCGGGCCCTCGAGGGGCAGCCAGATGCGCGTGACGCCCGCGGCGTCCCCGGCGACGGCGAGGTCGCCCAGGGGGGAGGGGACGTGGACGACGGCGAGCACGCGTCGGTTCTAGCCCACCGCTAGCGTGCCGGTGTGCTCGAGAGCCGCGCGGGAGGCGTGCGCCTGGTCAGCGACGACGTCGGTGCGGGCTCGGCCGTGGTGCTCCTGCACGGCTGGCCCGACACGGCGCGCCTGTGGCGCGGGGTCGTGCCCGGCCTGGCCGGCGCGGGCCACCGGGTGATCACCCCCGACCTGCGGGGCTGCGGGCGCTCGGACCGGCCGGCCGCAGTGGCCGACTACACCCTGGTTCACCTGGTCGACGACGTGCTCGGGGTGCTCGACGCGGCCGGGGTCGAGCGCGCGCACCTGGTCGGCCACGACTGGGGCGCCGCGCTGGCCTGGGCGGTCGCCCTGACCCACCCCGAGCGCGTGCGTACGCTCAGCGCACTGGCCGTGGGGCACCCGACGGCCTTTCGCTCGGGGGGCCTCGACCAGATGCTGCGCAGCCTCTACGTGCTGGCCTTCCTGGTCGAGGGGGTCGGCGAGGCCTTCGTCGCGATGGAGGACTACGCGCTGCTGACCCGCATGGGCCACCCCGACGCCCCCGCGGTGGCCGAACAGCTGGCCGCGGGCCAGCTGCGCGCGCACCTCAACTGGTACCGCGCGAACCTGCGGGCCGACGCCTTCGTGGCCCCGCCGCCGCGTCCGGCCCCGCTCGCCGTGCCGGCCCTCGGGATCTGGGCCAGCGGCGACCGCGCGCTCAGCGAGGAGCAGATGACCGGCTCGGCCCCGTACTGCGCGGAGGGCTTCACCTACGTGCGCCTCGAGGGCCTCGGGCACTGGTTCGTGCTGGAGGCCCCGCAAGTTGTGACCAAAGTCCTGGTGGACTTCGTGGCTGACGAGGGGCGACCCGGAGGGGGCCCCGGAGCCCGAGTGGTAGAACGGAGCGATGAAAATTGCGCTCTGTAGAGAGTCACGCCCCGGTGAGACTCGCGTCGGCCTGACCCCCGACGCGGTCAAGGCCCTGGTGCGCGAGGGCTGGGAGGTCGTCGTGGCCCGCGGCGCCGGCGTGGGGTCCCACTTCACCGACGCCGCCTACGAGGCCGCCGGGGCCACCGTGGCCGACCAGGCGCTCGGCGACGTGACCGTGCGGGTCAACGCGCCGACCCTCGAGGAGGTCGCCCAGCTGCCCGAGGGATCGGCGCACCTGTCCTTCCTGTCGCCGCTGCTCAACCTGGACGTGGTGCGCGCACTGAGTGAGCGCCGCGTCACGGCGCTGTCTTTCGACCTGCTGCCGCGCATCTCGCGCGCCCAGTACATGGACGCGCTGTCCAGCCAGGCGACGGTGTCGGGCTACCGCGCCGTCTTGACCGGGGCGACCTACTTCGACCGCTTCTTCCCCCTGCTCACGACGGCGGCCGGCACCATCCGGCCGGCCAAGGTGCTGGTCATGGGCGTCGGGGTGGCGGGCCTGCAGGCCATCGCCACCGCCAAGCGCCTCGGCGCCAAGGTCCGCGCCTACGACGTGCGCAGCGCCGCCAAGGAGGAGGCCGAGTCGGCCGGGGCGACCTTCGTGCAGCTCGGCATCACCGCCGACGCCGCCGGGGGCTACGCCCGCGAGCTGACCGACGAGGAGCGCGCCGCCCAGCAGGCGGCCCTGGCCGCCGAGGTGGCCGCGGCCGACATCGTCATCACCACGGCCGCGGTGCCCGGGCGCCGCTCGCCGATCCTGGTCACCACGGCCATGGTCGAGGCCATGGGCGAGGGGTCCCTGGTCGTCGACATGGCGGCTGACGGCGGCGGCAACTGCGAGCTGACCCGGGCCGGCGAGGTCGTCATCCACGGGGGCGTGCGCATCGTCGGCATGGCCAACCCGCCCGCCGCCATGGGGGCCCACGCCAGCTTCCTGTACGCCAACAACGTGCTGAAGCTCCTGGCCCTGTTCGGGTCCAAGGGCCAGTGGGCGCCCGACTGGTCCGACGAGGTCGTCGTGGGCGTGACCGTCACGCACGACGGGCAGGTCGCCCACGCGCCCACCGCCGAGGCCCTCGGGGTCCCGGCCGTCGCCCTCACCGCGCCGCAACCCAAGGAGAACGACTGATGGGCAACGCCCTGCTCCAGTACGCGACCGTCTTCATGCTGACGATCTTCGTCGGCGTCGAGATCATCGCCAAGGTGCCCAGTATCCTGCACACCCCGCTGATGAGCGGATCGAACGCCATCCACGGCGTGATCCTGGTGGGCTCGATGACGATCCTCGGCGCGGCCACGACCAACGCCCAGGAGATCCTCGGCTTCCTCGCGGTCATCCTGGCCGCGCTCAACGTGGTGGGCGGCTTCGTCGTCACCGACCGCATGCTCGAGATGTTCAAGCCCAAGGCCAAGACCCCCAAGGCCGGGGCGACCAGTGAGGTGGCCAAGTGAGTCGCGAGACCCTGATCGATCTGCTCTACCTGTTCTCGGCCACCACCTTCGTCCTGGCCCTGAAGGGCCTGGGCAGCCCCAAGCGGGCGCGGCTGGGCAACATGGTGGCGGCCTTCGGCATGCTGGTGGCCATCGTGGCGACGTTCTTCCGCCACGTCGACGGCCACGCCCTCTACCACGTGCCCCTGATGATCCTCGGCATCGTGATCGGCCTGGTCGTCGCGGTGCCGGTCGCCCGGTTCGTGAAGATGACCGCCATGCCCCAGTTGGTGGCCATCTTCAACGGCGTGGGTGGCGGCGCGGCGGCGCTGGTGTCCATCACCGAGTTCATGCACATCAAGGCGTCGCACCCGGCGACCTACGTGGCCCTCGAGGTGCTGCTCGGTGTGCTCATCGGCACCTTCTCCTTTGCCGGCTCGGCGATCTCCTTCGCCAAGCTCCAGGAGCTGATGACCGGTCGACCCATCACCTACCCGGGCCAGCAGGTGATCAACGGCGTGGTCGGCCTGGCCTCGCTGGTGACCATCGGGTGGGTGCTGGTGAGCGCCTCCCAGGCGATGCTCTGGGTGCTGCTCGGCCTGGCCGCGCTGCTCGGCGTGCTCTTCGTGCTGCCCATCGGCGGCGCCGACGTGCCGGTGCTGATCTCGCTGCTGAACGCCTTCACCGGCGTCGCGGTGGCGGCCTCGGGCTTCACGCTCGGCTCCAACCTCTTGATCGTGGCCGGCACCCTGGTGGGCGCCTCGGGTCTCTTGCTGACCCGCCTGATGAGCAAGGCCATGGGGCGCAGCCTCGCCAACATCCTGTTCTCGGCCTTCGGCGCCACGGTCACCGCCAGCGGGGCCACCGAGCGGGCCGACGGCCGCTCGGTGCGCTCGGGCAGCCCCGAGGACATCGCCATCATGCTGGGATTTGCCAGCCGCGTGGTCTTCATCCCCGGCTACGGCCTGGCGGTCTCGCAGGGCCAGCACGTCTTGCGCGAGCTGGCCGACCTGCTCGAGAGCAAGGGCATCGAGGTCTTCTACGGCATCCACCCGGTCGCCGGGCGCATGCCGGGCCACATGAACGTGCTGCTGGCCGAGGCCAACGTCCCCTACGAGCAGCTGGTCGAGATGGACGAGGCCAACTCCGAGCTCCAGACGGCCGACGTGGCCCTGGTGGTGGGCGCGAACGACACCGTCAACCCGGCGGCCGTGGACGACAAGACGTCGCCGATCTACGGGATGCCCATCATCCACGCCGACCTGGCCGAGAACGTCGTGTTCCTCAAGCGCTCGATGCGCCCGGGCTTCGCCGGCATCGAGAACGAGCTGCTCTACAACGCCAAGACCACGCTGGTCTTCGGGGACGCCAAGGACACGCTGACCAAGATGGTGGCTGCCGTCAAGGCCAGCTGAGCGGCGACGACGCCGGCGCGGGGGCGACGGGCGAGCCCGGGTGCCTCGACCGCGGGTCGAGCCCGACTGGCGGGGTGAGGCGGGCCGGGGCCGAGCTGGGCGGGCTGAGCACACCCAGATGAGGTGGGCCGGCCGAACCGGACCACGTCTGCAGGGCATTTCGAAACGGCGTTTACGTGTATGCGTGTCACCCGTCGCCTACAGTTGGCTCCAAGTCTTCGTCGCGCCTTTCGATCGCGTGACCAGCGGGGAGGGAACATGCGGTCCATGCGGATGGCCTTACGGGTACTGGTGCGAGGCGCGGGCCGGTCGCTCGCGGTGAGCGCCCTCCTGGTCGGTGGCGCCACCGCGATTGCCCTGCCGGCGGTGGCGTCGGGAGGAGTCAGCGCCTCCACCTTCGTGCTGCACCCACTGGTGGGCAACAGCCAGTTCGCCTCGGTGCGCGGCGTGGGCTACGAGGCGACTCTCCTGGCCGCGGAGGCGAAGGCCAGCTCGGGGACGACGAGCGCGGCCCCCGCGGCGGGGACGACGCTGCCCGCGTGGACGCCGGTGGGACCCCAGCCCGAGCAGTCGACGGCCGTCCAGACGACCTGGGGTGGGGCGAACTCGGGGCGCGTGACCGGTCTGGCCCTCACCCCGGGGTCGAGCCCCACCATCTACCTGGCCGCCGCCGGCGGCGGCGTGTGGTCGTCGAGCACGGGCGGCGCGTCCTGGGCGACGCACACCGACTCCCAGCCCGACATCGCCACCGGATCGGTGACGGTGGACCCGTCCAACCCGTCCTACGTGTTCGCCGGGACCGGGGAGGCCAATCAGTGCCTGGACTGCTTCTTCGGTGACGGGATCCTCGAGTCGTCCAACGGCGGCCAGAGCTGGACCACGGTCAACCCGTCGGGAGTCTTCACCGGCGTCAACATCGGCTCGATCGTTGTCGAGCCGGGCGCCACGTCGATCTCGTCGACGACCGTGCTGGCGGGCACCAGCCAGGGGCTGTTCGTGTCGACCGATGGCGGGGTGACCTGGTCGGGGGAGGCCGGCACCAACTGGCCCACTGGCACCCACGCGGTGATGGGGGTCGCCTTGAACACCCAGACGTCGCCGATCTCGATCTACGCCTACGTCCAGGGTGTCGGCCTGGAGTACAGCGCGGACAACGGCTCGACCTGGGCGCTGAGCATGGCCGATCCCGCCGCGGCCAACTCGTCCGATTTCGGCGCCGTGGCGCTGGCCCCGACCTCGAGCGCGACCACCACCACGGTGTACCTGAGCGTGGGCTCGGGCAATGGGTACGTCGGCCTGTACAAGTCGGGTGACGGGGGAACCACGTGGACGGCGCTGCCGATGTGCAACGACGGCACGACGACGCCGAAGACGGGCTGCGTCCCCTACTTCACGGGCGACAGTTACGGCTACTACGGGACCAATAACGATGTCGGCGGCGACCAGAGCTGGTACGACAACACGATTGCCGTGGACCCGCAAAACCCCAACGTCATCGTCGCCGGGGGCATCACGGCCGTCGAGAGCATCGATGGCGGCACCAACTGGACGAACCTCAACGGTGGTGGTTTCTTCGCCGTGAGCAGTATCCTGTTTCACCCGGACTTCCACGCCCTGGCCTTCGACAGCGCGGGCAACCTCTACATGGGCAACGACGGCGGCATCTGGAAGATGGCGGCGGCCAACGTGAATCCCGTGTCGGGCAGCCCGGTGCTGAGCTACACCAACCTCAACACCAACCTGGACATCACGCAGTTCTACCCGGGCTTCAGCCAGAACGCGAACGCCTCGACGATCCTCGCGGGCGCTCAGGACAACGGGACCAACCTGTACACCTCGCCGAGCACCACGTGGGGCGAGGTCCTCGGGGGAGATGGCGGCGGCACGGCCATCGACCCGAACAACACGCTCAACCAGCTGGCCTTCGCTGACGGCTCGCTGTACTCGACGACCGATGGCTGGCAGACGGCAGCCAACGAGACCTACCTGACGCCGAGCGCAGTCCAGAAGTACGTGCAGTACGCCGTGAACTGGGCACCACCGGTCGCCGTGGTGCCCGAGACGTCGGGATCGACGATCGTCCTCGGGGGCAACGGCATCTACCTGAACTCCAGCTTCACCAACAACTCCGGGTGGTCGGGTCCGCTCGGCTACACGGGGGACCCGAGCTTCCAAGGCGGCAACGACTTCATCTCGACCCTGGCCTACGCCCCCTCCAACCCCCAGGTCATCTACGCGGGCTGGGACGACGGGACGATCGAGATGTCCACTGACGGCGGGCTCAACTGGACGACCATTCAGCCCGAGCAGTACAACTCCACAACGGGCAGCTACCTGATGGTCACCCACATCGCCGTCGACCCGGCCGATCCCTATACCATCGACGTCGCCCAGTCCGCCGACGGCTACGTGGGCCTCGCCTACGGCGGCGTCTACGCCGGAACGGGGGCCAGCATCGAGCAGATCACCGCGACCTCTACCTCCCCCGCCACCGTGGACGTGACGGGCAACCTGGCCCCGGGCGTGCCCTCCAACGCCGTGATTCCTGACGGCCACGGGGGGCTGCTCGCCGCCACGGACCTCGGAGTCTTCTGGGCCCCGACGCTGAACGGCGCGAGCACTCTGTGGTCGCGCGTGGGGACGGGTCTGCCGAACGTCCAGGTGATGGACATCCAGCTGACCCCGCAGGGAACCCTCATCGTGGCCACGCACGGCCGCGGCGTGTGGACGATCCCCTTCACCGCCTCGAGCGCGTCGACGGCGACGGTGTGTACGTGGGTCGGAGGGGTCGGCTCCAGCGGCTCGGACTGGTCGGTCGGCACCAACTGGTCGACGACGTCGGGCGCCTCGTGCACCCAGGCGGGTGGGCCGCCGTCGGGGGCGCAGCTGGTCTTCCCGGCCACGCCCGCCAACGCCACCGTGACCTGGGACACCGGCACGGAGGCCGGCGGCGGCGGCGTCGCCCCGGCCACCGCGTACGACTCGATCGTGGTGGAGGGCAGCGGCTACACCTTCACCGACAGCAACCCGGGCGTGGGCGTGTCGGTGAGTCCGACCCTGTCCACTCCGTGCGGGTCGGGAGTGGGGCTCTGCGTGACGGGCACCTCGCACGTCACCTGGCCGCTCGACGTGGCCGTGAGCACGAGCCAGACGTTCGCCGCCTCCAGTGGCTCAGCCCTGAGCGTCTCGGGCGTCGTGTCGGGCAGCGCTGACCTCACCGTGGGCAATGCCACCTCGACCGGCGCCGTCAGCTTCAGCGCGGCGAACACGCTGTCGGGCACGACGACGGTGGCGGCTGGCACCTTCACCGTGACGGGGAGCGAGACCTCGTCCACCGTCGTGGTGAGCGCGGGCTCGACCTTCTACGGCGCCGGTGCGGTCAGCGCCGTCCAGGACAACGGCGGCACCGTCGTGCCCGCGAGTGGCGCGACGAGTCCGGCGACCCTGACGGCATCGCATGGGGCGCCCTTCAACTGGGGCACGCTCGGTATCGTCATCTCCAATGCGGGAAGCTCCCAGCTGTCGGTTCCCGCGGGGAGCGTCGCCCTGTCGGGCATGAGCCTGAGCGTCAACGACCTGCCCGTGGCATCGCCGGGCTCGAGCTACGTCCTCGTCGCTCTGGGATCGGGGGTGGTGGCGACGGGCACCTTCAGCGGACTGGCGCAGAATGCCACCTTCGTCTCCAACGGCAAGACGCTGCAGATCACCTACCCGTCCCAGTACGCGGGCAACGCGTCCGAGGGGGCGGTCATCACCGACGTGACCGGTGGGACCGTCTCGACGGCACCGACGGCGGTCACCGCGACCGCGGGCAACGCCTCGGCCGCGGTCTCGTGGAGCGCCCCGAGCAGTGACGGCGGCAGTGCCATTACGGGCTACACGGTGACTGCCACGGACGCCACGAATGCCGCCAACAGCGTCGCCGACGCCTGCAGCGGATCGACCTCCAGCACCGCGACGTCGTGCACCGCGACCGGGCTGACCAATGGCGACTCCTACACCTTCACCGTCACCGCCACCAACGGCGTGGGCACGAGTTCGCCGAGCAGCCCATCGAACGCCGTGACGCCCGAGGCCACGGTGCCCGGCACACCCACCGGCGTGGCGGCCCTCAGTGGGGACGCCTCGGCCGCGGTCTCGTGGAGCGCCCCGAGCAGTGACGGCGGCAGTGCCATTACGGGCTACACGGTGACTGCCACGGACGCCACGAATGCCGCCAACAGCGTCGCCGACGCCTGCAGCGGATCGACCTCCAGCACCGCGACGTCGTGCACCGCGACCGGGCTGACCAACGGCGACGCCTACACCATCACCGTCGCTGCGATCAACGCCGTCGGCACGGGCTCGGCGTCCGCGGGCGTCTCGGTGACGCCCGCCGGCCTGCCCGCGGCACCTGGCTCGGTGGTGGCCACGGCCGGCGTCACCTCGATCAGCGTGACCTGGAGCGCGGCCAGCGCGAACGGCAGTGCGATCGTGGGCTACTACGCGGTGGCCCAGTCGGGCGCCTCTGCGGTGACGTCGTCGTGCAGCACGCCGCTGCTCACCTGCGTCCTGTCGGGGCTCACCCCGGACGTGTCGTACACGGTGGAGGTTCAGGCGATCAATGGCGTGGGAGCCGGTCCGTTCGCCTCCTCGAACGCCGTGACGCCCTACACGGTCCCGGGCGCCCCGACCGCGCTCAGCGGCACGGCCGGCA
>JBMFWS010000001.1:151093-158593 GCA_049965035.1 Acidimicrobiales bacterium
TGACCAACGGCACCCCGTACTACTTCGCCGTGGCCGCGATCAATGCCGTGGGCACCGGCGCCTTCTCCAGCACGTCGGCGTCGGTGACGCCCTACGTGTCGGTCGGCGTGGGGAGCCCCACGACAACGTCGAGCACGTCGGTTGCCTCGCCACCGAGCGTTCTGCCCTCCACGGACTTTGGCGCACCGGTCTCGGGTGTCGTGAGCTGCTCGGCTCCAGCGGTCGTTGCGGCATCGAGCAATGGCGCACAGTTGGGCGCCGAGGTGTCGGCCTGTGCGCTGGCCGCGGGATCGACGGTCAGTCTCTACCCCGTGACCCTGCTGGAGGCCGGTGGCGCGCCCGGAGCGCCGTCGGGCAGCACCCTGGACGCCGCGGGCGCCATCACCTGGAGCGTGCCATCGGGGACGTCGATGACGCCCAGCCCGGCGATCACCCTGACGATCACGGATGCGTCGATCGCGGCGGGTGACACCATCTACGCCATCACGGCAACCGGGCTGGTGGCCGTGGGCACGGCTGGCGCCGGGGTCGCCTCGCTCAGCGTCAGCGCTCCCGAGGTCATCGTGGTGATCCACTCGCTGCTCCAGCAGTCCACCCTGGTGGTGGGCAGCGCGCGTGCGGCGGCGGGCTCGACCATCGCCTTGAGCACGTCGGGTGGCTCGGGCTCGGGCGGCGTGACCTTCGCCGTCGTTCCCGGTGGGACGGCGACGGGGTGCACGATCAGCGGCTCGACACTGAGTGCGCAGGGCCCGGGCACGTGCCTGGTGCAGGCCACCAAGGCGGCGGACAGCCAGTACGCGTCGACCACCTCGGCAGCCGTGACCGAGGCCTTCGTGGTGCCGCCGCTGCCCCGCCCGCTGGTGATCGGGCTCGGCGCCCGCTCGAGCACCTTCAGTGCGGGAGCGAAGCGCGCGCTGAGCACGTTTGGCTCGCAGGTCAAGGCACCGGGGTTCATCATCGTCTTCGCCTACGGCTCCGGGTCAGCGTCTCTCGCGCGAGCCCGCGCCAGTGCCGCCGTGCACGCGCTGCGTCAGGTGACGTCCGTGCGCATCCGCGTCGTGCTCATCGTCCGGTCCTCGCTGCACCGCGTCAAGCTGGTGGCCCGCCGCTAGGACGCTCGGGCTCGGTCGCGGTGCCTGGAGCGCCCCGCGACCGAGCCGTCGAGCCTCCGAGGCGAAGCCGCCACGGGCCAGGCGCCTGTCGGCCCACCACCCGGCCGCGGCGGCGGGACCGGGTTTCTCAGCGCCGCGCCGCGTCCGCGACGCCGTCGCCGTGGGCGCCCTCTGGGCGCGGACGTCTAGTAGCCGTAGCCCGACGTGGTGGTCGTCGTGGGCGCGTGCTTCTTGACGGCCTTGCGGGCGCCGGTCAGGGTGGCTACCAGGAAGTCGGAGATGTGGTTCCCGCTGGCCTCGTTGGCCCGGGTGTCCGAGACGAAGGTGTAGAGCGGGCGACCCCGGAAGGTCACCTGGAAGACGCCCTTAGCGCGCGCGAAGACGCCGAGCCCGGCCGTCCCGGTCGGCACGGTGTGGGCCGGCACCTCCAGGGCCGGCCAGATGGCCAGGCACGTGCCGGTGCAGCGCGACCGGTTGCGGCCGTCGCGGCCGTAGGTGTAGAGCACGTGGCCCGACAGCGTCTCGAGCACGCGGCCGTAGCCGGCGACCGTGGCGACCTTGACGACGTGGCGGTGGGTGACTCGTGCCGCCCCGGCCAGGCCCGGCGCCAGGGCCAGGGCCAGCGCGGCCGTGACGCCGAGGCGAGCCAGTCGCCGTGCCGTCGGGTGCAGGTGTGAAGAATCGGTCATCGTCCCCCCTTTCGATCGAGAACCGTTCCGCCTACGACAGTAGGGGAAAGGAGCGGTGTTCGGTCGGTCGCCTCAGGGGGTGGTCAGGGTGTCGAGGCGAGCGCGCACGGCGGGGTCGAGGGGGTGGGCCGCCGCGGCGTTGGCGCGCACCTGGGCCGGGCTCGACGCGCCGGCGATCACCGAGGTGACTTCGCGGTGATCGAGAAGCCACGAGATCGCCAGGGTGAGGATTGGAGTCCCCAGCTCCTCGGCGTAGCCGAGCAGGCCGTCCACGGTGTGCTGGAAGCGCTCCGAGAGCCAGTGGACGGCGCGCTCCGGGCTCATCAGGGCCAGGCGCGTGCCCTCGGGGACGGGCTCGCCGGGGCGGAACTTGCCGGTGAGCAGACCGTTGGCCAGGGGGTAGTAGGGCAGCAGGCCCACCCGGAGTTCGGCACAGGCGGCCAGGACCCCGTCGGTCTCGGGCTCCCGGGCGAGCAGCGAGTACTGGTTCTGGATCGAGGCGAACCCTGGGCGGCCGGCCGCGGCCAGCCAGGCCGCGCGCAGCTGGTCGGCCGTCAGGTTCGAGCAGCCGATCTCGCGCACCAGGCCGGCGTCGACCAGCTCGCCGAGGGCCCCCAGGGTCTCGGCGATGGGGACCGTGTCGTCGGGGTAGTGCAGCTGGTACAGGTCGATGTGGTCGACCCCGAGGCGCGCCAGGGACGCCTGGCAGGCTCGGCGCACGTAGGCCGGGCTGGCCCCGAAGCTCTCGTCGTCGAGGGGCATGCCGAACTTGGTCGCGATGACCGCCTCGGAGCGTCGGGTGCGCAGCGCGCGGCCCAGGAAGACCTCGGACCGGGTGCCCCCGTAGGTGTCAGCGGTGTCGAACAGCGTGATCCCCGCATCGAGGGCCGCGTGCACCACGGCGGTCGACGCCTCCTCGTCGAGGCGCGAGCCGAAGTTGTTGCAGCCCACGCCGACGACCGACACCGACAGCGAGCCCAGAGTGCGATGTTCCACCAGTCCTCCTCGCGACCACTGTAGGCAGCGCCTCGCCGGCCAGTACCATGGGGCCAAAGGAGCCCCATGAAGATCCACGTGAACTACGACCTGTGCACCTCGAACGCGGTGTGCATGGGCATCGCCCCCGAGGTCTTCGAGGTGCGCGACGACGGCTACATGTACATCCTCAACGACGAGCCCGGACCCGCCTTCGACGAGCGCCTCCGCGAGGCCGTCGCCAGTTGCCCCAACGGTGCCCTGAGCATCTCCGAGTGACGCCCCGCGTCCGCTTCGCCCCCTCGCCCACGGGGTTCTTCCACGTGGGCTCGGCGCGCACCAGCCTGTTCAACTGGCTCTTCGCGCGCCGCCACGGCGGCACCTTCGTGCTGCGCATCGAGGACACCGACACCGAGCGCAACCGCGACGAGTGGCGTCAGGGGATCCTCGACGCGCTGACGTGGCTCGGCCTGGACTGGGACGAGGGGCCGACCCTGCAGTCGGACAACCTGGGGGACCACCACGCGGCCGTCGAGGCCCTGTGGGCGGAGGGCTACCTGTACGCCTGCGACTGCACGCGTGAGCAGATCGACGAGCGGGCCGCCGCCTCGGGCCGCCCCGGCTACGACGGCCACTGCCGCACCCGCGAGCTGGCGCGCGGGCCGCGCACGGCGCTGCGCTTCCGCGTGCCCGACGAAGGGACGACGACCATCGAGGACCTGGTGCGCGGGACGGTGACCTTCCCCCACGAGGCGATCGGCGACTTCGTCGTCATGCGACCGAGCGGCGTCGTCCTGTACCCGCTGGCTAACCTGGTCGACGACCGCCGCGCCCGCATCACCCACGTGATCCGCGGCGAGGACCTGCTGCCCACGACCCCCAAGCAGGTCCTGATGTGGGAGGCCCTCAATCACTGCGCCGGCCAGGAGCCCGTGGACCGGCCCGCGTACGCGCACCTACCGATGCTGGTCAACGAGCAGCGCAAGAAGCTCTCCAAGCGCAAGGACCCCGTCGCCCTGGAGTCCTACCGCGACCAGGGCTACCTGCCCGAGGCCATGGTCAACTACCTGGCCCTGCTCGGGTGGAGCCCGCGGGGCGGCGAGATCGCTGACCGGGCGCGCCTGATCGAGGAGTTCGACCTCTCTGCGGTCTCGCGGTCCCCGGCCTTCTTCGACGTGAAGAAGCTGACGCACCTGAACGGCGAGTACCTGCGCGCGATGGCGCCCCCCGCCTTCGCCGAGGCGTGCCAGCCCTGGGTGGACCCCGGGGCCGCGCCCTGGCGGCCGAGCGCGGCGCCCCCGTGGGCGCCCGCACACTTCGACGCCGACATCTTCACGCGCGCGGTGCCACTCATCCAGACCCGCGTGACGACACTGGCCGAGGTGCCCGCCATGGTCGCCTTCCTCTTTGGCGACGAGGTCACCTTCGACGAGGACGCGGTGGCGACGGTCCTCGCTGGCGACCCCCTGGGGCGCGTGGTGCTCGCCGTCGCGCTGGAGCGCTTCGCCGAGGTCGACTTCACCGCGGCGTCCCTGCACGACGCGCTGGTGGAGATCGGCGAAGGCGTCGGGCTGCCGCTGCGCCGGGTGCAGGCGCCGGTGCGCGTCGCCGTGACCGGTACGCGGGTGGGGCCGCCGCTCTTTGAGTCGCTCGAGCTGCTCGGTCGTCAGCGCACCCTCGACCGCCTGCGCGGGGCCCTCGCCCGCGTGTTGTGAGGGCCGCGCCGGCTGGCGCGCTCACGGGCGTCGTGTAAGATTGCCGAGCCCTTCGGGGGTGGTGTAATTGGCAACACAGCTGGTTCTGGTCCAGTTATTCAGGGTTCGAGTCCTTGCCCCCGAGCGAACCGGCCGCCTGGCGGCTCGGCTCGATGGTCCCATCGTCTAGTGGCCTAGGACACCACCCTCTCAAGGTGGAGACACGGGTTCGAACCCCGTTGGGACTGCTCTTGAAATCTGTCGAGTCATCGTGAACAGCTGAACCTGTGCAGGCTATCTGAAACCCTCACCCTTGGGCTGGTAGTCGCGGTGGGGATCGAACTTCGTCGGTGCATCGGGCTTCAGCGGAGTGTGACCATCGCGACCAGAACCCAGTTGGGCTTGCCAGCTCTTCGGATTCGAGCGCGGTCGCTTGGGGTGAAGAGGAGCAGATGTCGGAGTTGGAAGGCAGAACGTCGTAGAAGAGACGATGTGGCGCACCCTCGATCGGAAGGAGGAGTTCCAGGCATGATGGGGTTGTGGCAGAGCACAACGTTTACGACCAGATCGGCGTGCACTACGCGATAGGACGCCAGCCTGATCCGCGTTAGCAAGCTGCCATCGCCGCATCCCTTGGACCCGTGATGCGCCTGGTGAATATTGGGGCAGGTAGTGGTCCCTACGAACCTTCCGATTGTGTCGTCGTAGCAATTGAGCCGTCTGCGGTCATGGTTGAGCAGCGTCCGCCCGGGTCCGCTCCGGCCATTCGCGCCACCGCCGAGCACGTGCCGCTCGTCAGCGGATGGGCGGACGTGGCAATGACGTTGCTGTCCGTACACCACTGGTCAGATTGGCGCGCTGGACTTAGGGAGATGCGCCGTCTGGCGAGGCGCCGCGTAGGGCTCACTTACGACGCGGAGCTCCACTCGGAGTTCTGGCTCATGAGGGACTACGTGCCCGAAGTGGCCGACGTTGAGCGGCTGCGAGTGCCCCCGATTGATGACATCGCGATGGCATTGGGTGGCGAGATTGGAGTCCAGCCGCTCAGTGTTCCTTGGGATTGTCTTGACGGAGTTCTGCCGGCTCACTGGCGGCGTCCGAGCGCCTACCTGGACGCGCGCGTGCGAGCTTGCTGCTCGGGTCTCGCCCAGGCCGATCCACGAGTGGTTGATCGCGGAGTTCGAGCTTTGGGGCAGGATCTGCGCTCGGGAGCATGGCAGCGAAGATACGGAGACGTGTTGTCGGCAGAAGAGTTCGACGCAGGGTTCCGCATTGTGACGTCATCGGAGAACTAGGGCGTTCGCAAAGTTTCTGCCGCCGTTTGGTGATCGTCGACACGGCGGTCTCAAGGGGTCGACGCCGCGGGGGCTCGATCCCGTGGTTCGCCCGCGGGCTGTGCAGGTGCTCACCTCGTGGGTTCGGTGGCGTCGCTGGCGACGGGCGACGCGGGTCCACCGCCCCTTCCCACCTCCCGGCCTCACTCGCGTCGGCGCCCGATCACGAAAGGGGCCCGGGTGCTGGTGATGCGGCCATTTCGGTGGTGGCGCTTGGTTGACTTACTGAGCATCGACTCAGAAAACCGGGTGATATCAAGAGAAAATGCCAGCCCACGAAATTGACAACGTGGGGACAATGAACAAAGATCAACGCCGCAGGGGCAGAAGGGCAGTCGCCATGAGGGGTTCGACTCGCAGTGGCCAGTCGTACCAGTGCCGCGAGGCGAGCGGGAGGGACTGTCTGAGACGAGTACCGGTTCCCGCAAGTTCGTGCGCGCTGGGTGAGGTACGCGCGGCGCTGAGCAGTGGCGATGAGTTCTTGACCGTAGGAGGACGAGCGTGACGAAGTTCCATCGAGTCGGTGCCCTGGCGGCATCACTGAGCCTGGCGATGCTGGCGCTCACCGCCCTGCCGGGCGCCGTCGGCACGGCCGGCGCCGGATCGGTTGGCACGAACCTGGATCAGTGGGCCAACTTGCCCGGACAGGGGTGGCAGAACGGGGACCTCAATCAGAACAACTCGGCCTACCCCGAGAACCATGTCGTTCCCTTCCGCGAGACCATCACGGGCCTGGCGCCCAGCAGCACCAACACCATCACGCTGCAGTACGACTTCTCCAAGAGCGGTCACGAGGCCTACGACTTCCTCGCGACCTACAACGCTACCGAGACGGGCGTCACGCTGTGCTCGACGGGCGGAGGAGCAGTGTCCTCCATGTGCCCGAACTTGCCCTCACCGGTGACGGCGCCCTTCCCCACGGACTCCTACGTGCCCTCCTATCTCAACACGCCCGGTGGGGGGGTCGCCGGCGCGCAGGCGCTGTTCGGGGCGGCTAACCAGTATCTGACGATGTACGGCGCCACGTTCGGTGCGACGCCGATCTCCCAGCCGGTGCACTCGGGAGGTGCCAGCGACACCGTGTCGGAGACGGTGACGTTCGTCACGCCTTCGTCGGGACCCGGCTGCTCGGGCTCCGGGCCCAGCGAGACCTGCGACGTCCTGCTGACGTGGGGCGGTCACCTGGCGTGGTCGGGCTACTGGAATGGTCCCGGAGATGCCAACGGCTCCGCCACAATCCAGGGGTCGCCGTTCCACATGATGACCGTCAACCTGAACGGCTCGGGTGGCGCGAACCAGGACCGGAGCATCCAGAACAACGCCATCATCTCGAACGAGCCGGCCAGCGTCAACACCACCCCGAGCCCGAGTGGCACCTCGGCGACCGACTCGGCCACGGTGAGCGGCGGCTACGGCACCCCGACGGGGACGGTGACCTTCACCCTCTACAAGGGCACTGCGCCCAGTGGGACGGCGACCGGCTACAGCGACACGGTGACCCTGTCGGGTGGCACCGCCACCTCGAGCACGGCCAGCGGGCTGGCGGCGGGCAACTACTACTTCCTCGTCAGCTACAGCGGTGACGGCACCTACGGGGCCACGACCGGGAGCGCCGAGCCCTTCTCGATCGGCCTCCAGAACGCCAGCGTCAACACCACCCCGAGCCCGAGTGGCACCTCGGCGACCGACTCGGCCA
>JBMFWS010000001.1:158693-165282 GCA_049965035.1 Acidimicrobiales bacterium
GCCAGCGTCAACACCACCCCGAGCCCGAGTGGCACCTCGGCGACCGACTCGGCCACGGTGAGCGGCGGCTACGGCACCCCGACGGGGACGGTGACCTTCACCCTCTACAAGGGCACTGCGCCCAGTGGGACGGCGACCGGCTACAGCGACACGGTGACCCTGTCGGGTGGCACCGCCACCTCGAGCACGGCCAGCGGGCTGGCGGCGGGCAACTACTACTTCCTCGTCAGCTACAGCGGTGACGGCACCTACGGGGTGATCACTGTGGGCACGCCAGAGCTGTTCTCGGTACAGGCCTCGAAGGCCTCGAAGGCACCGCCGAAGCCGAAGAAGAAGGTGACGCACTACAAGATTCCGACCAAGGCGCCGAAGACGGGTTTCGGTGGGGCGGCTCACGTGACGCGGAGCGGTGGACTGCTGCTCGGTGGTGGGCTCGTGCTGCTGAGTGGTCTGGGGCTGCTGGTGGTGGCGCTGCGGCGTCGGCACGACAACGCGTAAGTCTGGTGAACTTGAGTCGATGAGACACGTGGATCGCGGCGGGGGTCGCCGGACATGGCTCTGGTGGGTCGCCGGGTCAGCAGTGCTGATAGTCGTGGGCCTCGTGCTCCTGGTGGCGGGAGCACGAGGCCGCGACGTCGGCCCGCAGCTGCCCGGTCCGATCGGCCGCACGGGCGTGAGCACGTCGCTGTCGCACGCGCAGTCCCTGGAGGCGGGAGTGGGATCGGTAAGCCTCGTGTCGCTGACGTCGGCCACGCCGGACACCGCGTCGCCCGTGACCCGCGCGCAGGTGCGCACGAGGAGGCCACCACGACGAGCGCCGTCGGCATTTCTGGCTCGCTCGCGGCCCGTGCACCTGTGGATCCCCCGACTGGGGGTCTCCACCTCGATCGTTGAGCTGGGCCTGAGCCCGGACGGGTCCGTCCAGGTGCCGTCCAACACCGTGCAGGTTGGCTGGTACGTCGACGGACCCGCACCCGGTCAGCAGGGATCGTCGGTGATCCTCGGTCACGTCGACTCGTACCGGGGGATTGGCGTGTTCTTCTACCTGGACACGCTGCGTCCGGGCGACGTGGTCATCGTGCGACTGGCCGACCGACAGGTCGTTCGTTTCTCGGTGATCGGACTGCGCGAGTACACCAAGTCGCAGTTCCCTGAGCGCGTCGTCTACGGCCCGCGCTCCTACAGCGCCCTGCAGCTGGTGACCTGCGGCGGGGTGTTCGACCACCAGACAGGCCACTACCTGTCCAACATCGTCGTCTACACCAAGCGCATCGTCCCGCCGCGGTAGCGTTCCCGACATCGCGTCCGGGCAAGGCAACCGGCAGATTCGTTGTGATGCGGACCTGACACACAACGCACGCTCACACCTGGCCCAACGTTGTCCCACACGAGCCCGGTGCCGTCCCACCAGACGGCACCATGGGAGCACGTCGCGTCTCGCGGCGGTTCGGTGCGCCGAGGTGGTCTTCCAGCATGCCCTTGTCTGGTGGGCCACGTCAGCACCCGGGCGGCGCGAGACGCGACGATCCTCGGTGGCCGAGGCGTTTCCCACGGCACGACCAATGATTTGATGTCGAGTTGGGCCGGCGGGGATCGTTCGGTGAGGTAGCTCGTTGACGCTGGCAGTGTGCCAGCAGAGATCCCTCCAGCGACCACCACAGGTGGACGAGTGGTCTCGCGATGGCACCGGCCCGTCCGGGCGTCGGTCGCTGTCGCTACGGTGCTGATCGCCCTGACCACCTTCACGTCGAGTGGCTGGGCGACCCTCGATGCCCTGCGCTCCCCGGGCACACCGACAGCCGCCGCCGCGGCCACGCCCACGACGAGTCCGGCAGCCAGTGTCTCGGTGCCGACCGTGTCGCCAGAGCGCCCCGCCCACGGCACGCTCGCTTCCGTCGAGCGGCACGCACCGACGTCCAGCCCGGCGACGGTGTCTGCTCACGCCGTCGTTCGCCAGCCCTCGACCCCGACGCGACTCGCGGCGCACCAGCCCACCCCGTCGGCGGTGAACGCTGCGTCAGCGCGGCGCCCTACGGCGGCCGCGGTACGGCGACCCGCCGTCACACGGACCACCGGCGGCGCCGGCGCGAGCGCCCCGCACCCGGCCCCGGCGGTGGTGCGCCGGGTCGCCGTGCCGGCACCGCCCTCGGGAACGCGCCCGCGTCCGACCACTGCCGCGACGCCCGCGCCAGCCGCTCAGCCGCCCGCGACGTCCAACCACCCGGTGGCGACCGCGGCCCAGCTGACGGCGGCTTCGGCCCTGCTGCGTCACCTGAACCCCAGTGCGAACATCGCCCCGAGCCCGAACTACCTGACCTCGGGAACGTGCACGCAGACCGCGACGGGGTGGTCGTGTGACAACCCGTGCATCTCGCCCTCGCTGACCTGGCCCGTCGTCGCCAACACGCCGTCGTGCACCACCTACGTGCTGACGGCGATCAACAACGCCCGCCAGCTGGAGGGCGTGCCCGCGATGATCCTGCCGACCAACTGGTACCAGCTGACGACGGGTGAGCAGCTCTTCGTCGTGCTCAACCTGGAGCGCACCGCGCGCGGTCTGCCCCCGTACCTGGGCATCAACGCCGCTCTCAGTGCGGAGGCCCAGCGAGCCGCCCTGGCGCAGGCCGACCCCTCGGTGGCGAGTGGCTTTGCCATCGGCACCAATGCCCAGGGGCGTCCGGCCATGACCGGATCGTGGGCGTCGGGCTTCTCGGTGCTGGCGGCGGACTACGCCTGGATGTACAACGACGGCTGGGGGGGGAGCCGCGCGGCGACCTCCAACCTCGACTGCACCTCGGCGGGATCGACGGGCTGCTGGAGCCACCGTGACGAGCTCTTGGGTCAAGACCCGGGCTTCAACCCGGGGGTGGGCCTCAGCTGCGCGTCCGCTGAGGTGGGCGTGGGCTTCGGAGTCGTCAGTGGTGCGGGGTCCTTCGTAGACCTCATCGAGCTGCCAGCCGGGACGCCCCCCGCGATGACCTTTACGTGGGCGTCCGAGCTGAGGTACCTGGCGTGAGGCGTCGGGTCCGCGCACTCGTGCATACCCCGATGCCCTCGGCGATCTCCGTACAATCGAGGTCGTGTGGTTGACACGTGGCCCTCGCCTGCCCGTATGCCGGGGCGCGTGCAGCGGAACCGCTCCGCGTGGCGAGTGGCGCGCCGCCAGCGCCGGAGGCGGTCGCCGGTGACGACGATCCTGGTCGTCGACGACGATCCGCAGCTGGTCGCGATGCTCGAGCGGCACCTGGTCGGCGAGGGCTTCGACGTGATCTCGGCCAGCGAGCCCACGACCGCGCTGGCCGCGGTCACCGAGCATCAGCCGGCCCTCATCCTCCTCGACATCGTCTTGGGTACCCACGACGGTCGCGAGGTCCTGCGCGAGCTGCGCCTGTTCTCGGACGTCCCGGTGATCTTCCTCACGGGTCGGGGCCTGGAGTCCGAGCGCATCGTGGGGCTCAAGATGGGCGCGGACGACTACGTCGTCAAGCCCTTCTCCCTGGGTGAGCTCTCGGCCCGGGTGGAGACGGTGCTGCGTCGCAGTGCCGCCAGCGAGTCCCGGCGCATCGAGGCACCGACGCGCACCTTCGGCGACCTGGCCATCAACGAGACGACCCACGAGGTGACGCTGCACGGCGAGCTGGTGGACCTGACGGCCAAGGAGTTCGCGCTCCTGGCGTTCCTGGCGGCGTCACCCCGCCAGGTCTTCTCGCGCGAGCAGCTCCTGCGCCAGGTGTGGGAGTCGTCGGCCGAGTGGCAGACCGACGCCACGGTCACCGAGCACGTGCGTCGCATCCGCAACAAGATTGAGGTCGACCCCGACCACCCGCGCTGGATCGTGACTGTGCGCGGCGCCGGCTATCGATTCGAGCCGACGCCTCGCTGAGGCGGGGCGGCCAGCAGCGCGTCGACCGCGCTCACGAGGTCGCTGGGCAAGAAGGGCTTGGACAGGAAGGTGGCGCCCTCCAGGCCCGTCAGTACGTCGGCGGTGGCCGTTCCCGACACCAGGATGACACCCAGATCCGGTCGCCACGCCCGCAGCTGGCGCGCGACGGCATCACCGCTGCTCTCGCCTAAGACGACGTCGCTGACCAGCAGGTCGAGACCGAGGAGGCTCTGGCCGCGCGCCAGCGCCTCGCCGGCGGAGTCGACGGCGATCACCGTATGCCCGAGGCGCGCGAGAATGCTCTCGACCAGGCGGCGCTGGGCGGCGTCGTCCTCGACGACCAGGATCGTTGCCGCGCGGCGAGGACTGGTCTCGTGTGGCGCGACGTCGACCGCGTGCATTGACTTAGCCGACTCCGACCGCGATGGGGCGCCATCCTCGCCGTGCACCGGCAAGACGACCTCGAAGGTCGAGCCCTGGCCCAGCGCCGACTCCACCGTGATCGAGCCGGCGCTGTCGTGCATGAGGCGCCGCGCGGCCGTCAGTCCCAGACCATTGCCCTTCAGACCCTTGGTGGTGAACAGCGGCTCGAAGCACCGCTGCCGCGTCGCCTCATCCATCCCGACGCCCGTGTCGGCCACCCGCAAGACGACGTAGTCACCCCCGGGCGCCACGTCGTGGCGGCGCGCCACGGTCGCACCGGGCTCGCGCGCCAGCGAGAAGGTCACCGTCCCGCCGTCGGGCATCGCGTCGCGGGCGTTCAGCGTCAGGTTCAAGACGAGCTGCTCGAAGCGGTCCGGATCTACCAGCACGAGCCCGGAGCCCCGACGGTCCCAGCGGATCTGGACCGTCCGCCCGACGATGCGCTCGATGACGGCGGCGTTGGCCTCCAGCACGTCGGCGGGGTCGAGTACGCGAGGCGCGGCCTGCTGGGTGCGGCCCAGGGTCTGCAGCTGGGCCACCAGGGCCGCAGCCCGCTCGGCCGCCGCGGCGATCTCGTCCA
The DNA here is from genome assembly GCA_049965035.1 of Acidimicrobiales bacterium. GTDB lineage: Bacteria > Actinomycetota > Acidimicrobiia > Acidimicrobiales > RAAP-2 > RAAP-2. The sequence goes on from JBMFWS010000001.1 coordinate 163,580, forward strand.
CTCCCGCCTGGGCGGGCGCGTCGACCTGCGCGCGCACGATGTCGGCGTAGCCGGAGATGAGTGTCAGCAGATTGTTGAAGTCGTGGACGATCGACCCGGCGACCTGGCCCCGCAACTCCATGGTCTGCGCGTGGCGCAGCTCCTCGGTGACCAGGCGCCACTCGGTCACGTCGTCGACCAGGGTCAGGACGGAGCCGTGCCCGCCGGCTTCGGGGATGCGCTGGGCCACGACACGCAGGTCGTGGGCCCGGCCCCCGAACTCCACGCCGACCAGATCGCGGCTCTGAGGCAGCGTGCTCGACGCCGCGCGGCGCCACAGCTCGGCGAACTCGTCGCGAGCCCTGGCGGGCAAGGTGGCCGGGGCGTCGAGGGTCCAGCCCCAGAGCTGACCGGCTCGCTCGTTCCACCAGCGCACCGCCGCGTCGGGGCCGGTCTCCATGATGCCGATCGGCGCATGCTCGACCAGCGTGCGCCAGCGGGCCTCTCGGGCGGCCAGCTCGCTCGTCAGCTCGCCCGCCTCGAGGGCGGACTGGGCCAGGGCGGCCAGCAGCTCGAGGAGCTCGCGATCCTCGCCGTCGGGTGACGCTGCGGACTCCAGCTCGATGGCGCCGCGCGCGTGACCGTCCGCACCGACCAGGGGCACGCGCTGGGCCCCCGGACTCGCCGCGTCGTCCCACGTCACGTGCGCTGGGGCGCTGAAGATGTCCGAGCCGCGGCGCTCCACGAGCTCCGCGACGCGGGCGGGCTCGAGGGCGTGGCGCAGCTCCAGGGCGGTGTCGACGAGCCCACGCAGCTGCATCGCGGCGCGGTCGGCCCGCGCCACGGCCTCGCGCATGCGCCGGCGCAGATCGGCCCGCTCCAGGCTGGTGGCCGCCGCCCACGCGACCTCGTCGATCGCGGTGAGCTCCATGGGGCCGAAGCCGGGCTCGTCGCGGCGCCGGATCATGATCACGGTGGCGAAGGGGACGTCGTGGACGCGCAGCGGCGTGGCGGTGGCGTAGGGCAGCCCGCGCGTGACGTCGGCGGGCTGGCGCTCCCGCTGCCCGGAGGCGGCGACACGCGCCGCCAGTTCGGCCGCCGTGGACGCGTCGTCGTCGGCCGTAAGGGGAGGGGCGCCGGACTGGGTGGCGTCGATGCGGCGCTCCCAGGGCGCGGCGACCTCGATGACGCAGCGCTGGCAGAACTCCTCGACGGCCATGGTCGCCAAGGGCTCCAGAATGCGCCGGACATCGTCGGCGACGCCCTCGCCCACGTCGCTGTCGGTCGCGGCGCGCAGCGCGGCGTGGCGGCGGGTCAGCTCGACCGCACGGGCCAGGGCGGCTGGATCCTCGCCGGCGCGGCGCGGCCGCGGGCTCGATCCCACGGTCGCCGGGTCCGCCGCGACACTCGTGCGAGCTGGACTCTCGCCGAGGGGGTCACGGTCGAGCTCGGCGTCGCCGCGTCGCGGCGGATCGTGCGGGGAGGCTGGGGGCACCGGGGCGCTAGGCGGCACGATCTCGACCCTAGCGATGTTCTCGCGAGTGGGTCAGACCTGGCTCGGCTCGCGGGCGCCTCTGCGGGCTCGACGCGGGCCGGCACCGAAGATTCCCCACGATGCCTCGCCGATGAAGTAAGTTTACGCCCACGACGAGGGAGGTGGGTCATGGGGACGGCCAATTCCACCGGTCGGTGCACGGTCCCGGTCATGATGACCGGTGCTACCG
>JBMFWS010000002.1:0-57705 GCA_049965035.1 Acidimicrobiales bacterium
TTGCGGATAGCGGTCAGTCGATCACGCGGTCGCGTGAATGATCGGGGCTAGCCCAGCTGAAGCAGCTGCGGCCAGATCTGGTCAAGATCGACCGCTCCTTCGTCTCGGCGCTCGACACCGACTCCTCGGCCCACGACATCCTTGGATCCTTGGTGGGCCTCAGTCACTCCCTTGGCATCCGCGTTGTTGCCGAGGGTGTGGAGTCCGCCGACCAGCTGGCTGCGGTCCGTGCAGCCGGATGCGACCTATTCCAGGGCTTCTACCTCGGTCGACCCTGCTCGGCGGCCGAACTCGCCAACAGCCGCGATGTCACAACGCCGCCCGCCGCAGACAGCTGACCGCCGCGGACATCGCTCCAACGGTCGGCGGCGACCCCATTGTGCAGCATACCCCCGGGGGTATCGATATACTGACCGGACTTCTACCCGAATGAGGAGAACACGTGTACCAGCAAGTTGATATCAGTCACCTCGCCGCCGCCCACGCCGATGGTGCTCTCATCGTCGACGTTCGCGAGCCCCACGAGTACGAGTCGGGACACGTGCCCGGTGCTCAGCTGATCCCGCTCGGCATGTTGGCCCACCGGGCGACCGAGCTGCCCAAGGGTCGCCCCATCTACGTCATCTGCCAGAGTGGCAGTCGCAGCCATCACGCCGCGGGACTGCTCCACCAGCTCGGTCACGACGTGCGCTCCGTGCTCGGAGGCTTCGCGCACTGGGCGTCGGCCGGTCACCCCGTCGTGCGGGGTAGGCACGCCAACGCGGGCTGACCACGTTCGCCGGACCGCGTACTTCGACTGCGACCGGCGACCCATCGGAGCATCAGCCCGCTGCGCGGTCAATCACCGCGTGACTGTGGCCACGGCGGAGCGCCCGGCAGTATCGGGATCGCCCGCGGGTGGACCCCGTGCCTCAGCCCCCTCCACGCCTTGGTCCTCGCCGTCGCCGCCCAGCAGGGCGCCGGGGCAAGTGGGGCGCTCTACCTCGCCGCCTAATGCACCGGCCTCGGCGAGCCAGCTCTCGTGGTCGCCCAGTTCAATCGCCTCACTCCCCCAACGTTCTCGCCAGGCGAGGATCCCTTCGCCGCCCTGACCGAGCGCGAGCGCGAGGTCCTCGTCGCGGTCGCCCGGGGACTCAGCAACGCCGAGATCGCCGAGGAGCTGCACCTGAGCGTCGCCACCGTGAAGACCCACGTGAGCCGGCTCCTGGCCAAGCTCGACGCCCGCGACCGCACCCAGCTCGTGGTCAGGGCGTACGAGGGCGGGCTCGTCTAGTCACCCCGCTCGTCGCCCGCACCGCGACCGAGCTCACCCTCCTTGAAGGTCGATACGCGACGTGCCCACGGCGGGCGCGTCGCAGACGCCCGCGAGCACGAGCTGGGGGTGCCGCCCCGCCTCGAGACCCGCCACGACCGATCGGGCTGGCCGCGAGAAAGCGTCGGCGAAATGCCCGAGTGGCTCCGCGACGGCTCGCTGATCGTAGCCGCGGAGCCCGGGACTGAACTCGTGCGCGATGGCGAGGTCGTGACGCGCTGGCGCTGCCTCCCCCAGTCGCGCGTCCTCGCGCGAGATTAGCGATAGCGCTATACACTCCGCCGTAGTGGCATCGCGCGATAGTGGCGAGTGCCGCGCGAACCCGGAGGCGTCAAGGTCATGGGAATTGTGCTCGCAATCATCGCCGCGGTCATTGTATTGCTGGTCATCGCGACGGTCGTCAAGTCGGTACGAATCGTCCAGCAGGGTTTCGTGGGCGTCATCACCCGCTTCGGCGAGTTCAAGGACATCAAGAATCCGGGACTGACCTTCATCTTCCCGTTCATCGAGCAAATGCGCATCGTTGACGTCCGCGAGACACCGCGCACCGGCGACCGTCAGCAGGTCATCACGCGTGACAACGTCGCCGTGATCGTGAACGCGACGATCTTCAGCCAAGTCGTCGACGTGCGACTGGCCCTCTTCACGAACTCCGACTATCTCGTGAGCGTCGACAACCTCGCGCGCACCTCGGTGCGCGCGGTCTTTGGCAGCATCACCCTCGACGACGCCTTCTCCCAGCGCGAACGCATCGGGACGATGCTGCAGACCCAGATGGAAGAGGCGACCGACAAGTGGGGCGTGCGCATCAATCGCGTCGAGGTTCTCGAGATCACCCCCCCCGACCAGATCCTCCAGGCAATGGCTCTCCAGAAGCAGGCCGACCAGGAGAAGCGAGCGAGGATCCTCGAGTCCGAAGGACAGCAGCAGTCAGCCGTCAACGTCGCCGACGGCCAGCGTCAAGCCGCCATCAAGGAGGCGGAGGGCGCTCAGCAGTCCGCCATCCTGCGCGCGGAGGGAACGCGCCAGGCCCTGATTCTCGAGGCCGAAGGCCGAGCCCAGGCGATCACCACCGTCTACGCCGCCATCACTCAGCAGGCCCCCAGCCCCGAGCTGATCGCGATCTTGCAGTTGGACACGCTGGCCAAGTTCGCCGCCAGCGAGAACACCAAGCTCATCATTCCCGCCGAGAGCGCGGCTCTGCTCGGCGCGGCTCAGGCGATCCGCAGCGTGATGTCTGACGTCGCCTCGGCTACCCCGTCCGTCGGAGCCAGCTAGACCGGTTCGACCCACAACGTGGTGCCGTAGGCCTTCGTCACCTTGATCTGCACGCCGGGACCGATCGGTGCCGGCCAGTCGGTGACGGCACGCCACGACTCACCCTTGATCTTCACGCGGCCGGGGTGCCCCTCGTCACCGACTGCGTCCTCGACGAACCCGGTCATGTTGGCGAGACTGCTCGGCGCCGGGGCACTGAGATCGACCACCGGCTTGTGCTTGAATCGCCGCATCACCGCGGGTCGAAATGAGGCCAAGGTCACCGCCGTAACCACGACGAAGACGACCGCCTCCACGGCGAACGGCACGCTCGCCAATGCGAGGAAGAAAGCCACAATGGAGCCCACACCGACGAAGAGTGCCACGAAGGCCTGCGTGTGAATCTCGGCGACAATGCAGACCAGCAGGATGGCCAGCCAGAAGAGTATCGCCACGAGCCGCAGTATATGACCGTGCCTGGTCTCCTCCGACATGCGTCGGGACCACCGAGCACCCTCGGTTACTCGCCCGTCCAGGGTCCACGCTGCTCCCCGCAGCCGGCGCCCGCCTCGGGTCCGCATACCACGCCGAAGGGTCACCGAGCGGTGACGTGCGCAACGCCGGGGCACTCGCACGTTCACTGGCTCTGACACCGTTGGCGAGGGACGCCTGCAACACCGACCGTCGGCCAGCCGCTTAGCCCAGCGTGGCCGCCTCGAAGGTGACCAGGGAATCGTTGAGTGATACGACGAGTGACGGGCGCATACGTCGGTGCTCGTCGGCGACGAGACGCACGACGGTACCCCACGCAGTGAAGCCCACGGCGTGAGAGGCGAAGGCCATGGGACCCTCGAGCACCTTCACTTCCACCACTCCCGAGCCGTGCAAGGAGATGGCTGATTGCTGCATTCGGTCCATGGCCAGCTCGCGCGCGGCGTAGATAGCCTCGGTGAAGTTGGTCAGTTCGACGTTCTGGGACTGTTGGGCGAGCGCGGCCCCGATGGTGCGACGCGGGGCGTAGACGAAGCTCGTGCCGGTCGCGAGACCCAGCGGCTCCCAACCGGCCAGCACCAGACGGCTGAAGTCCCGCGCGGATAGATCCGAGACGAAGACGCGATCGTCGCCAACGCGGCTCGCCCCGATGGGTCGAATGGCCGTGCCAATCAGTGACACGGCAATGTGCGTCAAGAAGGTGGACCGCTCGATGTGGACCCCCACGACACCGTGGCCACCAGCCGCCGCGGCCTCGTGGTGCAGACGACGTGCCGCCCCCGAGAACGCCTGGACCTGCGCCTCCGTCGCCGCGGTGATCTCGCCTTGTCCCCAGCTCCAGGCTCCCATCGGTATCGAGAACACCGAGTAGCCGCTCACCAGTTCGACCGCCTCCCACCCAATGGCGTGCAGGTTCAACTCCTCGTCGAGTGACAGATCGGAGGTCCGGGCGTCCGACGACGTCGGCGGTGAGCCGAGCGACGCCACGGCCTCGCGAACAGTGGCCCGGAGGTCGTCGTGAGGGTTGGGGGCGCTCACGTGAGTCGCACCGTCGGTTGCGGGGCCGCGAGCGCCTCCCCGGCGCGGAAGCGGCGAACCCGGTTGCCACGCAACGTCGAGAGAATCTCGAGATCGCCACGTTCGTGTTCGCGGTCCACCACGTCGAGCCGTGCGGCCTGCAGATCATCGCCGTGCAGTTGCGCGCGCGCCATGGATCGGGCGATGTCGCGAGACAGCGACTGGGCACGCACGATTTGGTCGATCTCCACCGACGAGCTGCTCGACGACCACATGTTGAGTCCACCACCGCCCAGGAGGTACTCGGTGATGCAGTACGCGTACACCCGCACCGACGCGACGACGGCGACGACGGAGACCGGCGCAAACCCTGACTCGAACAGCTTCACCAGACGCTGGCCAGCCAGGTACGTGGTCCACGGGGCGTTCGTGGGCGACGTGCCAGCCACCCGCACGGCGGTGCCCCGCAGATGGAACTCGATGATGCCCGCTCCGGCGAGTGAGGTCTCGGTGTCGACGACGCCGACGACGCCGTGCGCGCCGAGTCGCGTGGCCTCCTCACGCAGGCGATCGAGCGCCGCGGTGAAGCCGCCGGACCACGACTGCTCCAGCCAGGTCTGCTCGTAGTTCTGGCCCCACATGCGATGCTCGCCGCCAACCATGCCGTGCGGGCACTGGTAGTTCTCCACGTAGCCGCCTTGCCCACCCATCGGCTGGCCCATCTGGGTGAGTCCCATCGCGAGGCCGCCGACCTGCATCGCACAGAAACCCTGGACGAGCCCGACGGGCTCGAGGTCCATCGCGAGGCACGCCGCAAAGTCGGCGACACTGAGGCCCGACGAAAAGCCCGTAGCGGCACCGTCGTCGGGGTTCGTGCCCATCAGTTGTCGAGTGAGATGATCGTGGTCGGCTTGGGCAGCGTGACAGCTCCGGCCCCCTTGGTGACGGCGGTGCCGATGGCGAGGAACTCGATAGTGTGCGAGCCCCACTGGTGAGACTTCTCCTCGAGACGCACCCCGACGATCCCCGTCGCGCCGAGGCGAGCAGACTCGTCTTGCATGCGCGTCATCGCGAGTTCGCGGGCCTCGTAGAGCGCCTGGGTGAAGTTGGGCAGCTCGACGTTCTGGCCGGTCGTGCTGAGCGCTTGGCCGAGCCCGCGGTGGGCGATGTGGTACACGCACGTGCCCATAACGAGCCCCTGGGGCGTGTACCCCGTCTGGGCGAGCGTCCAGAAGTCCTGGCCCGACAGGTCCGAGGTGAACGGCTTGCCCAACGTGTTCCGTCGCGAGACGCCATCCTCGGCCCTCACGGCGGTGCCGACGGCGATGAACTCGGCGGCGTCCTTCCCCCACTCGTAGTAGTTGACGTCGAGGCGCACCCCGACGACCCCGTCAGCCCCGAGTGCGGCCGCCTCCTCCTCCATGCGGGTCATCGCCAGCTCGCGAGCGTTGTACATCGCCTCGGTGAGCTTCGTCAACTCCTGGCTCTGGCTCCACTTGCGCGTCTGAATCCCCGTGTGGTAGATGGACGAACCCATGACGAAACCGACCGGGTGGAATCCCGCCTCCTTCACGAGGAGGAACTCGTTCACCGAGAGGTCGGACGTGAAGAGCCCGTGCTCGAGCTCTTCTAGTCGATGGCTGGTCGCCTCCGGCAGATCGTTGACGGCGTCGCTCACTGACTTCCTCCGATGACGAGTTGTTCCAGGGCCCGACGGGCCGAATCGCTTCGGGTGGCCTCGCTCCCGAGCGACGCGACGAGTCGGTCTATCCACTCGTCGGGCGCGAGCGTCTCACTACGAATACGTATGCCGCCCGAGAGGTGCGCGATCACGCAGCGAAGGCTCGCTCCGTCGACCAGAGCCTCGAAATGCTCGTCGCCGACGGCGATGCGCACCGATCGGTAGTCGCTCGACTTTCGAAGGTGCCCGCCAGTCACGGTGGTCTGCAGCCGCTCGCCGAGGGCGTCGGCGAGCCCGTCGACCAGGGCGCGCAGCAGCACCTGGACGTCGGTGGCGTTCGCCCGCAGCGCCGATGCCGCGAGCGCGAGGTCCATTGACTCATCCCCGGAGGCCACGTGGCGACCTTATCGCTCCGGCGCGACGAATCATCAGCGCCACATTGTCACACGGCCACGGCGCGGGGAGGGGAATCCCCGGCTCACCAGCCGCACCGGGGGAGTGCCAAGCGATTCGTGACCTCACCGACAGAGCGGTGCTTCGCAGATGGCGTCCCGACCTGCCACCACGTGCTCGAGCACCCACGCAGACGTCGTGAGAGGCTCGCTTGCCCGGTCGGGCAGAACTCATCCCACGCACGCGAGAGCTCCCGATACCGACCACGTCGCCTCGACGGAGCCCGACCGAGTTCGCAAACCCAGCGGTCGCCCGGGCGAGTGAGCATCACCCCACTTCGCCGGGAGATGCCGAAGACTGCTCCGTGAACCACGAGACCCCCGTGGTCTCCTTGATCGCGAGCTCGTCGGGCCCCCTGGCGGGGCCCGCCAACTCGTGAGAGCACGGTGGGTTGCGCCAGGGCTCAGTCTTGAAGTTCACGTTCGCGCACGTCGCCTCGGCGAGAGCCCCGTCACGTTGCGCCGGCGGGCCGGTGGCGGCACCGCACCGATCTCGCGTCGGCGCTGCCGTGGTCGCACAGCCCCTCGCCGACCCGGCGAGGGGCCTCGGAGTCTGCCCGTGAGCGCCCACACGCCGCCTTGGCAGTCGTAGCGACAGCCCGTCGCATCTGTCCCCCGGACTCCTGGAGGCGGCGTCCGGATTCGAACCGGAGTACGGGGCTTTGCAGGCCCCTGCCTAACCACTCGGCCACGCCGCCAGATCGACCATCCTACCTACCGGGACCAGCCGGTTCGAGCACCGAGGCCTGAGGATGCGAGCCACCTTGGTAGCGTCGAGACGTGGCTGACGACCTCTCGGCCTTCCGCGCGCGCGTCCGCGGCGTCTACGCCCTGGGGATCTTCGGCGCGGCCTTCGGCTTCGTGGAGGCGGCGGTCGTCTACGACCAGCGCCACATCCTGGGCTCGCCATCTTCCATCGTGCCCACCCACTATCGCACGCTCCTCAATCTCGGCTTCATCACGTTCATCCAGCCCTACCGGTCGCTCCTGGCCACCAGCGCGATCGGGCGCGTGGAGACCGTCCGCGAGGCCTGCACCCTCGTAATGCTCGTCGCCATCGCCTGGCTCGGCGCCCATCGCTTCACCCGCCGGCTCGGCGCCTTCCTGATCGCCTTTGGCACCTGGGATCTGACCTACTACCTCTGGCTGCGCGTGATCCTCCACTGGCCAACGAGCCTGCTGACGCGTGACGTCTTCTTCCTGATCCCCGTACCCTGGATCGGACCGGTGCTCACAGCCCTGGTGATCAGCCTGCTCCTGGTCCTGGGAGGTGTGCGCCTCTACCTGCGACCGGAGATCACCTAGGCGCCCCTACTTTGCCGACTTCGAGTGTCGCAGGCGCCAGTAGATCCAGACCACGACCACCACGAGCACGATGAAGCCCAGCTTGGCCAGCAGGGCGATCGCGGACGCGATGAGCGACGCCAGCACGATCACGATCGCCAGCGTGATGATGCCGAAGACCACGTAGCGTGCCACCATCACCTCCTCGCCCCAGTGTAAGTCAGTGCCCCGGAGCCTCCTGGTCAGGTCCGAAGGCCGCGCGACCGCGCTGGCGCGGCGGCTCGACCCCGCCGACTCCCAAGTCGGCCGCCGTGCCCAGGGCCGTGCGGCCGAAGCGCCGCCGGATCTCGTCGATGGCGTCGCGCAGGGCGGCGCGATCGCCCTGGTGCTGGCGCGAGCTGGCGGCCGCCGCGCTCAGCACGTCGCCGCCGGCCACGTCGACGTCGAGGCGCATCTGGACCTCAGCTCCCGCGCGAGGCCGCAGGCTGCCGGCGTAGAGTCCGAGCAGCCGCACCGCCTGGCTGAGCGGCACCGACGCCAGCAGGGCGGAGGCGACCTGTCGCAGCCCGCCCGCGTCGTCAATGCCGAAGTCCAGCGTCTGGGACCTCGACACCGAGGTGCGATCGTCGTAGCGCACGACCACGGTGACGGTGTGGGCCACCACGCCGCGCTCGCGCAGCGCGGTGGCCACGACCTCCGCGTGAGCGCGCAGATCGGCGCCCAGCTCCGCGCGCGTCTGGCGCGACACCGCGAAGGTCGCGTCGTGGCCCACCGACTTCGCGACCCGGTCCGCCACCACCTCGCGGGGGTCCTCGCCTCGGGCGTAGGCCGCCAGCTGGCCAGCCATCGCCGGGCCCACCTGGGTCGCCAGCACGTGGGGATCGAGGCCGCGTAGGTCCCGCACGTGGCGCAGGCCGAGCCGCCCGAGCTTGGCCGCCGTCGCGGGGCCGACACCCCACAGTGCATCCACGGGCAGTGTCTCGAGCCACTCGGCCTCCAGGTGCGGCGAGACCCACAGGACTCCGGGTCCCGGAGAGATCCCGCGCGGCCCGACGCGGGGCTTGGCGCGCTTCGACCCCAACTTGGCGAACAGCTTCGTGCGCGCCACCCCGACCGCGCTCTGGAGGCCGAGCTCCTCAGAGATCCGTTGGCGCAGGCCCCGCGCCAGCTCGAGGGGGCCCGGGGCCAGGCGGCGCCGTCCCCGCAGGTCGGCGAAGGCCTCGTCGAGGCCCAGGGGCTCAACGATGGGCGTCAGGTCCAGGACCAGGGACCGGAACCGGCGCGAGAACTCCTCGTAGCGCTCGAAGTGCCCCGGAACGACCACCAGGTCCGGGCACGCGCGCCGCGCCAGGGCCGTCGCCATGCCGCTGCGCACGCCGAAACGCCGCGCCTCGTAGGTGGCGCTGGCCACGACCCCGCGCGCGCTCCCCCCGCCCACCACGACCGGACGCCCCCGCAGGGACGGGTCGTCGAGGAGTTCGACCGAGGCGAAGAAGGCGTCCAGGTCGACGTGCAGCACCGGCGCGTCGTCGATGCGCGGCTCGCTACCAGGTGAGCTCGACACTCCGGAACGCCTCACCGTACGCCACGCCCACCGGCCGCCCGGCCTGCTCGGCCCGCACCGCCACGATCTCGCGGATCTCGCCATCCTCGGTGCCCAGCTGGGAGGCGTGAGCCAGCACCGCCGCGGTCTTGGACTGGATGGTGCGCGAGATGTCGACGACGACGTCGGGCTCCTGGGTGCCCGATAGCAGCAGACGCCCAACCTGGTGGGGCGGGCCGGCGTCGGGAAAGTACAGGGGCATTCCCGCCGCCGGGGCCACGGCATCCAGCAGGGCCCAGCCCGTCTCGCGGTGGTCGCGGTGATTCACGTAGACACCCCCGAAGAAAACGGCCGTGGGATCGGGCCCCACGACCACCTCGGGACGGTGCTCGCGCACGACGCGCACCAGGTGGGAGCGCAGAGACAGGTCGTTGTCGACCTCGCCATCGGGCACGCCCAGACGCACCACCTCGGTCAGTCCGAGGATCTCGGCGGCGCGATCCACTTCCCCGCGCCGCCGCGTGGCCAGCGCTGGACCGTCCACCGAGTGGCCGTGCGAGCCCTTCGAGCCGTCACACACCACCACCAGCGCCACGTCGGCGCCATCGTGAGCCCATTGGGCCAGCATCCCGCCCGCGGCGACGTCCGCATCGTCGGGATGCGCGTAGACCGCGAGAGCCCGACGCGGCTGCAGACGGAGTGCGCGCACTAGGAGTGGATCTTGGGGGCGGTGGCCTTCACCAGCAGACCGATCTCGCGGGCGAAGTCCTCGGTCCCCTCGAAGCCCTTGTAGACCGAGGCGAAGCGGACGTAGGCCACGTCGTCGATCGCGCGCAGTGCGTCGAGCACCGCCCGACCGATGTCCTCGGAGGGGACGTCGCCTCCCCGGGCCCGCATCTGCTCCTCGATCCGCGATACCACGCCGATGAGGACGGACTCGTCCACCGGTCGGTTCTTGGCGGCCGCCACCATGCCCGCCAGCAGCTTGGCGCCATCGAAGGCCTCACGCCCTCCGGAGCGCTTGACGACGACCAGGGCCGCCTCCTCGATGCGCTCGAACGTGGTGAAGCGCTGGCCGCACACCGCGCACTCGCGTCGGCGACGGATGGCCGAGCCATCCTCGGCCACCCGAGAGTCCACGACCCGGTCCTCACCGGCCGCGCAGTACGGACAGCGCATCACGGAAGGATACACGGCCCGCGACGGTCCCTTGGGGGTCAGGGCACCACGATGTGCTCACCCGCCAGCACCACCGGCGAGCCCAGCTCGGCCACCAGGGCGCGGCGCGCGGCCGCGGGGTCCACCGGGTTCAGAATCGCGGCGATGTCGCCCAGCGACTCACCCGGAGCCACCACGTACACGCTGCCCGCCGCGGGCTGCGACCCGGTGGCGAGGTCGGTGGGCAGGCCAGCCGCCGTGGCGCCGCCCCACGCGAGCGACCGCGAGCCCAGGACCGCCCCGGCCGCCACCAGGACGGCCAGCGCACCCCCGACGTGGCGGCGCGACCGGCGCCGGGCCCGCTGGGCCCGGCGCGCGGTGAGGGTCGGCCCGCTCGGTGCCTCCACGAGGCGCAGGTGGCGCGGTGCGACCACCGGCTCGACTGTCACGACCTGTGCGACCATCATCCCTCCTACAAACACGCGTTCGTAGTCTAGCGAACGGGTGTTCGGTCCGCTAGTGCTCTCGTTGTTCCTGGTCAGCCCGCCTCCAGTGTCGCGAGCGCCCGTCCCACGCGTCCGAAGCTGGCCGCTCGATGACGCGGCCGGCGACCTCGCAGGACATCGCCCGCCTCGTCGAGGTCGCGCACCAGGACGATGCGCCGCGTGCGCACCAGCCGGGCGCACTGGACCGCCAGGTGGGCACTGGCGAAGTCGTTCGAGTCGGTGACCTGCCCGTCGGTGACCCATACGACGGGCTCACCGGGCCGCCGACGCCTCAGGGCCCACGCCAGCGCGGGCCCGTCCACACCGTTGCCGACGTGACCGCGCGGCGGCACCGCCACCTGGTGGCGGGGATCCGCGAGGATCCAGGCGTTGGGCGTCGAGCCGTCGTCACCGGGCCGATGGCTGTAGCCGAGGACCCACGAGCCCGGCGCGCGCGCCACCAGGTCCGCCAGTTGCGCCGGCTGCAGATCCATCGAGCCGGACTGGTCCAGCACGACCACGCCGCCGCGCCCCGGTACCCGGTGGGCGAACGCGCGACGCTGATCGTCAACCAGCAGTCGGCTGGGGTAGCGCAGCGCGACGCCCTCGACACTCGGCCGCCACCGCGGCGACCCGGATGCGTGGCGACTCCGCACGGCCAGATCCGGCCCCAGCACCAGATCCGCGAAGCGCCCCGTCGCCGCCAGGCGCCCCGGCGGCAGCCGCAGCCGCTCGCGCACGCGCCGGCGGCCCTCGTCCCCCGGACCCGGCGGCTGGCCGAGCAGGCTGCTCACCAGGCGCGCCACCGGGATGGTGACCTCCGTGTAGCCGAGCGGCAGCCCCTCACTTCCCAAGACAGTGCTGCCCAGCTCGGCCGGCCCGCGATCCTTGACCACGGTGAGAACCCGCGTGCGCACCGCCCGCAGGGCGCCCGCCCAGTCGGGACTGTGCCGCCGGATGCCCGCCAGGTACCCGCGTTCGGCCCCCGTGCCCAGGACCGCGAGCCAGAAGCACAGCGCCTCGTCCCACTCCCCCGCCTGGGCGAGCCGCTCGCCGCCGCGCCGCTCCGAACCGTCCACCAGCTCGTCGACGGGAAAGCCCAGGCGGGCGCCGATCGCGTTGACGCGAAACTCCTCGGCGCACTCCAGAGCCCGAGGCGTGACGCCCACGGGCAGCACGGACGCGCTAGCCGGACTGACCCGCGCGTGGATCAGCTCGTGGGCGCGCACGGCTCGCGCACTGGCATCGGCACCCAGGGGCACGCGCAGCACCCGTCCCCCCAAGTCGCAGCTGGCGTCGCCCCGACGTCGGGACCCCCGCTCGATGCGCCAGGCGCCGGGCGCGACGTCGTCACGCAGCGCGGCGATCTCGGGATAGACGCTCACCGCAGCGCGGCGACGCGCAGCGCGTCCAAGATGTCGGGGGCGCGCTCCTCGCCGAAGACCAGCCGGGCGGCCTCGTTGCCCCCCAGATGGTTTCGCAGCTGGTCGAACGCGTAGAAGCTGCGCAGCGACGTCCGGCGCTCGCCCTCGGCGAGCGACCCGGCCAGAGCCGCCTGGCGCAGGTCACCACTGAGGCTGGCCACGGCGTCGACCGGCGGGCGGTCGATGCGGATGCGGACCGCGAACCGGTCGCGCAACGGAGCCGGCAGGTCCTCGAGCTCGTCCAGGTTCGTCGTCACGACGACGGAGAATCCCGGACCGGGTGTCAGCCACTCACCGGTCTCGGGGTTGCGCCAGCGAGCTGACGCCGTCGAGTCGGTCACGGTCAGCAGCGTCGACAGGGCGTCGCCCGACGCGCGGTCGATCTCGTCGACCACGAGCCGCCCGCCCCGGCCACCCGCGGCCGTCCAGGCGCGCAGCGCTGGTCCGAGCCGCCACGCCCAACTGCCATCGCCCCGGGGCATCCACGACCCGATGACCTCGGCCGACGTGAGGTCCTCGGTGCACGTGAGGCGCTCGGCCCCCGCGCCCCCCGTCTCGAGGTGCAGCGCCGCGTAGGTCTTGCCGGTGCCCGGTGGGCCGTACAGGATCAGCCGGTCGATCCCGGCCGCCAGCACCGCCGCCACGTCCTGCCAACACTGCGCGCTGTCGTCCACGTCGCTCCCTTCGTCGCGACGTCCCAACGGTCCTCAGGACTGGGCGAGCCGCTCCAGAATCGGCAGGGCCTGCTCCAAGACCTCGCGCTCGGATGCGGTCAGCGTCGCCAGGCGCTCCTCGATCCCGACCGCCCGGGCGCGGCGCAGCGCCGCCAGGGTCGCGGAGCCCTCGGGGGTCAGGGAGACCAGCGCTGCTCGACCATCGGCCGGGTCGGCGCAGCGCCGGATCAAGGTCCGCTCCTCCAGGCCCGCGACCAGGCGCGTGGCCGCCGGGGCGACCAGCGACTCGTGCGTGGCGAGCGAGCTCATGCGCAGCGGTCCCCACTCCTCGATGGTCGCCAGGGCCGAGATCTGGGATGCCGACAGGCCGGCTGCGCCGTGCCGCCGGATCATGCGCATCAGGCGTCCGGTGACCAGCTGCAGCCGCGCCGCCGTGCTCACCACCCGCTTGGTCATCGCACCACGTCGCTCTCGATGGCCACCTCACCGGGCACCGCGCCGCCCACGAGGGTCATATCGCCCACGTGCTCATGGGGGGTGTGGTGCTTGAAGACGAAGCGGCCCCCGCGCAGGACCGAGGCGACGGCACCGATGATGCTCATGACGAATGCGGCCAGGAAGACGATGATCAGACCACGGTGGAAGGGGCTCACGAGGAGGCTGGGAAAGAATGCCTTGCTCGTCAGGGCCACCCACTGGGCGTGCGTCACGTGGGCCACCGCCGGCGACACCAGCAGCGTGCGCAGCGGGTTGTAGCCGAGGAACGATGCGAAGATGCTGGCCACTGCTGGGATATGGGATACCGCGTGGGCGGTCGCGGGAGCGACGCCGTGGCGCGACAGGCCACGCAGCAGCGATCCGGGCAGCGAGTTGGTCAGACCCGCCACCATCAGCGAGAAGAAGATGCCGATGGAGAGGACCATGCCGGCGTTCATGAACGCCGACTGGATGCCGGCCGCGGCTCCGCGTTGCGCGGGCGGGACCGCGTTCATGACCGCGGTGGTGTTGGGCGCCGAGAACATCCCGCCGCCGACGCCATTGAGCGCCACCATGAGGGCAAAGGCCCAGTAGGGGAAGTTCGTGGGTATCAACAGCAGCCCGATGAAGCTCAGCGCGAACAGCCCCATGCCGGTCGTCGACAAGGTCCGCGCTCCGCGCCGATCCGACACCGCACCCGAGAGAGGCCCCGCCACCAGGAACCCCAGAGTCAGCGGCAGCAGGTAGATGCCCGCCCACAGGGGCGTCGACGTGAAGCTGAAGCCGTGCAGCGGCAGCCAGATGCCCTGGAGCCAGATGATCAGCATGAACTGCAGGCCTCCCCGGGCGACCGCCGACAAGAAGCCGGCGGCGCTACCCGCGGCGAACGCTCGGATGCGAAAGAGGCGCAGGTTGAACATCGGTTCGGCGACGTGCATCTCGATCCACAAGAACCCCACGAGGAAGACGGCGCCGATGGTCATCGTCGAGACCACCAGGGGAGACGCCCAGCCCATCGCGCTCGTCCCGTAGGGCTGGATCCCGTACACGATGCCGACCAGGATCGAGGTCAGCCCGACCGCGAAGGTGGCATTGCCCCACCAGTCGATGTGAGCGGGCGTGCGCACGCCGTTGTCGTGCAGGCTGATGTACGCCCACACCGTTCCGAGCAGCCCGAAGGGCACGGACACCCAGAAGATGATCCGCCAGTCGACGATCGACAGGAGGCCCCCCAGGATCAGGCCCACGAAGGAGCCGCCGATGGCAGCCACCTGGTTGATGCCCACGGCGAACCCGCGACGATCTTCCGGAAAGGCGTCCACGATGATGGCGCTCGAGTTAGCGAACAGCATCGCCCCGCCCACGCCCTGGACGACCCGCCAGATCACCAGCCACAGGGCGCCACCACCGCCTCGCAGGGGGTCCACCGACAGCAGGATCGCCGCCCCCGTGAACACGGCGAAGCCCAGGTTGTAGATCCGCACCCGGCCCATGATGTCTCCGAGGCGTCCGAGGCTCACGACCAGCACCGCCGTCACGAGCAGGTAACCCTGGAGCAGCCACAGGAGATAGCCGACATTGCTCGGCGCCAGTGGGTTGATGCCCACGCCGCGGAACACCGCAGGCAGCGAGATCAGGATGATCGAGCCGTTGATCGTCGCCATGAAGATGCCCAGCGTGGTGTTGGTCAGAGCGATCCAGCGGTAGCGGTGATCGCCCGGGTCGCGTAACGCGCTCATCCAGACCCCTTCAGTTGTTACTTAACGTTAAGTAACTATACCTCCGACCACCGGACGTGAGGAGTCCCGGACCGTCAGGTGCCGCGGGTCAGCCCGCGTCCTCTCCCAGGTAGACCGCCCGCACCCGCGGATCGGTGAGCAGCACGTCGGCCCGGTCGGCCAGGGCGATGCGACCGTTCTCCAGGACGTAGCCGCGGTCGGCGAGGCGCAGTGCCTGAGCGGCGTTCTGCTCCACCAGCAGGATCGTCGTCCCCGCGTCCCGGATCTCACCGATGATGCGGAAGATCGCCTCGACCACCATGGGTGCCAGTCCCATCGACGGCTCGTCGAGCAGCAGCAGCCGGGGCTGTCCCATCAGGGCCCGGCCGATGGCCAGCATCTGCTGCTCCCCACCCGACAGGTTGCCGCCGAGCTGCTTGCGGCGCTCCTTCAAGATGGGGAAGGTCGTGTACATGCGCTCGAGATCTTCGCTGTAGGCGCCCTTGCGCGCGAAGGCGCCCATCTCCAGGTTCTCCTCCACCGTCATCTGCGGGAAGATGCGGCGGCCCTCGGGCACGTGGCCGATGCCGAGCGAGATGAACTCGTGGGCGGGCGTGCTCGACACGTCGCGGCCCTCGAACAGGATCTGGCCGCTGGTCACGCCATGGAGGCCCGAGAGCATCCGCAGGGTCGTCGTCTTGCCGGCCCCGTTGGCCCCGAGCAGAGTCACGATCTCGCCCTCGTCGACTTCGAAGGACACCCCGTGCAGAGCGGTGATCGCTCCGTAACGGACGACCGCCTCGCGTACCTCGAGCTTCATCAGGCCTCCGCCGTGGTGGTGGTCCCGAGATACGCGTCGATGACCACGGGGTTGGCGCGAACCTCATCGGGGTTCCCCTCGGCGATGACGCTCCCGAAGTTCAAGACGTAGAGCCGCTCGGCCAGGGACATCACCAGCTTCATGTCGTGCTCGATCAGCAGGATCGACACGCCCATCTCGTCGCGCACCCGACGGATCAAGCTGGCCAGCTCCCGCTTCTCGGAGGGGTTAGTCCCGGCGGCCGGCTCGTCGAGCAGGAGGACTTGGGGCTGGGTCGCCAGACCGCGGGCGATCTCTAGGCGCCGTCGGTCGCCGTAGGAGAGGGACGACGAGATGGCGTTGGCCCGATCCTGCAGCCCCACGAATCGCAGGAGCTCGACGGTCCGGTCGTCGGACTGGCGCTCGTCGCGGCGCGTCAGGGGCCCACGGAGCATGGCGCCCACGACGCCGATCCCCCGGTGCGACTCGGCGCCGATCTTGACGTTCTCGTAGGCCGTCAGCGCGCTGAACATCCGAGACGCCTGGAACGTTCGTGCGACACCGGCGGCGCTGACGCGGTAGGCCTTCTTCCCGATCACCTCCATGGTCGACCCGTCGCGGAGGGTCAAGGTGATCGAGCCGTCCTGGGGGCGGTACACGCCGGTCAGCGAATTGAACAGGGATGTCTTGCCCGCCCCGTTGGGACCGATCACGGCCAAGATCTCCCCGCGGTCCATGCGCAGCGACACGTCGTTCAGCGAGACCACGCCACCAAAGCGCAGGGTCACGTGGTCCACGACGAAGATCGACTCGCTCACGGGTTCTCCCCCGACAGGACCTCGTTCATGTGCCCCTCGCCCGCCTCGGTCAGCACGATCTCTCGACGACGACGACGCGACGGGATCAGCCCCATGGGCCGGAAGATCATCGTGACGATCAGCAGTGCCCCCAGGTACATGTACAGGTCGGCCGGCTGATAGCCCGCGGGTGGCGAGTGCAGGAGGTACATCGACCCGGTCTGGATCACCATGGCCCCCACGGCGACGCCAGCGATGGAGCCCATGCCCCCGAAGATGACCAGCGCGAGAATGTTGATCGAGACCTGCAAGGTGAACGTCGCCGGGAAGATGAAGATCGACTGGGCCGCCGTCATCACCCCGGCGAAGCCAGCGCTCGCCGCACCGATGGCGAAGGCCATGACCTTGTACTTGAGCGGGTTGATGCCCACCGACTCGGCCGCCACCTCGTCCTCACGGATCGCCGTCCAGGCTCGCCCGACCCGAGAGTGCTCGAGCAGCGAGAACGCCGCGATGAAGATCACGACGAACACCAGGATCAGGTAGTAGTAGGGCACCGGATTCAGGGTCCATTGATAGTGGATGGGCCCGAGGTTGATCGAGAAGTGCGGGATGCCGTGCCGACCGGTCACGCCGCCAGAGCCGTAGGACCCTCCGGTGATGCCGTAGAGGTTGTTGGCGAAGATGGTGATGATCTCCCCGAAGCCGAGCGTGACGATCGCCAGGTAGTCACCCCGCAGGCGCAGCGTCGGCGTCCCGAGCAAGACACCCGCGACCATCACCAGCGCGATGGCCACCGGGATCGCGAAGAACGGATTCAGGTGGACGCCGAAGGGGGCCGGCGTGGGCAGGGAGCCGGTCACCCAGGCGGTGGCGTACGCGCCGATCGCGTAGAAGGCCACGAACCCCAGGTCGAGGAGCCCGGCGAACCCGACCACGACGTTGAGGCCGAGCGCCAGCAGGACGAAGACGCCAATCTGCTCGACCATCACGCTCTGCCAGTACTGGCTGGTGATCAGATGCGGGAAGATGACACCCACGCCGATCAGCACGATGTAGAAGCCCCAGCGAACGGGTCGGTGACCAAATGCCCGCTTCGGGGGCGTCGTGAGCGTGCTCGCCACCGCCTTCAGGGACGTCCCGCGACGCAGCCAGAGACTCCAAATGCCCCACATCACCAGGGAGAAGAGGAAGAAGAGCAGCCACCGCGGGCCGGGGAAGAGCCCGAATATGGAGACGTGCTCGCCGAAGGAGCCGCTCGGCCCCACCGTGGGCTGGGTCGCCGAGCCCGAGGGGCCGGTCATCAGCGCGACGACGGCCATCGTCGCCAGTGAGGTCACGAGGCGCCGCGATGCCGGCGAGTGCCAGGCGAGCCGGACGCGGCTCATGCGGCCCGCCCGAGTCGCTCGCCGAGGATCCCCGTCGGACGTACCAGCAGGACCAGGACCAGGATCCCGAAGGCCACCACGTCGATGTAGGCGGGCTGGACGAAGGCAATCGACAGGCTCTCGACCACGCCGAGCAGGAGGCCACCGATCATGGCGCCGCGGAGGTTGCCGATGCCCCCCAGCACCGCGGCGGTGAAGGCCTTGAGAGCGGGCACGAAGCCCATGGTGTAGACGACGCCCGTTCCCAGGCCCAGGAGGAACCCGCCGATCCCTCCGAGGGCTCCGCCCAGGGCGAACGTCAGAGCAATGGTGCGGTTGACGTCGACGCCGAGGAGCGACGCCGTCTCGGAGTCCTGGGCAACGGCCCGCAGGCCCCGCCCCAGACGGGTGCGTCCGACGAACTGGTCCGCCCCAAGGAGCATCACCGCGCTGGCGATGACGATCACCAGGTAGTACAGCTGAACGGGTGCGCCAAAGATCGAGAAGATCGGGTGGTTGATGTAGGGCTGGGGCACCGACAGGAGAACGCGCCCGAACTCCTTGCCCGCCAAGTTGAACAGGAAGTAGGAGGCACCGATGGCGCTGATCAGGTAGGCCAGCTGGGGCGCCCGTCGTCGGCGGAGGGGTCGGTAGGCCACGCGCTCCACCAGCATGGCCATGACGGCACCCGAGACGCCGCCCGCCACCATGCCCACGGCAATGACCCCGACCGTCGCCCAGCCGTTGGGAATGGACGTCCCGATGAGCCCTCGCAGCACGAAGTAGCTGGTGAAGCCGCCAGTCATGACGATCTCGGAGTGGGCGAAGTTGATCAGTCGCAAGACGCCGTACACCAGCGTGTACCCGACCGCCACCATCCCGTAGATGAGACCGTTGGCGACACCACCGACCAGCAGGCCCCAGAACTCCAGGCGCAGCGTCGCGAAGTGGCTAATCAGAAAGTGCCCGAATGCGCCCACCGAACTCTCCAGGTATTGGCACGGTGCGGGCGCCGCGAGATGTCTCGCGGCGCCCGCTCCGTGGAACTGCGGAACTTACAACTGGCTCAGCTGTGGCCGACGACCTTGAACGTCTTGGTCGTCGCGTTGGCCTGAGCGAACTCCACGATCGAGTTGCGGCTCAGGTCACCGTTGCCCTGGAAGTGAATCGTTCCCGTCACGCCCTTGTAGGTCAGCTTGTGCAGCTCGACGATGAGCTGGCTGCGCAGGACCTTGATCTTGGGCGACCGCTTGATCGAGAGCATCGCCTTGATGATCATGTTGGTCGCGTCGTAGGCCTGGGCCGCGTAGGTCGCGCCCTGGGCCTTCTGGTGGGACAGCTTCTGGAACTGGCTGGCCAGCTTGCCGGTCAGGTTCGCGTTGCCGCCGCCCGCCTCGCTGACGTACACCCCGTTGGCCGCCGTCGGCGGCGTGGTGTCGCCGAAGAGTCCGATCGACCAGGAGCCGTCGTCCGACATGATGGTGCCGGTGTAGCCAGCACTCGACAGGGCGCCGAGCAGGAGGCCGAAGCCGCAGTAGTACCCACCGAAGTAGACGGCGTCAGGGTGCGCGGCCATGATCTGCGTTGCCGTGGCGCTGTACTCCGTCGTCGAGGCCGTGCCACCGCAGGAGCCCGTCGTCGGGTCGGTGTAGTTGGTAACGCTCGCGCCATCCTTCTTGGCCTGCTTGGAGACGACCGCCGCCAGGCCGGCGCCGTAGAACGAGCCGTTGTTGATGACGACCACGCTCTTGGCGTGGTGCGTCTTGACCAGGAAGTTGGCGTCCGCCGCGCCCTGGACGTCGTCACCGGCGACCACCCGCATGAAGTTGTTCCGGTTGCCCTTGGCCAGAGCAGCCGCCGTAGCCGACGGGCTCACCGTCGCCACGTGGTTCTTGGAGTAGAAGGGCTCCGACGCCTCCGTCGCCCCCGAGAACGCCGGGCCGACGACCGCGACCAGCGATGGGTTCTGGATCGCCGCCTGCGCCTGGGACGGCGCCAGCGTCGACGAGCCCTGGTCGTCGTAGCGCGCCAGCTTCAGCTTGAAGGGCAGCTTGCCGAACTTCGTTCCCGCGTTGGCGTTGTTGATCGCCACGAGCGCCCCGTAGTACATGTACTCGCCCAAGTACGCGTAGCTGCCCGACAGCGGACCTTGATAGCCGATGGTGTACGTCGGCACGCCTGACGCCGATGCCGAAACGACGCCCACTGTGGGCGCTGCCATCAGCAACACGGCGCTCGACGTGACGGCCGCCACCGTCTTGTTGAACCGGAGCTTCATCAGCTCGTCCTCCTCAAATGTGTCACTTCCACTTCCGTCGACCCCCCCGCAGAAGCAGCAACGCGTCCATGCGACGATCGTCGGAAACAGCACAGGCCACCGTGGCCATCGCAGCACAGTAGCAGTGTCCCTGGCCCGACCTTGCTCAGTGCGCCGTCGCCCCGTCCCGGCCCGGCGTGGCGCAGACGTCGGTAAGTGCCGAGAGGCCCCCGGCGCGGTACACTGCGAACAGGTGTTCGTGAGAGGAAGTGCTATGGCTGAGGTCCTGTCCCCCATCCGTCGACAGATCCTGGAGTACATCGCCACCTGCCAGAGGGAGCGAAGCTTTCCCCCCACGATCCGCGAGATCGGTGACCACGTGGGCCTGAAGTCGCCGGCCACCGTCGCCAACCACATCTCGGTGCTGCGCACGGCCGGCTACCTGGCCAAGAACCCGCAGCAGCCCCGAACGCTGACCGTGAGGATGCCGGCCGCGCCCCCGGTGGCCGGAGGCGTGCGCGAGCTCGCGCTCATCGGTGACGTGGCCGCCGGCACGGGTGTCCTGGGCGAGGAGACCGACCACGAGACGATCTCGCTGCCCGAGGCGCTCGTGGGTCGCAGCGACTGCTTCGTTCTGCGGGTGCGCGGCACCTCGATGATCGAGGCCGGGATCCTGCCCGGCGACCTCGTCGTGGTGGCGCGTCAGAAGACCGCCGAGATCGGCGAGATCGTGGTCGCGGGCATTCCCGACGGCGAGTCCACCATCAAGCGCTACTTTCCCCAGGGCTCGCGCGTGGTGCTGAAGCCCGAGAACGCGCACCTCGAGCCCATGGAGTTCGCCGCGGCCGACGTCACGATCTACGGACGCGTCGTGTCGGTCCTGCGCACCTACCTCTAGGGGCCTCTACGAGCCCATCGCGGCCAGCCACCGACCCAGCACGTCGGCGTACGCCTCGAGCTCAGCCCGGGTGATCCGCTCGTCACGGTGGTGGGCCAGCTCGGGATCGCCCGCACCGAAGTTCGTCGACGCGATGCCCAGCTCGTTGAGCGTCGCCACATCGGTCCAGCCCACCTTCGCGCGCACCGGCTGGCTGCTCAGCTCGACCAGCTGGGCCAGGCGCGGGTCGTCCAGGCGTGGGCTGGCCGCCGGCGCGGCGTCCTCGACCACCAGGTCGTCGCGCTCGTCCAGCACGTCGGCCACGTACTCGCGCAGCCACTCGCTGGCCGATGCGATGTCGCGATCGGGGGCGAAGCGGTGGTTGATGACGCACGACGCCTCGTCGGGCACGACGTTGGTCGCGATGCCCCCGGCGATCTGCACCACCTGGAGCTGCTCGGCGAAGGCGACGCCGTCGAGGGTGACGCGGCGCGGAGCGTACCTAGCGACGCGCTCGACCACCGCGCCCAGGCGGTGGATGGCGTTGCGACCCCGGTAGGGGCGAGCGGTGTGGGCCGCCACCCCGCGCGTCGTGATCCGCACGCGCAGCGACCCCTGGCACCCCGCCTCGACGGCACCCCCCGTGGGCTCCCCGACCACCGCGACGTCGGCCTGCAGGAGGTCGGGGCGCAGGGCCGCGATCTCCAGGAGTCCCGACTCGGACCGCGACACCTCCTCGCGCGCGTAGAAGACCCAGGTCAACTCCACCCCCGACGGTGGGGGGGCGATGGCCAGCTCCACCATGACCGCGAGCGACCCCTTCATGTCGACCGCACCGAGCCCGGTGAGCTCCTCGCGGTCCCAGCGCACGCGCCCGAGGTCGCCGGGCACCGTGTCCAGGTGACCGGCCAGGAGGACCCGCCGGTTGGCCGTGCCCCGCGTGGCGGCCACCACGTTGTCCCCGATCCGCTCGACCCGCAGGTGGGACGCGGTGCGCAGCGTCGTCTCGATCTCGGTGGCCAGGCGTGCCTCCCCGCGGCTCACCGACGCCGTCGTCACGTACTCGTAGGCCCGCGCCAGGGAGCTCACGGCGCGACCCCGTGGTCCCGCAGCACCTGGTTGAGGGCCGCCTTGTCGTGCCGCTCCCCCTCGCTCAGACGCCGGATGATCAAGACGCACGGCAAGAAGAACTCCCCTCCAGGAAACTCGCGCCGGCGCTGAGCCGCGACGGCCACGGCGTAGTCGGGAACGTAGCCTCGAGCAACCTCCTCGCCCGAGCTCGCGTCGATCACCGGGATCGAGGGGTTGAGGACCGTACCGGCCCCCACCACCGCGCCGCGGCCGACCCGCGCCCCCTCGACGATGATGCTCCGGCTCCCAATGAAGGCGTCGTCCTCGATGATCACCGGGGCGGCTCCCGGGGGCTCCAGCACGCCGCCGATGCCGACCCCGCCCGCCAGGTGCACGTTGGCCCCGATCTGGGCGCAGCTGCCGACGGTCGCCCACGTGTCCACCATCGTGCCCGGCCCCACCCAGGCTCCGATGTTGACGAAGCTGGGCATGAGCACGACCCCCGGGGCGAGGTAGCTGCCCCGGCGCGCGATCGCGCCGGGGACGGCGCGGACCCCGCGCCGCTCCAGGTCGCCCTTCAGCTCGAGTCGGTCGACGTACTCGAAGGGACCGACCTCCTGGCGCTCGAGGCCCCGCAGGCGAAAGGCCAGCAGGATCGCCTGGCGCACCCACTCGTGAACCACCACGTCGCCGCCGGCGTCGATCTCGGCCACGCGCACGCGCCCGTCGTCCAGCTGGGCGAGGACCAGCTCGACGTCCCGCCGCGCCTCGGTGTGGGACGGGTCGAGCGTCTCGATGCGGTCATGCCACTCGCCGATGCGCTGCTCGAGGCTCGTCACGAGCCCATGGTAGGGCCGGCCGGACTAGGTGAGGAGTCGCGCGGCCGCGGCCAGCCGCTCGGTGGGCTGGACCACGGCGAGGCGCACGTGGCCGGCGCCGGCCACGCCGTAGAACTCACCGGGACTCACGACCAGACCCGCCCGCTGCGCCAGCTCGCGCGCCAGCTCCCAGCCATCGACCCCCGGCCGCGACGCCCACAGGTAGAAGCCGCCGGCCGGCAGCGGGGCGTCGATCCCGACGCGCCCCAGTCCGCCAGCCAGGATCTCCAGGCGCTCGCGGTAACGCCGGCGCTGGATCTCGACGTGCTCGTCGTCCTCGTAGGCGCGTTGCGCGACCGCCTGCGTCGGTCCCGCCGCCATGAGGCCGGCGTGCTGACGCACCAGGCGAAGGAAGGCGACCATCTCGGCATCACCCGCGTAGAAGCCCACCCGCGCCCCCGCGAGGTTCGACCGCTTGGAGACCGAGTGGACGGCCAGCACCCCATCGCTCCCGGTCTGCAGGATGCTCGCGGGCGCGCCGTCCCACGTGTAGTCCGCGTAGCACTCGTCGCTGGCCACGACGACGCCGTGCGCGCGACCCCAGCGCGCCACGGCCGCGAAGTCCTCGAGCTCCCCACTGGGGTTGGCCGGGGCGTTCGCCCACAGCACCAGGGCACGTCGGGCGTCGTCGGCGGAGATCGCGTCCACGTCCAGGCGTCCCTCGCGGCGCGGCACCGCCACCGCGCGCAGCCCCGCCAGGGTGGCGCCCATGGCGTAGGTTGGGTAGCTGATCTCGGGGTACAAGACGGTGTCGCGGTCCCCGGAGCGCAGCCGCAGGTAGCCGGCCAGACTGGCCACGAACTCCTTGGTGCCCACGCACACGGCCAGCTCGTCGGGGCCCACCGCGACGTCGAAGCGACGCTGGAGCCACCCGCGGGCACTGGCCCGCAGCTCGGCCGAACCGGCCGAGCTCGGATAGCCCCGCACGCCCCCGGCCCGCGCCAGCTCGTCAGCCACGAAGGCTGGCGGCTCGTCGATCGGCGTGCCGACCGAGCAGTCGAGCAGCCCACCCGCGCTGGCGGCCGCCAGGGCGCGAAGGGGCTCCAGGCGCTCGTAGGGATACGGCGGGAGCACGAAGCTCACCGGACCCTCCAGCGCTCGAGGCGCGCCTCGCCCGCCGGGTCCACGGCCACCGTCACGACCAGCGCATCGTCGTCGACGCGCGTCTCGAGGACGTCGCCCTCGCGATGCGCGGCCGCCAGGACGTCCCCGCGCGCCAGGGGCACGCGCACCGTCATCACCCGGTCGCGGTGGCGCAGCCGGGCCCCGATGGCCCCCAGGACCTCGTCGAGGTTCTCCCCGGTGCGGGCCGCGGCCACCACGCTTCCCGGGTAGGCCGCCGCCATCTCGCGGGCGCGCTCGCCGGCGATGTCGGCCTTGTTGAAGACCAGCAGCTCGGGGACCTGGTCGGCCGAGATCGCGGCCAAGACCTCGTGCACGGCCCGGATCTGCTCTTCGGCGTAGGGGCTCGACGCGTCGACCACGTGGACGAGGAGGTCGGCCAGCTGGACCGAGCGCAGCGTGCTCATGAACGCCTCCACGAGCTCGTGGGGCAGGTTGGAGATAAAGCCGACCGTGTCGGTGATCAGGATCGCCTCGCCTCCGGGCAGCTGGCGCTGGCGGGTGCGGGGGTCCAGCGTGGCGAAGAGCCGGTCCTCGACGATGACGTCCGCCGAGGTCAGGGCGTTGAGCATCGAAGACTTGCCGGCGTTGGTGTAGCCGACCAGTGTCGCCTCGCGCAGGCGGCCCCGATCGCGACCGCGGCGTTGGAGGGTGCGGGTCCGCTCGATCTCGTGCAGCTCGGCGCGCAGGTGGTGCGTTCGCTGGATCAGGCGGCGACGATCGACCTCGAGTTGGGTCTCGCCCGGTCCTCGCGTGCCGATCCGGCCCGCCTGCTGGGACAGGGACCCGCTGTGGCGCCGCAGGCGCGGCAGGCGATACTCGAGCTGGGCCAGCTCGACTTGGGCGCGGCCCTCGGGGCTGCGAGCGTTCTGGGCGAAGATGTCCAAGATCACCGCCGTCCGGTCGATCGCCGTGCGACCGAGGAGACCCTCCAGGTTGCGCTGCTGGCCCGGGGTCAGGGCGTGCTCGAAGACGACCGTGTCCACGTCGTACTCGAGGCACCGGTCGGCCAGCTCGCGCACCTTGCCCGACCCGAGGAACGTGGCCGGATCGGGCCGGTCGCGGCGCTGGATGATCCGGTCAACCACGTCGGCACCGGCCGTGTCGACCAGAAGCGCGAGCTCGTCGAGCTGGCGCTCGATCTCCTCGCCAGTCGTCCCGGGGAAGATAACACCGACCAGCGTGATGCGCTCGCGGAACGAGCGATCGATCAGCGACGTCGGACTCAATGCGTCGACCACTCCACGTTGCCCACGAAGGCGACCGGCCCGCGCAGGCGGGCCCGCGCCCCCTGCAGGCTCACCTCGAGGTCGCCTCCCGGATTGGCCACGACCACGCGATCTCCCACGCGACCCTGGGCGCGCAGGACCGCCGCGACCGCACAGCTCCCGGTGCCACAGGCCATCGTCCAGCCCACCCCCCGCTCGAGGACGCGCATCGCGACCCGTCCGGTCGGCTCGATGCGGATGAACTCGACGTTGGCGCCACCGGCGGCCGCTGACAGCTCCGCCGCGCGCGCGTCGCGCTCGGCGTGGCTCCAGGCCGCGTCGTCGAGCACCACCACGTGCGGGTTGCCCACGCGCGCCGCCCCCATGGCGCCCGCGGGCGCGGCGAGCAGCTCGACCTCACCCATGTCGACGGTGGCCCAACTGGGGTCGTCGCGGTCGAACTCCACTGTGCGCAGCCCGGCATCGGTCAGGACGTCGAGCTCGGTCCAGCGCCCGCGGGTGGCTCGGCGCACGCCGGCGGCCAGGCAGCGGATGCCGTTGCCCGACATCTCGGCCCGCGACCCGTCGGCGTTGAAGAGGGACATCACGACCTCGTGGCCCGCGTGGCCCTCGGCCCCCACCTCGGCGACCACCACGCCATCAGCCCCCACGCCGTGGTGGCGGTCACAGGCCGCCCGCACCCGGTCCGCCGTCCACCATGCGGCAGTCCCGTAGTCGAGCACGTCGACCAGGAAGTCGTTGCCCGCTCCGTGCCACTTCTGGAGGAATCTCAGCGTCACGCGTCCCAGTCTCGCACGGATCCCTCCCGATCGTTCACCAGCGCCTCGAGGCGCGCGGCCGCGATCTCGGGGTCGTCGAACCACTCGATCCGCGGATCGCGCGCGAACCAGCGCACCTGCCGGCGCGCCAGTCGGCGACTGGCGGCCACGGCCGCCGCGACGGCGTCCTCGAGGCGGCCGCCGTGGGCCAGCCAGGCCAGCAGCTCGCGGTAGCCGACGGCCTGGCGTGCCGTGGCCGCCAGCCCGCCCGGCCGCGCCGCCAGCGCCCGCACCTCCTCGACGAGCCCGTCGGCCACCCACGCGCGCAGCCGCTCCTCGATGCGAGCGTCCAGCTCGGCGAGAGGCACGCGCAGCCCGACCTGGCGCAGGCGCGGTGGCCCGTAGGTCGCCAGGCCGGGACCATAGGACGAGAACGGGCGACCCGACCCCAGGGTCACCTCGAGCGCCCGCACCACCCGGCGCGCGTTGGTTGGCTCGATCCGGCGGGCTGCCGCCGGGTCGGCGCCGCGCAGCAGGGCGGCCAGGTCCTCGCCGCGGGCGGCGCGCTCCTCGAGCTCGGCCCGCAGCGTGGGGAACTGGCCCGGGAAGGTCAGCGAGTCGACCAGGGCCCGGATGTACAGGCCGGTGCCCCCCACGACCAGCGCGCGGCCCCCGCGCGCCCACACGTCGGCCAGGGCCGTCCGCGCCCCGGCCTGCCACGCGGCCACCGTGAAGGCCTCGGCGGGCTCCACCACGTCGACCAGGTGGTAGCGGACCTCGGCGCGCTGGGCCGGCGTCGGCTTGGCCGTCGCCAGGTCCATGCCGCGATAGACGGCCATGGCGTCGGCCATCACGATCTCGCATCCGGGGTGCTGTTGCGCGAACGCGTGGGTCACGGCCGACTTGCCCGTCGCCGTGGCCCCGACCACGGCGACGGCGACGCGGTCGCTCACGACACCGACAGGGCGATGCGGCGGCGATGGCGCGGTGGGCGCAGGATCCGGGTCACCGTGCCCGTCAGGTAGTAGGGCGCCGCCCGGTCGATCCGAACCTCGGCCAGCGTGCCACCGCTCAGGCCGTCGCTGGCCGCCAGGTGGACGAGCTTGCCCTGGGGGGTGCGTCCGCTGACCTGGCCCGGCCGCTTGCCCGGACCCTCGACCAGCACCTCCTCGAGCCGGCCCACTCGCGCCTGGTGGTGCGCCAGCGCCGAGCGGTCCACCACCTCCTTGAGCCGGTCGAAGCGCTCACGCACCACCCCGGGATCGATGAAGGCGTCGACCAGACCAGCGGCCCGGGTGCCCTCGCGCGGCGAGAACACGAAGGTGTAGGCCCCGTCGTAGTGGGCCTCGGCGACCACGGCCAGCGTGTCCTCGAAATCGGCGTCGGTCTCACCGGGGTAGCCCACGATGAGGTCCGTCGTGACCGCCAGGTCGGCCACGGCCGCCCGGGCCATCGCGAGGCGCTCCAGGTAGCGCGCGGCGCGGTACCCGCGGCGCATGGCGCTCAGGACCCGATCGGACCCCGACTGCAGCGGCAGGTGCAGCTGGGGGCACACCGCACCGGTCTCGGCCATCGCGGAGACGATGTCGGGACGCAGGTCCTTGGGATGGGGGCTCGTGAATCTGATGCGCTCAATGCCCTCCACGGCGCCGATGGCCCGCAGCAGGGGACCAAAGAGCGTCCCGCGACCCGTCAGGTCACGGCCGTAGGAGTTGACGTTCTGGCCCAGCAGCGTGACCTCGGTTACGCCCCGGCGCGCCAGCATCTCGGCCTCGGCCACCAGGTCCTCCATCGGCCGGCTGATCTCGCCGCCACGCACCTCGGGAACGATGCAGTAGCTGCACGAGTTGTCACAGCCCGTCTGGATCGTCATCCACGCCGCCCACGGGACGTCCCGCTCGGCCGTCAGTGCCGGGACCTGATCGCGCGCGGTCACCGGGTCGGGCGCGTCGGCCACGACGACGAGGGGGCCCTCGACGCGGGAGCGCTCCAGCAGCGCCGGCGTCTCGAGCAGGTTGTGCGTTCCGACGACCACGTCGACCCAGCTGGCGCGCTCGCGGATCCGCTCGCGCTCGTGCTGTGCCAGGCACCCGCCCACGACGATCTGCAGGCCGGGATGCTCCCGCTTGCGCGCCTTGAGGTGCCCGAGGGCGCTGAACAGCTTGAGGTCGGCGTTCTCCCGGATCGTGCAGGTGTTCAAGACGACCACGTCGGCGCTGGACTCGTCGACCGCACCGACCAGGCCCGCCGCCCGCAGCCGCCCGGCCAGGCGCTCCGCGTCGTGCTCGTTCATCTGGCACCCGAAGGTCCTGATGGCGAAGGTGCGCGGCTCGCTCACCCCTCCAGCCTAGTGAGGCCACTCCCGGGCCCCCGGGTCACATCCACCGTCACCCCGATGCCGGCACTGACCACCAGCGCCAGCCCGAGCAGGTCCAGCGCGTCAACGCCCTGGCCCAGCACCAGCCACCCGAGCACGAAGGCCACTGCCGGGTCCAGGGCCAGCAGGACGCTCACGATCGTGGGCCGAATGCGCCGCAGGGCCTCGAGCTCGGCCCCGAACCCCAGGACGATCGCCAGCACCCCGACGAGGGCCAGGCGCCCCAGCACCGCCGGGTGGGCCCCGATCGCGGGCAGCGCGCGCAGCGAGAACGGCAGCGTGACCAGCGCCGAAAGCGTCATGGCCACGGCCAGGCCGCCGAACCCGTCCGTCGTCGAACCCACGCGGTGAGACGCGAACGCGTAGCCCGCCCAGAACGTCCCGGACCCCAGGGCGAATGCCGCCCCGGCCAGCGTGATGCCCCCGCCGGGGCGGGCCAGGGCCCACACGCCGGCCCCGGCCAGCACGACGAAGGCCAGGTGCCGCCACGTACGCCGACCCACCGCGGCCACCAGGAAGGGCCCGAGGTACTCGATGGCCACCGCGCTGCCCAGGCTAATGCGCTCGATCGCCTGGTAGAAGCAAAGGTTCATGGCGGCCGTGGAGAGCCCCAGGGCGGCGGTCCCGGCCAGCTGACTGCGCGTCCACCGCCACGGCCGGGGGCGAGCCAGGGCCCACAGCAGCGGGCCGCCCACCAGGAAGCGCCACCCGCTGGCGGCCGTCGGGCTCACCACCGAGAAGGCGGGCACCACGAGCGTCGCCGACCACTGGATCACCGCCGCGCCCGTCAGGATGAAGCCCACGCCGGCCAGCGTCCGGCGCCGCCCCGCGATCACCGCACGACCAAGCCGCCGCGATCCGGATCCAGCATCTCCACCCGCGCCGCGATGCGCTCGCGGGCGAGCGCGCGCGTCGTGGCCGCCGCCACGGCCGCCGCCCGATCCTGGGTCGCCAGCCCGAGCATGGCCGTGCCCGCGCCGGACCAGCACGCGTCCACCGCCCCCGCGTCGCGCAGCGCGCCCATGATCGACTCGGCTTGGGGAAATAGCGCCGCGCGGAAGGGCTGGTGCAGACGGTCGGCCATCGCGCCGGCGAGGAAGCGCCGGTGGTCGCCGAGCCCGGCCAGCACGAAGGCCAAACCCGACAGGTTGGCCACCGCGTCGGCTCGATCGACCCGGGGCGGCAGCGCGGCGCGGGCGTCGGCGGTGGCCAGGAGGGCCTCGGGGATCACGACGACGAAGCGCCACGCCGGATCCAGGGCGAGGTCGACGACCTCCACTCCCGCCGGCGACAGCCGCGCCGCCACCAGCCCCCCGCGAGCGGACGCCGCGGCATTCTCCGCGTGGCCGTCGATCGCGACCGCCACCGCCAGCGGGTCGCCGGACCCGGCGGCCGCGGCCGCGGCCAGGGCCAGCGCCGCCGAGGAGCCGAGGCCCCGCGAGAGCGGGATCTGCGAGTGGACGCGCACCGCGAAGCGGTCGTGGCCCGTCACCTGGCGCACCACGCGGACCGCCAGGTGGTCGGGTCCGTCAAAGAGTCCCGCTCCCTCCCCGGTCGTCGACAGCGCGAGGCGCGCCGCCGGTACGACCTCGACCTCCACGTACAGCGCGAGGGCAACGGCCACCGCGTCGAATCCTGGTCCCAGGTTGGCCGAGCTGGCGGGCACGCGTGCGAGCACCTAGGCAGCGTAGGTCGGCCACGCGCCCGCGACGGACTCCTCAGCGCTCCGAGGTCCCGTAGTACTCCTCGAACGTCTGGAGCACGCGTCGCGCCTTGGACCCGTCACCGGCCGCCACGACCCCCTCGATCTCGAGCTGGTCCATCAGCCGCCCCGCGCGGGCGAAGCCCACGCGCAGCTTGCGCTGGAGCATCGAGGTCGAGCCCGACTGCGTCCGCAGGACCAGGTCACGGGCCTGGCGCACCAGCTCGTCGTCGTCGTCACCGCTCGCCGACGGCCCGCGATCGGTGTCCCCGTCGAAGGCCACCACCGACTCCCGGCGCCCGCCCTGGGCGCGCCAGAAGGCCACGACCCGCTGGACCTCGGCCTCCGAGACCCAGGGCGACTGGATGCGGCGCGCGACGCTCGAGCTCGCGGTGACCAGCAGCATGTCTCCCTTGCCGATCAGGCGCTCGGCCCCCGCCTGGTCCAAGATGACCCGGCTGTCGGCCAGCGACGAGACGGCGAAGGCCATCCGGCTGGGGATGTTCGCCTTGATGACGCCGGTGATGACGTCGACGCTGGGACGCTGGGTGGCCAAGACCAGGTGGATACCGACCGCCCGGGCCATCTGGGCGATGCGCACCACGGACTCCTCGACGTCGCGGGCCGCCACCATCATGAGGTCGTTGAGCTCGTCGACGACGACGACGATGAAGGGCAGCGCCTCAGCGGCGCGCGGACTCGCGGCCGCCCGACTCGGGTCCCCGATGGCCGTGGCCACCATCTCGGCCGACGTCGGCTCGACGACCAGCTCGCCGCGCTCGATCGCGTCGTGGTAGCCGGCAATGTCGCGCACTCCGGCGGCCGCCAGGACGTCGTAGCGCCGCTCCATCTCGCGCACCGCCCACGTGAGCGCACCGGCGGCCTTCTTCGGGTCCACCACGACCGGGGCGATCAGGTGGGGCAGGTCCTGGTAGTGGCTCATCTCGACCCGCTTGGGGTCGATGAGCACCAGGCGGACCTGCTCGGGGCTGGAGCGCATCACCAGCGCGGTGACCAGCGCGTTGATGCACGAGCTCTTGCCGGCCCCCGTCGCACCCGAGATCAGCACGTGGGGCATGGCCGCGAGGTTGATGATCACCGTGCGGCCGGCGATGTCGCGCCCGATGGGCACGTCGAGCGGATGGCGCGCCTGGCGGGCCTCCTCGGTCGCCACGAGGTCGCCGAGCGCCACCAGGGCCCGTGTTCGATTGGGCACCTCGACTCCGATCGCCGAGCGGCCCGGGATCGGGGCCAGGATGCGCACGTCGGGCGTCGCCATCGCGTAGGCGATGTCGCGGTTGAGCGAGGTCACCCGGGACACCTTGACCCCGGGGCCCAGCTCCAGCTCGAAGCGGGTGACCGTGGGACCCACGGTGAAGCCGACGAGCATGGTCTCGACCCCGTGCGCCGCCAGTGCCTCCACCAGCTCGGCCCCCGCCCTCTCGACCGCTCCACGGTCGGCCCGCTGCTCGCGGGTGCGACCCAGCAGGCCGAGCGGCGGCAGCTGCCAGGGCGGGCCGGCGGGTCGCTGCGGCGGCGGTCCCCACGACTCGCTGGCGGGTCGGGTGGGCGGCTCGTCGATCTCGGGCGGCGACGGGACGTCGACGGGCTCGTCTCGCGGTGCCTCGACGACGGGAGCCAGCGCCGCCGGCTCTCCGGACTCGACGGCCACCGGCTCCCAGTGCTCCGCGTCGTCGGCGGCCATCTCTCGGACCTCGGGTCCCCCGCTGTGGCGCGATGCCGGCCCGCCGCGGGCGGCCGAGCCCGCGCGGGGGGCGCGCCGGGCGCCCCAGCGGCGCCCGGCCGCGCGCGTAGCACGGAACCCTCGCGCGAGCCCCCGCCCGAGCGTGGCCAGCGACACGCCCGTGACCAGGACCACGGCGACGACGGCGATGGCGATCAAGATGACCAGCGCGCCGATCCAGCCGACCACCCGGTCGAGGCCGCCGCCGACGCCCACGCCCAGCCAGCCACCGGCGCGCGCGAGCGCCGCTCGACCCGCGAGCCATCCGGGGCGACCGCCGGCCAGGTCTCCGATGCCGCTCACGGCGACGAGACCAATCACGATTCCCCAGCCCACCCGCACGGCGTCGACCTCCCGCGAGGGCATCACGGAGGCCACGACGATGCCGGCGAGGGCCAGCGGAACAACGAAGCGGCCCACGCCGAGCGCCAGGCCCGCCCCAGCGCTGAGCACCCGTCCCGCCGGTCCGAGCGCCCCGACGTCGGCCAGTGCCACCAGGACGGCCACCAGGGCGAGGCTCACCACGACGAGGTCGCGCCGGTGGCGGACCCAGCGCGCCGGAGGTGCCGACCGCGGGCGCCGCGTTGGCGACTTCGAACGGGCGTGCCGGGCTGCGACCACGACTCCAACCTACTGAGCACGAGTCTCCCGACCGCGCAACCTCCTAGGCTGGACCAATGCCCTCAGCGCACCGCTCGACGCTCGACCTGGCCGTCCGACTCGGCGTCCACGCCGACCGCTGCCGCGTCGTGGCCACGCGCGAGCTCAGCCCGTCGCTGCGCGAGATCGCCCTGCACGGCGACCCGCGACTGGTCGGTGAGCCGGGCCGCGACGTCATGGTGCGCGTGAGCGACGCCGAGCGCTCGACCCGCCGCCGCTACAGCGTGCGGTGGGCCGATGCCAGCACCCACCGCTTCGGCCTGTGGGTGAGCGTCGCCCACGAGGGACCGGGGGCCAGCTGGGCGCGGGAGGCGGTCGAGAGCCAGTACGTCGACGTGGTGGGACCCCGCGGCAAGATCGGCCTGGCGGCCGACGCTGCGTGGCACCTGTTCGTGGGCGACCTCACGGCCCTGGCCGCGGCCTACCGCCTGGCCGAGTCGATCGAGACTCCGGGACGCGCCCTCTTCGTCCTGGAGATCGCCAATGACGCCGATGCCGTGACGGCCGCCTTCGACCCCGGCCTCGGAGTCACCGGGATCTTCGTCGACCGGCGCGATCGCGCCGCGAGCGACCCCACGGGACTGGTCAGTGCGCTAACGGCCGTCGAGCTGCCGGCGGGCCCCGGGCACGCCTACGTCTTCGCCGAGGCCGGCGTCAGCCGCGCCGTGCGCGCGGCGCTGGCCACGCGGGGTCTGCCCGCCGAGGCCATCAGCCATAAGGCCTACTGGCGCGCCGGGCGCCACAACGCCGACAACGGCGAGCCCGAGCGCGATTAGACGACGGCGATGGCGGCCAGCACGACCGGCTGGCGCCGGTAGCGCTGGCCGAGCAGCCGGCCCGTGACCCGCTGGACGGTCCGGGTGAGGGACGCCTCGTCGACGTCCCCGCCCGCCACCGCCTCGCTCAGCGCGTCGCGCACCGCCTCGACGATCGCGGCCAGGATGTCGCGGTCGCTGTTGCCGTCGAACCACCCGCGGGCGCTGGCGCGCACCGGCTGGACGATCTGGCGCTGGGCCGCGTCGACCGCCGCGCTGACCATCACGACGCCGAACTCGGCCAGCATGCGGCGCTCCTCGAGGGGTCGCTCGTCCAGGTCACCGGCCGAGCCGTCGATGTAGTGCAGACCAGCGGGAACCCGCCCCGAGCGGTGCAGGTCGGCCCCCACGTCCACCTGGTCGCCGTCCTCGCAGATCACGACGTGCTTGCCGCCCAGTCCCATCGTGCGGGCCAGCGCCGCGTGGTGCACCAGGTGACGGTACTCGCCGTGGATCGGGATGAAGTTATGCGGTGCCAGGAGCTGGTGGAGCCAGCGCAGCTCGCCCTGGCGCGCGTGGCCCGAGGCGTGCACCGGCTCGCGCGACGAGTCGATGACCTCGGCTCCGAGCCGGTGCAGGTCGTCGATCACCCGACCCACCGACCACTCGTTGCCGGGAATCGGGTGGGAGCTGAGGATCACGGTGTCGTGGTCGCCGAGGCGCACCACGCGCCCGTCGCCCCGAGACAGCTTGGTCAGCGCCGCCATGGGCTCACCCTGGCTACCCGTGCAGATGACGCAGACCGAGCCCGGGTCGATGGAGTCGACGAGCTCGAGGTCGATGAGGTCGCCGGCATCCACGCGCAGCTGGTGCAGGCGGCGAGCCAGCTTGACGTTGGCCTCCATCGAGCGACCCATCAGGGCCACGCGGCGCCCCTGCTCGCGGGCCACGTCGATGATCTGCTGGACGCGGTGCAGGTGGCTGGCGAAGCACGCGACCACCATGCGCTGGCCGGGACGCTCCAGGAACAGCCGCCGCAGCGTGACCCCGACGCTGCGCTCGGAGTCGACGAAGCCGGGCTCCTCGGCGTTGGTCGAGTCGGCCAGCAGCAGGGTCACCCCCTCGGACCCCAGCGCCGCCAGGCGGGCGATGTCGGTGCGCCGGTGGTCGATGGGCGTGGAGTCGAGCTTGAAGTCCCCCGAGTGGACGATGATCCCGGCCTCGGTGCGAAACGCCAGCGCGTGGGCACCGGGCACCGAGTGGGTCACCGGGATGAACTCGACCTCGAAGGGCCCGATGGGTCGACGCTCGCCGTCGGCCACCTCGACGAAGGTCACCTGGCCCGACATCTGGGCCTCGGTGAGCCGGTGGCGGGCCAGCCCCAGCGTCATCGCCGACCCGTACAGCGGGACGCGCACGTCGTGGAGCAGGTAGCGCAGGGCACCCGTGTGGTCCTCGTGGCCGTGCGTCAGGACTATGGCGTCCACGCGGTCGCGGCGCTCGATCAGCCAGCGGAAGTCCGGCAGGATCAGGTCGACGCCGTACATCGTGGGCTCGGGGAACATCAGGCCCGCGTCGACCACCACGATGCGGCCGGCCTGCTCGATGGCCAGGCAGTTGCGCCCGATCTCCCCGAGGCCGCCCAGGAAGGTGATCCGGACCGGACGCCTAGCCACGGAGATCCCGCAGCTCACGCACCACGCGGGCCGCCGCCTGATCGATCGCGTCGTCGGCGGGTCCGAGCGGCCAGCGGCACTGCCCGACCGTGCGCCCGAGCGCCCGCAGGGCCGCCTTGGTGGGGATCGGATTGGGCGCCGGCTCGCTGGACTCGAAGGCGTAGCTCGCCGAGAGGCGCTCGTTGAGCGCGCGCGCCCGAGCCCAGTCGCCCGACAGCGCCGCGCCGACCATCGCGGCGAACTCCGGCCCCGCCCAGTGGGCGGCGACCGACACGACGCCGACGGCGCCCACCGCCAGGAACGGCAGCGTCAGGCTGTCGTCACCGCTGTACAGATCCACGCTGGACCCCAGGACCGCCACCGTGTGGGCCGCCGCGACCAGGTCGCCCGACGCGTCCTTGAGGGCGACGACGTTGGGCCGGCTCGTGACCAGCGCGATCGTCGTCGCCGAGGAGATCTTGCGCCCGGTGCGCGACGGGATGTCGTAGAGCATGACCGGCAGGCCCGTGGCGTCGGCCATCGCCCCCAGGTGGGCCGCGATCCCGGCCTGGCTGGGCCGCGCGTAGGCGGGCGTGGTGGCCAGGATCCCGTCGATCCCGGTGCTCGACGCCCGCCGCGTCAGATCGATCGCACGCGCGGTGTCCGACGAGGAGGTCCCCCCCAGCACCGGAACCGCAACGGCCTCGGCCACGGCCGCGAACAGCGACAGCTTCTCGTCGTCAGACAGCGCGCTGCCCTCGCCCGTCGATCCGGCCAGGACCAGGCCATCGGACCCCTCGGCGACCAGGAACCGGGCCAGGTCGACGGCGACGTCGATGTCGACCGCGCCCGACGCGTCAAAGGGCGTCACCATGGCGGTGACGACCCGCCCGAAGCGAGGTTCGCTCACGGCTCGAACCTATCAGGGCGCCGAGGAGCCATCGCCGCCCAGAAACGGCCCGAGCCCCTCGACCAGGCCGCGCGAGGGCAGGTGGCGCAGCACGAGGGCCACCCCGGCAACGAAGCTCGCGCGATCGAACGTGTCGTGGCGCAGCGTTAGCCCCTCGCCGGGGGCGCCGAGGAGGACCTCTTGGTGCGCGACCAGTCCCGGCAGGCGCACGGCGTGCACCGGCACGCCCGCGACCTCGGCGCCCCGGGCTCCCGGCACGGTGAAGCGCTCGGTCGGATCGGGTGCCGTGACGCGGCCGGCCCGCTCGCGCGCGCGAGCGATGGCCCGGGCCGTGGCGATCGCGGTCCCCGAGGGCGCGTCGACCTTGAGGTCGTGGTGCAGCTCGATCACCTCGACGCGCTCGAAGTAGGGCGCTGCCTGGGCCGCGAAGCGCTCGATCAGGGTCGCGCCCACCGAGAAGTTCGGGGCCATCACCACCGCGGCGACCTCGGCGACGTGCTCGAGCTCCCGGTGCTCCTCCTCGCCGAGCCCGGTCGCGCCCACCACCAGGGACCGCCCGTGGGCGGCGCACCAGTGGGCCGAGGCGCGAACGCCCGACGGGCTCGAGAAGTCGACGACGACGTCGACGGAGTCGGGCGCCAGGTCATCGAGCGAGCGCAGGACCCGAGCGCCGACGTCGGTGGCCGGCGGGTGCGTGTCGACCAGCGCCACGACCGTCACGTCGTCGAGGGCTGCCAGACCCGTCGCCATCGTCTGGCCCATCCGCCCGGAGCCTCCCATGACGGCAACGCGGATCACGATTGTACCCTACCGGGGCGTCGACGGCGCCACCACAGGAGCGTGCCGCCCCAGGCGACGATCCCGAGCGCCGTCCCCACGAGTCCGACCCGCAGGTGCGGTGCGCTGTAGGTGAAGCGCACCGTCCAACGCCCCGGGGGCACGGTGACCTGCTGGATCAGGCCCGAGCGCACCACGTGCAGGCTGATCGTGCGCGACCCGCCCGAGCTGGTGGCGCTGGCCCGCCAGCCCGGGATCCAGGTCATCGACCGCTTGAGGATCAGCGGCCCCGTCGCGTCCACCTGGGCCACCGTCTCGCCCCACAGCGTGTCGGTGACCGAGTGCGCCGCCGATCCCGCCGGGGCCCGCGCCAGCCAGACGAGCGGCCGCACGCTCGCAGCGTGGAAGTAGGCCACGGTCCCCTCCGTGCGCACCAGGCGCCAGGCCGGCCAGGACAGGGCCTGCTGGAACGGCGTCACCAGCTGGCGCGTGCTGGCGCTCGCGCCCCGCTCGACGACCACAGCCGAGTCGACGCGGGCGCCCGCCGGCGCCGTCACCTCCACCCCCGCGGCGTCACGGGCCACGCCCGCGAAGTCGAAGCGCAGGCTGGAGCGACCGACGAGCTCGCGAGCGGGGCCGACGGGTCGCCCCCGCGCCCCGAGCAGGCGGACGATGACGACGCCCGTCGAGACCGTGCGCGAGGCCACGCTCGCCAGGACGATCGTGCGCACGGGCAGCATCTGGCCGAAGGCCAGCTCGAGGCGATCCGTGCGGCGTGGCGCAACGCAGGTCAGCGGACGAGTGGAGCCCTGGGACACCGGTGGGGAGAGCTGGTCAGCCGCCACGACGACGGTGGCCAGGCGCAGTTGGCGGAAGGTCCCGTGGGCCAGCTGGCACGCATTCAGGCTGAACAGGGGGTGGGTAGCGGTGACGCGACCATACAGCGAGTCGATGAGCGATCCGTAGCCCTGCACCGAGGGCAGCCCGGTGAAGACGTTGACGTTGGGGAGGCCCAAGCGGTCGTAGAGGTCGCCGTGCGCGCCACTGGGATCCACCAGGGCAAAGCGCCCGCTGGACCCCAGGTACCTCACGGCGTACGCCCGGCTGGGCATCACCGACACGCGCCCCGGGGCCAGTCCGGTCGTCGAGAACAGGGCGAAGACGCCCGCGTCGGCCACGATCACGGCGATCAGGGCGCGGCGCCAGCGGGGCGAGCGGTCTCGGCGCACCAGCAGCGCGAGGAGGGCGACGGCCACCACGAGGCCGACAACGGCCAGGGGCCGACCCGACGCCGCGCGGGCGACCGCGGTCGAGCTCGCGCCCAGCCAGCGCTCCAGCGCACCGGGGTTCACCAGCTCGGTGACCAGGCCGACCACGGCGACCAGGGCCGGCAGCGCCACCACCGCCCGGCGCCCGCGCGACCGGCGGCCGGGCGACTCGGGGTGGGTCGCCTGGTCCAGCCACCAGCCCAGCAGCACCAGCAGCGCCAGGTCCACGATGATGACGTTGCGACTCTGCAGACGCGTCGATCCGTACAGGGGCAGCCACCAGTAGAGGCGGCCGAGCGGGGTGAACGAGCCCCAGGTGGCGAACGCGCCGACCAGCGCCACGGCGAGGTAGAGGCGGAAGGGCCGATCGGCGGGCCGCCAGCCTCCCCGGCGCCGGCGCAGGCAGAAGGCGATAAGAGCGCTCCAGGCAGCCAGTCCGACGTAGCCGGTGACCTCGGGCAGGTTGTAGTTGGCGAAGAACCGCGGCTGGCCGAGCACGCCGTTGCCCCCTAGCGCGTCGGGCAGGATCCACAGAGCGCTCCAGCGCACCGCCAGGGATCCGGACCCGAAGAACCAGTAGCTGAGGTGCGTGCGCTGGGACTCGGTGATGACCGCCCACCCGGGCAGCAGCTGGGCCAGACCGATGAGGGATCCCCACACGATGCCCACGGCGTTGGCCCCCACCCAGCGGGCCCGCGCGGCCAGCGATGCGGCACGCCCCGGGACGAGCGCGCGTCCCACGATGACGACGAGGCCGAGCAGCTCCATGTCGGCGATCGCGCGGGGCTCGCCGGACAGGCTGGCGAGCGCCCACAGCACGGCGATGCCGAGCACCGGCGGCACGAGTCGGCGCACCCCGGGGCCCTCCTCACCGAGGCGCCGGTGCAACACCTCCAGGCCCAGCACGTACCAGGGCAGCAGTGCGAAGCCCTCGACGACCCCGAGGTGGATCATCTGGCCGTTCATGGCCCCGGTCATCGCGTACAGCAGTGCCGGCACCGCGGCCGACCACGTGGTCACGCCGTACCAGCGAAGCAGCGCGAACAGCCCGACGCTCGCCCCGGCGTACACGACGATCAGGTTCAGGGCCCAGATCACCAGGGGTGCCGGGATCACGAACAGCAGGGTCAGCGGGAAGAACGAGCCGGCGTTCATCCCGCCCAGC
Source organism: Acidimicrobiales bacterium (assembly GCA_049965035.1). GTDB lineage: Bacteria > Actinomycetota > Acidimicrobiia > Acidimicrobiales > RAAP-2 > RAAP-2. The sequence goes on from JBMFWS010000002.1 coordinate 39,143, forward strand.
AGCGGCGTACCGCTGTCGGCCAGAGGGTTGAGGAGCGGCAGGTGGCCCGAGCGCAGGATCTCGCCGGTGAGGACCCGCAGCGGGTAGTTCTGCAGGAGGTTGTCCCAGGCCACCGGCGGGTACCCCAGGAGCGTCGGGACGGCGAACAGGACCAGCGGGACGCCGATCAGCAGCGCGAGCGCGGTGGCGTCGGCCCGTCCGGGCCGTCGCCACCACACCGCGTCGCGAGAATCCATGGTCCCGGTCTCGTCAGCGCCTAGCGCCGTCGGCTACGCGACCCTCCCCGCCGACCGCGCCCGCCATCGTCGCTGCGCGTCTCGCGCGGGCCGAGCTCGCCGATCTCGCCGGCCAGCTCAGCCTCGAACACGTCCTCGAACGAGCTCGTCGCCGAGGTCGCCGTGGAGGTGGCCGTCGTCGTCGATCGTGCCGGGGACTCCTCACCGGCCACCGCCTCGACGACCTCGCCCGCGAGCGATAGCGACACCTTGCCCTGCGGGTCGATGTCGTCCACGCGCACCTCGAGTGCCTGGCCCAGCGCGAGGACGTCCTCGACCTGGCCGATGCGCCGGCCGCCGTTGAGCGGCGCCATCTTGGAGATGTGCAGCAGCCCGTCACGGCCGGGCAGCAGGCTGACGAAGGCGCCGAACTTGGCGATGTTGACCACGCGCCCCTGGTAGATGGCGCCGACCTCCGCCGTGGGCGGGTCGAGGATCATCTCGATGCGCCGGCGTGCCTCGTCGACGGCTCGGCCGTCCTTGGCCCCGATCGTCACGGTGCCCACGACGCCATCGTCATCGACCGCGATGTCCGCTCCGGTCTCCTGCTGGAGGGTGTTGATCACCTTCCCCTTGGGCCCGATAACCTCGCCGATCTTGTCGATGGGGATCTCGAAGCTCACGATCTTGGGAGCGACCTCGGCGACGCTCTCGCGCGGCTCGGGGATCGCCGTGGTCAGCACGTCGAGGATCGCCAGCCGGGCCGTCTTGGCCTGGCGCAGCGCGCTCTTGAGCACGTCGGCGGGCAGCCCGTCGATCTTGGTGTCCAGCTGGAGCGCCGTCACTGCGTCGGCGGAGCCGGCGACCTTGAAGTCCATGTCCCCGAAGGCGTCCTCGGCTCCCAAGATGTCGGTCAAGGTCACGTAGCGGTCACCCTCGTGCACCAGGCCCATCGCGATGCCCGCGACCGGAGCCTTGATCGGTACGCCGGCGGCCATCAGCGACAGCGTCGAGCCGCACACCGAGGCCATCGACGTCGAGCCGTTGGACTGCATGACATCGGACACCACGCGCATGGCGTAGGTGAACTCGGACTCGCTGGGCAGCACCGGCACCAGGGCCCGCTCGGCCAGCATCCCGTGGCCGACCTCGCGGCGCTTGGGCGCGCCCATGCGCCCGGTCTCGCCCGTCGAGTACGGCGGGAAGTTGTAGTGGTGCATGTAGCGGCGCCACTCGTCGGGGGTGATGGTGTCGAGCTGCTGGCGCATCCGCGGCATCCCGAGCGTCGTGACGTTGACCACCTGGGTCTCGCCGCGCTGGAACATGGCCGAGCCGTGCGTCATCGGGAACAGGTCGACCTCGGCCGACAGGGGACGGATGTCGGTGACGCCGCGGCCGTCGATCCGCTGGCCCTCCTCGACGATGCGCTGGCGCACGAGGCGCTTGGTCAGCGACCGCACGACGGCCTTGATCTCGCTCGCCCGGTCCGGCAGCTCGCCCGCCAGCTCGGCCTGGATCGCGGCCGTGGCTGCATCCAGCGCCGCCTGGCGCGCGTGCTTGTCCGTCAGGCGATTGGCCTGGTCGATCCGGTCCAGCCCGACCGCCTCCACGCGGGCCAGCACGTCATCGCTGTAGTCCACGACGGCCTGGTACGCCAGCGGCGTGATCGGCCCACGGGCCGCCACGAAGGCGGCCACGAGCTCACGCTGGAGCTCGACGGCCTCGCGGATCCAGGCCTTGGCCTGCTCGAGGCCCTCGGCCAGCGCGTCCTCGTCGACCTTGGGCGCGCCCTCGGCGTAGCGCGCGAAGGATCCCTCGGTGCCACCAGCCTCGACCATCATGATGGCGATCTCGCTGTCGGGGCCCTCGCCGAGCGCGCGGCCGGCGACGATCAACTCGAACAGGGACTCGTCACCTTCGGCGAAGGTCGGGTGGGCGTGCCACTCGCCGTCGGTGCCGTAGGCCATGCGCACCGCGCCGATCGGCCCCTCGAAGGGTATGCCCGAGATCATCAGCGCCGCCGAGGCTGCGTTGATGGCCAAGATGTCGTGCGGGTTCTCCTGGTCGGCCGAGAAGACGGTGCCCACGACCTGGATCTCGTTGCGGAATCCCTTGGGGAACGACGGACGCAGCGGCCGGTCGATCAGCCGGCAGATCAAGATAGCCTGGTCGGACAGCTTGCCCTCCCGCCGGAAGAAGGCGCCCGGGATCTTGCCCGCGGCGTAGGCCCGCTCCTCGATGTCGACGGTCAGGGGGAAGAAGTCGATCCCCTCGCGCACCGAGCGCGATGCGGTCACGGTGGCCAGCAGCACGGTGTCGCCGATGCGGGCCAGGACCGCTCCATCGGCCAGCTGGGCCAGGCGACCGGCCTCGAAGGACAGTGTCTTGTCCAGGCCCGGAAGCGGGCGGGAAACGCGAATCGCGTCAGTCATGGGTTCTCCTTAGGTAGCCAGCGCTCCGCTCGGATCCCAGTGGGCGGTCGTCGGTGACCGACGGCCCTCCACTGGCCTCCGAGGGCTCGGATGCGCCAGGTGCCGGCATCTGCCGGCTTCGGCTAGCGACGAATGCCGAGACGGCCGATCAGTGCGCGATACCGCTCGACGTTGCTGTTCTGCACGTAGTCGAGCAGCCGACGCCGCTGGCCAATGAGCTTCATCAGTCCGCGCCGCGTGTGGTGATCGCCGCGGTGAACCTTGAGGTGCTCGGTCAAGTGCGCGATCCGGTCCGTCAAGAGAGCGACCTGCACCTCGGGCGAGCCCGTGTCGGTCGCGTGCACTCGATAGTCCTCAATGATCTGCTGCTTGTCAGCCATAACGTGGTTGCCTTGTGAGTCGGGGGTCCCGATGCGGACCGCCAGGGCGCCCCGCACGATCAGCGTCGCTGACCGAGGTCCCAGCCTAGCAGGCCGGCGGTCTCGGCGGCGACCGCCAGGGCCATCTCGCGACTCGCGGCCGTGTCGCGCCGCATCTGGTCCAGGAGGTCGTTGAGGTCGGCGAAGCGCTCCTGGCCCCGCAGGCGGGCCAAGAGGGCCACCTCCAGCACCTGGCCGTAGAGGTCCACCTCGCGATCGATGAGGTGCACCTCGACCAGCTCCGGCCCGTCCTCGTAGAACTGGGGACGACGGCCGATCGAGATGGCCGCGGCCGCGACCGCTCCCTCGGGCAGACGGGCCAGACCCGCGTACACGCCCGCCGGCGGGCGCACCAGCTCGGCGGGCAGGTCGAGGTTCGCGGTCGGGAAGCCGAGCTCGCGGCCCCGGCGGTCGCCCGAGACGACGACGGCTCGCCAGGTTAGGGGCCGTCCCAGGATCGCCGTCGCCCGGGCCAGGTCGCCGCTCGAGACGGCGGCCCGCACGCCGGTCGACGACCAGCGGGCGCCCTCGCCCTGGCTCGGTACCGCCGTCACGGTGAAGTCGTAGGTCCGCCCCGCAGCCTCGAGACTCGCCACGGATCCCTGGCGGTCGTGACCAAAGCGGAAGTCGTCGCCCACGACGACGTCCACGGCGGCCAACTCGCCGACGAGGACCCGCTCGACGAAGGCGTCAGCGGTCTCGGCGGCCAGGGAGGCGTCGAAGCGCACGACGCGCACGAGGTCGACCCCGAGACGTTCGAACCCCGCCAGGCGCTGGTCCAGGGTCTGGATCATGCCCGGCGCCCGATCGGGCCGCAGCGTGCGCGCCGGGTGCGGATCGAAGGTGACCACGGCCCGGCGCGCGCCGTGCGCGCCCGCCAGCTCGGCGACGCGCGCCAGCACCACCTGGTGACCTCGGTGCAGGCCGTCAAAGACGCCCACCGCGACCGAGCTGCGCCCGGGCACCAGGGCCTTCGTCTCGCCGTCGTGCCACACGATCACGGCGCTCAACCTATCGGCCGCGCGTCTGGCGCAAGGACGACCGCGGGCCACCACGAGCCCGCCCGCGGCTCGAGCACGGCCACCAGCTCGCCGGCGGCGTCCAGCGCCGCGCGCGGACCCGGGCCCGCCGATCCCTCGACGGGTCGACCCGTGCGCACCCGCGCGCAGGCGTCTTCACTTAGCGTCACGGTCTCCAGGGACGCCACCAGTGTGCGTGCCGGCGCCACGACGGGCTCGCCCGCCGCCAGCTGGCGCTCGAGCTCGTCGAGCGTCAGCGCGTCATCGACCGAGAGAGGGCCACTCGACTGGCGCCGCAGCGCCGACAGGTGTCCGACGGTGCCGAGGCGCTCAGCCAGGTCGCTGGCCAGGACCCGCACGTAGGTGCCGGTCGAGCACGCCACGGTGAAGTCCCACTCGTTCTCGCCCGCCCCCCGCCGCACGTCGAAGCGCTCCACGCGGATGGCCCGGGGGGCGCGCTCGACTTCCTGGCCCTCGCGGGCCAGCGCGTGCAGCCGGCGCCCGCCCACCCGCACGGCCGACACCATCGGGGGCACCTGCCACTGCTCGCCCGTGAGGGTCGCCGCGGCCGCCCGGACGGCCTCCAGGGTCACGGCGGGAACGGGCTGGCGGGCGATGACCTGACCGGTCGCGTCCAGCGAGTCGGTGGCCTCACCCAGACGCAAGGAGCCGTCGTAGACCTTGCGCGTGGCCTGCGCGAAGCGCAGCAGTCGCGTCGCCGGGCCCACGCCCACGACCAGGAGCCCCGTCGCCATCGGATCGAGGGTGCCCGCGTGACCGACGCGCCGCTCGTGCAGGAGCCGGCGCACGATGGCCACGACGTCGTGACTGGTGTGCCCGCTCGGCTTGTCGAGCAGGAGGGCTCCGCTACTCACGAGGACGGCGCAGGATCCGCTCGACGGCTTCGCCCGCCGCCACCGCCGGGTCGGCTCGGAAGCTCAGCCGAGGCGTCCGCTTCATGCGCGTCTGCTGATTGACCACCGCCTGCAGCGCGACGCGACCCTCCTCGAGGGCCTCGGCCGCCGCCGGCGGCAGCGAGTCGAAGTAAACCGTCGCCTGGCGGAGGTCAGGCGCCGTCTCGACCCCGGTCACGGTGAGGAACCCGAGCCGCGAGTCCTCGCCCGCCCAGCGCACCAGGGTGTCCGAGATCACCTCGCGCAGGATCTCATTGACCCGGGCTACGCGGGGGTAGCCGTGACGTCGCTCCGTACCCATGGCCTAGGCCGAGCGCGGGATCTCGCGCTCCTCGAACGTCTCGATGATGTCGCCTTCCTTGAGGTCCTGGTAGTCCGAGAGGCCGACACCACACTCGTAGCCGGCCGCAACCTCGCGGGCGTCGTCCTTGAACCGCCGCAGCGACGAGACCGTCCCCTTCCAGATGATGACGCCGTCGCGCAGGAATCGGACGCGCGACCCGCGGGTGATGACGCCCGAGCGCACGAAGCACCCAGCGATCGCTCCCACGCGGGGCACGCGGAAGATCTCGCGCACCTCGGCCTCGCCCGTGACGACCTCCTCGTAGACCGGGGTCAGCAGCCCAAGCATGGCGGCCTCGAGCTCCTCGATGAGCTTGTAGATGACCTCGTAGGTGCGGATGGACACGCCCTCGGACTCGGCCAGCTCGCGGCTGCGCCGGTCCGGGCGAACGTTGAAGCCGATGATCGTGGCCCCGGACGCTCGCGCCAGCTGGACGTCGTTCTCGGTTATGCCACCCACGCCCCGGTGCACGATGACCAGGCGCACCTCGTCGCGCTCGAGCTTGCGCAGGGACTCCGTGCAGGCCTCGAGCGATCCCTGCACGTCGGCCTTCAGCACGATGTTGAGCGTCGCGGTCTCCCCGCGCTGGATCTGCTCGAAGAGGTCCTCGAGTCGCGTGCCGCTGCCCGCCGCGATGGGCTGGTAGCCCACCAGGCGAACGCGCTGCGCGCGGGCCTCGCCGAGCTCGCGCGCCTGGGACAGGTCGTTGGTGGCGCGCAGCTCGTCACCGGCCAGGGGCGGCTCGCTGAAGCCCAGGACCTGGATCGGCGTGGAGGGTCCCGCCCACTTGATCTGCTGGCCCCGATCGTTCACCAGTGCCTTTACGCGGCCCCAGCCGGCGCCGGCCACCACCGGGTCACCGACCTCCAGGCGCCCCTTTTGCACCATCACCGTGGCGACCGGGCCTCGCCCAACCTCCAGGTTGGCCTCCAGCACGACGCCCACGGCACGGCCCTCGGCGCGAGCCTCGAGCTCGGCGACCTCGGCGACCAGCACCACCTGCTCGAGCAGGTCGTCGATCCCCAGGCCTTGGAGAGCCGAGATCTCCACCGTGATCGTGTCACCGCCCCAGCGCTCGGGCACGAGGCCTCGCTCGCTGAGCTGCTGGAGCACGCGGTCCGGGTTGGCGTCGGCTTTGTCGATCTTGTTGATGGCCACGATGATGGGCACCCCAGCCGCCCGAGCGTGGTCGATCGCCTCGACGGTCTGGGGCATCACACCGTCGTCGGCCGCGACCACCAGGACCACGATGTCCGTGACCTCGGCCCCCCGAGCGCGCATGGCGGTGAACGCCTCGTGGCCCGGCGTGTCGATGAAGGCGATGACGTGCCCGTTCCAGTCCACCGTGTAGGCGCCGATGTGCTGGGTGATGCCGCCGGCCTCGCCCGCCACCACGTTCGCGTTGCGGATGCGGTCCAGCAGTTTGGTCTTGCCGTGGTCGACGTGCCCCATCACCGTCACCACGGGTGGCCGCGGCGACGCCGGGATCTCGGCGTCCAGCTCGTCCTCGTCGAAGAAGCGCGCCAGCAAGGCGGCCTCCTGCTCCTCGCCCGGGTCGACCAGACGCACCGAGGCTCCCACCTCGGCGGCGTAGAGCTCGATCATGTCGTCGCTGAGCGACTGGACCGCCGAGACGATCTCACCCTGCAGGAACAAGAAGCGGATCAGGTCGGCGGCCGAGCGGTTCAGCTTGGGTCCCACGTCTTTGGCGGTCGAGCCTCGCTCGATGATGATCTCGCCCTCGGGCACCGGCGCGGTGCTCGGCTGCCACGTGGTCATCTGGGTCGGCTCGAGCTCCTCCACGCTGCGGCGACGTCGCCGGGTGACCTTGCGCTGCGATCCGCGCGGGCCACCACCGCCGCGGGCGGGCGGGCGGTTGCCCGCGGGCGCGCCCGCTCGGGGGGCGCCGAATCCGGTCCCGGTGCGGGGTGCGCCCGTGCGTGGCGGGCCGGCGGGTCGAGACATCGGCCGCGCGCCGGTGGCCGGGCCCCGTCCCGCGGACGGAACGGGCCGACGCGCACCGGGCGGTGGCGGGATGGGCCGACCCGTGGCGCTCAGGGGACGGCGGGGCGGCGGCGGGATGGGCCGCCCGCTCGGTGACAGTGGCGGATGCGCGGGGGCAGAGGGCGTACCGTCGCCGGCCACCGAGCGCTGCGTGGGACGGATCGTCGTGGGGCCATCGGGAGACGGCGGGCGCGGCGTGACGGGTCGCACGGGCGCCGTCCGGCTGCGCACGCCGCGGGTTGGCTCACCAGTCGGGGTCCCCATCACCGGTGTGCTCGGCGGCGCGGACACCGTTGGCGCGGACACCGTTGTCGCAGGCCCGTCGAGGCGCGGCGGCGCCGGGGGCGGGGGCGAAGGAGCGGCCGGGGTGACCTCCGCCACCGGGGCCGGAGCCGGGCGCTCGTCGCCCGCGGGGGCCGCCCGGCGCAGGCCGTCGGCGTCGGCTCGTCGCCGAATGCGGTCAGCCTGGGCGTCCTCAATGGACGCCGACGGGCTCGACACGCCAATGCCCAACTTCTGCGCGAGCGCGAGCAGTTCCTTGCTGGACATGCCCAGCTCCTTGGAGAGCTCGTGAACCCGGATCTTCTTCAACGACAACACGTTCCCTTACGCCGCGTGCGCCAGACGCACGAACACCTATTCTTCCACACTCGCCCTGGCAACTTCGTCGCGCAGAGCCTCCACCTCGGCCGGACCCAGGGGAGCGCGCAGCGCTCGCGCGAGCGCCGAGGCGCCCAGACGCTCCCCGCACGGTCCGCTCCGGCACCACCAGGCGCCCCGCCCCGGGCCACGCCCGAGGTACCACATGCCGTCCGGTGTCCGGCCAGCACGCTGGAGTTCGTCGTCCTCCCGCGTCCGGCGGCACACGATGCACGTGCGCTGGGGTCCTATGCGTCCTCCCCCACTGCTGGCTGGTGGTGCTCCGCGGACGCCTCAGCACCTTCGTGGGCTGCCTCGTGGACCGTCTCGTGGACCGTCTCGTCGACCACGACGTCGTCCTCGGTCCACACCTCGTCGACGACCTCCTCGACCTCCTCGCTCTCCGAGCGGATGTCGATGCGCCACCCGGTCAGCCGCGCGGCCAGGCGGGCGTTCTGCCCCTCCTTGCCGATGGCCAGCGAGAGCTGCTGGTCGTGCACGATCACCGTGGCCACGCCCTCGTCGTCATCGAGTTGCACGCCGCGCACCCGCGCGGGCGCCAGGGCGGCCTGGATGAAGCTGATGGTGTCGTCGCTGAAGGGCACCACGTCGATGCGCTCGCTGCGCAGCTCGTTGGTCACGTTGCGCACCCGCGATCCGCGCGCGCCCACGCAGGCCCCCACCGGGTCGACCATCGAGTCGTTCGACGCCACGGCGATCTTGGTGCGATGTCCGGGCTCCCGGGCGATGGCCTTGATCTCCACGACCCCGTTGGCGATCTCGGGCACCTCAATCTCGAAGAGCTTGGCCACCAGGGCCGGGTGCGTGCGGCTGACCACGATCTGGGGGCCCTTACTCGTCTTGCGCACCTCGACGATGTACACCTTGATGCGCGCGCCGTGCTCGTAGCGCTCGAAGGCGATCTGCTCGGCCTGGGGCAGGAGGGCCTCGACGCGACCCAGATCCAGCAGCGTGTACCGGTTGTCGACCTGCTGGACGGTCCCCGAGACGATGTCCCCCTCGCGGTTGGCGAACTCCTCGTACATCTGGCGACGCTGGATGTCCCGGATCAGCTGCATCAGGACCTGCTTGGCCGTCTGGGCGGCGATGCGGCCGAAGTCTTCGGGCGTGGCGTCCCACTCGCGCACCACCTCACCCTCGCCGTTCAGCTCCAGGCCCCATACCTTGATCTCGCCCGTTTCGGGATTGATCTCGACCTCCGCGTCCTCCGCCGAGTCGGGATGGCGCTTGTAGGCAGCGAGGAGCGCGTTGGCCAGGGCCACCAGGAGCTCACCCTCGTCGATGTTCTGATCCCGCGCGATCTGCCCCAACGCCTCGAGGAATTCGAAGTTCGCCATCACGTGCCTTTCTTGCTCGAACCCGTGGAAGCTGGTCGCGGGGTCGGGCCCCAGTGAAACACCGTGCGAGCCCGCTCGATCTGAGCCAGGGGGACGCTGACCAGCCCCACCTCGGGGTCCTCGATCGTCACCGTGGTCTCGGTCGCTTCACGCAGAAGTCCCTCCAGGCGCCGGGTGGGGGCGTCGTCGCGATGCTCGCGCAGGGTGATGACCTCCCCCACGGCGCTCGCGAAGTGCCGGGGCGTGCGCAGCCGGCGCTCCAGGCCCGGACTCGAGACCTCGAGCGTGTAGCGACTGTCGATCGGGTCGTTCTCGTCCAGCCAGGCCGACAGGGCCCGACTAGCCGCCGCCAGCGTGTCGACATCGACGCCGCCCTCGCGCTGGACCGTCACCTGGAGGGTCCCGCCCGTGAACTCGAGGTCGTAGAGACTCAGGCCGAGAGAGCCCAGGATGTCCGCCACCGGCGCCTCCAGCTCCATCTCGCCCTCCTCTACCGGCAACAAAAAACGCGGGCCCAAGGCCCGCGTCAACGAGTCCATACGTCCATTGCGGACTGTCGGGTGAAGTATAGCAGCGCGAATCCCGCGCCGCATAGCTCAATAGGCCTTGGCGACCACCGCGACCAGGTCGGACTCATCCCAGGAGCCCGGCAGAGAGCCGTCGGGACGTTGAATGCACCGCACGCTCACGGCGTGGTGGTTCAGCTCGTCCTCGCCCGTCTCACCGAGCAGGTCCCAAGGAACCCGCGCGAAGCCGTCCTGGGCGGCCTCGATGGCGTGGGCCACCGTGTCGACGTCGTGGGTGGCCCGGTTGCGGCGCTCGAGCGCCACGGCCAGCAGATTCGCCTGCACGGTCTCGAGCAGCTCGCGGACCGTCGCGACGACCCGGGAGCGCTCCACGCTCTGGCGCGACCCATCGTCGCGCCGCACGAGGGTCACCGTGCCCGCAGCCAGGTCGCGCGGCCCGATCTCGGCCCGCACGGGCACGCCCTTGATCTCCCAGTCCGTCACCCGCCGCCCGAAGGAGCCGCGCGCGCGGTCGCGCTCGACCGCGATGCCGGCTGCGCTCAGCTCGGCGGTCAGGTCGGTGCACGCCTCGTCGACGGCGTCGTCCTCGCGCACGGCGAGCACGACGACCGCCGTCGGCGCCAGACGCGGGGGGACGATCAGACCGCGGTCGTCGCCGTGGGCCATGATCAGCCCGCCGATCACCCGCGTCGAGGCCCCCCACGAGGTGGTGTGGCACCAGGTCGACTGGCCGCTCTCGTCCTGGAAGGCCACGCCGAAGGCCCGGGCGAAGTTCTGGCCGAGCTCGTGGCTGGTGCTCATCTGGAGCGCCTTGCCGTCACGCATCATCCCCTCGCAGGTGATCGTGTTGATGGCACCGGCGAAGCGTTCGCGGGGCGACTTGAACCCCTCGAAGACGGGCACCGCCAGCACGTTGACCAGGAAGTCGCGGTAGACGTCGCGGTGGATCGTGATGGCGAACGCTGACGCGTCGGCCGCTGTGGTGTGTGCCGTGTGGCCCTCCTGCCACAGGAACTCCGACGAGCGCAGGAACAGCCGCGGACGCAGCTCCCAGCGCACGACGTTGGCCCACTGGTTCAGCAAGAGGGGCAGGTCCCGATAACTCTGGATCCACTTGGCCATGTACTCGCCGATGACCGTCTCGGAGGTGGGGCGAATGATGATGGGCTCGGCCAGCTGCTCGCCCCCCGCGAAGGTCACCACGGCCAGCTCGGGGCTGAAACCCTCCACGTGCTCGGCCTCGCGGGCAAAGTAGCTCTCCGGGATGAACAGGGGGAAGTAGGCGTTGCGCGCGCCGGTCGCCTTGATGCGGCGGTCCATCTCGGCCTGCACGTGTTCCCACAGCGCGTAGCCGTAGGGCCGGATCACCATCGTCCCGCGCACGGGCCCGTTCTCGGCCAGCTCCGCCTTGGCCACGACGTCCTGGTACCAGCGAGGAAAGTCCTCTTCCTGGGGGGTGAGGGCGGTCGGGGTCGCCACAGGTCTCCTTCGGCTGGCGGTGGCGACAGCCTACCGGGCGGCCGCGGCTCAGTCGGAGTGCTTGCTCGAGCGCTGGCGTATCCGGGCGATGCGCTCGCCGGTCTGGTTCACGTCGAGGCCGCGGTCCCCCAGGAGCTCGGCCCGGTCCGCCGCCGCCTCGGCCTCGGCTCCAGCGTCGCGGGCCGCCAGGCGCGCCTCGACCCCCTCGTCCATGATTCGCTTGGCCTCGTCGACGAGCGCCGCCACCATGTCGCTCTCGGGAACCACCCGGACGATCTGCCCCTTGATGAAGAGGTGCCCGCGGTGCCGTCCGGCCGCGATCCCCAGGTCGGCGTGGCGCGCCTCCCCTGGTCCATTGACCACGCAGCCCATCACGGCCACCTGCAGCGGCAGGTCGAGGGCGGCGAGAGCCTCCTGGGCCGCGCGCGCCACACCGATCACGTCGATCTCGGCTCGCCCACAGCTCGGGCACGCGATCAGGTCCAGGCCTCGCCGCTCACGCAGGCCCAGGGCCTCGAGCAGCTGGCGACCGGCGCGCGCCTCCTCGACCGGGTCGGCGGTCAGGGAGTAGCGGATGGTGTCACCGATGCCCTCGGCCAGCAGCGTGCCGATGCCGACGGTCCCCTTGATGAGGCCACCCGGAGGCGGCCCCGCCTCGGTGACCCCGAGGTGCAGCGGATGGTCGAAGGTCTCCGAGGCCAGGCGATAGGCCGCGATCATCGTGGCCACCGAGGACGCCTTCACCGAGATCTTGACGTCGGTGAAGTCGACGTCGGCGAAGTAGGCCAGCTCCTGACGAGCCGACTCCACCAGGGCCTCGGGCGTCGCGCCTCCGAAGCGCGCGTAGAGGTCGGGATGCAGGCTGCCCGCGTTGACCCCGATGCGGATGGGGACGCCGCGGTCCTTGGCCTCGCGGGCCACCAGCCGGATCTCCTCGGGCTTGCGCAGGTTGCCAGGATTCAGGCGCAGCCCGTGGACGCCCGCCTCGAGGGCGGCCAACGCCATCTCCACGTGGAAGTGGATGTCGGCGACGATGGGGACCGGGGAGCGCGGGACGATCAGGGCCAGTCCCTCGGCTGCGGCCTGGTCGTTGCACGTGCAGCGCACGATGTCGGCGCCGGCGGCGGCCAGCGCGTAGATCTGCTGGAGGGTCCCCTCAACGTCCGCCGTCTTGGTCGTCGTCATCGACTGCACCGAGACCGGAGCCTGGCCACCGACCTTCACCGAGCCGACCGAGATCTGGCGAGTCCGGCGACGCGGGCCGAGCAGCGCGGACGAGATTTCCATGCCTCCATTCTGCCGCGCTCGGGTCTGGTTGAGACCGCCGCTAGAAGGGATTGGCTATCGGGTGGACGATGTCCAGGTAGAGCGTGCTGGCAAACAGGACCAGGAGCACCGCGACGAAGGCGAAGACGACGGGGTTCAGGCGCGACAGGTCGGCGTGGTAGCGGCGTCCCCGCCGGCTGCGGATGCGCTCGTAGGTGGCCACGGCGATGTAGCCGCCGTCGAGGGGCAGCAGGGGCAGCAGGTTCATCAGCCCGACGAAGATGTTGACCGCCATCAGGACCTCGAGGAGCACCCCGGGGCCCAGCGCCGCGCTCTGCACCGCGAGGCGGACCACGCCCACGATCGACTGGGGACGGGACAGCTGCACGCTCGGTCGACTGGCCACCGACGCGTTGGTGATCTGGCGGTAGAGGCTGACGAACTCCCCCGGCGAGAAGACGTGCACCAGACCGTGGACCGACAGCGCCGCTACCTCACCCACCCGCGAGAACGCCCCGGGGATCGACGCCAGCCACGATTCGCGCACGACCTGATTAACCAGCGTGACGCCGATGTAGCCCACGGGCCGCGAGCCGGTGTCCAGGCGCTGGCCACCCACTTTGATGTGCTGGCCGTCGACGGGCGTGGCCACGATCGTGCGCGTCGACGAGCCGCGGTCCACGACCAGGCGCAGAGGGCGGCCGACGTGGTCGTGGACCAGCGTCACCAGGGTCTGGGCACTGCGCACCGCCTGGCCGTCCACCGAGACGATGCGGTCGCCCACGTGCAGGCCCGCCAGCTGGGCGGCGTTGCGCGCGTGCCCGTCCCAGCGCGTGAACGACCCGATCGCCACGTGGCTCGCCGAGGGCAGACCCACCAGGGACAGCGAGGCCCACGCCAGCAGGAGGGCCATGACCCCGTGCATCAGCGACCCCGCCCCGGCGAACAGCACCTGACGGGGGTAGCTGGCCGCCCGGTAGGTTCGGGGCTCGATCGCGGCGGGCAGCTCGTCGGCCCACGTCATGCCCGGGATCTTGACGTAGCCGCCCAGAGGGAGCAGCCGCAGGCCGTAGCGAGTCTCGCCCACCGTCGTCGACCAGATCACCGGGCCGAAGCCCACGAAGAAGTCGGTGACGAGCAGTCCCGCCCGCTTGGCGGTGATGAAGTGCCCGAACTCGTGGCCCACGACCATGACCACCAGCGCACCGATCACCGTGGGCAGCGCCCATCCCCCGATCCAGGCCAGTCCGGCGGTGACCAGGGCCACCCCGGCCACGAAGGGGATCAGCGACGCCCGCCCGTTCACGAGTGCACGGTAATGGCGCGAGCCGCCCGATCGCGCGCCGCGGCGTCGTGGGCGATGACGTCGGCGACCTCGCGCATCGGCCCGTCGACGAATCCGTCCATTACGGTGGCCACCACCGGGACGATCTCGGACCAGCGCAGGCGCCCCGCCAGGAAGGCGCCGACGGCGACCTCGTTGGCGCCCGATAGCCAGGCCGCCGCGGCTCCGCCCGCACGGGCGGCCGCGTAGGCGAGCGGAATCGCCGGGAACGCCTCGACGTCGGGCGGCTCGAAGGTCAACGACAGGCGTTCGGTCAGGTCGAGGGCGCCCCACCCGTCAGCCAGGCGTTCGGGGTACCCGAGGCCGTAGGCGATGGGGAGGCGCATGTCGGGTCGCGCCAGCTGGGCCAGCAGCGACCCGTCCACGTACTCGACCATCGAGTGCACGATCGACTGGGGATGCACCACGACCTTGACCCGGTCGACCTCGATGCCAAAGAGGGCCGACGCCTCGAGCACCTCGAAGCCCTTGTTCATCAGCGTCGAGGAGTCCACGGTGATCTTGGGCCCCATCGACCACGTCGGGTGGCGCAGGGCGTCCTCCCGGGTCGCCTCGGCCAATTGGTCGCGGGTCCAGCCGCGAAACGGGCCTCCCGACGCGGTCAGCCACAGGGCGCGCACGTCGGGGTGGCCCGGAGCGCGCGACCCGGCCAGGCACTGGTGGATGGCGCAGTGCTCCGAGTCCAGCGGCACGACCTCGGCGCCGGGGGTGGCCCGGACGCGCTCGACCAGTGGCGCGGCGGCGATGAAGGACTCCTTGTTGGCCAGGGCCAGGCGCCTGCCAGCCGCCAGCGCGGCCAGGGTCACCGGCAGGCCGGCGAAGCCCACCACCGCGTTGACCACGATGTCTGCCTCCCGAGCGAGCTGGGCCAGCCCCTCAGGCCCCGCGACCACCTCCGCGTCCCCCCCGAGCTTGGCGGCCATCGTCGAACGATCCTGCGCGCGCTCGACGCCGATGTGGGTCACGCCGAACTCACGGGCGATGTCGGCCAGCTGGTCCAGGCGCCGCGCCGCAGCCACCGAGACCAGCGTGAACTCCTCGCGGTGGCCCCGCAACACCTCCAGCGTCTGGCGGCCGATCGAGCCCGTCGCCCCGAGCAGGGCCACCCGGCGCGCCATCCCTAGACCGGGTGGACCGCGTGGACCAGGTAGAAGACCGTCGGCAGGACGAACAGAAGGCTGTCGATGCGGTCCAGGAGCCCTCCGTGGCCCGGCAGGATGCGACCCAGATCCTTGACGCCCAGGGTTCGCTTGACCATCGACTCAAACAGGTCGCCCAGGGGTGCCACGATCGCCACGGCGACCCCGGCCTCCAGCGCGAGCGACATCGTCCACGGGTGCATCCGGCTGACCACCAGGGCCAGCACCATCGTGACCACGGCCCCGCCAATCAGGCCCTCGACGGTCTTGTGGGGCGAGAGGGCCTTGCTCAGCGGGCGCCGGCCGATCCAGCGGCCCACGAAGAGTGCCCCGGTATCGTTGGCAACAGTCAGGACCAGGGCGCCAAAGAGGATTGCCATGCCGTGACGGTCCGGTGAGTACTGGGGAGCCACCAGGGCGACCGCGTACGAGCCCAGGATCCCGACCCAGGCGAAGACGAAGATCGTCGCGCCTAAGCCGTCGAGGACGTCAAGCAGCCGGAAGGCGCTGAAGTACCAGATGAAGCCGAGGATCACGAGTAGCACCGTGATGGCCGCGACGGCCGGCAGGCCCTTGTTGTAGACCGCGACGTCCACGACCGCCACCGCCACCAGCGCCAGGATCGTGGCGGGGTGCGCTCCGGCACGACGGAAGCCGGCCAGCGCCTCGCCCGCCGCACCGACCATCACGATCAGGACCAGCACCAGCACGGCCAGCGGACTGGCCAAGAACGCGGCCACCGCGACGACCGCGAGCCCGAGACCAGTGGCGGTTGCCAGGGAGACGCTGCGCCCCGGGGTATGGCGCACAGCGCGTCCGACCAAGAGGTCGCCCCGAGCGGCACGGCGAGTCCGGGCGATCGGTGTGGGCTCGGGAGCGGGCTCGGGGCGCGGCGCCTCGTCGAGGATCTGCTCCTCGGTCGGCGGCGCCGGCTCGTCCGAAAACTCCCACGGCCGGTTGCCCGCCTCCCGAGGTGCTCCCGCCAGCATCGACGCGTCGAACTGCTCCTCGTGGGCCACCCAGTCAGCCTCGCCCTCACGCCACGCCGGTGCGGGCACCCCAGCCCAGGGGTCGTCGGAGGGCTCACCGGCCACCACGATCGGGACCTGACCCGTCGGCGCCTCGGTCCAGTGCGGCAGGCCCGACTCGCTGGAGCCGCCCGCCGCGTCCGCCGCCAGCTCTGCCCCGCTGACCGTCACCCGAGCGTCAGTCGGGCTGGCTACTGGGTGGCGAGCCGTCGGCTCGTCCTCGCGGGGGTCCTCGTCAGACTTCAAGCAGCTCCTGCTCCTTGTGCTCGAGCAGCTCGTCGATGCGGGTGACCTCGTCGTGGGTCATCTTCTCCAGCACCTTCTCCAGGCGCTCGAACTCATCCTTGGGCAGCCCGTCCTTCTCCAGGGACTCGAGCTCCTGGCGAGCGTGGCGGCGCACGGCCCGCACGGCTACCCGGCCTTCCTCGGCCCGCCCGCGCACGACCTTGACGAACTCGCGTCGCCGCTCCTCGGTCAGGGTCGGAAAGTTGAGCCGAATGACCTGGCCATCCG
The DNA here is from genome assembly GCA_049965035.1 of Acidimicrobiales bacterium. Taxonomy (GTDB): domain Bacteria; phylum Actinomycetota; class Acidimicrobiia; order Acidimicrobiales; family RAAP-2; genus RAAP-2. The sequence continues at coordinate 55,783 of JBMFWS010000002.1, forward strand.
AGGACGGGTTCAAGCCGAGGTCGGAGTCCCGGATCGCCTTCTCGATCGCGTGCATCGCTCCCTTGTCGAAGGGAGACACGACCAGGAGGCGAGGCTCGGGGATGGAGAAGCCGGCCAGCTGCCTGAGCGGCGTGGCCGCACCGTAGTAGTCGACCGACAGGCCCTCGACCAGCGCCGACGATGCCCGTCCCGAGCGGACTGCGGCGAACTCGGTCCTCACGTGGTCAATCGCGTGGGCCATCTTCTCGCGCGCCTCCTCGATGACGAGGTCAGCCATCTCGGAGTCCATCACCTCACCAGCGTACCGATAGCGTCGCCGTCAAGCACGTGACCCAGGTTCCCCTCCTTCATCAGGTCGAAGACGCGGATGGGCAGGTTGTTGTCCTTGCAGAAGGTGATCGCCGTCATGTCCATGACCCGCAACTCGCGCGCGATGACCTCGTCGAAGGAGATCTCCGTGAAGCGCCGCGCCGCGGGGTGCTGGCGCGGATCTTGGTCGTAGACGCCGTCGACGCCGCCGTGGGTGCCCTTGAGTACAAGGTCCGCCTCGATCTCGGCGGCGCGCTGCGCCGCGGGGGTGTCCGTCGTGAAGTACGGGTTGCCCATGCCCGCCGCGAAGATGACGACGCGCCCCTTCTCGAGGTGGCGTACCGCGCGCCGGCGGATGTAGGGCTCGGCCACCTGGTCCATCCCGATCGCCGACATCACGCGCGTGGGCCGGCCGTGGCTCTCGATGGCGTCCTGGAGAGCCAGCGCGTTGATCACGGTGCCCAGCATCCCCATGAGGTCGGAGTTCGCCCGGTTCATGCCGGCCATGGCGCCGGTGGCGCCCCGCCAGATGTTTCCGCCGCCCACGACCACGGCCAGCTCCAGTCCACCCCGGTCCATCGCGGCCGCGATCTCGCGGGCCAGGAAGTCGACCGTCGTCGCGTCAATGGTCTCGTCGCTGGCCGCCGACGCCAGCGCCTCCCCCGACATCTTGAGCACGAGCCGGCGCATGATCAGCCCCCGACAACCACCTGGGCGAACGCCCGCACTGTGGCGCCGTGCAGGAACTGCTCGACGGATATCTTCTCGTCACGGACGTAGGCCTGCTCGAGCAGCACCCGATCCTTGAACCACGCGTTGAGGCGCCCCTCCACGATCTTGGGCAGGGCAGCCTCCGGCTTGCCCTCGTGGCGCGAGATCTCCTCGACGGTGGCGCGCTCGGCGGCCACCAGGTCGGCGGGGACCTCGTCGCGGGTCACGTACTGCGGACGGGCAAAGGCGATGTGGACGGCCACCTCGTGGACGACCTCGGGTGTGGCGTTCGCGACGACCACGGCCACCGCGTTCACCCCGCGACCCGACTGCTGATGCAGGTACGTCTCGACCACCTCGCCGGGCCCCGCGGACAGACGCACGACGCGTCCGACCGAGATGTTCTCCTTCAACGTGGTCAGGAGCTGCTCGAGGCGCTCGCGGAACTCATCGAGCGCCCCCTCGCCGTGCGCGGCGACCTGCGTGGCCATCTCATCGGCCAACGCCACGAAGGCGTCGGACTTGGCCACGAAGTCCGTCTCGCAGCGCAACTCGACAATGGCGGCCGCAGACCCGTCGCGCACCACGGCGACGGCGCCCTCGCCGGCCACGCGGTCAGCTCGCTTGGCGGCCGACGCCAGACCCTGGACGCGCAGCCACTGGGCCGCTGCCTCGAAGTCTCCCTCGCTGGCCTCCAGGGCGCGCTTGGCATCCATCATGCCCACTCCCGTGGCCTGGCGCAGGGCCTGGACGTCCTTGGCGGTGATTGCCACCTGTATCTCCTTTTCGACTCTCGAACACGACTACTCGGCCCCGGTGGCCAGCGGCGCCTCGGCCTCTCCGGCCCCCTCGCTGGCGGCGGGGGCTGCGGCCTCGACCTCCGGCTCGCTGGCGGCGGGGGCT
>JBMFWS010000002.1:57805-129831 GCA_049965035.1 Acidimicrobiales bacterium
GCTCGCTGGCGGCGGGGGCTGCGGCCTCGACCTCCGGCTCGCTGGCGGCGGGGGCTGCGGCCTCGACCTCCGGCTCGCTGGCGGCGGGGGCCGACTCGGTCGCCGCCGCCTGGGCTGCGCGCGTCGCGCTCACCCGATTCTGGCGTACGTAGCGGCCCTCCACGACGGCCTCGGCCACCAGGCGTGCCATCAGGGCGCCGGCGCGAATCGCGTCGTCGTTGCCCGGGATCACGAAGTCGATCACGTCGGGGTCGCAGTTGGTGTCCACGACGGCCACCACGGGAATGCCCAGCTTGCGCGCCTCGGTGACCGCAATCTGCTCCTTCTTGGTGTCGATCACGAAGATGGCGTCGGGGACCCGCTCGAGGGCCGCAATGCCGCCCAGGTTGCGATCGAGCTTTTCGAGCTCGCGCGCGTGACGCAGCGCCTCGCGCTTGGGCATGCTGTCGAAGTCTCCGGCTCGCTGCATCGCGCGCAGCTCGCTCATGCGGCGCACCCGCCCGTGCACGGTGGCGAAGTTAGTCAGCATGCCACCCAGCCAGCGCTGGTTGACGTAGGGCATGCCGCAGGCCTGCGCGTAGTCCGCGATGGGTCCCTGGCTCTGCTTCTTGGTCCCCACGAACAGCACCGTTCCGCCTTGGGAGACCAGCTCGCGCACGAAGCCGTAACTCGCCTCAATGCCCGTGAGCGTCTTGCGCAGGTCAATCAGGTAGATGCCGTTGCGCTCACCCAAGATGAAACGACGCATCTTCGGGTTCCACCGGCGGGTCTGGTGCCCAAAGTGCACCCCCGCATCCAGCAGCTCCTGCAAGGTGACCAGTGCCACGCGTCGTCCTTTCGTCCGGTTGCTGACCAGGGGAGCGCCGCGAGCGGCGACCGTCCGATTCCCCTCGGCCCGTTGTCCATGCCCTCCCACCGCGGGAGGGCTCGACCATGCTAGTCGACTCAGCCGCGGGGGTGCGTCTGGCGATGGATGGCCTGGAGCCGCGTCTTGGTCACGTGCGTGTAGAGCTGGGTCGTCGCGAGGCTGGCGTGACCGAGCAGCTCCTGGACGTGGCGCAGGTCCGCCCCGCCCTCCAGCAGGTGCGTGGCGTAGGTATGGCGCAGGGCATGGGGGTAGATATGGCCGCTCGTCGCTCGCCGATCCAGGATCCGGCGTACATCGCGGGGCCCGAGGCGCCGCCCGCGGTGGTTCACGAAGAGGGCGTCGCCGCATTTTTCGGGGTCGGCCACGTCGTCGCGGGCGTCGTCGTCCCACGTGCGGATCGCCTCGAGGCCCCGGCGGTGCAGTGGCACGACACGCTCCTTGCGCCCCTTGCCCCACACGCGCAAGGTGCCGCGTGCCCAGTCCACGCTCCCGCGGTCGAGGTCGCACAGCTCGCTCACCCGGAGGCCCGCCCCGTAGAGGACCTCACAGACGGCCCGATCGAGAATGGCCCACTCGTCGTCCCCCCAGTCCTCGTCGAGCAGGGCGGCGAGTTGCTCGCGCGCGATCACGACCGGCAGCCGAGTCGGCGGCCGGGGCGCCAGCAGGCGACTGGCCGGGTCGCTGCGCAGGTCACCGCGCTCGGTGAGCCACGCGAAGTAGGCCCGCAGCGCCGCCCGTCGGCGCGCGATGGTCGACCGCTGGCGCCCGGCCTCGGTGAGGTTGACGAGGTGCGCCCGCAACACGCGCGGGGTGACGTGTTGGGGACCCGACGCGCCCGACCAGGTGACGAAGGCGTCCAGGTCGCGTCGGTAGGCCCGTCGCGTCGCGGTGGCCAGATCGCGCGCCGCCATCCACGCGTCAAACGCCTCGAGCGACCATCCCCCCCCGGCCGGAGCCGTGGCGTCGTCCACGCCACCACGCTACTCAGGGCTGAAGTCGGGCCGGGACTCTCGGTAGTGTGAAGGCAATCGAGGAGGCCCGTGCCGCGTATCTTGCTGGTTGAGGACGACGATCACATCCGTGCCGCCCTGCGTCTCATGTTCGAAGGGGCGCAGTTCGTCGTCGACGACGCGGCCTCGGGCGAGGAGGGCCTGGCGCTGTTCGCCAGCGCCGCCGCGGACTTGGCGGTCGTCGACGTGATGCTGCCGGGCATGTCGGGCTTCGAGACCTGCCAGCAGCTGCGCGACCAGAGCGACCTGCCCATCGTGATCGTGTCCGCCCGTGACGAGACGGCTGACGTCGTGCGCGGACTGGAGTCGGGCGCCGACGATTACGTCACCAAGCCCTTCATCCCCGAGGAGCTCCTGGCACGGGTTCGTGCTCACCTGCGCCGCCGGAGCGACCGCGCCATGGGGCCCTTCCGCCTCGGTGTGCTGCAGGTCCTGCCCGACGAGGGGGTCGTGCGCAACGACGACGGCTCCGAGCTGCACTTGACGTCGACGGAGTTCCGGCTCCTGGTGGACCTGGCCCAGGCCGATGGTCGCGTGCTCAGCCGGGAGGATCTCCTGGAGCGCGTGTGGGGCTACGACTACTTCGGCGACAGCCGACTGGTCGACGTCCACATCCGCCGCCTGCGCACCAAGATCGAGCCCGATCCGTCCAATCCGACCTTCCTGGTCACCGTGCGCGGGTCGGGGTACAAGCTGGCTCGCTGATGCGATGGCGGAGCCTGCACCTGCGCCTCCTGGCCACGTTCGCCGTGGGCGCGATGCTGCTCAGCTCGCTGTTCGCGGTGCTCGTCTACGTGGCCTTCGAGCGCGTCCTGGTCTCCAGCCAGCAGCAGACCGACCTGCGCCAGAGCTACGTCAGCGCCGCCCTCATTCGCAGCACCCTCTACACCTCTCCCCCAGACCTGGCCAACCAGCTCAACGCGATTGAGCAGGCCACCAACTCGAGCGTCCTGGTACACACCCACCACCAGTGGCTCTCCAAGAGTCACGGCGCGGCCACCACCGATGTCACCTCGACAATCATCCGGCTGGTGGACCAGGGCCACGTGGTTCACCAGACCCTCCAGCGCAATGGCCGGCTCATCTTCGTGGTCGGTGTGCCCATCCCGGCCGTGGAGACCCAGGTGTTCGAGGTCTTCCATCTCGGTCGCCTCAACGACACTTTGCGCACCCTGGTGACGGTTCTGGGCCTGGGGGCGCTGGTGACCACCTTCGTGGGTCTGGCCGGCGGCCTCTGGGTGGCCCGGCGCACGGTGCGCCCGCTCCAGCGCGTCTCGTCGGCTGCGGCCGCCATCGCCGAGGGCGACCTGACGACGCGTCTGGACCTGACCCGGCAGGATCTGGAGATCCAGCAGCTGACGGAGTCGTTCAACGGGATGGTGGCGCGCCTGTCCGACCGCCTGGAGCACGACGCCCGCTTCGCCAGCGACGTGAGCCACGAGCTGCGCTCACCCCTTACCACTCTGGCCACCACCGCTGCAATCCTGCAGCAGCACCGCGACGAGCTGTCGACGAGTGGACGGGTCAGCCTGGACCTCCTGAGCGCGGACCTTGCCATCTTCCAGACTCTGATCGACGACCTGCTCGAGATGGCCCGCAGCGACGCGGGAGCCTCCTCACCGGATCTCGAGACGGTGCCGGTGGCCGAGCTCGTCCGTCAGGCCACCCGGAGCGCCGCGCAGCGTCTCGGCATCGCGGTCCCAACCATCGAGGTCGATCCCGCTGCCCGGACCGACGAGGTGGCCGTCGACCGGCGACGCTTCGAGCGTGTGATGAACAATCTGATGTCGAATGCCCAGCGCTACGCCCACGGTGTGGTGGCCGTGCGCATCCACCCTGACGCCGGTGTCGTCGTCATCGATATCGACGACGCCGGACCCGGCGTGCCCCTCGAGGAGCGCGACCGGGTCTTCGACCGCTTCTTTCGCGGACGAGCCGCCCACGCGCGCGGCATCGCTCACGGCACGGGGCTGGGCCTGGCCCTGGTACGCGATCACGTCACGACGCTCGGCGGCTCCGTCGCGATCCTCGACAGCCCCGAGGGTGGGGCCCGGGTGCGCATCGTCCTGCCCACGCACGTCGAGGCGACAATATGAGACGCCTGGCCGCGGCCACCGCCGTGGCCGTCGCGGCCGTCGCGCTCGCGGGCTGCACGCTCGTGCCCACGGCCACGGAGCCCACGGCGATCGCCCCGCGCTCGGTGCCCCTCGGCCTGCTCGGGCGCACGATCCCGGGCACCAACCACGGCCACGTCGTGTTCATCACGCAGCCCGTGTACATCGTCGACGCGACCGGCCACCTGTCCGCGTCGAGCCGGATCGTCCCGCGACCCCCGACGCTCCTATCGGTCCTGCGAGAGCTGGTCCTGGGCCCGACCACCATCGAGACCGAGGGCGGATACACCTCGGACCTGCCCGCCGATCTCACCATCTTGCAGGCCGTGATCGTGCGTCACCTGGGCTACATCGATCTGGCGCAGCCCTTCACCGGCCTGCGCCGGCACCGCGTCGAGATGATCATGGGTCAGCTGACGCTGACGGCCTACGCCGTGGGGGCGACCAGTGGCGTGAAGATCCTCGTCAACGGATCTCCCCTGCGCGTGCCCCGACCCTCCGGGCCGCCGGTCGTGGTCGCGACGGTTCGCGACTACCAGTCACTGCTCAACGCGTAGGGCGGGTGCGCTGAAGGTTGGGGCCGCACTCCAGAGGTGCTCGAGGTCGTAGTAGGCACGCGCCTCATCTTGGAAGACGTGCACGATGACGTCGACGTAGTCGAGGGCAATCCACTCGCCCCCCGTCACGCCCTCGACCCGCACCGGAGAGACACCGGCGTCGCGAGCCACCACGCGCTCGACCTCTTCGGCGATTGTGCGGACCTGACGATCCGAGCGGCCCGAGACGATGACCAGCACGTCGAAGGCCGACGTCAGCGCCGAGACGTCCAGGGCCGTGGGATGCTCGGCCGCCTTCTCCCCAGCCCCCGCCAGGGCCGCCATCACCACGGACGTCGCGTACCCCAGGGTCTTCTCGCGTGGGCGCTGCAGCGCCGGGCGGCTCAGCGGACCACCCCGAGCACCACCAACGCCGCGAGGAAGGGCAGGCTGACCAGTGCGACCCCCGTCACGGCCCATCGGGCCCGGGACCGTCGCACGAGTCGGCGCGGACGAGCGGGCACAACTTCCACCACGCGCCCCGACCAGGGGGCCGCCTCAAAGTGCCGTACCGCCATGACGCCAGCACATTAGCCGCTGGTGGCTTGGAAGAGCGGAATTACCGCGGTCGGGATATAAATGTCCAGGTCCACGCGGTCCGGAGTCAGCGAGCGCACGAAGCTGCTGGACAGGTCAACGGGGTCCATCGGGATCTCGTAGCCCACCCATCCGGCGGGAAGCTCGAAGAGCGAGTCCGGACGCGGGACGACCCCGACGCGCACCATGGCGCGGAGCTGGTCCGACTCGTGCCATCCCTCCAGATCGGGCACGAGATCGGCGCCGATGATCAAGTCGACCTCGTCGACGGTGGCCAGCAGCTCGCGAACCGAGTCGACCGTGTACGACGGGCCGCTGCGACGGACCTCGCGGTCCGAGACCACGACGTGCTCCAGCTCGCCGAAGGCCGCCCGCGCCATCGCCAGGCGAACGGCCGCCGGTCGGACGTAGCCGCGAGCCACCTTCTGGTAGGGATCCCCAGCCACGGCCACCTCGATCTGGTTGAAGCGGTGGGTGCGCACGGCGGCGCGCACGGCCGCGACGTGCCCGAAGTGCGGGGGATCGAAGGTGCCCCCGAAGAGGCCCACACGCCGCAGGGTCACCCTGAGAGCCTAACGGCGCGCGAGGGCGCCGCCCGGGGTACCGGGACCCGGGGCGCCGGGACCCGGGACGCACACCGCTTAGGCTGGAAGCATGGAGTCATCGGCGCGGGAGTGGTCGATCGACTCGTGGCGCCAGTCGCCGGTCCACCAGAGCCCGACCTGGCCCGACCCCGAGCACCTCGCCCGCGTCGAGCGCGAGTTGGCCGCCAAGCCGCCCCTGGTCTTCGCGGGTGAGGCGCGCCGGCTCCAGCAGCACCTGTCGGACGTGTCGGCGCGGCGGGCCTTCCTGCTGCAGGCCGGTGACTGTGCCGAGTCCTTCGAGGAGGCGTCGGCCAACGCCATTCGCGACAAGCTGAAGGTCATCTTGCAGATGGCGGTGGCCCTCACCTACGCCGCCGGCGTCCCGGTGATCAAGGTCGGCCGCATCGCCGGGCAGTTCGCCAAGCCGCGCTCGGAGGACTTCGAGGAGCGTGACGGCGTGCGCCTGGCAGCCTTCCGGGGCCACATCGTCAACTCCGACGAGTTCACCGAGGCGGCACGCCGTCCCGATCCCGAGCGGCTGCTCGCCGCCTACCACCAGTCGGTCGCGACCCTCAACCTCCTGCGCGCCTTCACCACCGGGGGATTCGCGGCCCTCTCCCGCGTCCACACCTGGAACCAGGAATTCGTCGCCAACTCGCCCGAGGGCCAGCGCTACGCCGTGGTGGCCGACGAGATCGAGCGCGCACTGGCGTTCATGCGCGCGTGCGGCATCGACCTGCACGACGACGCGGCCCTGCAGGGCGTGGACTTCTACACCAGCCACGAGGCGCTGATCCTGCCCTACGAGCAGGCACTGACGCGCCAGGACTCCCTGACGGGCCTGTGGTACGACTGCTCGGCCCACTTGCTGTGGATCGGCGATCGGACGCGGCAGCTCGATGGCGCGCACGTCGAGTTCCTGCGCGGCGTGGCCAATCCCGTGGGGCTCAAGGTCGGCCCCACGGCCAGCGTCGACGAGCTGCGCCGCCTGGCCGACGTGCTCAACCCTGACAACACGCCCGGTCGCCTCACCCTGATCACCCGCATGGGCGTCTCGCGCATCAGCGACCTGCTCCCGCCCCTGGTTGAGGCACTGCGGGACGACGGCCGCCCCCTCGTGTGGGCCTGCGACCCGATGCACGGCAACACGTTCCGGGTCGGAGGCGGTCAGAAGACCCGCCACTTCGACGACGTGCTGGCCGAGACGGCGCGCTTCTTCGCGGTTCACGAATCGCTGGGCACCTGGCCGGGCGGACTCCACATCGAGCTCACCGGCGGTGACGTCACCGAGTGCCTGGGCGGCGGCGCGCGCCTCAACGAGCAGGACCTCGAGCTCAACTACACGACGATCTGCGACCCGCGCCTGAACGCCACCCAGAGCCTCGACCTGGCCTTCCACGTCGCCGAGTTCCTGCAGAGCTACGGCACGGGCGCCACGTCGTTGTAGCGCAGTAGGCGACGGCGCGCGCCGTCGACCTCCACCTCGGTCATCGAGCAGTGAGTCGTGCGCAGGCCGAGTCGGGCTCCGGCGGGTGCCGGGAACACCAGGCGCAGCGCGTGCTCGATGACGCCGGCGTGGGTGAAGAGCACCACGCGCTCGCCCGGGTGCGCCCGGGCCAGCTCCTCCAGGGCCACCCGGCAGCGCTGCGAGAAGGCCAGCCACGACTCCCCCCCGGGCGCCAGGGGCGCCCCGGGATCCTCGTCCCAGTTAGGCCCGCCGAAGCGCGCCACCAGCTGCGCCCACGTCAGCCCGTCGGCCTCGCCGGGACGGAGCTCCTCGAGGTCGGGGGCCACCCGCGCCGGCGGCAGTCCCGGCACCGACGTCCTCACCAGATCGGCGGTCTCGCGCGCGCGGGCCAGGGGCGAGACGTAGGTCGTCACGACGTCGCCCAGCTCCCCCGACATCCGCAGGCGCTCTCCCAGAGCGCGCGCCTGGGCCCGCCCGCGATCGCTGAGGCCGGTACAGCCCCGGGCGCCGCCCACGACGCCGGCGACGTTGCACACGGCCTCCCCGTGGCGCACCAGGAGCAGGCGCGCGCCGGAGGGCTCGCCGCCCAGCGTGCGGAAGCGCGCGGGCACGCTCACGCGCCCAGGTCTCCCACGAATCGCTCGAGCTGGCGCAGCGTGCGGCACTCGACGACGGCGTCGCAGTGGCTGGCGTACTCGCCGATGATCGAGTCCCCGCTGTTCCAGTACCCGGCGGGCTCGGGGTTGAGCCAGTAGACGTGCCTCGCTCGCGCGCGCACGTCGGCCAGCACCTCGGCACGCGCCAGGTGGTAGTTGTTGCGGGCGTCGCCGAGAATCAGCACCGTCGTGCGCCGCGTTATCTGGTCCAGGTAGCGGTCGCGGAAGACCGTGAGGGCGTGGCCGTAGTCGGAGTGGCCGTCGAAGGCGACCACGTCGGCCTCCGCATTGATGCGCCGCACGGCATCGGCAGGATCGTCCACACCCTCGAAGTAGCTGGTCACCTCGTCGAGGCCGTCGACGAACACGAAGCTGCGCACCCGCGAGAACTGCGAGCTGATCGCGTGGACCAGGTGCAGCGTGAAGCGCGCGAAGGAGGCGACCGAGCCCGACACGTCGGCCACGACGAAGATCTCGGGCTTGGCCGGGCGCGGCGGCCGGAAGCGCAACTCGAGGGGGACACCGCCGGTCGACAGGCTCTGGCGCACCGTCGCGCGCACGTCGACCGGGCCGCGCCGGCGCCGACGCCGACGTCGGGCCAGCCGCGTGGCCAGCTTGCGACTGAGCGGCCGTAGGGCGCGCTCGAGGGCCGCCAGCTCATCGCGGTTGGCGTGCATCACGTCCACGTCCTCGGGTAGCGGCCGCCGCAGCGACCGGGCCAGGGCCTCCGCGCCGCGGTCGTCGACCAGCCGTTCGCGGATCGCTCGCTCGACCTCCCGCTTGAGCAGTTCGATACGGCCCTGCGCCTCGTCGCGCGCCAGGCGCCAGGCCAGCTCGCCTCGGCCCGGCTGGCCCTCGACCAGCCGGCGCTGGAGCTCGTCGAGCTCCAGGTAGCGCAGCGTCCGGTACAGGTAGTAGGTGCCCCCGACCGGGCGGCCGGGCTCCATGCCCGCGTAGCGCCCCACGGCAGCGCGGGCGCCGGACCGCAGCTGGGCCCGGTTGTCGTCGCGCAGGGCACGGTACAGCAGATCGTGCAGCTCCTCGGCCGAGAGTCCCTCGCCCCCGCCTCCGCCGGCGCCGCTCTCGCCGCCGGCGCCGAGCGCCGACTCCGTCGCCGGGTCGTCACCGGCCGGGGGGGCTGGTCGCACCGCGAAGAAGACGTCGAAGGCCTGGTAGAAGGCGGCCAGGTGGTCGGCTCGCTTGACCAGCGTCGCCGCCAGGGTGGCTCGTACCTGGTCGCGATCGCCCAGGTCGATCAGCTCGAGGGCGCGCGCCGCGTCCATGTGCTCGCTCAGGGAGACTGGGAGCCCGGCGGCGCGCAGCTCGCCGATGAAGCCGGCCAGCAGATCAAGCACTGCTCGGCGGCCGCTCGCGCAGGGCCGTGGTGGCGCGCTCGATGTCGCTTTGGTACTTGAGCAGGACCGACAGCGTCGCCACGGCGTCCTCGACGCCGATCTCCTCGCGGCCCAAGATGACCAGCGTGCGAGCCCAGTCCAGGGTCTCGGAGACCGAGGGCGCCTTCTTGAGGTCGAGCTGGCGCAGCGAGCGCACAACTTCCGCGATCTGCTGGGCGAGCGCCGTGCGCACCCCGGGCACGCGGGCCTCAATGATGTCGCGCTCGCGCGCGACGTCGGGGTAGCCCACGTAGAGGTAGAGACAGCGCCGCTTGAGCGCCTCGGAGAGCTCTCGAGTGCTGTTGGAGGTCAGGAACACCAGCGGGATCTGGCGCGCCCGCACCGTGCCGAGCTCCGGGATGGAGACCTGGTACTCCGAGAGGATCTCCAGCAGGAGCGCCTCGGTCTCGAGCTCGACCCGGTCAACCTCATCGATGAGCAGGACGATCGGCTCGTCGGCCGTGATGGCCTCGAGCAGCGGGCGCGTGAGCAGGAAGTCCCTCGAGAAGATGTCCTCTTCGAGACGCTGCCACTCCTCAGGGCCATCCTCGTCCCCCCGACCGGCCTGGATCCGCAGCAACTGCTTGCGGTAGTTCCACTCGTAGAGTGCCTTGGACTCGTCGAGCCCCTCGTAGCACTGCAGGCGCACCAGGCGCGCCCCGGTGGCGTCGGCGACCGCTCGGGCCAGCGACGTCTTGCCGGTTCCGGCGGGGCCCTCGACCAGGACCGGCTTGGCCAGGCGATCGGCCAGGAAGGTGGCCGACGCGATCGTGTCGTCGCTCAGGTAGTCCTGCGCCGCCAGCCGCTCGCGCACCTCGGCCGGACTGGAGAAGTGCACCGCGGGGGTGCTGGCCAGGCCCAGGCGGCGGGCCAGCTCCTCTCGGGGGTCGAGCGAGCTCATCGGATCTGCCCGTCGCCGCGCACGACCCACTTGAGGCACGTGAGCTCGCGCAGCCCCATGGGGCCCCGCGCGTGGAGCTTCTGAGTGGAGATCCCCACCTCGCCGCCCAGCCCCAGCTCGCCGCCATCGACGAAGCGTGTCGACGTGTTGACCAGCACGGCCGCCGCGTCGACACGGCGCACCCATTCGTCGGCGTGGGCCGGGTCACGGGTCACGATGGCCTCGGAGTGCCCGGTACCGTAGCGCGCGACGTGGGCGATGGCCTCGTCGAGGCTGTCCACCACGCGCACGGCGAGGATCAGGTCCAAGAACTCCGTGGCGAAGTCGTGCTCGGTCGCGCGGAGCGCGTCGGGAAGCCACTGGGCGGCCACCTCGTCGACGCGCAACTCGACCGAAGGCATGGCCGCCGCCAGGGCCCCCAGGACGTGGGGAGCCAGGTCGCGGTGCACGAGGACCGTCTCGACAGCGTTGCACACCCCCGGGCGCGACGTCTTGGCGTTGTCGACGATGCGCACCGCCTCGTCCACGGGTGCCGAGGCGTCTAAGAAGATGTGGCAGTTCCCGTCCCCGTCCAGGACGTAGGGCACGCGCGCGTGCTCGCGCATGGCGGCGATCAGGCTCGGACCGCCGCGAGGGATGAGGCAGTCGAGCACACCGCTCAACTGCATGAAGGCCACGGCCGCGTCGTGCGAGGGGTCCGCGACCAGGGCAACAGCATCGGCGGGAAGTCCTTCGGCGACCAGGGCATCGCGCCACAGGTCGACGATGAAGTGGTTGGAGCCGAAGGCGGACGCCGATCCCCGCAAAAAGGCGGCGTTCCCGCTCCGCACGCAGAGGCCGGCCACGTCACTGGTCACGTTGGGACGGTTCTCGTAGACCACACCGATGACGCCGAGCGGCACCCGCACGCGCTCAACGCGCAGGCCGTTGGGCCGCGTAGCCCGATCCACGACCTCGAAGAGCGGATCGGGGGTCGCGGCCACCTCGCGCAGCGTGGCGGACATCGCCGCCACGCGGTCGGGTGTCAGGACCAGGCGATCGCGGCCCGGACCGCCGTCGTGGTAGGCGGCGACATCGGCGGCGTTGACCTCCACGAGGCGCTCCGTCTGTACGTCGAGGGTCTCGGCCACCCGGTGCAGAACGCCCTGACGCTGCGCGTCGGGGGCCAGGGCCATCTGGCGGGCGGCGGCGCGCACGGCCCGGCCCTGGACGGCAAGTTCTTCAACGGACATGGACGTAGCGTAACGGAGCGATCCGGGCGCCCGATGTGCCGACGCTCAGCGCGCCCGCAGGACCACCAGGTCGTCACGGTGGACGACCACGTCCCCCTCCTCCGTGTCGAGCGTCGCGGCGTCCATCCGCGCGAGGCCCTTGGCCACGCGCGCGCCGCCCACATCGAGGACGTCGATGGCGTCACCTTGGGCGAAGTCACCGGACCGCGCGACGACACCGACGCGCAGGAGACTGCGGCCCCCGTGTACCAGCGCCTCGACGGCACCCTCGTTGACCGTCACCGACCCCCGACTCGGGGCGGCGAACGCGATCCACGCTTTGCGCGCGGCCAGGCGGTCTGGACGAGGCCGGAACCGCGTACCCCCGCGGCGCGAACCCAGGACCGAGCGCAGCGGCTCGGGCGTGCGCGCGGCGCCGATGATCACGGTCACCCCGGACCACGTCGCCAGGCGGGCCGCGGCCAGCTTGGAGGCCATGCCCCCGCTGCCCACGCCCGACCGGCTCGCTCCCGCGATCTCCATGAGGTCCGCGTCGATGGCGGCGACCTCGTCAATCAGGGTCGCCGTGGGGTCGAGGCGCGGATCGGCGGTGAGCAGGCCGACGGTGTCGGTCAGCAGCACGAGGTGCGAGGCACTCACCAGGTTGGCGACCAGCGCGGCCAGGCGATCGTTGTCGCCAAAGCGGATCTCCTCGTCGGCCACCGCGTCGTTCTCGTTGACCACGGCCACCACACCCAGTCGAGCCAGTGACTCCAGGGTCCCGCGGGCTTGCAGGTACTGGCCCCGGTGCGCGAAGTCCAGCGGCGCCAGCAGCACCTGGCCCACTGGCACCCCCAGCACGCCGAAGGCGTCGCGCCACGCGTGCATCAGCAGAGGCTGTCCCACGGCCGACACCGCCTGGAGCGTGACGGCATCCGTCGGTCGCCGGCGGCCGGCTCCGACCTCGGCCCAGCCCGCGGTGATCGCCCCCGACGTGACCACCGCGACTTGCCAGCCCTCCGAGCGCAGCGCCGTGACGTCCCGGGCGATGGCGGCCAGCACGCCGGTGTCGACACCGCCGTGGGCATCGGTGACCGACGTGGTCCCGACCTTGACCACGACGCTACGTCTCGTCACGGCCCGCCCTCCGCTCGCGGCGCGCGCGGCGCTCTCGCTGAGTCGCACGATGGGGCTCCTCCACGTCGATTCCCGTTCCCGCGGCGTCGCGGTACCACTCGAAGCTGACCGGGCCCACACGCACCACGTCGCCGTCGCGCGCCCCCGCGCGCGACAGCAGGCGATCCACTCCGAGGGCCCGCAGGCGGCGCACCGACTCCTCCAGGGCTCCGCTGCCGGTCAGGTCGTTGAACCGCACCGCACGCTCGGCTGCCCGTCCCTCGAGGACCCAGCCGGCGGGCTCGCGCCGCACGCTCACCGCGCCCTCGGCCGCTGGCCGGTGCAGGACCGGGGCCGGCGCGCTAGCCGCGGCCTCGTGCCGCGCCGCGTTCACCATCTCGGCTAGGCGGGCCAGCAGGCGGTCGACTCCCTGGCGGGTGACCGCCGCGATGGTGAGGTCGACGATGGGCGCGGGTCCCACGGCCAGGTCGCCCTTCGACCCCACGACCAGGCGCGGGCGCTCGACCAGCTCGGGCAGGTAGTCCGCGAGCTCGCGCACGAGGACCTCGTACTGGGCTGGAGCGGGCATCAGGGCGCTCTCGGAGAGGTCGACCAGGAGGCACAGGACCCGGGCGTGCTCGACGTGGCGCAGGAACTCACGGCCCAGCCCGCGGCCGCTCGCCGCGCCCTCGACAAGTCCCGGGATGTCGGCCATGACGAACTCGGTGGCGTCCTCGCGGTGACTGGCCCGGTCGCCCACGCGCACCACGCCCAGATTGGGCACCAGCGTCGTGAACGGGTAGTCCGCGATCTTGGGACGGGCGGCCGAGACCGTGGCGATCAGCGTGGACTTCCCCACGTTGGGAAAACCCACGATGGCCACGTCGGCGCGCAGCTTCAGCTCCAGGTCGTACCAGCGCTCCTCGCCCCGCTCGCCCTGCTCGGCGAAGTCCGGGGCGCGGCGGCGATTCGAGAGGAAGCGAGCATTGCCCCAGCCACCCTGACCCCCCGCCGCGGCCCGCCACCGCGATCCCGCGATGTCGAGGTCCACCAGGACCTCGCCGGAGGCGTCGTGGACGACCGTGCCCACCGGCACCGCCACCTCGACGTCGTCTCCGGCGGCACCGTGCTGGCGCTTGCCCGTACCGTGGCGACCGTCGCCGGCTCGGCGGAAGGGGTGGTCGCGAAAGGCCAGCAGGGAGGACTGGTTGACGTCGGCCACCAGCCACACGTCACCGCCGTGGCCCCCGTCGCCGCCGTCGGGACCCCCGCGCGCCACGTGGGCCTCCCGGCGAAAGCTCACACACCCCGCCCCGCCGTCACCAGCCCGCGCGTGCAGCTGGGCGGCATCGACGAAGCTGGACACCGTCCAATCCTACGGGCTGCCCTCGAGCGCCCCGGAGGTGACCAGCACGTCCACCGCATCGTCGAACACCTGCCGGTGCCGGTCGACGTGCGCGAGGGTGGTCGCCGGCGACATCAGGGCCATGTTGTGGAACGGCGTGATCAGCACGCCGCGGTTGACGCCGTAGAGGTGGAGGAAGTCCTCGAGCTCCGGGTCGGCGCTGGCCGCCGACTCGCCGCCGTTGCGTGGCGGCGGCGAGGCGAAGCGGTACTCGCAACGGGCCCCCAGCTGGGTGACCGACCAGCCCACCCCGTTGCGGGCGATCGTGGCCGCCACGTCGTCGGCGAAGCGCGTGGCCAGGGCCTCCATGTGGACGAACGCCTCCTCGGTCAGGACCTCGCCGAGCACCGCGCGCATGGCGGCCAGGCTCAGGGCATTGCCGGCCAGCGTCCCGCCCACGCCGCCGACGTCGATGATGTCGTAGCCGTCGGCCACCGCCGCCAGGGTGCGTCGGGCTAGATCCTCACTCAGTCCGTAGGCCCCGCTCGGCACGCCTCCGCCGAGGGACTTGCCGATGGTCACGGCGTCGGCGCTCAGCCCCCAGCGCCGCGTGGCGCCACCGGGACCAGCCGAGAACGTGTGGGTCTCGTCGATGACGAGCAGCGTGCCCGTCGCGTCGCACAGCTGGCGCACGCCGGCCAGAAAACCCGGTTCGGGCAGCACGATGCCGATGTTGGTGAGGGCGGGCTCGGTCAGCACCGCCGCGACGTCGCCGTACGCCAGCTCGCGCTCGAGGCCGGCCAGGTCGTTGAACTCCACGACCCGCGTCGTCTCGGACGGGTCCACGCTCGGGCCGGCGTTTCCCGGACGGGACACCGCGCGCTTGGTGGCGGGATCGACCACGACGAACGTCTCATCGACGGTCCCGTGATAGCAGTACGAGAACACCAGGATCTTGGGACGCCCGGTGACCATCCGGGCCAGGCGCAGGACCCAGCGGTTCGCGTCCGTGGCCGACAGGGTGAAGCTCCACTGGGGCAGCTTGAAGCGCCGCGCCAGTTCGGCGGCCACCCACTCGGCGTCCGCCGTCGGCAGCATCGTGGTCACGCCCCCGTCGCGCAGACGACGGGCCACGGCGTCCACCAGTGGCTGGGGCGAGTGCCCCGCCATGGCGCCGGTGTCCCCCAGGGCGAAGTCCACGAGCTCGTGGCCGTCCAGGTCCTCGATGACGGCACCGTGCGCAGCGCGGAAACCCAAGGGGAATCCTCCGGCCCACTTGCCCATCCACGTCATCGGCACGCGCCCGAGGAGGTGGTCGGCGCCCGCGTGCAGCCCCGCCGATCTCGGGTGTTCGTCCTGATAGCGCTGACGTTCCTGCTTCGCCAGCTCCGTCAAGCGCGGTCGGTGCCCCGATTCCCCCACAGCATCATGCTAGGTCCACCCCGGCGCCCGCCGGGGTGGACCCCACGGCCGAGATGCGCGTGGTGAGCGAAAACTTAGGCAATATCCCAGGATTTCGGCTCTCAATCGATAAAGATGAGGGGCGGCGACTGGGAATCCCCAGGCCGACTGAAGAGATGGAAGAAGGAGTCGACCGGTGAACAAGGCCGAGTTGGTAGAGGCTGTGGCCGCCGCAAGTGGTGCCACCAAGAGCACGGTGGCCGAGGTCCTGCGGGCCTTCGAGGACGTCGTCGTTCGTAACGTCGCACAGGGAGAGAAGGTCGTACTCTCAGGATTCGTGGCCTTCGAGCGCGTGCAGCGCAAGGCGCGCACCGCACGCAACCCGCAGACGGGCGAGGCGATCCAGGTGAGTGCGTCGCGGGCGCCCAAGGTGACCATCGGCTCGACGTTCAAGAAGGCCGTCAAGGGCTAGACCAGGCCGAACGCGAAAGGCCCCCGGCGCGAGCCGGGGGCCTTTCGCGTTCGATGCGACGTGCGCGCGGCGGACTAGACCAGGACGTCGACGCGCTTGCGTCCCTGGCGGAACGCGAAGTGGACGGTGCCGTCCACCAGCGCGAAGAGGGTGTCGTCGCGGCCAATGCCCACGTTGGCACCCGGGTGGAACTGCGTCCCGCGCTGGCGGACCAGGATGCTGCCCGAGGTCACCGCGGTTCCGTCGAACGTCTTGACCCCCAGCCGCTGAGCATGCGAGTCGCGCCCGTTGCGCGTTGAGCCGCCACCTTTGGTCTTGGACATGACTCTCCTTAGGCCGGGGTCGCGATCGTCGTGATCTCGACAGTCGAGTACTTCTGGCGATGGCCCCAGTGCCGACGCTGGTTGGACTTCGGCTTGTAGGTCAGGCCCCGGATCTTGGGGCCCTTCTCGCCTCCCACGAGGGTGCCGGTGACGGTCGCCCCGCTGAGCGCGGGGCCCGCCAGCACCGTCTCGCCGTCAACGATCAAGACGGGCTCGAAGGTGATCTGTTCTCCGACGGACTCCCGGCGCAGGTCGACGCGGACCACCTGTCCCTCGGTCACGCGCTCCTGGGACGTCCCCACACGAATCACGGCGTACATAGGGTCACCATCCTAGCCGACGGGGCCGGGCCCGCGGTCACAGTCCCGTCGAGATCACGAAGCCCCGACCGTCGCACACGGTGCACACCGTGGAGACCGACTCCAGCAGCCCCTCATTGATGCGCTTGCGGGTCATCTCGACCAGACCGAGCTCGGAGATGTCGAAGACCTGGGTACGCGTCTTGTCCCGGGCCAGGGCCTGACGCAGCGCCGAGGCCACGGCCTCACGGTTCGCCTTGGCCTCCATGTCGATGAAGTCGATGACGATGATCCCGCCGATGTCGCGCAGGCGCAGCTGCCGCGCCACCTCCTCGGCCGCTTCCAGATTGTTCCGGAAGACCGTCTCTTCGAGATTGCTCTTGCCGACGTTCTTGCCGGTGTTGACGTCAATTACCGTCAGCGCCTCGGTCCGCTCGATGATCAGCGATCCGCCCGAGGGCAGAAACACCTTGCGCTCCAGAGCCCGGTGCAGCTGCTCGTGCACGAAGTAGCGCTCGAACAGGGGCAGGCTCTCGGCGGCCGGGTCATAGAACTCGATGCGGTCCGTCAGCTCCGGGTTGACCGCCGCGACGTACTCGCGCACCTTGGTGAACAGCTCGACGTCGTCGATCAGCACGCCGCGGTAGTCGTCGTTCAGCTCCTCGCGCAGGACCCGCACGGCCAAGTCGAGGTCGCGATAGATCAGTCGTGGCTGGCTGGAGCGCGCCACCTCGGCCTCGATGGCCTCCCACTTCTCGGCCAGCGACGCGACGTCACGGGAGAGGTCCTCGGCCGAGACCCCTTCGGCTGCGGTACGAATGATGACGCCGTGGTGCGGCGGCTTGACGTCGTCGACGATCTTGCGCAGGCGGCGGCGCTCACCGTCGGGGAGGCGCTTGGAGATCCCCACGGTCGTCGAGTTGGGCACCAGCACGACGAAGCGGCCGGGCAGCGAGACCTCTTGGGTCAGCCGGGCGCCCTTGGCCCCGATGGCGTTCTTCGTCACCTGGCACACGATCGTCTGCCCGGCGCGCAGCATCTCCTCGATGCGCTTGGTTGCCGGCGTTCCCTCGACGTCGTCGTCGGGGGTGACGTCGTTTCGGTACAGGACCGCGTTCTTGGGGATGCCGATGTCGACGAAGGCGAGCTCCATGCCCGGCAGGACATTCTGGATCCGGCCCACGTAGATGTTCCCGTCGATCTGGTTGGTCTCGTCGGCCGCCTTGGCGACCACGTACTCGACCATCGTGCGGCCCTCGAGGGTCGCGATGTGCGTGGCGAGCGGCGTCGCGTGCACGCACATCAGGTAGCGCCCCTGGGCCCGCGTGCGCCGCTCGCCGCCACGGCGCCGGCGGCGCGTCCGGGACGGTGCCGCCTCAGCCGCCGGCGGAGCGGACGCCTCGACGGGGGCCTCCGCGCCCGTGACGACTCGCTGTCCCGAGGAGCGCCCTCCGCGGCCTCGCCCCCCGCGACGGCGCCGCGCACCACCGCTGCCCGGCGCCGTCGTCGGCGCGGCGGCGGGACTCAGCTGACTCGTCGACGGGTTCGGCCGCGTGTCACCAATCTTGGGCGCTGGACGGACGTCCCCGATACGGGGGCCGGTTGGGCGGTCGTTGGCACTGTTCTCGTCGCTCACGACGGGCGCTCCTTGCGTACTCAGTGGGGCGCGCATCCCGAGACGCGCGCCCGTGGCGTCGAAGAGGGATCGCGGTCGCGCCCTCGGGACTGAAAGACAGCGTGACCAGGAGAACTGCGGCCCACATGCCCTCGTCGAGGAACTGCCTCGTCTCGGATGTCACCACAATCAACCCCGCTCGGGCCGCCCGGCCCCGCTGTCTGGGCCGCGCGGGGTGCGCGGCCATCACGTTGCCAGGCTACACCGTGGCTCAGCCCGCACGAGCGACGGTGGCGGTCGTCGCGGGCGGCACCGTGGTGGCCGGGGCCGTCGGGGCGGGCGACACCACCGTGGTCGTCGTCGAGGTGGTCGCGGGCGGCACCGTGGTGGTCGAGGTGGATCCGGGCAGGCGCGAGCCGGTGAACAGGGGACCCACCGGGTGAGCGAACAGGAAGCTGAAGGTCTTGGCTACGACCGGTGCGGCGGCGTTGGCACCGTAGCCGCCCTCCCCGATGACGCAGGCCACGACGTAGCGAGGGTGGCCTACCGGGCCAAAGGCCACGAACAGCGAGTTGGGCTCGAGGCCCGGCGCATTCGAGGCCGTCCCCGTCTTGCCCGCCAGCACGTACTGCGAGATCGAGAACGTGGCGTCGTGCTGGAAGGCGTAGTAGCCAGTGCCGCGCGGGTTGGCGATCACCCCGATGAGCCCCTGGAGGATCGGGTCGCGCACTCGGGGGGGCAGGTTCACGTGCCCGAGGACCCGCGGACGGTACCGCAGGACGATGCGACCCTCGGGTGTGCGAATGTCGGCGGCCACCTCGGGCGCGTACCGGGTGCCGCCGTTGGCGAAGGTGGCGTAGGCGTCGGCGATCTCGATCGGCGTGAGGGCGGTCGCCCCCTGACCGAACGCCATCTCGATGTTGTCACCCGTGTACCAGGCGACGTTCGGGAAGGCCTTGGGTGCCTCGCGGTGCAAGATCTTGCGCACCGCCGGCGAGTCCACGCGGCCACTGACCTCGTTGGGCAGGTCGATGTTGGTGTACTGGCCCGCCCCGTACTGGCGCGCGACGTTCTGGATGGCGGTCTGCCCGTAGCGACGCTGGTGCGCCCAGAACAGGTACCCCAGGTTGTAGAAGTAGTAGTCCGACGAGACCGTCAGCGCCAGGGGCAGGTTCACGAGGCCGTTCCCGTAGGTCTCCGCGTCGTGGAACACGCACCCGTGGTATCCCTGCAGGCAGCCGGGCACCTTGTAGATGCCCGTGTCGTTGATCAGTGTCGTCGGCGAGAGGATCCCCGTCTGCATCATCGCCGTCGCGGTGAAGAGCTTGAAGGTGCTGCCCGGGGTGTAGAGGCCCTGGATCGCGTAGTTGTTGAACGCCCCAGCGCGCGCCAGGCTGGCGTAGGTCTTCTCGCTCAGGCCGTGCGTGAAGGAGTTCAGGTTGTAGGCCGGGTAGCTGGCCATGGCCAGGACCGCCCCGGTGTTGGGGTCGAGTACCACGGCGGCCCCGTTGGGCGCCTGCGGGTAGTGGTGCGAGACCGGGTCGTAGGTCTTGCGATCGGTGAGGATCTGGTTGGCCAGGTAGCCCTGGAGGGCCTCTTGGAGGGGCAGGTCGATGTTCAGCTGCACGGTGTCGCCCGCCACCGGCGGCGTGACGCGCGCGGTGGCCAGGACGTTGCCGAACGCGTCCACCTCGACGGTACGCTTACCGTCGCGGCCCCGCAGGTACTGCTCGTAGAACGCCTCGATGCCGGTCTTGCCGATCTGCGACGTGGTCTGGTACCCCTCGTTGGGGTGCGCGGCGATCTCGGCCCCGGTGATCGGGCCCACGTAGCCGAGCACCGGGGCGGCGACGTTGCCGCCGGCGGGGTAGGTCCGGGTGGCGAGATTGACGATGCTGATCCCGGGAAACTCGCTGCTGTGCAGTTTCAGATACTCGACGATGCGCGCCGGGGCGTCGAGCAGGATCGGTGCTGGCTGGTACGGGTCGTACTGCGGGTTGCTCAAGGCGGCATTGATCGCCTTGACGCTCACGCCGGTCAGCGCGGCCAGGGATCCCTTGATCCCCGGATCGAGGGCCGCCTCGGCCCGGGACAGCTCGACCTCGGTGGTGACCCGATTGGCGACGAGGGCCTGTCCGGCCCGCGACACGATCAGGCCGCGCGGCGCCGGGATGGGGCTCCCGCGCAGCGAGTTGGCGTCCACCGTCGCGACCGCGGTGCGCACGTCGAGCACCTGGAGCGCGAACAGCCGGGCCAGCAGGACCACCAGGAGGATGAGGAAGAACCCGCCGATGATGCGCCAGCGCCGCTCGGGGCGGACCTGGATGTCCTCTGGCGCTGTCACGAGGTTCCGGATACCCACGGGACGGCGCGCGTTGATGACGCGTCCGCGCCGCCGGAACGGGTTGAGCGACTCCCAGGGGCGCCACAGCCGCGAGAAGACCGATCCGGTCGGACGCTCGCGCCAGGACCTCTTCATGCGCGGCCTCGTCCGCCGAGGGTGAGGCGGCGCGCCAGACGGGCCAGCGGTCGCGCCGCCAGCGCGAAGACGATGGCGTTGGCGACCATGGACGCCAGGAGGTGGTCGCGCCACAGGCCCCGGTCGAGGGCCACGGTGGCCAAGGCCACGTAGCCCGCCGGCGCGAGCAGACCCGCCAGGCCCGCCAACAGCGGGGGCACCCACCACGCGGCCGAGTCCAGGTCGCCCACACCCTCGCGACCCAGTCGCGCGGCGAACCAGGCCAGCGCCAGGGCCACGAGGATCGTCAGTCCAAAGGGCGTCGTGCTGCGCGTGTCGAAGAACAGTCCCGACAGCGCCGCGACCCACAGGGCGGGGGCCAGCGCCCCGGTCAGGCCGACGACAAAGGGCCAGAGCCACACCAGCATGACCACCGCACCGGCCGCGCGCAGCGTTGAGAGCAACTGCAGCTGGATGGCGACCACGAACAGCGTGACGATGGTCAGCGGGATGACCGCCCGCGTCACGTCGAGGGCTCCCAGAGCACGACGTCCACGTAGAACAGGTGGGCGAGGTCGGCGACCGGCTGCGCGCGCACGCTGACCGTGCCGGCGCCCGTGCTGCCCGAGACATTGGTCACGCGCGCGACGGGGAGGCCGGGGGGAAAGAGTCCCCCATTGAGGCCGTCGGTCGAGAGCAGCTGGCCCGGTCGCGGTGGCACGCTCAAGACGGCGCTGTTCGTCACCAGGCTGTTGCCCAGTCCGGTCCCGGCCAGAACGAACGAGTTGTGCGCGTTGCCGAAGGTGACCCCGACGACGCTGTTGCCATCACTGATCATGCGGACCGTGGCGCCGCCCGGAGTGGTCGAGACAACCACTCCCACCAGGCCGCCGTTGGCCACGACCGGCATGCCGACGAGCACGCCCTGGTCCTGCCCCGCGGAGATATCGAAGGTGGCCGCGAAGTTCGACGGGGAGAACGTCGTCACCTGGGCCGCCACCGTGGCCAGGGTGCCGACGAACGGGACGTGGAGCTCGGTCGTGAGCTGGGTCAGCTGGCGCTCCAGGGCCCAGCTCTCCTCGGCACGCAGTTGAGCCCGACCGAGTTCGTAGCGCAGTCGCTGGTTCTGCGCGACGACGTCGCTGTAGTTGATGGCGCCGGCCAAGAGGTGGCCGATGGGCAGCGACACCTCATCGACCGTCCAGGCGAAGGGCGCCACCACCAGGTTGGCCGCTCGGCGCAGCCCGGACAGCACGCCCACGGTCAGGTACAGGGCGGTCACCACGACCAGCGCGGTGACCCCGAGGGTCCAGGCGCGCCGTTTGGAACGGTCGCTGACCACGGCTTAGCGAGCCGGGCTGGACTTCAGTACCCGCGAGAAGGTCTCGAGCTCCTCCAAGCACATCCCACTGCCCAGCGCCACGCAGTTGAGCGGGTCGTTGGCAATGACGATGGGCATGTTGGTCTCGACTTCCAGCCGCTGGGCGATGCCGTTGAGGAGCGCGCCGCCACCGGTGAGGACGATTCCCTGCTCCATCAGGTCAGCCGCGAGCTCGGGCGGGGTCCGGTCCAGGGTGACTTTGACGGCGTCCACAATGGCCTGGACGGGCTCCTCGATGGCCTGGCGGATCTGCTCGGTCGAGATCACGACCGTCTTGGGCAGCCCCGTCACCAGGTCGCGCCCGCGGATCTCGGCGCGCAACTCGGTTTCGAGCGGGTACGCCGAGCCCAGCTGGATCTTGATCTCCTCGGCCGTCCGCTCGCCCAGGGCCAGCTGGAACTCCTTCTTCACGAAGGCCACGATCGCCTCGTCGAGTTCGTCACCGCCCACACGAATCGACTGGCTGGTCACGATGCCACCCAGCGAGATCACCGCGACCTCGGTCGTGCCGCCACCGATGTCGACGACCATGTTGCCGCTCGGCTCGTGCACGGGCAGTCCTGCGCCGATGGCCGCAGCCATGGGCTCCTCGATGATGTAGGCCTTGCGCGCGCCAGCGAATTCGGCGGCCTCCATGACGGCGCGCTGCTCGACGCCGGTGATTCCCGACGGCACGCAGATGACCATGCGCGGCTTGGCGAAGCGGCGCTGGTGCACGCGATGGATGAAGTAGCGCAGCATCTTCTCGCAGATCTCGAAGTCGGCGATGACGCCGTCCTTCAGCGGCCGGATGGCCTGGATGTTGCTCGGCGTGCGCCCGATCATGCGCTTGGCCTCGGCGCCCACCGCCAGGGGCTTACCGTCCTTCACGTCCACGGCCACCACCGACGGCTCATTCAGGATGATTCCGCGTCCGCGGACGTAGACCAGGGTGTTGGCGGTCCCGAGGTCGACGGCCATGTCCCGCCCCAAGATGGTGAATCGACTATCAACCATGACGATCCTCTATCGAATTCGACGGGCCCGAAGCAGGCTCACCTCCACCAGGCTAGGGCACGCGCGGCGCGCTCAGCCACAGCACGCCGGTCACAGGGCGGGGAAGAAGAGTCCGATCTCGCGCTCAGCGGCCTCGGGCGAGTCCGAGCCGTGGACCAGGTTCTCCCGGGTGATCAGCCCGAAGTCTCCCCGAATGGTGCCCGGCGCAGCCTCCAGCGGGTTCGTCGACCCCATCAGCGTGCGCACCACGCGCCAGACCTCCGGAACCCCGGCGACCACCAGCACCAGCGACGGGCCGCGCGTGATGAACTCCACCAGGGCCGCGTAGTAGGGACGCCCCACGTGCTCCGCGTAGTGCCGGGCGGCGGTGTCCGCGTCGATAGTGCGTAGCTGCGCGGCCACCAGATGCAGTCCCTTGCGCTCGAGCCGCCCCACGATCTCGCCGCTGAGCCCTCGCTCCACGGCGTCGGGCTTGATGATGACCAAGGTCCGATCCACGAGGGACGAATCTAACAGCCGGCCCCGCTGCCTCAGGCGCGGTGGTGCTGCGCCAGGCCCAGAGCCGCGGCCCGAGCCTCGGCCACGACGTAGAGACTTCCCGTCACCACGATGAGATCCTCAGCGTCCACACTCGCTCGGACGAGGGCCAGGGCCGCCGCCGGGCTCTCCTCCACCACCGCTCGCACGCCGTGGCGCCACAGAGCGGCCGCCACTTCCGCGGCGGGAACCGCTCGGGGAGAGTCCGGCGCGCAGCAGACGAACTCGTCGAAGCCGTAGCGCACGAGGGGCTCGACCATCTCGTCGAGGTCGCGTCCGCGCAGCATGCCCACCACGCAGCGGCGACGTCCGGGAACCTCGAAGCCATCTTCCAGGCTCGCCACGAGGACGCCGACGCCGGCCGGGTTGTGCGCCCCGTCCACGAGGATCGTCGGCTCCCAGCCCACCACCTCGAGGCGCCCGGGCATGCGCGCGGTCGAGAGGGCGCTGCGCACCACGTCGTCGCCCAGCGCGCGACCAAGGAGTGCCTCGGCCGCGACGACCGCGGTCGTCGCGTTAGCCCCTTGGTGGATCCCGTGCAGGCTGAGGGCCACGTCCCGGTACTCGGCGAAGGGCGTGCGTATCGTGAGGCGCCGGCCCCCCACGGCCAGGTCGTTGGACACCAGGTCGAAGTCCTGGCCCACGAACCAGCCCTCGCCGCCCAGGTCCGCGAGGCGCTCGCGAGCGATGGGCACGACGATGGCGTTGGTGGTCCCCACGATCGCGCGACCCATCGCGCGGAAGATCCCCACCTTGTCCCGGGCGATATCGCTGATCGTCGGGCCCAGAACCTGCGTGTGGTCGAGGTCGACGTTGGTCAAGACGGCGACCCGGGAGTCGATGACGTTGGTCGCGTCCCAGGTGCCGCCCAGCCCGACCTCGATCGCGGCGACGTCGACCCCCTCGTCGGAGAAGTGCAGCAGGGCCACGACGGTGAGGACTTCGAAGCGCGTCAGCACGATGCCGGTGACCTGCTCCACGTCGGCCAGGCGCGACAGGAGTCCGATGAGGTCCTCGTCCGAGATGTACTGGCCGTTCACCACGATGCGCTCGTTGACCGCGTGGAGGTCGGGGCTGGTGAACAGCCCCACGCGCAGTCCCGTCTCGGCGAGCAGCGCCGCGACCAGTGTCGTGGTGCTCCCCTTGCCGTTGGTTCCCGTCACGTGCACCGTCGCGTAGTCGCGGTGAGGGTCGGCCAGGTAGGCCAGCGTCTCCACCACTGGCTGCAGCGTCGGGGGGACGCGCCGCGGACGCATGACGCGCTCGAAGTCGACGTGCGACTCCAGCCACGCCACCGCCTCGGTGTAGTCGGAGAATCGCACCTCAGCTGGCGCGGCGGGCTCGGGGCGTCTTGCGCAGCTCGAACAGGGGCTCCTCGCCGCCCTCGACGGACCGCGCGGTGACGACGCAGCGCACCACGTCCGAGCGCCCCGGGACGTCGTACATCGTCTCGAGGAGCACCCGCTCCAAGATGGAGCGCAGTCCTCGCGCACCCGTCCCGCGCACCAGCGCCTGGTCGGCAATGGCGCCCAGGGCCTCTTCCTCGAAGACCAGCTCCACGCCGTCGATTGCGAGCACTTGCTGGAACTGCTTGACCAGTGAGTTGCGCGGCTCGGTGAGCACGTCGATCAGCATGGCCCGGTCCAACTGGTGCACCGAGCTAATTACCGGCAGCCGCCCGATGAACTCGGGTATGAGTCCGAACTTCACGAGGTCCTCGGGCAGGACGTGGCGGAATATCTCGATGTCCCCCGAGCGGTTCAACTCGATCGGCGAGTTGAACCCGATCGACTTCTTGCCCCGCCGGCGCTCGATGATGGACTCGAGCCCGTCGAAGGCACCGCCGCAGACGAACAGGATGTTCGAGGTGTCGATCGAGATGAACTCCTGATGCGGGTGCTTGCGCCCACCCTGGGGCGGAACGTTCGCGACGGTTCCCTCGAGAATCTTCAGCAGCGCCTGCTGAACTCCCTCGCCCGAGACGTCCCGCGTGATGGACGCGTTGTCGCTCTTGCGGGCAATCTTGTCGATCTCGTCGATGTAGATGATGCCCCGCTCGGCTCGCTTGACGTCGAAGTCGGCCGCGGCAAGCAGCTTGAGAAGGATGTTCTCCACATCCTCGCCCACGTAGCCGGCCTCGGTGAGCGCGGTCGCGTCGGCGATGGCGAAGGGCACGTTGAGCATGCGCGCGAGCGTCTGGGCCAGGAAGGTCTTGCCGCAGCCCGTGGGGCCGAGGAGAAGCACGTTGGACTTGGCCACCTCGACGTCGCTGTCGTGGAGCGGGCCCGACTGGATCCGCTTGTAGTGGTTGTAGACCGCGACGGCCAAGATCTTCTTGGCCTCCGACTGACCCACCACGAACTCGTCGAGGAACGCCGAGATCTCTCGCGGCGTGGGGATCTCCTCGAGGACGAACTCCGGCCGGTCCCCGAACTCATCGGCCATGATGTCGTTGCACTGGTCGATGCACTCGTCGCAGATGTACACGCTGGGTCCCGCGATGAGCTTCTTGACCTGCTTCTGCCCCTTGGCGCAGAAGCTGCACTTGATGAGGTCGTTATCCTCGCCGAACTTCGCCACGGCATCCCTCCGAACCGACCGGACCGGACCCATCCTAAAAGACCCCGCCCACCAAGGCGGGCATCTACAGACGCGAGGAGATAACCTCGTCGATCAGGCCGTACTCGACGGCCTCGGCCGCACCGATGATGAAATCTCGATCCGTGTCGCGCAAGATGCGATCGATGGGCTGTCCCGTGTCGGCCGCCAGCATCTCGTTGAGCATGTCCTTCATGCGCAAGATCTCCCGTGCCTGGATCTCGATATCGGAGGCCTGCCCGCCCACACCGCCCCAGGGCTGGTGCAGCAGGACCCGCGCGTGCGGCAGGGCGTAGCGCTTGCCGCGAGCGCCGGCGGCGAGCAGCACTGCGGCCGCCGAGGCGGCTTGCCCGAAGCAGAACGTCGACACGTCGGGCTTGATGTACTTCATCGTGTCGTAGATCGCCAGCAGGCCAGTGATGTCGCCACCGGGAGAGTTGATGTAGAGGTTGATGTCCTTCTCGGGGTCCTCGGACTCCAAGAAGAGCATCTGGGCGCACACCAGGTTGGCGACGGTGTCATCGATGGGCGTGCCCAGGAAGATGATGCGCTCGCGCAGCAGGCGGCTGTAGAGGTCGTAGGCCCGCTCACCGCGATTCGACGATTCGACGACGGTGGGGACCAGGTAGTTCTGAACGCGATGCTCGTGCACGCCGCCCACCCTACGCGTCGGCCGGCTCGTCGCCGTCACCGAGACGCGACAGGTCGATGGCCACACCCTCGGGATCGACGTAGACGACGTGGTCGCGCAGCCACTGCGAAGCCTTGTTCTTGGCCACCTCCGCGCGAAAGGCGCTCATGCGGCCCGACTCGTGCAGATCGGCACGCAAGCTCTCGGCCGAGGCCGTCATGGCCTCGGCCGTCGACGCCAGCTCCGCGTCCACTTCGGCGTCCGTGGGCTCGAGCGACTCGGCGCGCACCAGAGCCCGCAGCGCCAGGTCGATCCGGACGGCACGCACGGCCTCGGTCCGCAGCGCGGCCAGCAGGCCGTCGGGTGTCTGATTCGTGGCGCGCAAGAAGTCATTGAGCTCGAGCTTCTGGTCGGCCAGCCGGTGGCCGAGGTCGTGGAGCCGCTCGTTGGTCTCCCGGGTGGCCAGCACCTCGGGGACGACGCTCTCGTCTATCAGCTCACCTAGCGCCAGCAGGGCCGCGTCGCGCTCGGCCAGCCGGGTCTCGAGGATCTTGCGACGCCGCACCTGGAGCACCAGACCGTCTCGCATGTCGTCGACGCTCGGCCACTCGGTGTTCTCTTGCACCCAGGCATCAGTCAGGTCGGGCATGACTCGCTCCTGGACCTGGCTGAGATGCACGTGGTACGTCCCGGTAGCCGAGCCCACCGGACCCTCCAGGGTCAGGTCCTCGCCCGCCCGCAGCCCGAGCATCTGCTCGTCGGCCCCGGGCAGCAGCGCGTTGGAGCCCACGGTGTACATGTAGTCGCTCATCGTCAGGGGCTCGTCGCCCTCGGGCCGGTCGACGCGGAGATCCAAGGTCACCACGTCGCCGCTGACGATGGGCCGATCCACGGGCGCCAGGGTGGCGTCGGTCTCGCGATACCGATCGATCAGCGCCTCGATCTCGGTATCGGACACGTGAGGCGACGGCAGCGTGACCTGCAGCCCGTGGTAGCCGTGGATCTCGGGCTCGGGGCGCACCTCGACGTCCACCTCAAAGCTCACCGGCCCGCTGTCCTCACCCCGAACGACGTTGATCTCGGGCTCCCCGATGGGGTCGATGCCGGTCTCGTCGACCGCCCGGGCGTAGAAGGTGGGGACGGCCTCGCGGATCGCCTCAGCGCGCAAGACGCCGGGCCCGCCCACGTGGGCCACCAGAACGTTCTTGGGAACCTTACCTCGGCGGAAGCCCTTGACATTGACCTGGGAGGCCAGCGACACCGCGGCCCGGTCGATCGCCTGGTCGACCTCGGATTCCTCCAAGTCGACCACGACCTTGACCCGATTGCTCTCCTGGCCCGAAATCGTCGCCTGCATAAGAATGACCAGCCTACTGGACGCGCTCCCCGGCTCAGATCATGACGCAGAGCGCATCGGCGAAGGCGCGAGCCACGGCCGGGTCGCCCCGCACGTCGGTGGCCGAGGTCGCGAGCCACGCCTCAGCGCTGATGCGCCCGGCCGCGCGTCGCCAGAAGAGCGCCACCGGCGTCGTCACCTCCAGGTCCGGCGGCGCGGACAGCGACGGTACGGCCTCGCCGCGTCCGTCGTGCACCCGTACGAGGGCCGTCCGCCCCAGCCGACCCACCAGGTTCACCTGGAGCGTGAACTCCTCACCCACCCCCATCTTGCGCCCCACGATGTAGGGCAGCGCGGCCTCGAAGCGATTCACCACCACCTCTTCGCCGATGCCGTGGTCGTCGTCGGGCTCGAGCAGCGCGTCGCGCAGGTCCTGCAGGTGGATCCACCCGTCGAGGATGCGCGTCTCTTGGAAGCGGTGGTACGGGCGCTCCCCGTCGGGGCTCCAGCCCACGCGGTCCCAGTCGGCGTCGCTCAGCGCGCGCAGCCGGTCCAGCGACTGCGCCGCCGCCTGCCGGAACCTGTCGAGCAGCGCGTCGCCCCGGACCGATCGCGCCGCCTGGACGAAGGCCTCGTTGAACCGGCCCACGTCATTGCGGACGTAGTCGGGGAACGGGCCCTCGAAGGTCGGCACCGGTGCCCCGTTCAAGAACTCCTCGAAGCCCGTGAGGTGGCTGAGGATGTCGCGCACGCTCCAGCCCGGGCACGGCGTGGGTCGATCGAAGTCCTCCTCGGGGCGCGACGCCAGCAGCGAGGCCACCGAGGACCACGTCTCGTCCAGCCCGTCGATGATCCACTGGTAGCCCACGGGACCTCCTCTCGCGCCGGGGCCAGCGCCCTGTGCCACGATGGTACGACGGGAAGTAGCGCAGCTTGGTTAGCGCGCCTGGTTTGGGACCAGGAGGTCGCGGGTTCAAATCCCGCCTTCCCGACCCGGCGCGACGGCGCGGCGCCCCCGGCAGGAGTCGAACCCGCAACCTGACGGGTAGAAACCGTCTGCTCTATCCAGTTGAGCTACGGGGGCCCCTGCAGCGTAGCGAGCGCGCGAGCGCAGCGCGAGACCGGCCCTGTGCCATACTGGGACGGCTTGGTGGGCGTAGCTCAGTTGGCTAGAGCGCCAGGTTGTGGTCCTGGAGGTCGCGGGTTCGACCCCCGTCGCTCACCCCAGAAGAACCCGAGGGGTCCGACCGGGCGCGCTGCGCCCGGTCGGACCCCTCGGGAGGCGTCATGAGCAGCGCAACGGGCATCTACGTGAATGGGACCTGGCGCACGCCGGCCACCACCAAGTCGATCGTGGTGAGCGACGCCTCCACGGGCGAAACGCTGGCCACCGTGCCCAGCGCCACCGACGCCGAGGTACCCGCGGCGGTCGATGCGGCCGCGGACGCCTTCGCCAACTGGGCGGCCACGCCGGTGGCCGTGCGCGCGTCCCTGCTCGCCGCGACGGCGGCGGCGCTGTTCGCGCAACGCCACGAGCTCGCCACGACGATCGCGCGCGAGGTGGGCATGCCGCGCCGGCTGAGCGAGCGGATCCAGGTGGGACTGCCCGTGGCCACCTTCACCAACGCCGCGGCTCGCGTCGGCACCCTCACCTGGACCGAGCAGATCGGCAATTCGACGGTGCGGCGCGAGCCCATCGGCGTGGTGGCGGCGATCACCCCCTGGAACTACCCCCTCCACCAGGCCGCCAACAAGCTCGCCGGCGCCCTGGCGGCCGGGTGCACGGTGGTGCTCAAGCCCAGCGAGGTGGCGCCTCTGAGCGCCATCGCCCTCTTCGAGATTCTCGACAGCGTGGGCTTTCCGGCGGGTGTCGTGAACCTCGTGTCCGGTCCCGGACCCACGACCGGCGAGGCGCTGGTGCGCGACCCGCGCGTCGCCATGGTGTCCTTCACCGGATCGACCCACGCCGGCCGCCGCATCATGGAACTGGCCGCCCGCGACGTCAAGCGCGTCGCGCTCGAGCTGGGCGGGAAGTCCGCCAACGTCATCTTGCCCACGGCCGACCTCGAGCGCGCGATTTCCGACGCCCTGTTCAAGTGCTTCTTGAACTCCGGCCAGACCTGCTCGGCCCTCACGCGCCTGGTGGTGCCACGGTCCCAGCTCGAACGCGTCGAGGACCTCGTAGTCCAGGCGATCCCGCGCTTCGCCCCGGGACCGGCCCTCAGCGACACGGCGCTCGTGGGCCCGCTGGCCAGCGCCGCCCCGCGCGACCGCGTGTGGGGCTATATCCAGCGCGGACTCGACGAGGGCGCACGACTCCTGTGCGGGGAGGCTGGAGACCCCCTCCGGGTTAGACCAGGGATTCTTCGCCGAGCCGACGGTCTTCAGCGACGTTCGCAACGACATGGTCATCGCGCGCGAGGAGATCTTCGGTCCGGTGCTGTGCATCATCGCCTACGACACGGTCGACGAGGCTATCGCCATCGCCAACGACTCCGACTACGGACTGGCCGGTGGCGTGTGGGCCGGCACGGACGAGGAAGCGCTGAACGTCGCCACCCGCCTGCGCACTGGTCAGGTCGAGATCAACGGCGGCACCTTCAACCCCGGTGCGCCCTTCGGCGGTTTCAAGCTGTCGGGCATCGGCCGCGAGCTCGGACGCTGGGGTATCGAGGAGTTCCTCGAGACCCAGGCGATACAGCACCCCGTTTCCTCGGTGGGATAGACTCGCGGCGCGCCGGTAGCTCAATTGGCAGAGCATTTGACTCTTAATCAACAGGTTCCGGGTTCAAGTCCCGGCCGGCGCACCACACCGGGTGGGACCGCAGCCCACCACGTCGGACGCAAGGGGGAATCGTGTTGCAGACGGTGCTGGACGCCATCGGGTCAACCCCCCTGGTGGAGATCGATGGGATCTTCGTCAAGCTCGAGTACCGCAACCCGTCGGGCTCCATCAAGGCCCGACTGGCCCGGGCGCTGATCGAGCGGGCCGAGCGCCAGGGGCTGCTGCATCCGGGCGACACCATCGTCGAGGCGTCCAGCGGCAACACTGGCAACGCGATGTCGATGGTGGCCGCCGTGAAGGGCTACCACATGATCGTGGTCATGCCCGCCGGGCTCAGCCACGAGCGCACCGCCATCTCCACGGCCTTCGGCGCCGAGATCCGTACCGTGGGCACCTTTCACGTCACCGACGCCCTGGCCGAGGCCGATCGGCTCGGCAACCTGCCCGGCCACTTCGCCCCGCACCAGTTCTCGTCCGAGTGGAACGTGGACGAGAATCGCGAGTGGCTCGGACCCGAGATCGTCGCCCAGCTGCCCGAGGACCGACTGCCCGACGCGTTCTTGATGGGTGTGGGCACCGGTGGCACCCTGATTGGGGTCGGCCAGCACTTCCGCGAGGTCAACCCGCTCGTCCGCATCATCGCCCTAGAGCCCAGTGAGTCGACCACCATCCAGTGTGGCGACATCAACCTGCACCGGATCGAGGGGATCTCCGACGGCTTCGTGCCCACGATCTACCAGCGCCACCGCCACCTGGTCGATGACGTCATCGACGTCCACAGCGATGACGCCATCGCCGAGATGCGTCGGCTGGCCAGCCACTTCGGCATGCTCGTAGGACCGAGCTCGGGAGCCAATCTCGTGGGCGCGCGCCGCCTGCGCGACCAGATGCCCGCCGGGTCCACGATTGTCACCGTCTTCGCCGATGAGGGCGAGAAGTACCTAAGCGAGTACTTCTCGCCCTCCGCGGTCTAACCCCGCGCGAGGCGGGAACGAAGGCCTAGCTGCTGGGTCGCAGCACCGGTCGCAGAGCATCCAGGGTCGCCGGATTGTCGATGGTCGAGGGCACCGGTATGTCGACGCCATCGGCGATGGCCCGCATGGACTTGCGCAGCACCTTGCCCGACCGCGTCTTCGGCAAGGCGTCGACGATGTCGACCTGGCGCAGGCTGGCCACGGCGCCGAGGCGGTCGCGGACGAGCTGGACGAGTTCGGCGGCGACCTCGTCGTGGTCGCGCGTCACCCCGCTCTTCAGGACCGCGAGGCCTCGGGGCACCTGGCCCTTCAGGGTGTCGGCGACGCCGATGACCGCGCACTCGGCCACCGCCGGATGCGACGCGATGATTTCCTCGATCTGTCCGGTCGACAGGCGGTGCCCAGCCACGTTGATGACGTCATCAACCCGGCCCATCACGAACAGGTAGCCGTCCTGGTCGAAGTGGCCGCCGTCACCCGTGAGGTAGTACCCCGGCGTGTGCGAGAGGTAGGTGTCGATGTACTTCTTCTCATCGCCCCACACGCCGCTCATGCATCCCGGAGGCAGGGGCAGCTTGATCAGGATCAGTCCCTCGGTGTCGGCGGCCGCCGGCTCTCCCGACTCGGTCACGATCTCGACGTTGAATCCCGGAACCGGCACCGTCGGCGATCCGGGCTTGATGGGCAGCGGATCGAGTCCCATCAGGTTGGCCGCCACGGGCCAGCCCGTCTCGGTCTGCCACCAGTGGTCGATCACCGGCACGCCCAGGTGCGCGCTGGCCCACTGGTAGGTCTCGGGGTCGAGGCGCTCACCGGCGAGGAAGAGGTAGCGGAACTGCGACAGGTCGTAGTGGGCCATGAGGGCACCGTCGGGGTCGTCGCGCTTGATGGCGCGAAAGCCCGTGGGGGCCGTGAACAGCGTCTTGACCCCCCACTCGCTGATCACCCGCCAGAACGCTCCCGCGTCGGGCGTCCCGACGGGCTTGCCCTCGTAGAGGACGGTGGTCGAGCCGGCCAGCAGCGGCGCGTAGACGATGTACGAGTGGCCCACCACCCAGCCGACGTCCGACGCCGCCCAGAACACCTCGCCGGGCGCGGTGTCGTAGATGTTGCTCATCGACCAGTGCAGCGCGACGGCGTGCCCCCCGTTGTCGCGCACGACGCCCTTGGGCTTTCCGGTGGTGCCGGAGGTGTAGAGGATGTAGAGCGGATCGGTGGCCGCGACGCGCTCGCAGGGAGCCGGCGCGGCCGCGCGAGTCACCTCATCCCAGTCGTGGTCACGTCCCGGGACCATCGTGGCGCGCGCCTCGGGCCGCTGGACGATGACGCACGCCCTCGGCTTGTTGGTCGCCTCGTCGATCGCGGCGTCGAGGAGGGGCTTGTACTCGATCACGCGGTTGACCTCGATGCCGCAGCTGGCCGACACCACCACGGTGGGCGCGGCGTCATCGATCCGCATGGCCAGCTCGTGCGCGGCGAATCCCCCGAACACCACCGAGTGGATGGCCCCGATGCGCGCGCAGGCCAGCATGGCCATCAGAGCCTGGGGAATCATGGGCATGTAGATCACCACACGATCGCCCCGACCCACGCCCAGGTCGCGCAGCGCGCCAGCGAAGCGCGACACCTCGTCGAGCAGCTGGTCGTAGGTGAAGGTCTGCTTGGTGTTGGTCACCGGGCTGTCGTAGATGACGGCCAGCTGGGCGCCGCGCCCCGTCTCGACGTGCCGGTCGAGGGCGTTGTAGCAGGTGTTCATCTCGCCGCCCGGGAACCACCGGTACATCGGCGCGTGCGAGTCGTCGAGTGTCCGGTTGGGCTGGCGGTACCAGCTGATGCCCGCTGCCGCCTCACCCCAGAACCCCTCAGGGTCCTCGACGCTACGCCTCCAGGCGTCCCAATACGATCCCATCGTCCCCCCCTATCTGGTCAATCGTTCCCCGAAGGCCAGTCGGTGTGACCGTAGTGCCGCTAGGGTCCAAAGTCCACACCGACCCCGCACCGTCTCGGACGTCGGGCCGGTAACTGCCCGGTAGGCGATGGTTCGCCCCGGCGCTGGCGCCCCGACTCGGACGACGCGCCCCCAGCGCGAGAAGCGGATCGATCCCCCACCCAAGGCACCGTGCACCGTCTCGACCTCGGGCAGGACCCGAGCGCCCACCCGCACGGTCAGCGCGGTCGACGAGGTCCCCGCCGACGACGTGCTCGTCCACGACAGCACCACCCGGTGCGCCCCCGCGAGGTGCACGGCGACGCCCCGACTCGGCGGCAGCAGCCCCGCCAGTGAGGCCACCGTGAGGTTGGCGGCGAAGCCGCTGTACTGGCTGGTCCCTGCGCGCATGACGACGAACCGGTCGCCGACCCGGCGCTCCTGGGCCCTCGTCAGACCCACGAACTGCCGCAGACCGGCGGCGTTCCCCCTCACGTACGCGGCCCTTGGCGTGACCAGCACGTTGACGATGGCCGTACCGTTCCGATACGTCTCGCGACCGGACCGGCGCCCGATGTCGGCGACAATGGTGCTGGGCCGGGGGCTCGACGTGCGCACGACGAGGTGGACACAACCCGCTACCAGCATGTCGTGCTGGGCCCGGCCCAGGACGCTCGCCACACGTGGCGTTCCGGCGCTCGCGGCTCCCACCGGCCAGGCGGCCAGCACCGTCGCCACCGTCAGCCCCAGCGCGCGCCCGCGCCCACGTCCGTGCCCCCCGGCCGAATCCTCCCGAGAGCCCCGGCTCACAGGCACGACGCCAGGGCGAACAGGAGCGCCTGGAGCGCCTGGACCCTCTCGTGCACATCCGGCGGGGCCGCGGCCAGTGCATCGTCATCGGTGACCGCGTGCTCGTCGGCCACGCCGCGCAGGGCGACCTGCAGCGTGCTCAGCCACGCCCACGCCTCCGCGTCGGTCAGGCGGTCCTCTCGGGCAGTGAGCATGACCAGCTCGGCGTTGCTCGCCATGTCCCGCTGACGTCCCAGCGTGACGAGGGGATCGTCGGCGCGCGAGGGGTCGACCGGGCTGGCCAGCAGGGCCGCCCAGGCTGGCTCCTCGCCCCGCTCCGCGGCAGCGACTCGCCGAGCGGTGTCGAGGACCAGCGACCGGCCCAGCTCGTTGAGGTGCACGAGGACACCGCCGCCTCGCTGTCGCGCGAACAGTCGAGCCATCAGCCCGTGACCTCGATGGTGCAGCGCAGGCCCGCCACCTGCACCCGGACGCAGTACTCCTCAGCGCGCTCGCGACGGCCGGACCAGACCACGGCCCGGCCCTCGTGGTGCACGCGCAGCATCAGCTGCGTGCAGCGCCCGGTCGAGTACCCGAAGATACGCCGAAGGACGACCACCACCACGTCCATCGGCGTCACTGGGTCATTCCACACCACCACATCCCAGGTGCGCTGCGCGACCGTCGACGTCGACGTCGAGCGCTCCGGGTCGACGATGACGGTTGGCGGAGCCACCTCGGGTGGGAGCGATGCCATGTCCCAGTGTCGCAGACGGCAGCGCGCCAGCGCACCTCCCTACACTGGCCCCATGCGCCACCTGGATCGCGACCGGGAGATCACGGCCCCTAGCCCGTGGTGGCGGGCTCCGGCTGATCGCGCGGTCCGGCGAGCCATCGGGCTGGATCGGGACCCGCCGCCGGTGTGCGACGATCCCGCCGTGGCCTACCTGCCCGTGGGAGGCGTAGCCCGACTCGTGCACGGCGACCTTCCCGCCATGCTGGTCGGTGGGGTGGCCGCGCTCTTCTTCGAGATGCTCCACCCCTACTCCATGGCGGGCGTCGCCGACCACTCCCGCTACCGCGAAGACGCGCTCGGGCGCGTGGGCCAGACGGCTCACTTCATCGCCGAGACCACGTACGGCACGCGCGACACGGCCCGTGCGGCAGTCGCGCGCGTTCGCGCCGGCCACGAGCGCGTGACCGGCACCGCCGACGATGGCGCCGCCTACGCGGCCAACGACCCGCACCTGCTGGCCTGGGTGCACGACGCGGGCACCTACGCCTTCTGGGCGTCGTACCGCCGCTACGGTCCCCGACGGCTATCGGCCGCCGACGCCGACCGCTACGTCGACGAGATGGCCCGCCTGGCCCTGGACCTCGGCGCGGACGCTCCCCCACGCTCCTGGCGCGAGCTGACGGCCCAGCTGAGCGCGTTTCGTCCCGAGCTGCGCCTCAGCGCGGACGGCGTCGAGGCGCGCGACTTCCTGCGCGCGGGCGTGAGCGCCGGCACGGTCGCCCCCGCCGTGTACCGACTGGTCGTGGCGAGCGCCCTCGACCTGCTGCCGCCGTGGGCGCTCGCGCTCCTGGACGAACGCCCGCCCTCGTGGCGATCCGCCCCGGTGCGCCTCGCCATGCGCGGCGTGGGCACGGCGCTGCGCGCGGTCATTCCCCCGGTGGCCGCCTGAGCGCCCTGCCCTACGAGACGAGTCCCAGTCCCCCGTCCACCACGATCACCTGCCCGGTGAGGTAGGCGTGCGCCGCGACGTCGACGATCACCTCGGCGATGTCCTCGGGCTTGCCGCTGCGACGCAGCGGCGCGTTGGCCTCCGCACGCTCGCGGGCGCGGGCCCACGAGGCTGTCCAGGGCGTGTCCACCAGTCCCGGTGCCACGGCGTTCACGCGGACCGCCGGGCCGACGGTCTTGGCCAACAGGACGGTCAGGTGGTGGAGGGCCGCCTTGGAGGCCGCGTACGGGATGGACGATCCCGTCGGACGCACGCCCGCCAGCGAGCCCACGTTGACGATGGACCCGTGGCTGGCCGTGAGCGGCTCCATCGCGGCCACGCACATGGACCACGTCCCAAAGACGTTGACCTCGAAGATCTCGCGCCATACCTCACGGCTCGCCGCCGCGAGGTCGCGATGCGGGATCGCGCGCGTCGTCCCGGCGTTGTTGACCAGCACATCGAGACGACCGCACCGCTCCAGCACCTCGGCAATGAGGGCCTCGGCCCCGCCCTCGGCGCCGACCGATCCTTGGATGTAGTGCGCACCGGGGGTCGCTGCGGCCAGCCGGGCACCCTCGGCGGTGCTGCGTGACGAGTTGAAGACGACCACGTCGCCCCGCGCCGCAAAGCGTTCGGCGGTCGCCCGGCCGATGCCGCTCGTCGAGCCGGTCACCAGGACGACGCGGTCGCTCACGGCCGCCGCCGCAGGCGCCAGGACCCGGCCCAGTGCTGACCCGGCTCCAGCACGACCAGGTCCTTACCCGAGCGCAGGGCATCGGGCGGGCAGGTCATCGGCTCCACGGCCACCGCGGTGCGTCGGCGCCCGTGGCCCAGGTGGTCCCCCGTGTACACCTGCAGGTAGGGGAAGTTCCGGTCCACGCTGAGATCGACGGTGCCACCGCCACGGTCGACGACCGTCGTGGTGGCCATGCCCGAGTCGTCGCGCTCGAGATCGGTGTAGGTGACGTCGAGCTCGTGGCCGTTGACCGACTTGGCGCTCGTGAAGTCGAGCTCTCCCCCGGTCACCGGGAGGATCTCGCCGGTCGGCAGGCGCCGGTCGTTGACCGCCACGTACGAGCGAGCCGGCACCACCAGCGTCGCCCCCTCGAGGGTGGGGCTCGTGACGGCCAGGTACGGGTGGAAGCCCAGGCCGAAGGGCAGCGGCACCTCGTCACGGTTCGTCACCGTCGAGGTCACGGTCAGCCCGAGTGCGCCGAGGTGGTAGGCGACGTCGATGCTGACGGCGAAGGGGAACGCCGGGGACGGGTGCAGCAGCAGGGACAGGACGCAGCGATTCTGGTTGACCGACTCGATGCGGAAGGGGCGCCAGCGCACCAGTCCGTGGAGCCCCGCGGCTTCGGACAGCTCATCGATGGCGGGCTGTCCCGTGCGATCGGCGAAGGACCAGGGCTCCACGCCCAAACGGTTGGGCCAGGGGAACAGAACCTGGCCGTGGGCGCCCAGGGGCACCTCGTCACCGCTGAATCCTTCGACGACCGGCACGCCACCTTGCACGTAGGTGCGCAGCGTCGCCCCGACCTCCGTCACCACGGCGCGCTGGTCGCCGTGCGCAATGGCAATCTGCTCACCTGATGGCAGCATGGGGACTCCTCTCCCGGTAGGTTACCGAGGCCCGTTAGGGTCGTGCATATGCGTGTGCTGCTCACCAACGACGATGGCATCGACG
Organism: Acidimicrobiales bacterium; assembly: GCA_049965035.1. Taxonomy (GTDB): domain Bacteria; phylum Actinomycetota; class Acidimicrobiia; order Acidimicrobiales; family RAAP-2; genus RAAP-2. The sequence goes on from JBMFWS010000002.1 coordinate 95,542, forward strand.
CCGAGGGACTCGTGGTCCTGGCTCGCACCCTGGCTCGCTGGGCCGACGAGACGCCCCCCGGGGACGTGCGCGAGGTACTGGTCGTGGCTCCCGACACCAACTACTCGGGCATGTCCGCCGCGGTCGGGGACGTTTTCGCCCGACCGACCGTCCCCTACCGGCGCCGCGCGATTCCCGGCGCCGAGGCGATCCCGGCCTACGCCCTCGACGCGCCGCCCGCCATGTGCGCCCTGCTGGGATCGATCGGGGGCTTCGGACCGTTGCCCGACGTCGTGATCGCCGGGATCAACCCCGGGGCCAACGTCGGGCGCAGCATCCTGCACTCCGGGACCATCGGGGCGATCTTCACGGCCGGCCAGCTCGGTCTGTCCGGCATGGCGGTGTCGGTCCAGTGGGGCGAGCACGTGCACTACGACACGGCGGCGGCGGTCGCCCTCGAGGTCTTGGAGGAGCTGCTGCGGGCTCCGTCACGCACCTTGCTCAACCTCAACGTGCCCAACCTGCCCGCGTCGCGACTGCGCGGCGTGCGTCACGGCCACGTCTCGCTCGCCGGCGTCGTCGCGGACGCCGGCGTGCACGCGGGCTTCGGGCCGCTCGACGACGTCGGCGAGCTGCCGCTGCGCCTCGGCTCGGCCTCCCCCCAGCTGGGCGACGTCAGCGACGAGTCCGCCGACGACGACGGCGCCCTAATCGCCGCGGGCTACGCCTCCCTGACGCCGCTGCGGGGCCCGCACGAGGACGACGACCCCGGACTCGACACGACCATGTCGGCGGCCCTGGACGCCATCGCCCACCACCTCTCCCGGGTGCGCTGAGGTCACTCCCGCGCGTCGGGCGGGCGTCGCCAGCCCTTGCGCAGCGAGGTGGCGCGCTTGTCCTCCAGGCGCCGCTCGACCGCTCGCCGGGTCGGTCGCGTGGGACGCCGCGGTGGCTCGACGTCGAGAGCCGCGCGCATGCGCGCGCTCAGCCGCTCGAGGGCGGCCTCGCGGTTCTGCTGCTGGGACCGGAACCGGCTGCTGGCCGTGCGCACGACGGCTCCCGTGCGCGCCACCGCGAGGGCGCGCTGGGCGTCGTCGAGACCGACGACGTCGTCCCACGCCGCGCTGAGGCTGACGCGCGACCGCGTCCGGTTGGCGTGCTGTCCGCCCGGCCCGCCGCTGGTCGTCGTGCGAACGCTGACCCGCGACGCGGGGAGGTACGCGTCGCCACCCAGGACGATGGCGTCCCTGCGCGACCCGTCGCGCCCGTCTGCGCTCACCGGGCCACCTTACGAGCCCGTGGCGCGATACCTCTAAGATCGTCGCGACGCGGGAGGTGCGAGTGACGTGGATCGGTCCGGCAGCGAGCTGGATCGGCACGGGGCTTCGCGAGAGCGCGGCGATGCTCTGGGTCACCTGGTGGCCCCTGGTGCTGGGATTCACCCTCTCGGGTCTGCTGCAGAGCTTCCTGCCTCGTGACGCCCTGCGGGCGCAGCTGGGGACCACCTCACCGAAGAGTGTCGCCAAGGCGTCGATTCTGGGCATCATCTCGTCGTCGTGCAGCTACGCGGCCAGCGCCATGAGCCGTGCCCTCTTCGCGCGCGGGTCCTCGCTGACGAACGCCCTGGTCTTCATGGTGGCCTCCACCAATCTCGTGATCGAGCTCGGCATCGTGCTCTACCTGCTGCTCGGCTGGCAGTTCCTGGCCGCCCAGCTGGCTGGTGGTGTGGTCATGATCGTGGCGCTGGCCCTCTTGACCGCGGTCTTCTTCCGCGGCGAGCAGCAGCGCGACCTCTACGCCCACGTCCTGGAGAACGCGCCGCCACCGGTGCAGCCCGCGTGCTCGACCTGGCGCGAGAGGCTGGCCACCCGGCGCCACTACCGCCTGGCCGCGCGCTACACGATCGGCGACCTGACCATGCTGCGTAAGGAGCTCGCCGCGGGCTTCGTGATCGCGGGTTTCCTGAGCGTCCACGTGCCCACCACGTGGTGGGCCCACATCTTCTTCGCGGGCCACGGCACGGTCACGGCGCTGGAGAACGCCGTGATCGCACCGCTGGTCGCGGTGGTGTCGTTCGTGTGCTCGGTCGGCAACATCCCCCTGGCCGCGGCGCTGTGGGCCCACGGCGTGGCCTTCGGAGGCGTCGTCGCCTTCATCTTCGCCGACCTGGTGACGCTGCCCCTCCTGCTCATCTACCGGCGCTTCTACGGCACCGCGGCCGCGGGCCAGCTCTTCGGCCTCCTGTGGCTGGTCATGTCCGGCGGCGGATTCCTCACCGGCGAGATCTTCCGCGCCCTGGGCCTGATCCCCACGTCGCGGCACGCTCCCGCACTCACCGGGCACTTCCCCCTGGGCGCGACCCTCGTCGCCAACGTCGTGGCCACCGCGCTGCTCGTCTCCCTATTCGCGATCTCGCGCACCCGCGGAGACGAGTCCGACCTGGCCGCCCGCGATCCCATCTGCGGGATGAACGTCGACGTCACCGCACCAGTCGCCACGCGCGTGCGCGCGGGCACGACGTACTACTTCTGCTCGCTGCGCTGCGCCGAGCGGTTCGATCAAGGAGAGGAACCCACCATGAGCATGCACGACGACCCCCACGGCGACGCCGTCGACCCGATCTGCGAGATGCGAGTCAACTCGGCCGAGGCTTTGAGCGCAACGGGTCCCGATGGAGAGACCTACTACTTCTGTGGCCCCGGCTGCCGGCGCGCCTACCTGGCGCTCCACGGCCTGCCCTCGTGAGCCAGCGACGCGAGCAGACCACCGTGCGCGCCTACGGCGTGCTCATCGAGAACGCTCGCGTCCTGCTGGTGCGCTCGCGCAGCCCCGAGTTCCGGCCGCCGCTGTGGTGGCTGCCCGGCGGCGGGCTGGACTTCGGCGAGACACCCGAGCAGGCGCTGGCCCGCGAGTTCGCCGAGGAGACGGGGCTGCTCATCGACCACCCCACCTTGCTCGGCGTCACCAGCGACGTGCGCCGCCGCGACAACGGTGATCGTCTCCACAGCGTGCGCATCCACTACCGCGTGCGTCGACGGGGTGGCGCCCTGCGCGACGAGACCTCCGGGACGACCGACCAGACGCGTTGGTTCCCTCTGGGCGAGCTCGACGGCGCGAACGTGGCCGACTACGCGCGCGCCGCCTTGTCGCTGGCCGCCGAGAAGTAGAGACCGGGCATCGACCGCTTGAGCAGCTTGCCCGCGGGATTGCGCGGGAGCGGCTCCGAGGTGAACGCCACCCGGGTGGGGATCTTGTAGGCGGCCAGGTGCTCGGCCAGCTGATCGCGCAGCTCGTCGGCGGTCAGCGACATCCCCTCGCGCAGCCGGACGACGCAGGCCACCTCCTCGCCGAGCCGCTCGTTGGGCAAGGCGAAGACCGCCGCCTCGTAGACCGCACTCAGGGCGTAGAGCGCAGACTCCACCTCGGCCGAGTAGACGTTCTCGCCGGCGCGCAAGATGAGGTCCTTGGCGCGATCCTCGATGTAGAGGAAGCCCTCGGCGTCGACGTGGCCCACATCCCCCGTGCGCAGCCACCCCTCATAGAGGGCGGCCTCCGTGTCCTGGGGTCGGTTCCAGTACCCACGAATCAGTGTCGGTCCGCGCAGCCAGATCTCGCCACGCTCGCCCGGGGCGACCTCGGCGCCCTGGGGATCGCGGATCGAGGCGTCCATCACGGGACCGTGGGCCCGACCCGTCGAGGTGGGGTGGCTCTCGTACTCGGTACCCACATTGCCGGGTCCGTAGGCGTTGGTCTCGGTCATGCCGTAGCCCAGGGACGGGAGGCCACGGACGAAGGCGTGGCCCACCCGCGCCACCAGCGCCGGGGGGGCCGGCGCGCCGCCGCCGCCGACCAGCGACAGCGAGCTGGTGTCAAAGTCGGCGAAGCGAGGTGACTCCATCAGGTCCCAGACCTGGGTGGGGACGCCGACGAAGCGCGTCACTCGGTGCTTCTCGATCAGCTCGAGCGCCTGTTCGGGGTCCCACCGGTACATGATGACCATCTTGAAGTGCCAGGCGACGCACGACATCATGACCGGCACGCAGCCCGTGACGTGGAACAGGGGCACCACCAGGATGAAGCACGGGGCCAACCCCGAGCTGGCGCGAGGTCCACGCACCAGTTCGTAGATCGACGAGTCGGCCCCGAAGGCGATCACCGCCTGGGAGACGGCGTCGTGCGTGGAGACCGCGCCCTTGGGCTGCCCGGTCGTGCCCGACGTGTACAGGATCGTCGCGTCGCTCGATCCGTCGAAGTCCACGAGGGGCAGCTCGGCGCCGGGGATCACCACGTCGTGCCAGTGCTCCATCCCGGCCGGCAGCGCGACGCCATCGGCCCGGGCCACGATCACCGGGAGCCCCCGACGCTCGGCGATGGCGGCGATGCGCTCCACGCGCTGACCGTCGACCAGCACGAGCCGCGGGTCGGCGTCCCCGATGGCGTAGTCCAGCTCGTCGGGGGTCCACCAGGCGTTCAAGGAGACCGAGACCGCGCCCACCGACAGGATCGCCCCGAAGGCCACGATCCACTCGGGGAGGTTGCGCATGGCGATGCCCACCCGGTCGCCCACGGCAATGCCGTAGCGGTGCACGAGCGTCGCCCCGAGGGCGTCGATCTCGTCCTTGACGCGACTAAAGGACCACTCCTCGCCCTCGTAGGCGATGAAGACGCGGTCGTCGCCGCGCAGCTGGTCGAAGAACGTCTTGAGGGTCGCCGGAGCGTTCGCGTAGCGCCGCGACGACGGACCCGGACCGGCCGAGTCGGTGATCTCGAAGACCTGCCCTGGCCCGGTCACCTGCGCCAACGCCTCATCGTACGTGGCCATACGTAACCCCCTTACTTGCCGGTACATCCTAGTCAGGCCCCCCTCCGGTGCTAGAACCGCCCCGTGGCTGCCTCCGTCGTGCGACTCTCCGTGCACGTGCGCCCGGGCTCGTCGGCACCGGGCGTCGGCGGCACCTTCAACGATGCGCTGGTCGTGCGCGTGCGCGCCACCGCCCACGACGGACGCGCCACCCGTGAGGCCCTGGCGCTGCTGGCCGGCGCCCTCGGACTCCCCGTCCGGGCCGTGCGCCTCGAGCGCGGTGCGACGACGCGCCACAAGCTCGTCGCCATCGACGACCCGACCCCCGAGCTCGCCGCAGCGATCGAGAGGTTGCGCGCGGTGACGCCGCCGTACTTTCGGTAAAATGGCTATCCGTCTGGGTATAGCTGTTTCGCAGAGCCTGCTTGACGCACTACCCAGTCTTCACTTGGCCTTTGCCATCTGAACGAGGTCGAGTAGTGGGCGTGTCGTTGGCTACTGCTTCGCCCTCCCCGCCTCCAGGATCCGCAGTGCCGCGACCAGCAAGCAGACCGGGACGGGGGCGACGAACGGGCCGATGGTCAGCATCCCCAGCAGTGCGAACGCTCCGAGGACACCGACGACCACCCACGTGAAGATGCCCACGCCGCTTCGAGCGTGCCCCAGTCGAGTCACCATGCTCCCGATGGCAACAAGGGCACCAACGAGCGAGATGGCGACGATGAAGACGACCTTCCCGCCGTTGGCCTGGATCAGGGTCTGAGAAGCCGTGCCGTTGTAGGCCGGGAAGGTGAAAGCAGCCACGAGCAACCCCGCGCCGAAGGCGACAGACGCCGCCAACCACCAGCGGGTCCACGTGTCCAACCGCGTCCAACCGGCGCGCATCTACTCATCCTATCCATCACGCCTCCAACCGTCCGGCTCGGACCAAGGCTGGCTCGCAACGCTCGACCTACGCGATGTCGCGCGCCGGCGCGCGGCGCCAGGGCTGGGGCTCGATGGCGAGACCTATCCCCTCGGGGTGGACCCTCCTCACACCGGGCGGGACGCTGGCTCGCGGGGCCCTCTGGCGACGCTTCACGAGGGACTTGGCGGTGATGGGCGCGTCGGCCAGCGCATGCTCCAACAGCCGATAGAAGACCATCCCTCGGTAGCGCGAGTTCCGGCGGTTGCAGCGGAACGTGAACTCGTCGAGGTAGCTGGGGAGGTGCTGGTGCTGGACACCTCCTTGGTGAGTGGAAAGTAGCCAACGCTTGACTAGCGAGGCCACGCGGTGGACCGCCGGCAAGAGAGTGTGTGCCGCAACTCCCGCCCCGGCGATGTTGTGGCGTTCGTGGATGTAGTCGGACCTCAGGGCAGGCGGGTAGCCGCGGTGCGCGTCCGTGACGACCGTGGAGCCGGGCTCGATGTTGCGAACGATGAAGTCGCGCAAGTCCTCAGCTCGCGCACTCTCGATGACCTCCATTCGGCAGCGTCCAGATCCTCGACCGTTGGGTCGCCGCTCAACGGCGATGGCCACGATGGTCTTGTTTGCCGCCCCTCGGCCCCGACGACCGGGTCGTGGGCCACCCACGAACGTCTCATCAACCTCTACGGTGCCGTGCAGCCGCGCCTTGCCGTCGTGAGCCATCGCGTGGCGCAGTCGATGGAGCATCGTCCAGGTCGTGCCATACGACGAGAGCCCGAGAAGGCGCTGAAGGTTCTGAGCAGAGAGGCCATCCTTCGCGATGGCCACGAACCAGACGGTCAGGGGCGTGCGCGTGGCGTGGAACATCGTTCCCGCGGTGACCGAGGTCTCGCGTCCGCAGCTCTGGCATGACCAGGTGCCCTTGGCGATGCGCCAACCCACGTCCCATTCGCACTTCGGGCACTGGAAGCCGTCGGGCCACCGAAGCCAGTCGAGGTAGTCGAGGCACGCCCCCTCGTTGGGGAACCACGCGAGGAACTCCGCGTACGTCCGTGGGTAGTGCTCTCCTGGAACCAAGGTCACACGTCACAACATGGGCGGGGAATCACTATACCCAGACGGATAGCCATTTTCGGTAATTCTTCACCTCGTCGTCATGCGGCCACGGCGTAGGCTGGTCGGCTCGTGAAAATTCTCGACAACCTCGTTCCGCAGAGCTTCCGCAAGAGCCTGACGGGTCCCTTGCGCCTGATGTACGTCGTCACGTTTATCAACGCGATCGGGTCGGGGCTCACCCTGTCTTTCTTCGTCATCTACCTGCACAACGTGCGTCACTTCTCGACGGCCTTCTCGACGACCCTGCTGGCGGCCGCCGCGCTGGTGAGCCTGATGATCGGCCCCCTGTGGGGAACCTTGGTCGACCGCTTCGGCCCCGCCCCCGTCGGCATCTCGGGCCTGGCCGCCGACGCACTAGCGCTCCTGTGGTGGGGACACGTCACCACGCCCAGCGCGGCGATCACGGCGGCGCTGGCCCTGGCCGCGGTGGGCGGAGCGGGCTACGGCCCCACCACCACGATGCTGGCCCGGCTGTGCCCCGACGACCTCCAGCACGCCTTCGGCTTCAACTTCATGCTGCTGAATCTCGGCATCGGCTTTGGCGGGCTGATCTCCGCGTCGATCGTCGACCTGCACCATCCGATCACCTTCACCATCCTGTACTCGGTGAACGCCGCCGTCACGCTGGCGTCGGCCGCACTGCTGGTACGCCTGTGGCGTTACGGCCAGGCCATCCCCCGCGAGGAGCGCGAACGCAACGCGGAGGCGGGGTGGCGCACGGTCCTGCGCGACCGGCGCCTGGTGCGCTACGTCATCGCGGCAATCGTCCTGATCACGGGAGGCTACGGCTCCCAGGAGGCGGGCTACAGCCTCTTCGTCGTCAACCAGGTGCATCTCACGGTGCACTTGATCGGGGTCATCTTCTTCTTCAACACCTCGACCATCGTGGTGGCCCAGCTGTTCACCCTCTCCCTGATCCAGGGACGCAGCCGCACGCGGGTACTGGCCGTCGTGGGCGTCCTGTGGGCACTGTTCTGGGTCTCGCTGGACCTGGCACTGCACCTACCGGCCCTGTGGGCCTTCGTGGTCCTCGCGATCTCGATGTCGGTGTTCGCCTTCGGGGAGACCATGCTCTCCCCCGTCGGCCCCGCACTGGTCAACGAGATCGCTCCCGAGCACCTGCGCGGGCGCTACAACGCGGCCGCCGGCCTGTCGTGGGGACTCTCGGGCACCGTGGCTCCGCTCCTCGTGGCGCTGTACTTCGGGCACCACCTGGGGACCTGGTGGCCCCTGTCGACGGCCCTGACGGCGCTGTTCGGCTCGGCGCTCATGCTCAGCCTGCGCCGCCATCTCTCGCCCGCCGAGGACGGGCGCCCGCCCGCCGCCCTAGAAGACGAGGGAGCGGTCGGCGCTTAGCACGAGGTCGCCCAGCTCGTCCATGGACGAGCGCTGCGCGTTCTCGATCATCTCCTCGACGCCGAGGCCGCGCGTGTCGATGCACGTACCGCACACGAGGAGCCGACCGCCCTTGGTCACGATCCCGCGCAGCATCCGTCCGGCGTTGTAGTAGCCCTCCGGTGTGGCCTGTCCCGCCTTGGCCGCCCAGACGGCGTCGCCCATGAGGAAGACGGTCAGGTCGACGTCGTCACGTCGCACCAGGTTCAGCGCGAGGCGCAGGCCGTTGTAGGTGCGCTCGGAGCCGTAGGGGGGATCATTCAGTGTCACCAGGACGTGCACGACTCCCTTCTACCATGCACGCCAGCCCTCCACGATCTGTCGCCGGGTCGCCGGCGACATCACGCCAAGCGGATAGATGCTGAAGCGGTCCACCAGGCTGGCGTAGCGCTCCTGGATCAACCCGGCCGCCGCGGCCGGCTCGCCCGCCACCGCCACCGCCTCGAGGACGTCGTCGTCGATCAGGTCACCCATCTCGGCCCACGCGCCACGCCGCGCCAGGGCCGCCAGCGGCGCCTGGAGCTCGTCGCGGCCCACGCTGGCCAGGACACCACGGTAGGCCGGGGTGGAGGCGTAGAACGCGATCTGCTCGCGCACGGCGCGGCGCACCTCGTCGAGCTCGCCCGCGCCGGCGCTGGCCACGAAGCCCGACAGGGAGATCTCGATCTCGTGGCGACCACGTCCCGAGCGCGCCAGGCCGCGCTCCAGGGCGGGCAGGGTCACGTCGCGCAGGTACGCGACCGTGGTGAAGGGATGGACCAGGAGCCCGTCGGCCACCTCGCCGGCGACCTCGGTCATGGCCTCGCCCACGGCGGCCATGAACACCTTGGGCGCCCCGAAGGGATGCGGCGCGGGCGAGAAGAACGGCGTCATCAGCGTGTGGCGGTAGAACTCTCCCCGGAAGTTCAGGGCCGTGCCGTCGTTCCACGCCGCCCAGATCGCCCGCAGGGCCAGCACGTACTCGCGCATCCGGGCGGCCGGGTGCGACCAGGGCATCGAGTAGCGCTTCTCGATGTGCGGCTTGATCTGGCTGCCCAGGCCCAGCAGCAGGCGGCCCCGCGAGAGGATCTGGACGTCGTTGGCCTGCGTCGCAGTGATCAAGGGGCTGCGCCCGAAGGCCACGACGATGCTCGTTCCCAGCGCGAGCGAGGTCGTGCGCCCGGCCGCTGCGGCCAGCATCGCCAGCGGGTCGTGACCGACCTCGGTGACCCAGGCGGCGCCGTAGCCATCGGCCTGCGCGGCGGCGGCGGCGTCCCACCGACCCGTGGGATCGAAGTCGAGCGTCGTGTCCAGGTGCATGACGGCGATGGTACCGGCCGGGTGGCCGGGCACCGGGGGGTGAACTGGTCGGCGCATCAGGGACGACCCCTAGACTCCATCGGCGTGAAGCGTTTCGTCACCTGTCGTCTTTGCGGCGCGCCGCACGCTGGCGAGAGGGTCCGGTGAGCCCGGCCGCCCGCTCGACGCGGCCGCGCGCCGCGGCCGCCCCCCAGCCCTCCACCGAGCACCAGCGCCTCGTCGACTTCTACCGGCGCATGCTGCTCATCCGCCGCTTCGAGGAGCGCACCGCGCGCGCGTACACCCAAGCCCGCATCGGCGGCTACTGCCACCTGAACCTGGGCGAGGAGGCGGCCATCGTCGGCCTCCTGACGGCCCTGGAGCCGACGGACTACCTGTTCACCAACTACCGCGAGCACGGGTACGCCGTGGACCGCGGGATCGATCCGAACCGCGTGATGGCCGAGCTCTACGGGCGCACCGACGGCGTCTCCAAGGGGTGGGGCGGCTCGATGCACATGTTCGACACCGCGCACCGCCTGCTCGGCGGATACGGCATCGTGGGTGGGCAGGTCCCCGTGGCCACCGGTGCCGCCCTGGCCATCGAGTACCGGGGGGGACGCGAGATCGTCATGTGCACCATGGGAGATGGCACCACCAACATCGGCGCCTTCCACGAGTCCTTGAACCTAGCCGCCCTGTGGCACCTCCCCATCGTCTACGTCATCATCAACAACCGCCTCGGAATGGGCACGACGGTCGAGGCGTCCTCGGCCGAGCCCGAGCTCTTCCGTCGCGGGGCCGCGTATCGCATGGCCGCGGCCCGCGTCGACGGACTCGACCCGGTCGCCGTCTTGGCAGGCGCCGAGATCGCCGTGGCGTCCGCGCGCGACGGCGAGCCCTACCTGCTCGAGGTGGTGAGCGAGCGCCTCCGCGGCCACTCGGTCGTGGACCCGGCCAAGTACCGCACCGAGTCCGAGGTCGCCGAGCTGCGCGCGCACGACCCCGTGCCCGCCCTGGCCGAGCGACTAGTCGCCGAGGGCGTGCTCAGCGCCGAGCAGCTCGAGGAGATGGACCGCGCGGCACTGCACATCGTCGAGGAGGCCGCACAGTTCGCCGAGGCGAGCGCCTCACCCGACGTGTCGACGCTGTTCGACTACACCTACGCCACACCGGTCGACAACGTAGGAGCCCGCTACCCGGGAGACCCGCTGTTCCCGCCGGCACCGCGGCCCGAGGAGGCGGAGAGCTGATGGCCATCATGACCTACCGCCAGGCGCTGCACGACACGCTGCGCGACGAGATGCTGCGCGACGAGCGCGTCTTCCTCCTGGGCGAGGAGATCGGCGTCTTCGAGGGCTCCTACAAGATCACCGCCGGCCTGCTCGAGGAGTTCGGCCCGCGTCGCGTGCGCGACACGCCGATCGCCGAGGAGGGCTTCACGGGCGCGGCCATCGGTGCGGCCATGCTGGGGCTGCGCCCGGTGGTCGAGATCATGACGATCAACTTCTCGCTCCTGGCCCTGGACCAGATCGTGAACCACGCCGCCAAGATCTACGGCATGTTCGGGGGCCAGGCCAGCGTGCCCCTGGTGATCCGCACCCCCGGCGGCGGGGGTCAGCAGCTGGGGGCGACCCACTCCCAGAACGTCGAGCTGTACTACGCCTTCGTCCCGGGCCTCAAGGTCGTCGCGCCCTCGACCCCGGCCGACGCCCGCGCCCTGCTCCAGGCGGCCATTCGCGACGATGACCCGGTCCTGTTCCTCGAGAACCTGGCCCTCTACAACACCAAGGGCGAGGTGCCCGACGACCTGCCCCCCGCACCCATCGGGCGCGCCCGGGTCACCCGCGAGGGCCGCGACCTGACCCTGGTCGGCTACTCGCGCACCGCCCACGTCGCCGCGCAGGTGGCCGACCAGCTGGCCGCCTCCGAGGGGCTCGACATCGAGGTGGTCGACCTGATGAGCCTGCGCCCCCTGGACCGGGAGACCATCGTGGCGTCGGTGCGCAAGACGCACGCCGCCGTGGTCCTGGAGGACGACTGGCTGACCTACGGCATCGGCGCCGAGGTCGCGGCCACCATCTCTGACGGCGCGTTCGACGACCTGGACGCGCCGGTGCGCCGCGTGGCCATGGCCGAGGTCCCCCTCCCGTACGCCAAGCCCCTGGAGACTGCCGCCCTGCCCTCGACCGACGACGTGATCGCCGCGGTGTACCAGACGCTCGACGCCGTCGGCCGCCGCCACGTGAAGGTGGGACATGATTGAGATCACCATGCCCCGGCTCTCCGACACGATGGAGGAGGGGACGATCGCCACGTGGCACAAGCACCCGGGTGATCACGTGCGGGCCGGCGACATCCTGGTCGAGATCGAGACCGACAAGGCCGTCATGGAGTACGAGGCCTACGAGAACGGGGTGCTGTCCGAGATCCTCGTGACCGAGGGACAGACCGTGCCGATCGGTGCGCCGATCGCCCTGCTGGACGCCACGGGCGCCGGCCACCAGGCCACTGCGTCGGCGCCCGTGGCGGCCGCGGCGCCCGCCCCGACCCCCCCACCGTCCCCGGCCCCCGGGCCGGCCCCGCATTCCGCACCGTCGGCGCCGACCCTCGAGCCCACTGTCGCCGCCGATCGCCTGGTGGCCTCGCCCCTGGTGCGCCGGCTGGCCCGGGAGCATCAGCTGGACTTGCGCGATGTGCGCGGCACCGGCCCCGGCGGTCGCATCGTGCGCCGCGACCTGACCGAGATGCTGGAGCACCGCAGCCAGATCCACGAGGCCTTCACCGAGCTGCGGGGGCCAGCCGTCGTCGTGACCGACGAGAAGCGTGGCTCCGAGGCCGTGCCGGTCACCAGCACGCGGCGGGTCATCGCCCGTCGCATGAGCGAGAGCGCGCGCACCGTCCCCCACTTCTACGCCACAGCGATGGCCGACGCCGGCCCTCTGGTGCGCATGCGCCGCGAGCTCAACGGCCAGCTGGCCGCGGTCAGCCGTCCCAAGGTGAGCGTCAATGACCTGGTGGTCAAGGCCTGCGCGCTCGCCCTGCGCCAGCACCCGGGCGTCAACAGCTCCTACGTCGACGACACCTCCACCACGATGCTCGTGCACCGACGGATCAACATCGGGGTCGCGGTCGCCTCCGCGCACGGCCTGGTCGTGCCGGTCATCACCGATGCCGACCAGCGCACCGTGACCGACATCGGCGCCGAGACCCACCGGCTCATGGCCCGAGCCGAAGAGCGGCGCCTGACCGTCGAGGACATGTCGGGCGGCACCTTCACGATCTCGAACCTCGGCATGTTCGGCGTGGAGCAGTTCACGGCGATCATCAACCCGCCCGAAGCCGCGATCCTTGCGGTCGGCGCCACGACGACGGAGCCCGTCGTCGTCGACGGCACGGTCGAGGCCGGCTACCGCCTCCGCTACACCCTGTCGAGCGACCACCGGGTGATCGACGGTGCGCTGGCCGCCCAGTTCCTGCGGACCCTGACCACCTACCTCGAGAATCCCTGGACGCTGGTCGCCTGAGGAGGGGCGGGCCCACGTCGGGGCCCGCGCGCACACCGTCCGAGGCGACTTTCTAGTCCCATTAATATGAGCGCGCCGCACCCGCGGCCCCGAGACCCAGGGAGTCGCCGTGCCCACCAAGGGAAGTAGAGACCAGGCCGAGGGATTCAGCGCCGAGGAGCGCGCCGCCATGCGCGAGCGGGCCCGCGAGGTCCGCGCCGCCTCCCGGCGGACCTCTGCCACCAGCCGGGCTGACGGCACGGCCGACGTGCTGACCAAGATCGCCGAGATGCCTGATGCCGACCGAGCCCTGGCCGAGAGTCTCCACGCGCTGATCCTCGCGTGCGCGCCCCAGCTCGAGCCGCGCACCTGGTACGGGATGCCCGCCTACGCGCTCGACGGCCACGTGCTGTGCTTCTTCCAGGCTGCCGCCAAGTTCAAGGCGCGCTACGCAACACTCGGCTTCTCCGACCAGGCGCGCCTCGACGAGGGCGCCCTGTGGCCGACCACCTTTGCGCTGCGCGATCTGGATCCCGAGACCCAGACGCGAGTTCGAGAGTTGGTGACGCGCGCCGTCGGGCGGGATTGACCACGGCGCACACCATGTGACCTGACTCGCGGCCCGGGTAACAGCATCGCCCGGAGACCTAGCATCTCGACCTGCACCGACTGGCCGATCGACCGGGAGGCCCGCCGCGCGCCCCGGTGGACCAGCGGCCGAGACATCCTCGAGATGCTCAGGAAATCACGCGGAGCCACTGCACGATCGCCCGAGTGACGTCGACGTGCACCTCGGCGGTGCGAACTGCGTCGGGGACGAACATGCCGTGGTCGGCGCCATCGATCTCGACGACGTCCCCGCCGATCCTGCCCGCGGTCTCCGAATCCCACGCGGGATCCTGGGTGCCGCCGATGAGCAGCTGGCGGCCCGTGGTGCGGACCATCGCCTCGACGACGTCGGGTAGGCGCAGCAGCGGCGTCAGCCAGACGGCATCGTAGCCGTGCCGCGACGCGTAGTCCGCGCTGCACGTGCCGAGCGACTTGCCCACGACCAGCACTCGGCCCTCGAACTCGCCAACCGCTTGCTGGAGTTGCGTCCCCACCCAGGCGACCCTGGTCCGGAGATCGAGGTCTGGCACACGCCACGACACCGCCCGAACCCGCCACCCGTGCTGCCGTGCCGCGTGACCCGCGAAGGTCAGCAGCGGCATCGTCGCCGGGTAGTTCTGACCTGGCAGGAGTACGGCGAGGCCGAGGGGATCTAGCGTCTCGATCGGCCAGTCGACGTACTCACTCATGGAACTGCCCCCAGTCTGCCTGACATTCTGACCTTCCCCAGACTCCTTCACCTCGCGCGTGAATTCGGGCGATGTGGTTGGACCGTGACGACGCGAGCTCACGCACTCAGGCGTCCTCGAGCAACGCGATAGCTGGGCGTTCGTGACGTCCAGCACGCCGACGTGCCGCCGGTGGCACAGCACAGGCATTCTCGATAATTGCACCCCGGCGACGGGGCCGTGACCCGAGTGACCGCGCGAGCGCCGAGCGCCCACGCCACCGTACCGAGAACCTCACGGACCACTCGCTTCCTCCGCACCCTCGCCGGTCGGCCGAGCCCTTCAAGCTGCCCCTAGCGGCTGCCAACCGACGTGGCGTACTCCACGGAGTTCTTCTGGATCGTGTCGTGGTACCAGTCGAAACTCGCCTTGGGCAGTCGTTTCCCCGTGGGAAAGTCGACCCACACGATACCGAAGCGCCGCGAGTAGCCGAACGACCACTCGAAGTTGTCGAGCAGACTCCAGACGAAATAGCCCTGTACGTCCACGCCGGCGTCGATGGCGTCGTGCACGGCCGAGATGTGCTCTTGGAGATAGGCAATCCGATTGAGATCCAAGACCCGTCCGTTGGGGTCGACGTAGTCGTCGAAGGCCGCACCGTTCTCCGTGATGTAGATCGGCAGAGAGTGATACTCATCGCGGATCCGAACGAGCAGCGACGTGAGACCCGAGGCGTGGATCTCCCAGTCCATCGCGGTCTTGTCGCGCCCGGGCGTCTCCAGCGACCGGACCTTGAGATCGGGGAAGGGGTTCTCGGGGGCCACGACGTAGCCGGCCAGTCGCGCTTCGGTCGCGCGTGACTCGTCGATCACGGTCGAGGGGAAGTAGTAGTTGACCCCGAGGAAGTCAATCGGTTGAGCGATCAACGCGAGGTCGCCATCGTGGATGACCGAGAAGCCGGGTTGGGCCGACGCGTAGTGGTCGATCATGTCCTGGGGGTACGCGCCGTGAAAAATCGGATCGAGGAAGAGCCGGTTGAGGTTGCCGTCGGCCCGCCGCGCGGCCGCGACGTCCAGCGGGTGATCGGATCCGGGGCGATGGTCACCGAGGTTCAGCGTGATGCCCACCTTGGCCGAGTCCACGGCCGAGCGCAGGATCGGAATCGCCTTTCCGTGCGCGAGTAGGAGGTGGTGGTTGGCGGCAGCGGCCTGGCCGATGTCGCGGATCCCGGGAGCGTGATAGCCGGCGCCGTAGCCGAGCCACGACGAACACCACGGTTCATTCAAGGTGATCCACCGTTCGACGCCGCCGCCGAGCGAGCGCGCTACGAGGTCGACGTAGTCGGCGAAGCGATCGGCCGTGTCGCGCTCGCACCAGCCGCCCCGGTCCTCGAGCGGCTGGGGCAGATCCCAGTGGTAGAGGGTGAGCGTCGGCTCGATGTCTCGCTCGCGCAGTCCGTCAACGAGTCGGCGATAGAAGTCGAGGCCCCGCTGGTTGGCCTGGCCCGACCCGCTCGGCTGCACGCGCGGCCAGGAGACCGAGAAGCGGTACGCGCTCACGCCGAGTCGCTGGAGCAGGTCCAGGTCCTCGGTCATCCGATGGTAGTGGTCGCAGGCGATGTCGCCCGTGTCGCCGTGAAGCACGGCACCGGGCTGGCGGCTGAACGTGTCCCAGATCGACACGCCGCGGCCGTCCTCGGTGGCCGCGCCTTCGATCTGGTATGCAGCGGTCGCTGTACCCCACACGAAGGCGGGGGGGAACGGGCGGGTCAGGCCCAAGGGGGGGGTTCGGGTGGTCACGCTGCAGTGCTCCTGGTCGTGAGGGGATGGGGACCTGACGAGGGGCGCACCGGGCTTGGAGCGGTGCGCCCCTCGTCAGGAATCGCGTTACGCCTTCTTGAGTCGCATCAAGATGAGCGGAAGCTGCGGGTCACCCGGTGACGGGTCCGCGTAGGGGTTCTGAGGCGTGACAAAGCCCGTGAAGTTGGCCGTCGAGTACTCGTCCCAGTCCGCGCCGTACAGCAACGGGGCCACCGGCACCTGGGTTGAGACCAGCCTCTCGAGTGTCGCAGTCGCGGCCTGGAGCGCCCGAGTGTTCGCCGGGTTGATGGTCGAGAGCCGCTTCAACGCCGCCTGTGCCGCCGGAGAGTGGTAGCGACCGTAGTCCGCGTTGGCCGACGAGCCGATCGGGGCCGACTGGGTGTAGTCCAGCCAGTTGGCGTACTGCACGTAGGGGCTCACGCCGCCGTTGCCCCAGTGGATGATCGACTGGAAGTTCCCCGTGGCCGAGTCCGAGTACCACTGGGACGCCTGGACGCCGTTCACCGTGGCGTCGATCCCCTCGGCCTGCAGCTCGTTGGAGATCAACTGGTCGTCGGCGTAGTAGTCCGAGTACGCGGTCGGGTCTTCGATCGAGAACTGGATCTCCTTGCCGTTCTTCGCGTAGAACCCATTCGCGTCCTTGGTGTAGCCATCGGCAGTGAGGATCGAGGCGACCTTGGCCGGGTCGGCGTGCGCCGAGAGGTCGTTCTTCAGCGAGGGAATGAGGTACGACGCCTGGTTGGGCAGGATCAGTCCGCTCGAGGACGTCGCCGGCTTCTCGTAGCCCGTCTCTCCCTTGGCCGAGAGCGCCGTGCGGTCGATGCCGGCGCTGATGGCTTGACGAACCGCGGGGTCACTCAACGGACCGTTGCCGGTGACGTTGAACTCCAGAGTCACCGTCGAGCCCGGTGCGAAGAACGTGTGGTTCGTCCGCGGGTTCTTCTTGACGAAGATCTGGTTGACGTTGGCGATGTCGTTACCCGCCCACGTCAGCTGACCGTCAGCCAGGGCCGTCGCCGCCGCCGTGTTCGAGGAGTACGACGGCACCAGGATCTCACTCGCCGCTGGCTTGCCACCCCAGTACTTGGGGTTGACGCTGTACTTGACCGCTTGGGTCGAGAAGCTCTTCAGCTCGTACGGCCCGGTACCAACGGGCTTCGTGACGATCGCGGTCGCCGGCTTGGCAATCTTCGCCCAGACGTGCTGGGGAACGATCAACACATTGCCCGCGATGGCGGTGATGTTGAGGTACTGGGGCGTCGCGTAGTGGAGCGTGACCGAGTACGGACCATTGACCGTCGCGTTGCTCGACATCGTGGGCACGCCGTACACGTTGGCCGCGGGAACGCGGTTCAACAGGTCGAACGTATACGCGACGTCGGCCGCGGTGAACGGCTTGCCGTCGCTCCACTTGACGTCCTTGCGCAGCGTGAAGGTTAGGGTCTTGCCCCCGTTGGCCCACTGGTACTTGGTGGCGAGCCACGGGTACTGCGTATTGGCCTTCAACAGGTCGAACTCGAACAGTGGTTCGTTGACCAGCGAGCGAACACTCAGCTGCGTGGCGAACGAACTCGAGTCGAACGGGTTGAAATTGTCCGTGAAGGTGACCCCCGTATTGCCCTCGAGCGACACCACCGAACTGGTGCTCGCGTTGGCTGCGCCCGAACTCAATCCGATGAGTCCGAGGGTCATGCAGGACAGTGCGAGTACTGCGAATCCTGACTTTCTAAACATACGCGTCCTTTATATTGGTTACGTCCAGCCGGCTCTCGCCGACGTCTTTATGAACCGTGTGGGTCCGTACTGCCTGACGCGAGGCCGGTTGGACCTGCGCGTCCTTGCCAAGGCGCGAACACCGCGAGAGTGATCCACGCCCGACTGGAAGGTCATCGTCACGTCGTCGTCGGTTCCCCCTTTCGTCGCGTCGTCGGCGCCACCGGGGTCGCCACGCGATGGTCTTTGTGCAGCCAACAGCGCGAGTGGTGGCCGGCGCCGATCTCGAAGGCGGGCGGACTCTCGGAGACGCAGCGCGCCGTCGCGTGCGGGCACCGCGGCGCGAACCGGCAGCCCGTCGAGGTGGTCACCGGCGTGCGGACCGGGGTGTCGCGCCGGCTGACCGTGGTCGGGTCCGACGGATCGGGAACCGATGCGATCAGGAGCTGGGTGTAGGGATGAGTCGGCTCGTCGACCAAGGCCGTCCCGTGGGACTGTTCGACGACCTGACCGGCGTACATCACGATCGTCTCGTCGGCGAGATACCGTGCTGAGGCGATGTCGTGGGTGATGTAGAGCACCGCGAGGTTCTCGTCGTCGCACAGGCCCTTCAGCAGGTTCAAGATCCCCAGACGCACCGAGACGTCGAGCATCGATATCGGCTCGTCGGCGAGAAGGACCTTGGGATTCACACAAAGGGCGCGAGCGATCGAGACCCGCTGGAGCTGGCCCCCGGAGAGCTCGTGGGGGTATCGGTCGAGGAAACGATCCGACGGGTCGAGCGAGACCCGCTCCAGCACGGCCCGCGCGAGCCCGCTGACGTGGGCTCGCTCGGCACCGTGGATCAGCAGCGGCCGTTCGAGACTGTGGCGGATCCGGTGCACGGGGTTCACCGACGCGAAGGGGTCCTGGAGCACGAGCTGCACCATCGAGGCGTAGGCGAGGTCGCGCTTGGCTCGGGTGGGGATTGGGGTCCCGCGCAGCGCGAGTTCGCCCGAGGTCGGCCGGATGATGCGCGCCAGCATGCGCGCGAGGACCGACTTGCCCGAGCCGCTCTCGCCTACCACCGCGACCACCCGGCCCGCAACCAGGTCCAGACTCACGTCCTCGACCGCGTGCGTCACCTGCTTGGCACTGAAGACATGCCCGGGTATGCGCGACGTGAAGTCGCGCGACAGGTGGCGCGCACTCAACTGGACCGCGTCCCTCTCTACCGGGGCCTCGCTCACGACTCCCCCTTCTGAGTCTGGGCGCGCGAGGGGACTCGCGAGAGCTCCACGGGCACGCGCGAGCCGCTCGCGGTGTCGAACAGCCAGCAGGCCACGCTGCGCCCCGTGTCGCCGACCTCGACGAGCGACGGCTTCTCGTGAGCGCACCGTTCCATGGCAAAGACGCACCGCGGCGCAAAGCTGCAACCCGACGGTGGGTCTGCGAGGTCGGGCGGTGACCCGGGTATCCCCGTCAGTTCGCGACGGTCGCCGTGCAACGGCGGGAACGAGTGGAGCAGGCCCAGGGTGTAGGGATGGCGGGGCGCCTCGTAGAGCTCGCGCGCGCCGGCGCGCTCGACGATCGAGCCGGCGTACATGACGGCGATCTCGTCGGCCAGCTCGACCAGCAGCGAGAGGTCGTGAGTGATGAAGATCATGGCGAAGCCGAACTGCGCGCGCAACGAGCTCAGCTCGCTGATGATCTCACGTTGCGTCACGACGTCGAGCGCCGTCGTGGGCTCATCCATCACCACGAGTTCGGGGTCGAGGGCGAGCGCCACGGCGATCATCACCCGCTGGCGCTGCCCGCCCGAGAGCTCGTGGGGATACCGGTCGAGCCGGTCCTCGTTGAGCCCCACCATGCGCAAGAGCTCGACGGCCCGCGCCCGCCGCTGCGGCTTGGTGAGATTGCGCCGGTGAACCTTGAGCACCTCGTCGAACTCTCGTCCGATGCGCAGCACCGGGTTGAGGGCACTCAGAGCGCTCTGGAGCACGATCGACACGTGGGACCAGCGGATCTTGCGCAGCTCGGACTCGGTGGCGGTGACCAGGTTCACGGGGGTCACGGTGCCCGCTTCGTCGGTGACGTGGATGATCACCTCGCCACCACTGATCAGACCGGGAGAACGCAGGAGCCGGGTCATCGCGTAGACCAACGTCGACTTGCCCGAGCCGCTCTCGCCGGCGATGCCCAGCACCCGCGAGCGCTCCAGGCGCAGCGTGACGTCCGAGACGGCGCGCACCATATTCTCGCCGGCTCCGTAGTCGACGCTGAAGTGGTTGATCTCGAGCACCGGCTCGCGCGGCGCGGCGTCCCGCGCCGCGCCCGTCGAGGCGGAGCTCACTTCGCCTTCCGCGATGGTCGCGTGCTCGCGCGGGATCGTGGCGCTCACTTGGCCACCGCGTTGGTCGCTCGCCGGCTCGGGGCGGAGGTGACTGACAGTACCGGCGTCAGACCCAGTCGGGCGCGGCGCGGCAGGCGCAGTTGACGCCGCTGGCGGGCGGTGAGGCCCGCGGCGCGCAGGCGGGGGTTGATGAACTCGTCGATCCCGAAGTTCACCAGCGCGAGGCCCGTCCCCACGAGCGCGATACAGATGCCCGGCGGGACGAACCAGTACCACTCGTTGGAAAGCGGCGCGTTGTTCGCCTGGGCCCAGTAGAGCATCGTGCCCCAGTTCCACGTGGCGGTGCTCGTGAGTCCAATGTACGCCAGGGTCACGTAGGCCCCAATGGAGTACAGCACGGTGAAGAGCAGCGAGGATGCGAGCACCGGCAACAGGTTGGGCGCGATCTCGCTGAACATGATCCGCCAGCGGGACTCGCCGATGATGCGCGCCGCCTCGACGAAGTCGCGATTGCGCAGCGACAACGTCTGGGCGCGCAGGACCCGCGCACCCCAGGCCCATCCGGTGAGGCTGATGATCAGACCGATCACGAAGTCGTTCGAGCGACTGTTCACCGGGAGATAGCTGTCAATGACGATGAGGAGGGGGACGCCCGGGATGGCGAGGAACACATTGGAGAGCATCGTCAGCCCGTCGTCGGACACGCCGCCGAGGTAGCCGGCGGACACGCCGATGACCGTCGACAGCACTGTCGCCACCAGACCCGCGACGAGGGCGACGACCATCGTCGCGCGGGCACCAACCAGGAGCTGGGAGAAGATGTCCTGACCCAGACTGGTTGTGCCGAGCAGATGGTGCGACGACGGCGTGAGCAGGGCCGGGAAAGCGGTCGAGCTCGGGTTGTAGGGCGCGAGCCACGGGCCAATCACCGTCATCACGATGAAGAATCCGAGGATGCCGAGCCCGAGGATGACCTTCGGCGAACGTGGCAGGACGAGCCCTCTCATACCGCCGCCTCGCTGCGGGTGCGCGGGTCCAGCACCAGATAGACCACGTCGGCGAGCAGGTTCGCGGCGAGCACGGTCAGGGTGATCACCAAGAAGATGCCTTGGATCAGGGGGTAGTCCTCGTTCAAGACCGCCTGGAGGAGCAGGTCGCCGACGCCGGGGTAGTTGAAGACGAGCTCGACCAAGAGCGCCCCCGAGACCACCAGGCCGATGGCGAGCGACAGGTTCGCGATGCTGGGCAGGACGGCGTTGCGCGCGGCGTGCAGGATCACCTTGCGCCGCGGCAGTCCCTTGGCGACCGCCATGAGGACGAAGTCCTCTCCGATCATCGTGATCATCATGTTGCGCATTCCGAGCATCCACCCCGCGACCGAACTCAAGATGATCGATACGACGGGCAGCTCGCCGTAGCGGATCACACTGGCGATGAAGGACCAGTTCCAGCCCGGCGTCGCACCCTGGCTGTAGGCACCGAGCACCGGAAACCAGTGCAGGTTGCTCCCGAAGACGAGCAGCATCACCGTGCCCAAGAAGAAGTACGGGATGGCCTGGAAGAACGTCGCGGTCGGGATGAGCGAGTCGAACCGCGATCCGCGAGTCCAGCCGAGCAACGCCCCGGCGACCGTTCCCACGAAGAAGCTGACGACGGTGGAAATCCCGATCAGACCAATCGTCCAGGGCACCGACTGGCGCAGAATGGTGCTCACCGGCGCCCCGAGGGTGATCGACACGCCAAGGTTGCCGTGGAAGAGCTGGCCGAGGTACGTGAGGTACTGCGCGACGATCCCCTCTTGGAAATTCATGCCGAACGAGAGTCGAATCGCACGAATCTCGGCCGGCGTCACTTGACTGGCGATCTTGCCGATCAGGGTCTGCACGGGATTGCCCGGCATGAGTCGCGGCAGGATGAAGTTAGCCGTGACGGCAACCCAGGCGGTGAGCGCGTAGAGACCGAGTCGACGCGCGATGGTCCTCACGATGACACCCTTGCCGCGTACCGGTCGACGGCAGCTCCGTTGTCCGCGTCGCCATCTTCGACGCAGCCGCAGCTTGCGCGCACGATCAATTGCGTCGGCAGCACGATCGTCGTCTTGGCACCGTCGGGGTCGTCGAGCAGCGCGACGAGAGCGTCGACGGCAACCTCGCCGAGGATGCTGCCCGACTGACGGATCGTGGTGAGTGAAGGGCTGAAGTACCGGGTCAGCGAGATGTCGTCGAAGCCCGTGACGATGACGTCGTCGGGTACGCGGAACCCGTGTTCCCCGAGCGCGTGGATGACGCCGACGGCCGTCTGGTCATTCGCGCAGGCGAACGCCTGCGGAAGCGGCCGGTCAGTCTGCAGCCGCTGCCGCATGGCGGCCTCGCCGCCCGCCGACGTCCAGTCAGATTCGAGGAGGTCGTGGGGGTCCGCGGTCCCGCCCATGTCGGCGATTGCCCCGAGGAAGGCGTTGGTGCGCGCGACACTGTCGGGGCTGTTCTGGGAGCCGGTGACGAATCCGACGCTCGTGACGCCGTGAATCGTCACGAGGTGCTCGGCCAAGTCGCGCATCGCCCGCTCGTTGTCCACCCGGACTGTCGTGGCGGTAGGAAGGTCACCGTGACCCGAAAGGAGCACGATGGGGATCTTCTTGGACAAGAACGCCACGTCCTCGTCTTTCAATACTCGATCCAGCAGGATCAGCCCGTCGACCGTTCCGGTGAGATTCAACAGCGAGGACATGTTCGACGGGTGGCTGTCGTCCGAGCTGCTCAAGAGAAGCGAGAAGCCGTGGTGAGCAGCACGGGTCTCCGCGCCCCGGATGACGATGTCTGTGTACAACAGGCTCGCCTCTTCAACGCCCAGGACCCCGCTGTCGACGCCCGCACGCATGAAGACCAGACCCAGGATCCAGTGCTTGCCACTCGACAGGCCCCGCGCGACCGAGTTGGGAACGAACTCGAGTTCCGCCATCGCCGCCAATACTCGATTGCGGGTTTCGGGCCGGACCGAGTCGAGGGCGTTGATCGCGCGGCTGACGGTGGCGATGGAGACCCCGGCGCGGGCAGCGACGTCGTAGATTGTCGCAGGCGGTTCGACCACGTGTCCCCCCCAGGACTCCCAGACCTAGAACGCTTGTAAGCGCTTACAGCAATGTAACCGCTTACAACCTAACGATGCCGTGGAGTGCTGTCAAGTCTCGACTAGACGTATTTTTCACGAGCGCGGCAATCCGCGCGCCAAATCACTCATCGAGTGGCGCCCGCGGCGCAGTAGGCGGTTGATGCCCAGAGCCTGGGCGTGCTGGTCACTGGCCCAGCTCAGCCGGATGGCCTCGTCCAAGCTCCTCGTCTAGCGCCACGTGACGTCGGCTTCGGTCCCGAAGTCGGCCGGGTGCTCAGGGAGATTTCGCGGCGCGAAGGAGGACTGGTCTTCATGGCCGAGACGTTCCGAGGGCCCCCTCGCGGGGGCCCTCGGACTCGGAGATGTCACCTCGTGACATCGCAATGTCACTTCGTGAAAGAATTCGTGTCACTTGATGACATTTGAGCGTGTCACTTGGTGAGATTTCACATCAACTGCAACCGCTCGTCGTGCCACAGCTCGAGCACACAAAACAGGACCCCGCCTGCTGCATGACATTCCCGCACTGGTAGCACATCGGGGCATCACGCATCTGCGAACGCCGCGCGGTTGTCCGGAACGATGCATCCTGCGTGCCACGCTCGGTGCGCTCGGCACGCTCACGGGTCGCCTCCCCAGTCGAGCCGAAGTCGAAGGACGGCGTGATCCCGACCGTCGGGGTAGCCTGCTCGACCACCTCGGGCAAGGTGGGCTGCACCCGCTCGCTGGTGGACAGCACACCCACCTCTTCGCGCTCGTCCCGGCTCAAGTAGTCGAGCGCCAGGCGACGGAAGATGTAGTCGACGAGCGACGTGGCGATGCGCAGATCGGCGTCGTCGGTCATGCCGAGAGGCTCGAACTTCATGTTGACGTACTTGCGCACGTAGGTCGCCAGCGGCACGCCGTGCTGAAGTCCCAGGCTGATCGAGATCGAGAAGGCGTCCATGATTCCCGCCAGGGTCGAGCCCTGCTTGGAGACCTTGATAAAGACCTCGCCGGGGCGACCGTCCTCGTACTCCCCCACCGTGACGTAGCCCTCGCAGTCGGCGACCCGGAAGGCGAAGGTCGTCGAGGTACGCCGACGCGGCAGCCGCTCGCGCACCGCACCGACCAGGACGTGGTCGCCCTCGCGCTGGAGGGTGGCGAGGGCCGACTCGAGCTGCTGGATCCGCCCCCGCAGCGCGCCGACGACCGCACTCGCCTCCTCGGACGACGGCTCCGCCGCCGCCTCCTTCTTCGCGGTGGACAGGGGCTGACCAACCTTGCAGTTGTCGCGGTAGATCGCCACGGCCTTGAGTCCCAGCCGCCACGACTCGAGGTGCAGCTGCTCGACCTCCTCGACCGTGGCGTCCTCGGGCATGTTCACCGTCTTGGAGATAGCGCCCGAGATGAACGGCTGCACCGCCGCCATCATGTGGACGTGGCCCAGGTAGTGGATGATGTTGTCACCCATGGAGCACGCGAACACCGGCAGGTGCTCGGCTCGCAGTCCCGGCGCGCCCACGATCGACTTGTGCTCGTCGAGGTACGCGAGGATCCCCGCGGTGGTCTCCTCGTCGTAGCCGAGGGCCCGCAAGGCGCGCGGGACCGTCTGGTTGACAATCGACATGTTCCCGCCACCGACCAGCTTCTTCAGCTTGACCAGGCTCAGGTCGGGCTCGATGCCGGTGGTGTCGCAGTCCATCAGCAGACCGATGGTCCCGGTGGGGGCCAGCACCGAGGCCTGCGCGTTGCGCACGCCGTAGCGCTCGCCCAACCCGACGGCCTCGTCCCAACTGGCCTGCGCGGCGGCGAGCAGGTCGGCGGGGGCGAGGGCATCATCGATGGCGCGCGCGGCGTCGCGGTGCATTCGCAGGACGTTGAGCATCGGCTCCACGTTGGCCGCGTAGGCCTCGTGGGGCCCCATCCGCCCGGCGATCCGCGCACTGGTGGCGTACGCGTGACCGGTCATCAGGGCCGAGATCGCCGCCGCCCAGGCCCGACCGCCGTCGGAGTCGTAGGCCAGCCCCGAGGCCATCAGCAGGGCTCCCAGGTTCGCGTAGCCGATGCCCAGCTGGCGGAACTTGCGAGAGTTCTCGCCGATGCGCTCGGTCGGGTAGTCGGCGAAGCCGACCAGGATCTCCTGGGCGGTGAAGACCACCGACACGGCCGCCCGGAACGCGTCCACGTCGAAGTGCCCGTCGGCCCGCAGGAACTTGAGCAGGTTAAGGCTGGCCAGGTTGCACGCCGAGTTGTCGAGGTGCATGTACTCCGAGCACGGGTTGGATCCGTTGATACGGCCCGTGTTGGGTGACGTGTGCCACCGATTGATCGTTGTGTCGAACTGCAGCCCCGGGTCGGCGCACTCCCAGGACGCCTGGGCGATGTCGTGCCAGATCTGGCGAGCCGGCAGCGTGGTGATCGTGGACCCGTCGGACCGGGCGGTGAGGTTCCAGTCCCGGTCCTCGAGGACCGCCTGCATGAAGTCGTCGGTCACGCGCACCGAGTTGTTGGCGTTCTGGTACTGGATCGAGGTGATGTCCTTGCCGTCGAGATCCATGTCGAAGCCCGCGTCACGCAGCACGCGCGCCTTCTGCTCCTCGCGCTCCTTGCACCAGATGAACTCCTCGATGTCGGGGTGGTCGACGTCCAAGATGACCATCTTGGCCGCCCGGCGCGTCTTGCCTCCCGACTTGATCGTCCCGGCCGAGGCGTCGGCCCCGCGCATGAAGGACACCGGGCCGCTCGCCGTGCCACCGCCCTCGAGGGGCTCCGCGCTCGCCCGGATCCGCGACAGGTTGACGCCGGCACCGGAGCCACCCTTGAAGATGATCCCCTCCTCGGTGTACCAGTTGAGGATCGAGCGCATCGAGTCCTCGACGGCCAAGATGAAGCAGGCGCTGGCCTGCTGGGGCACTCCGGGGACGCCGATGTTGAACCAGACGGGCGAGTTGAAGGCCGCCCGCTGCGTGATCAGCAGGAACTTGAGCTCGGACCGGAAGGTCTCGGCCTCCGCCTCATCGGCGAAGTAGTCGCCCGACTGACCCCACGCGGTGATCGTGTCGACGATGCGGTCGACGACCTGCTTCAGGCTCGACTCGCGCTCGGGCGAGCCGAGCGTCCCGCGGAAGTACTTCTGCGCCAGGATATTGGTCGCGTTGAGCGACCACGACTCGGGAACCTCCACCCCGAGCTGCTCGAAGGCCACGGCGCCGTCGCGGAAGTTCGTGATCCTCGCGTCGCGACGCTCCCAGACCACCTCGTCGTAGGGGTGACGGTCGTCCGACGTGAAGTACCTCTGCAGCCCGATCCCCAGCCGATGCGGCGCGATCGCCATGGTGTACCTTCCTCCTCGCTGACGCCCGCCTGCCGGGCGCTCCCACAAAGCCGGCGAAACCACAATATGTTGTGGCGTTCACACGGCTGCACGCAAGATGCTGTGTTATTACACCACTGTAATTACACGGCGTCAACTCCTTTCTGGGGCGCCGCGGCTCACCAGGGAGGAAGCCCGCTGCCGGGGGGCGACCTCGCTAGCCTGGCCCGGATGGACGCCATCGTGGCTCTGGATGCGGGAACCACCAGCGTGCGCGCGCTGGCCTTCGGACCCGACCTGCAGGAGCTGGCCAGTGCGGGACGGCCACTCCACCAGAGCTACCCCCAACCCGGCGAGGTCGAGCACGACGCCGCCGAGATCGCCGCGGCGGCCGTCGCCACCCTGGAGGAGGTCGCCGCCGCGCTGGCGCATTTGGGTCACGTCCCGATCGCCGTCGGACTGACCAACCAGCGCGAGACGACCGTCGCCTTTGACCGCGAGCGACCCGACCCGCTCGCCCCGGCGATCGTCTGGCAGGACCGCCGCACGGCGAGCGTGTGCGCGCGGCTGCGCGCGCGCGGCGTCGAGGACCAGGTGCGCGCCACGACGGGCCTGGTCCTGGACCCGTACTTCTCGGCGACGAAGATGGCCTGGCTGCTCGAGCACGGCTGCCTCGATGGGGCCACGGCGCCGGCGCTGGCCACCGTCGACAGCTGGCTCACGTGGTGGCTCACGGGCGGCCCCGTCGGCGGCGTGTTCACGACCGAGCCCTCGAACGCGTCGCGCACGGCCCTGATGGACCTGGCGACGCGCGAGTGGTCCGCCCCCATGGCCGAGCTCTTTGGCGTGCCCACCGACCTCCTGGCCCCCGTAGGGCCCTCGGGACGCGTCGTCGGCCACGTGGCGCACACCGTCGTGCCGGCGCTGGGCGGAGTGCCCATTGCCGCGGTGCTCGGCGATCAGCAGGCCGCCCTCTTCGGTCACGCCGGCTACCGCCCCGGGATGGTCAAGGCCACCTACGGCACCGGTGCCTTCGTGGTGGCCAATGCGGGAGCCGCGCCGCCCCCGCCCCTCCCCGGGCTGCTGGCGACGGTTGCCTGGGACCTGGGCCCCCGGGGTGGAGCGACCTACGCGCTGGAGGGCTCGGCGTTCGTCGCGGGAGCCGCGATCGAGTGGCTCACCGACGCGGTGGGCCTGTTGGCGTCACCCGCGGAGCTCGAGCCTCTAGCCGCCACGGTGCTCGACGCCGGTGGCGTGCGCTTCGTGCCCGCCCTGGCGGGACTGGGGTCGCCCTACTGGCGACCCGACGTACGGGGAGCCGTGGTGGGCCTGGGGTCCGCCACCACCCGGGCGCACCTGGCTCGCGCCGTGATCGACGCCCTGGCCTTTCAGGTCCGCGCGATAACCGACACGTTTATCGACGCGGGACTCACGCTGGCCGACCTGCGTATCGACGGCGGCGTCGCCCGCGTGGACCTGCTGGCCCAGCTCCAGGCCACGCTGTGCCAGGTCCCCGTCTCGCGGGGACCTGGCACGGAGGCGACCGCCCGCGGCGTCGCCGCGCTGGCGGGACTGGTCACCGGCGTCTGGAGCTCGCTCGACGAGCTGAGCGGGCACTTCACCGCTTCGCGCACCTTTGCCCCGGCCGCCCCGGCCGAGGCGGCCGCCGCGTACGACGCGTGGCGCCGCGTCGTCGCGCGGCTGCTCGCCTCGACGGCGCCCTAGGCGCGCAGCTCGGGCAGCGCCCGGCGCAGGCCGCGGATCGCCTGGGCGGTACGGGCCTCGTTCTCGATCAGCGCGAAGCGCACGTAGCCCTCGCCCCCGTCACCGAAGCCGACGCCGGGGCTGGTGGCGACGTGGGCCTCCTCGATGAGCTTGGTCGCGAAGGCCAGCGAGCCCATCGCGCGATACGGCTCAGGGATCTGGGCCCACACGAACATCGAGCCGCGCGGGGGTGCCACCGACCAGCCGATGCGCTCGAGCCCGCTGATCAGGGCGTCGCGGCGCGTCTGGTAGGTGGCGCGCAGCTCGGCGGGGTAGTCGCGCGCCTCGTTCATGGCCACGATCGCCGCGATCTGAACGGGCTGGAAGGTCCCGTAGTCCAGGTAGCTCTTCAGCTTGGTCAGCGCGGCCACGACCTCGGCGTTGCCCACCAGGAAGCCCACGCGCCACCCCGCCATCGAGAACGACTTGGTCAGCGTGTAGAGCTCCACGGCGCAGTCCTTGGCGCCCGGGACCTGGAGGATCGAGGGCGGCTGGTAGCCGTCGAAGCCCAGGTCGGCGTAGGCGAAGTCGTGGACCACGACCATCTCGCGGGCGCGCGCGAAGTCCACCAGGCGCGCCATGAAGGCCAAGTCGACGCAGGCGCTCGTGGGATTGTGCGGGAACGAGGCGACGACCACGCGGGGCTTGACGGCCGCGCGCTGCCAGGTCTCGCTCATCGCGTCGAAGAAGTCGTCGCCCGGGTCGCGCCCACCGAGCGCCGGGTCGGCCACTGGCACCGGGAGGAGCGAGGCGCCCGCGAACCCGGGCCCGGCCAGGTGAATGGGGTAGCTGGGCGTGGGCACCAGGGCGCTGTCCCCCGGGCCCAGTAACACCCACATCACGTGGGTGAAGCCCTCCTTGGCACCGATCGTGGTCACCACCTCGGTGTCGGGGTCCAGCTCGACGCCAAAGACGTCGCGGTAGCGCGTGGCCATGGCCAGGCGCAGGTTGGGGATGCCACGGCTGGCGCTGTAGCGATGGTTGCGCGGGTTGTGCGCCGCCTCGGCCAGCTTCTCGACCGCGATGTCGGGGCTGGGCAGGTCCGGATTGCCGAAGCCGAAGTCGACGACGTCGTGGCCGGCGGCGCGCGCCGCCGCCTTCAGAGCATTGGTGTGGGCAAAGACGTAGGGCGGAAGGCCCGTGATGCGCCGGAACTCCATTGGCGAACTTTACTGTCTCGTGGCCGGCCTCTCGATCCAGCGAGCCACCGCGTCCAGATCGGCGGTGGCCGACAGGACCGCCCACGTGGCGCCGGCACCCGCCAGGGCATCGAGGCGCGATCCGATCTGCGCGGCCTCTCCAGCGACGCCGGCCCAGCTGACCGGACCGTGCTGGGCGGCGGCGGCGACCTGCTCGGCCGTGGCGTTCCACACGTTGAGCGTCGCCCCGACCGCGCGGGCAACCGCGTCAGTCGCGGCGGCACCCGCGCCGATCCAGACCTCGAAGGACGGGTGCAGGCGCGTCGCCACCTCGCGCAGCTGCTCGCGCCGCGTCGCCGCGTCGTCCACCGTCAGGCCGTAGGCACGATTCTCGGCCGCCGACAGCCGGTCGCCAGTGCCGAGTGCCGCGATGACCCCACGGGGCGCGAGCTCGCCCAGCGTCTCGAACCAGCGCACCAGATGCTCCGGCGAGCCCAGGCCGATCCGCGCGACCAGGGGTCCGACGACCAGGGGGAGCCGACTGGCCACGGCGGCCAGGATCGGACCAGGCGCCAGCGCCGGGCGCGTCGGCGAACCCATCGGCCACAGGTGGTCGTAGGCGAAGACCCCGTCCAGACCCGCCGCTGCGGCCCGCTCGGCCAGCTCGAGAGCCGGGCCCGCGGTGGTGGTGAAGGTGGGCAGCAGGATCCCGACGCGCACGTCACGACCCGCTTGCTGGGGCGTCGCCCCCGGACCATCCATCGAAGGGCGCGAGCGCGCGGCCCAGCTGCGCGGCCAGCACCGACCAGTCGAAGCTGGTCTCGGCCAGGTCGCGCGCGGCCGTGCCCATGGCCGCGCGGCGCGCGTCGTCACCCAG
This sequence comes from Acidimicrobiales bacterium, assembly GCA_049965035.1. GTDB lineage: Bacteria > Actinomycetota > Acidimicrobiia > Acidimicrobiales > RAAP-2 > RAAP-2. The sequence goes on from JBMFWS010000002.1 coordinate 125,849, forward strand.
CAGCGCGGCCAGCGCGGCGACCAGCTCACGCGTCCGCGAGGGGTGCGCGACGACGAGTCCCGTGGCGTCGGCGACCACCGCCTCGTGGCTGCCGCCGGACCGCCCCGCCACCTGGGCGATGCCGCAGGCGGCCGCCTCCAGAAAGACGATCCCGAAGCCCTCCTGCTCCAGGCCGCCCCAGCGGCTGCGGCAGTCCATCACGAACACATCACTGGACGCGAGCCACGCTGCCAGGTCCGCGTCGGGAATGCGACCGACCAGGCGAACCGGCGCACCGGTACGTGCGACGAGCCGGTCGAGTCGTCGGCGATCGCGTCCGGCTCCCCCGATCACGACGACCAGGTTGGGCCACCGCTGGCGCAGGCGGGCACTGGCGCGGATCAGGACGTCCATGCCCTTGCGCGGGACGAGGCGCGAGTACGAGGAGATCACCACCGCGTCGTCGGGGACTCCCCACCGGTCGCGCACCGCCCGCCGCTGTGGCACCCCCAGGGGCACGAAGCGCTCGGTGTCCACGCCGGGAGGAACGCGCACGACCGGGGGCATCGCGTCCCCGGCCAGGCGCCGCGCCTCGTCTTCGGGATAGCCGCCGGCGGCGACCACGACGGCGGCGTGGCGCAGCACGCGGCGCAGCGACGAGGCCACCAGGGGCACGCGGCCGGGGATCGCCACCTCGGCTCCGTGCAAAATCACGCCGTAGGGGACCGACAGGTGCGGCCCGAGCAGGCCTAGTGGCCACGCCGGGTCCAGCAGGACGAGCTCGGGCCGATGCCGGCGGATCGCCCGCTCGATAGCGGCGTAGGACCGGGGAGTGGGCAGGTACAGGGTCGCCGCGTCCACCCGCTCGATGGCCAGATCGCTGCCGGCGTCGAAGCTCGCTGCTGCGGGGTCAGAGGTGGCCGTGAGCACCACGGCACGCCCCGGCTCCAGGCGACGCCACAGCTCGTGGAGATAGACCTGGATCCCACCCGTCTTGGGCGGGAAGTCATTGGTCACGAGGAGGTGGCGCGCCACCGCCCAACGCTACCGAATCGCTCGAGCTAGCGGCTCCGGTACTTCAGTCGCGGCATCAGGCCCTGCCCGGTGAGCAGCGTGATGATGTCCGCGTCGCGTGGGCTCATCGCGAGCTCGTTGGGCGGTCCCCCGAGCACGAACTGCACGAGGCAGTCATCGCAGTGGGGCGTTCCGCGACGCACGCAGGCGTCGCAGCTGATGCACAGCTCGATGTCGCTGATGTCGTTGGGTTCCACCCGGGCAGTCTCGCCGAGACCTGTGACATCACGCCGGGGGCGGGCCGGCCTCCGCGAGGACCTGATCCCAGGAGAACAGCGCACCCTCGGCCCGGATGAGGGGACCGCGAGGGTCGACCACGAGGTAGCAGGGCGCCGCGTCGGCGCGCCAGGCCCGGAGCCACTCCCGGGCGCGCCAGACGCACGGCGCTTCAGTCCACGGACCGTCGTGGCTGGTCACGACAACCACGTCGCCGTGGGCGTAGGCCGGAGTAGCTGCGAGGAACGGGCGGCAGCTGTCGCAACCCGGCTTGACCACCAGCACCAGCGTGTCTCGCACCAGGGCCATTTCGCGCCACACGCCCTCGGGATCGATGCCTCGCAAGACAGCCGGACCGGGACGTGGACCCGCGCCCCCGAGAGATCGCAGGGTCACGCCAGGGTGTCGTCGAAGGTCTCGACCGCGCGCCCGTGACCGCACCACCGGCACGACACCGACTCGACGGTCGAGCTCAACACCTCGGGCTCCTCGATCTCCAGCTCACCGCCCACGGTGAAGTGGTAGAAGGCGCGCACCGACGTCGTCTCGACGACGTCGAAGCGGGTCAGGTTTCCACACGCCGTGCACCGGTATCGAGTTACCACACCCCTACCGTATCGGCTCGGCGCGCAGGTGCCGTCGCCCTCGTGGTGCGGGCGACGCGGGCCACACGTCCCCCTCGTCTCGACCACTGCGGTTCGAGCCCGCGTGGTGCTGCCCGGACTCGATCACTCGTGCCAGAGCCATGGGATGGCGCACCAGGCCGAGCGTCCAGGTCCCCGTCGCCGTCTCGAGCACGACCTGCCCGCGCCCCGAGAGCCGATCGCGCAGACTCTGCTGGACCTCGACGGTAGCGATGTCCGCCCAGGCGACACTGCTTCGTCCCCGGTGCCCCAGACCTCGCTCGACCGTCACGCCGTAGTCGTGGACGTGAATCTTGTGGGACCGCCAGCGCAGCGAGCGCCCCAGGGCCACGACCAGGACCGGGCCAGCCACAACGGCGTAGAGCCACGGCTGCCAGCGCCCCGCCCCGTGGACCACATCGACGACCTCGCGGATCGTCGCCACCACCGCGAGCAAGAGGATCCAGGGCCTCGTCACCCCCGGGGAGATCGGCGTCACCGACACCGTCGACGGGCCCGTCCCCATCCGATCGATCACGCGTCCAATGTAGGGCACCGCCGTGACACGACGGCGCGATGACGGCCGCGAGGGCCCGGCTGCCACGACGCCCGATCTAGACTGACGGGGCTTCTGCGGGTGTAGCTCAATGGTAGAGTTCCAGCCTTCCAAGCTGGCTATGCGGGTTCGATTCCCGTCACCCGCTCTCGCCCCGGCCGTACGCTTCGCCCGTTGCCGACGCCTTCACCGGGCGGCCGGCGCCGCTCCTGGCGGTGCACCCACCTGTCGACTCGCGCCCGTCGCCTCTGCCGGGTCCTGCTGCGGGCACCTGTCGACGCGGGCCACGTCACGGGCGCCGGCGCCCGTGACGACGAACGCGACGAGTTCTACGATCCCCGGCCCCGGGCACGCGGCGAGGCTGGCGTCGAGGTGGCTGACGGCACCTGGGACAACGCGAACCAGAAGGCGTCGCCGCACCGAAGGTTACGTACATGTACGTGTATGCTTCCTGCGTGCGCGTGACGGAGGAGGAAACGGGACGACCCCGCGCCACGACGCGGGGCACGACGTCGCGGAAGCGGGCCCGATGGGGCACGATCTCGCGCCAGCAGGTCATCGACGCCGCCACCACGATGGTGCGAGCCGGCGGCTATCAGCAGATGACGATCCGCAGCCTGGCGGGCCAGCTCGGCGTATCCCCCATGTCGCTCTACGGCCACATACAGGACAAGGACGACCTCCTCGACGAGGTGGTCGACACGTTGCTCGGGGAAGTGTGGCGGCCTCGAGCCCGCGAGGACAACTGGCGAGCCTGGATCGCGGAGGCTGCCGACCGCCTTCGCCGATTCCTCGTGAGCCAACCGGCTGCCCTGCACGTCTACCTCGGCCATCCCGTCGTCTCCGCGTCCGCCCGAGACCGCATGGAGGCGGTGATGCGGGTCCTGGGACAAGTCGGCCTGAGCGACGTCGCTGCCCGACGGGCCTATGGGGCCATCCACACCTACACCATCGGGTTCGCTGCGTTGGAGGCCTCCCGGGCCCGCGAGGCTCGTGGCAAGCGCGGTGCAGACGATCTGGCCCGTGAGCTGGCCGCCTACACGACGCCTCAGCAGTTCGCGGAGGGCCTGGGCTACTTGCTCGAGGGCATCTCCCCTTCCGCCCGCGTTGTGCCCGACCGGGGGCCGCGGGCCGTCGCTGGCTCGACGAGGCCATCGTGATGACGGACGACTTGCTCAGTCTCGGTTGGCTCTCCGGACCGCCGGGGCCCGGGCCCCGGCACTGGCCCGGCGGACGGGACCGCTGCTCGGCGCTGCGCAGCGGCCCCGGTGCAGGAACGATGCCGTGACCACGTCTCTCAGAGGTCTCCAGCGGCGCCGATGGACCCGGTCCGTGGTGGCCAAGACGACGTGGCGTCGTCTCGCCGGAGCGCTGGGCGCCCGGATAAATACGATGTCGTACCTGCCGAAGTGGTTGATCCTCGCCTCGATGATCGGTGTCATCGCCGGCCTCGGGGCGGTGGTCTTCTACGAGGCGCTCAGCATCTCGACGCATCTCTTCCTCGGGGTCCTCGCCGGCTACCACGTTCCGACCCC
>JBMFWS010000003.1:0-117621 GCA_049965035.1 Acidimicrobiales bacterium
AGCCCCGCTGCCCTGTACGCTGCTGCTGCCGTGCAGTGACCCCTAGAACTGGCCGTCGCTGCCACAGTGTCGAGCGTGTGAGAACTTTCTTTACGTATTCAAGTTTTTATGGTATTCTCAGCGAAATACGCATTGAATATCGGGGCCAACTGAGCATGAGCGGAATGTATTTGAAAGTCGCGAAGTTGGTTGTAGGAGTAGTTCTTCTTACTACCATTTCGAACATTGTGGGTATTTCCAGTTCTTCTGCGTCCCAAGCATTTCCTGGATACAGCCGCAGTTGGTACGTGGGTGGGGGCACTTCGCTGGCTGAGATGGAGAGTTACGGGACTGAAGCATCGACAACGGCGACCGGCGCTTTCGACATTGTCGTCGATTTCGGAGGTCAAGTGACTTGCACCACTAGTACCGATGGTTGGTGCGCCCAAACTGCTTTTGGAACCGGCGCGGTAATTCCAGATGAGACGAGTTCGTCTACAGCATTAACCGTGGTGAACTACATGAAAGCTTTTGCTGCTGGATACTCGTCCAGTGCAAACACCAATGGCGAATATGGTTGGATTGATGTCGGCACAAATAACTCAATTACGGTTTCTACCACCGCTGGTGCTGCCTGGGCGGCGCTAGTCGACACCATATCTGCTGACACATCGGGAGATGCGAACGTGCATATTCAAGGTGGCGACGATATCGAATCCTCATGGATTGGCGTAATTTCGAACTTCGCACTCGCTCGTGACTGGGTCGGGGGAGGATCTCCTGCATCGATAGGTGGCTCTGGAACGGCAGGCTTCCAGACTTCTAGCAAGCCGATGGTTGATTACGGCAACGCCGTATTGGAGAACGGCGGCCTAGCAGATACTAACTGGACTGACGGAGAGTTTTACAATTTTTATCACGGATGGGCCGGTGAAGAAATGGCTCCCGAAATGTACTATTCGGGTGACGCGACACAATATCAAGCTGTTGAGAATGCTGGAGCAACTTTTTATTTTGCATTCGTATTGAGTTCCGAAGGAACGTCTCTCGACCCTGCCCAGTCTTGGGCCTACTCTCCTTCTGTTGGGCTAGGACCAGCCACGTGTGCCAGTTATATAAACATAACGTCGTGATCTCACTCTTAAATTCATTTACTTCTGAGGAGAATGAGGAACTTATATGTTGAGAAGAAGATTGTTACTTACGATTATCCTCGGGGCGCTACTTATCGTGGGAGCGTCGGCTGTGGTGGTGAAAGAAGTAAACGCTGCGCAACCTAGCGCTTTGAGCACCGTCTACGAGAATCAGTTGACGTCGATATGTAACGACTTAAGTGCACAAACGAGTAACGGCAGCGGCGTGGGCCAAGAAAGCCGATTTCACGCGTGGCTCAGTCAACAGTGCCAGTCTCAGGGGATCAACGGACTCCTCAACACTATCGAAACCGACCAGGCAGCGGCCCTTGCTATGAGCGGCGATCAGTTAGCGCTGGGCTTGTATTGCGAGTTTGCCGCACAAAATGCTGCTTCAGTTGCGAACAATCCTGCCGAGAGCAAGGGCGCAGCATATTGTCCTGCAGCGGGAACTGCCCCCGTCGTTCCTCCGCAGCCGACTGGAATCGTCTCCTGGATTGGGAAAGTCTGGCAAGATCCTTCCGTTGCGATCGTTCCTACGAATTCTTGGCTCGGCTACGTCGGTGGCGTCTACGTCACGATTTGGGCCGGATCTCAGAGTTCCGAACAGCTTGCGAATGGCACCGAAGGCAATCCCTCGATTGGTGTCGTTGCATACACCGTTCCTTCCCCCGACGGTGAAGGATTCTCCGTAGAGTCAGTAGATACAAATTCTACGGACGGTGCTCTGACCATAACGTCAGTGACGAATGACGTTGCGACTTTGACGGCCCAAGATGGAACGAACTATCAGTTTAATCTCGTAACTGAAACACTTACTAAAGATTGATGTAACGAACCCTTGACTGCCATTCAAGTAAGCGATGGGATTCAGCGAAGATACCGCCTTCCCGACGTTATTTACGACCAAACTAAAAGCGATAATGCCTCAGGAGCAGAGGTGGTGACACATCAGCCAATGACAAGCATGTAATTATCCGCTCCCGTGCTGTCGCTACCATCTATATCCAACGTTTGTCCCCCCGCGAACCCAGTGACGCCACAGGTCACTGTACAGCCATGCTGCTCGGCGTATTGCCAGAGCAAGACTGACACATCGGCGGTGTTTCCCCCGCCGACTGGTTGAACGTAAGTCCCGCATTGAGAAAAAGCGGACGAGGCGTCGTACCCTGGTTGGCACGCAGCGCAGGGCTCGGGCTCTGAGGCCCAATAACCCGCACAAGTAACGAATTGACTGGGATAATCCGAGGCTGCTTTACCGAGCGCGTAGGTGACATTGCCTGCGCGATAATACAGTCCGCCACTCTCGGTCATAGTGGTATAGACCGCTGGAACGAATGGTGCGTTGCCGCCCGACACGTATGAGTTGACCTCATTGGCCCAGCCAGCCCAATACGCCGGGGTTATATTTATCCCGGGCTCAACATCCAGATAGACGTACACAACGCCGCTCGCTGGAATCGTCAACTGACCTTGGGTGATCGCTGCTTCGATACTTGAACATGTGGCTTGGCCATCCGATGCTCCAAGATCGTTACCATTTGTTCCGCCCGTTTGCTGATTTGCCGCGTTGGGGGCCGTTAACGGCGCGATGATCCTTAGAACGCCGCCCGTAGAGGACTTTGCGTCAGTGAATTCTGGATATTTCCAACTCAACAAGTTGCCAAAGTACCTGCCCGCCCAAGTGGGGTACTGCGGCTTCCAACTGTACCAGTCTGACCAATTGATGGTGTTGAGCGCATCATCGGTATCTACTCCAAGTGACATGATGGGTCTTCCTTTCATTCTCTTTCTGGTGGTGAAACTGCCGATTAGAAAGTGGATATGATCCCTCGGGCAGGGAGGAACGATTCGATATCACGCGTGTGACGGCTCGCTCGTAGTGGCATAAACGATGACCCGGCTTCCCGTCGGTTGACAAAACCAGCCTGTACCCAGGTGGCCCCGAGCGATGCGAATAGCCCGCGTGGTGTCGGGAGGTGTAAGTCTGAACATTTTTATCAACGGACAAGTGATCGCACCGTTTACGGGATTCTCGCCCAGCGACACCGTCGTCGTCGCCTTGCCAGAGGGTCGAAGTTCAATCGGCCGTTTCGTGACCTTTTCTCCTTCGTCCGTAGTCCACTTACGGATTGTCGAATTGGTCAGAAGTTTGTTGTCCGCGCCAAAGACAGCAAAGCCAAAAAAGCCGTCGAGATCGCACGTAGTTTGTCCAACGTTCGTGGCGGTGAAGGAATAAAGACCTGTACCCGCTGCCCCAGTCGCGAGAGTGAGCGCTACCTTCAAGTTGTTTGCTGAGCACTCGCGGATCCCGCTCCGCGCACTTCTTTGCGATGATGCTAGGACGGCTACGTGCGAACTTTGAGTAATCGCATGTCCGCGCGTAGAGAGAAGAGCATAGGCAAAAGCAACCACAACCATTAAGGAAATACCAGCGCGTACGAAATTTGTCACGCTAGAAGATGAAGCGCGTCGGCATCTGGACATATCGAACTCCTGCTGCGGGTGCTGAAAACGTATCACCGAACTGTTCTCAAGTCCGGTCGCCCTCCGACTGTGAATAGATCGTGTGGAAAGGCGCAGTCAGGGGGTCAACGCTACGCTTGGGGGCCACTCTTGTAGAGACAACTTTCCAAGGAGGCGAGTTATGCGGGAATCTTGTGGTGCGTCCAGCAGCTCGGGCGCCATGAGGACAAAGGAGTCAACATGACGTAACCGAGCGACAAGGTCGCGATAGCTTGCCGGTGCGAGTCCAGTCCGAGGAAGCGCCAAGGCCCTCGGTAGTGAAACCCCCGGTGTTGGTCGAAATGCCAGCGTCGAAGCGGGGTGAATCAAGGCGCAGTCCGCAACATGAAGTGAAGTTTGCAGCGTCGTTATTCTGCCTGCGAAAGCAGCACAAGAGGGTGCCGAGCCTGTCACAATATGGCGAAGGCCACGCAAGATGCCTGAGTACTTGGAGCGGGTATCGAAGAACCCTCCGGCGTAAGGAACGTGGAATGTGACGATAGCTATCGCGGCAACTGGAGAGGCCCTCCTCGGCCCTCGTCCTGCGGGGATGAGGAGTTCGTCCGCCTATAACCGGTCTCCGGGAAGTGGCGGATGGTCGAGAGGGCGTCGGACCGGTTCTTATTGTGTCCCTCAAGGTCCACCAATTTACGTCGGTGACACCACCGGTAACCCGGCTTGCTCGGCTGCTATGCAGAGGCGCATGTCGTAAGCCAGGAAAGCGGTGAGGTCTTCAATCAGTGACAATGCGCTTGCCAGGTGGATGGCGTCGAGACTGCGTAATTCGTGAGGGGCCAAGATTGCCGCCTGCTCGACGATCACGTGATCGATGGGTACGAGGTCGACCCCGTCGAGGAGTCGCCTGGCGTCATCAACGATTGATCCGTCGATTCGCTGACAGGTGCGAAGTAGTTCAACCGTTGACAGATCGCTGCTCACCTTGGGCTTTTCGGCATTCTGAGTTAGCCAATCGGTCAGCGCCCTGCTCTCAGGCTCGTCAAAAAGTAACTTCACGAGAGCTGACGTGTCGATATAGATCATGCCAACCGATCCTCGCGTAGTTCATTAAGTTCGCGCGTCGCGGTGTTCTGGGTACGGGCAGCGTATCGACGTGTGGGCAGATGAAGTGCACCCCTTGCCGGAATGAGGCGACCTGAGGCGATGAGACGGTCCCGCGAAGCGACGGCGGGAGTCGGTGAAACCAAGAGGGCGATGAGTTTCCCGCGCTCGGTGACTTCGACGACTTCGCCTGCCTTAACTCGCTCGAGATAGCGGCTGGCGTGCTGACGGAGTTCCCTAATTCCAATTCTGGTCATCTCAAGATAGTAGCACAATGAGTGCTACTATTAATCGTAGCTTCATCGTTCATCGTTGGTTCGACGTCGTCCTCGATCACGGACACCGAGATTCCCTCAGAACGGACTGTGGCGCGGTTCTTATTGTGTGCCTCGAGGTCCTCCATTTTTGTACGAGGCTGGGCGCTGCGCAAACTCCTGACCCGATGAGGTCGGCACCCCGGGTCTCACCAAGACGCTGACGTGCCCCCGGAGGTGCTGGGGCGGCTCAGCCGGGCCGTCCAGGCGCCTCCCGACATCGGCAATCCGGTCGCTGGTGAGGTTCGCCGCGTGCCTCATGGCCGGACCCGTTCCCTCCAGGGCCGCGCAAGCGGCAGCAGTGATCGTCACGATGCGCTGAAGGTCCTGGGTGCCGCCACGTTCTCGCTGAGCTCGTCGACCGCCGCTATAGTCGCGGTCCACGCAGGTGACGTCGTAACCTACCCATCCGCGCAGCGAACCCCCCAAAGGAGCAGCGACCACTGATGGACCTCCTGGCGTCACCCGCCCTGGGCGCCGACGACGGCTCCGAGTCGTCCGTTGGGTGGCCCCCGCGTGCCCGTTGGGCTCCCGCCGTCGTCGTCACGGGCTGGCTCCTGTGGGCCTACCTCCACCTCCGGCCAGCCGCGCGAGTTTCCTCGGCCGCACATCCCGCTGCGGCGTACGGACCCTGGTCGTTCGGCCACTTGGCGTACTCCGACGTCATCGCGCTCTACTACGCGTTCCACCTGGGCAATCATGCGCTGCCCTACGTCCACACCGCGGTCGAGTACCCGGTCCTGACGGGCATGTTCATGTGGCTGGCGGCCTGGGTGCCCGGTGTCCAGGGCTACTTCTTGGCCAGCAGCCTCGGACTGTTGGCCAGTGCGCTCGGCACGGTGTACTTCTTGCACCGGATCAACTGGCGCCTCGCCTGGTCCTTCGCTCTCTCCCCGCTGCTCCTCGTCTACGGGCTGTTGAACTGGGACCTCTTGGCGATCTTCTTCCTGGTCGCCGGCTGGGCGCAGTTCCGCGCGCGCCGGTACGCGGGGGCGGGCATCTTGCTGTCGCTCGGGGTGTGGGCCAAGTTCTTTCCCCTCATCGTGCTCTTCTACTGCGTGGTCGCGCTGCTGCGCGATCCTCGCGATCGCGTCCACGCTCGCCGGATGGTGCTCTGGTCGGGAGCCGTCGCGCTCATCGTCAACGCACCGTTCGCCGTGATGAACGTCGGGAACTGGGATCACTTCTTCGTCTTCAACGCCCGAAGAGGAGGCGGAGGCGGGATCCTCTACGAGCTGCACCTCGCCTCGACGCTCCCCATCTCGGTGGTGGATCTTCTCAGCGGTGCCCTCGTCGTGCTGGCCGTCGTCCTGCTCGTGCCCCGCGTCCTTCGGGGGGGCTCCCCGATGGCCGCCGCGGCGATCACCTTTGCGGTGCTGTTGCTGGTGAACAAGGTGAGCTCCCCCCAGTACATACTGTGGCTCTTCGTCTTGGGGGTCATCGCGGAATGGCCCGTGTGGAGCCTCGTCCTCATGAGTGTCGCCGGGCTCGTCAACTACGCGGACGCCATGATGACGCTGTACCTCTCGCGCACCCATAGCCCGGCGTTCTCGTGGTTCTTCCACACTCTCTACCCGTGGAACCGTGCGCTGAAGAACGTCACGGTCGCCGTTGGCCTCGGGCAGGCGCTGGTCACTGGCCGACGGTCGGCCCGAAACGGCGACGCCGACCCGGACGCGTCACCGATACCACAGCCAGACGAGATCTTGGCGCCATGAACGCCTGGTGCGCAGCCGTCGGGACCGCAGCGGGTCCGCCGAGGGCTCGCCCGGGGAGTTGGCTGCCTCGGCGTCCGCGCACGGCAGCCGTCGAGTAGAGCTCCGAACCGTCGAAGGAGTCGCCGACCAACCTGGAGCCGGCGCGCCCACGAGAGAGTGGCCTCGCGCCGGCCCCTAGATGCCCGGCGCGAGACCACCGTCGAGATTGATGCCCACCCCGGTGATGTAGCTGGCGCGCGGCGACAGCAGGAAGGTCACGAGGTCGGCGAACTCGTCTCGACGGCCCACCCGGCCCAGCGGGATGCGCGCCTCGGCGGCCACGCGCCGGTAGAAGACGTCGAGCGCCTCGCCGGTGGTCGCCGCACGGCGCTCCCACTGACCCGACTCGATCATGCCGATGAGGATGGCGTTGACGCGCACGCCGTGCGGGGCCATCTCGGCGGCCAGGGCCTTGGTCAGGGCCAAACCCGCCGCCCGTGACGCCGCCGTCGGCGTCGAGCCCGCGCCCGGGGCACGCGCCGAGATCGCCAGCACGTTCACCAGGGCTCCGGAGGTCTCCCGCAGCGCTTCGGCCGTCCGGCGCGCCAGGTGCACCGCGGCCAGGACCTTGAGCTCGAAGTCGTCTCGCCACTGGAGGTCCGACGAGCCCGTGACGGCCACGCCCGCCGAGCGCCCCGCATTGGACACCACCCCGTCGAGCCGACCGAAGGACTCGAGGGCCGCGTCGACGAACCCGTCGAGCTGGTCGGCGTCGGTCACGTCGGCCACCACGCCCAGTCCGTGAGAGCCCAGCCGGCGCCGGGCGCCCTCCACGCGCTCGGCCGACCGTCCGCATACCGCGACGCGCGCATCCTCAGCCACCAGCTGCTCGGCCAGAGCCAGCCCGAGCCCATCGGTTCCTCCAGTCACCAGATAGGCACGACCCGCCAGGTCCAGGTCCACGGATCCCTCCTCCAGATCGGCGCCCCTCGGCGCTGAGCCTAGTGAGGAGCGCCGTCGTGGTCGAGCGCGCGACGACTGGCCTCGGGCAGCAGCGCCGTGGTGGCCAGGCCGGCCAGGGCGGCCGCCGAAGCGACCACCAGCATGCCCCGCAGCCCCCAGCTGGCCTCGAGGCGGGGAACGAGAAACACCCCCACGAACGCCCCGAGCTTGCCGATGCCGGCCGCGATCCCGTGCCCCGTCGTGCGCATCTCGACGGGGAAGACCTCCGAGGGGAGCACGAAGGTCGTCGTGTTGGGTCCGAACTCGGTGAAGAAGTAACTGATGCCGAAGATGGCGATGAAGGCTCCCACCAGGGTGGTCAGGCGCGGCACCGCCGCCAGCACGCCGAAGCAGATCGCCATGATCGCAAAGCCCATCCACTGCAGGCGGCGGTGCCCGATCCGGTCGATGCGGGCGACGGCCACGATGTAGCCGGGAACGGCGAAAACCAGGAACAAGACCAGCGACAGCACCATCTTGCCCTCGAGGCTGGCGTTGGGCGAGACCTCGCTCAAGATGCTCGGCAGCGACAGGGTGTTGCCGTAGTACGCGTAGTCGAAGAGGAACCAGCTTCCCGCCGTGCCCAGGACCAGGCGCCACATGGCGCGACTGGTGACGAACTGACGCACGCTCATGAGCGCCCGCGTCGTGGGGGCAACGTTGGACACGTCGATGATCCCGTCGGAGAATCGGTGCAGCTCAGCGGCGGCCTGGGCGCTCGAGCCCTTGACGTGTGCCTGGAACCGGGGGGACTCCGGCATGCGAGCGCGCAGGTAGATCACCGCGGCCGCGGGGATGGCGCCGATCACCAGCAGCAGGCGCCACGTGAGCGTCGTGGCGATGCCCGACGACAGCAGAGCCAGGCCCACCAGGGGCCCCACGATGAGGCCGAGCGCCTGCATCGAGAAGACCAGGCCGACGAGGCGACCCCGGTCAGCCCGGTTGGAGTACTCGCTCATCAGCACGGCCGACACGGGGTAGTCCCCGCCGATGCCGAGCCCCAAGACGAAGCGCGCCGCGATCAGCACGAGGACGTTGGGCGCCAGCGACGAGGCCACAGCGCCGATGATCATGATCACGGCGACAGCGGTGTAGACGGACTTGCGCCCCACCACGTCGGCTAGGCGCCCGAAGGACATCGCTCCCACGAACGCGCCGAGGACCGCGGCGCCCGTCACCCAGCTGGTCATGGTCGTCGACAGCACCCACTGCGTCTGGACCAGGGCAGCGACCGTGCCGATCACGAAGAGGTCGTAGGCGTCGGTGAAGAAGCCCATCCCCGAGATCACGACGGCCCGTCGGTGAAAGCGGCTGGTCGGCGCGTCGTCGAGAAGCTGGCCAATGGTTGGCCCTACCGGCTCGACATTCGACTCACTCGCGCTCTGCTGTGCGAAGGACACGACGCACCGCCTCTCTCACTCGTCCCTCGCAGTGTCCCGCCGCCGAGTTGCCGTGAGATGAGTGGCGGGTGAACGGGGTGTGAAAGTCACCTGAACGCCGGGAGGCGCCGGCTCCCAGCTCGCCGAGACGCTGCCGGTAGCCTGGAGGGCCGAAGCGAGGAGACCGGGTGTTCCAGATTCGCCAGTACGACGTCGACGTGTCGGCACCGCCCATCACTGACGAGGAGCTGCGACGTCGCTGGGGCCAGTTCCACGCCAACATCCGCATGGTGTCAGCCAGCCGCTGGCGCCAGACGATCGGCCGTCTGCTGGGTGACGATACGTGGCGCTACCGCTTCGCCCGCCTGGTGGGACGGCCGCTGCTGCGCATCGTGCGTCGCGTGCGCGGCACGCCCAAGAAGCCGCCCACCACGATCGTGGAGACCGTCGAGGCCGACGAGTCCTACTTCCCCATCAACTACCGGCCCCACCTGCTCGAGCGGCCGGTGCGCAGCCTGGAGGCCCAGCGCGACAGCCGCACCACCGTACTGCGGATCGACGAGTCCGCCCCCGATCCGCGCAGTCAGATCGAGCGCCTGAACCGCGAGCTGGCGAACGTTCGCACGCCCTGGGTGATCTTGGCCGACGCGGCTGACGCGCCCGGCGACGCGATCTTCGCCGCCGAGGCGCTGGTCACGGTCGCCGAGCCCGATGCCGACGTCGTGTTCGCCGACGACTTCTGGCCCTCCGCCCACCAGCCGTCCTTGAAGAGCCCCGCCGTCGGCTATCACACCCTGCTCAGCTACAACTGCGTGGGCCGGCCCGCGATCGTGCGCGCCGAGCGCATCCGCGGGGTCGGCGGCTTCGACGTCGAGGCCGGGTGGGCCGCCGAGCACGACCTGTACCTGCGCCTGCACGAGGCGGGCGCCGTCTTCCAGCACCTCCCGCATCTGGTGATCGGGGGACGCCCCGCGTTCACCGCGCGGCGCGAGCACCTGGACGCCGACACCGTGGCCGTGGTCTCGCGGGCGCTGGCGCGGCGTGGCTGGTCCGGCACGGTCGTCGCGGGCGACCTGCCCGGGACGACCCGGTGGTCCCTGGCGGTGCCCCAGCCCGCCCCCTCGATCGACATCTTGATCCCGACCCGTGATCGCGTCGACCTGGTCCGGCGCTGCGTGGACTCGATACGCGAACTGACCACGTACCCCAACTACCGCATCGTCATCTTGGACAACGACTCGGTCCAGCCCGAATCCCTGGCCTACTTCGCCGACGAGGGGTTCCCGATTGTGCCGTGCCCGGGGCCCTTCAACTACGCCCACATCGTCAACCGCGGCGTGGCGGCCGCCGAGGCCGAGTACGTGGTCACCCTCAACAACGACACGGTGATCGCCACGCCTGACTGGCTCGAGCGCCTGGTGGCGCTGGCCGCTGTGGAGGGCGTCGGATTCGTCGGCGCGTGCCTGCTGGACCCCGAAGGCCGCCGCGAGCACGAGGGGATCGTCATCACGCCCTATCCCCAGCACCTGCGCACCGACTCCAACTACCCCGTGACCAACCAGTACGCGGTGTCGGTGCGCGACGTCGCGGCGGTCACCGGAGCCGTGCAGATGGTGCGACGGGACTGGTGGAACGAGCTCGGTGGCATGGACGAGGACCTGGCCGTCGTCATGAACGACGTGGACATCTGCCTGCGCTCGCTCGTCGCGGGCCGGGCGGTCGTCTTGGACCCCGACGTGCGGATCTACCATCACGTCAGCTCGTCGCGCGGCACCCTGGACCCCCTGGTCGACCGCAACCGCTTCATTCGGCGCTGGGACATCTTCGGCTCCTTCAAGGATCCGTACTTCTCCGAGTCGCTGCTCCTGCTCGGCGAGACGATGTACTACCGCTTCCGCTAGGTCCGAGACCCCCCGAGGGCTTGGCTAGCCTGGTCCGGTGCTTCTCTGGCGACAACGCATCGCAGCCTTGAACCGCCGCCTACCGGCGTGGGCGTGGCCCACCGCCATCATCGGGGTGGCCGTGATCTTGGCCAACTTCATGTACACGCTGGGACTGGCGAACAGCGATCCCATCAGCTACACCTCGGGAATCGCCCAGACGGTGTGTCGCGTCACCTGCGGGCGTCCCGCGATCGATCCCAACATCGGCTTCATCACCCAGCCCCTCGGCCACCTGTCGGCGATGGACCTCCTGCACGGCCACCTGCCGTGGTGGAACTACTTCGAGGGCCTCGGCCAGCCCCTGGCCGGGGAGATGCAGGCAGCGTCGTTCTTGCCGCTCACCCTCCTCTTCGCCACCTCCGCTGGGCTCCTCTGGTTCCACCTGACCCTCGAGTTCATCGCCGGTCTGGCCACCTACTTCCTGGGCCGCCGCCTCGGGATGTCCGCCGTGGTCGCCACCGGCATCGGCGTCGTCTTCGCGCTCAACGGCACCTTCGCCTGGCTCGGCAACTCGGTGCTCAATCCCGTCGCCTTCTTGCCGCTCCTGCTGCTCGGCATCGAGATGGTGTACGCGGATCTCGACAGCGGTCGGCGGCGTGGGTGGTACGTGCTGGCGGTGGCGCTGGCGCTGTCCGTCTACGCGGGTTTCCCCGAGGTGGCCTTCCTCGACGGTCTCTTCGCCGTGGTGTGGGCCGCGGTCCGCCTGTTCGCGATCCCCCGGGCCCGACGCTGGCTGGCCGCGCGCCACATCGCCTACGGCGGGGTGCTGGGGCTCCTGCTCGCCCTGCCGATCATCGTGCCCTTCGTCGACTTCCTGCACGTCGCCAACATCGGCGGTCACGTCGGCGCGCTGGACGGCTCCGCCGTCCTGCCCACTCAGTCGCTACCGATGTTCCTCGACCCCTACATCTACGGCACCATCTTCTCGAACCACAACGCCGAGGCCATCAACGCGTGGGGCACGATCGGCGGCTACCTGCTGGCGGGCACCTCCACTCTCGCGCTCCTGGGCCTTCTCGGACGCCGCCTGCGCCCGCTGCGCATCGCCCTGGCCGCGTGGTTCGTCCTGTCGCTGGGCGCCATGTTCAACGTGCTCCACGTGCGCACCCTGTGGAACCTGATCCCCTACGTCAAGCAGATCGCCTTCTCGCGCTACGACATGGCCACCCTGGAGCTCTCGGTCGTGGTGCTGGCGGGCCTCGCCATCACCGATCTCGTCACCTCGCGAACGGCCCGGCGCCTGTTCTTCGTCACCACGCCGATCGGTGCGCTGCTCCTGGCGTGGTCCGCCCTCAGCGCGCACGCGGCCAACGCCGGCTACGTGCTCACGCACCGCGACCGCATCATCCTGCTCGGACTCCACGCCCTGCCCTTCATCGCCGTCGGCCTCGTGCTGGCGGCCGGCTTCCTGGCGCGGTTCCGCTGGGCCCCGCTGGTCCTGGTCACGCTGCTCGGCGGGGAGGCGGCTCTCACCTACCTCGTCCCCACGGTCGAGGCACCCGCCCAGGTCATCGTCGACCAGGGACCGATAACCTACCTGCAGCACAACATCGGGCGCGCCCGCTTCCTCGACTTCGAGGTGCTGTTCCCCAACTGGGGCTCGCAGTACGACCTGCCCGAGCTCAACGCTATCGACCTCCCGTTCCCCACGGCCTTCGCTAACTACATCGCCACCCAGCTGAACCCCGCCATGATTCCGTCGCGTCAGTTCCTGGCCAAGGGCGGCCTCGGCGGGATCATCCAGCAGGAGCGCGAGCTCGTGGCGCACCTGTCCTCCTACCAGGCAGCCGCCGTGCGCTACCTGCTGTTCCCGAAGGGCGTCAAACTGCTGCCCGCGCTGACCAAGATCGGCGTGCGCGAGGTCTTCGCCGACCAGATGGTGGACATCTACACCCTGCCCGGGGCCACGCCCTACTTCTCGAGCCCGACCGCCGGGTGCACGGTCACCGGCACCGGGTTCGCCCACGCCACCGTGACCTGTGCGCATCCGGGCACCGTGGTGCGCAGCGAGCTGATGATGCCCGGCTGGCACGCCGCGGTCAACGGCCAGCCGACGGCCATCGGAACCCTCGACGGCGTCTACCAAAGCATCGCGGTGCCCGCGGGGACCTCAACGCTGTCGCTCTCCTTCCTGCCGCGCCACGAGGAGGCCGCCGGCGCCGGCTTCGTCCTCGCCGTGCTCATCATGATCGGCCTCCCGCTCGGCGACCGGTGGCGCCGACGGCGCCCACCGCGCCACGCGCCGCGCCACGCTGCCTAACCGGGCGCGGGGCCCCTACCAGGGCTGAGGGGCGCCCGGCGTGCGCGAGGCGTAGAGCGCGAAGAAGTCCTTCGTGCTCACGGCCAGGTAGCGCGTCGGGATCTGGTTCGGATTGGGCGTCTGCATCGTCGCCCCAGCCGCTCCGGGTCCCCCGTAGGTGATCAGCACCGGCCACTCGGGGTTGATGTCGAGCTCCATGGCCCGGACGCAGTGCAGCTGGACCATGAGCGCGGCCAACATCGACGACGTCAGGCCGGGTGCCGCCGCGTAGACCAGGTTGCCCGACGCGTCCACCCCGAGAGCCGAGCGCCACACAGCGGGAGCCCCGTAGAGGGTGACGCCCCAGGCGGCATTGTCGGCGCTGGCGGGCGTGGGCCGACCGGCCGCCACCAGCAGGGGCAGGTTCTGGCGGGCCAGCACCACCGTCGCGGGCGGGCGCGGCCCGCCCGTCCAGGTCATGACGTCAACGCGCCCGCTGCGGTAGCGCACCACGGTCGCCAGTCCCCGGCGCATCGGGGCGTAGAGCGTCTGGTGGGCGAAGAAGCCCCCCGCGGCGTCGACCTCGTAGAACCCGCCGTTGAAGGTCGCGAGCAGGCTCCGCCGCGCGCTCGGGGGCACCATCTCGGGTCCGCGGTCCAGGGCCGACGGACCAGGCACCTTGTAGCCCGGGTAGAGCGCGAGCAGGGTGGAGCGGGCATTGAACCACGCCGCGGTGGCCACGATCGTCGACTGAGAAGACCACGGCCGCCACGAAGTGATGAGCACCGAGGTCACCGAGGCCCAGGTGTCCACCGGGTGCCAGGGCGTGCAGCGGAGGTGGCCCGACCACACGACGCACACGGGAGGGTGAACGCGAGCGCCAACCGGCGCTGCGCTCGCCGCACCCGCGCTGAGCGTCAGCGCACCGACGCTGAGCGCCGCCAGGAGCCGTCGGGGGCGCACGAGCACGGCAGCCAGTCTACGAAGTGCGTCCGCGGCCCCCGTCGCTGCGATACCGTCGTCGCGGAGGACGAGCATGCCCGAGAACTTCGCGCCGCCCACGGGGGTCGGGCCCGGGCGTGGCGCCGAGCGCCGCCTGGGCGTCACCATCCCCTTCGACGGCGTGTCACTGCCGGAGCACCGCGGCTGGTTCGCCCGTCTGGCCGACCTGGGTTACACGGACGTGTGGTCGAGCGAGGTCGATGGATCCGACGGGTTCACGCCGCTGGTCCTGGCCGCGGCCTGGGAGCCGCGCCTGCACCTGGGACTGGCCATCGCCCCGGTGTTCACGCGGGGTCCCGCGCTGCTCGCCATGTCGATCGCCGCCCTGGCCGAGGTGGCCGGGGAGCGCCTGACGGTCGGCTTGGGAGCCTCGAGCGCCCCGGTGGTCGAGCGCTGGAACGGGATCGCCTACCAGCACCCCTACGCCCGCACCCGCGACGTGCTCCACATCGTCCAGCGCGCCCTAGCCGGCGAACGCATCGACGTCGAGCTCGAGACCCTCACCGTGCGCGGCTTCCGGCTCAGCCGCCCCGTGACCACGCGGCCGCGGCTGATCCTGGGGGCCCTACGGCCCGGCATGCTGCACCTGGCCCGCGACGAGGCCGACGGCGCCGTGCTCAACTGGCTGAGCGTCAGCGACGTCGGTCGCGTGCGCCAGGAGCTGGGCGACGCCTTCGTGGCCGCGCGGCTCTTCGTGATCCCGACCGCCGACGCCGAACGCGCCCGGACCCTGGCCCGGCGCATGATCTCCACGTACCTGACCGTGCCGGCCTACGCCGAGTTCCACCGCTGGCTCGGCCGCGGTCCCCAGCTCGAGCCCCTGTGGGCCGCCTGGGCGGCGGGCGACCGGGCCGGGGCCAACGCGGCCATCCCCGACGAGGTGGTCGACGAGCTGATCATCCACGGCTCGCCCGAGGCCTGCCGCGAGCACATCGCGCGCTACCAGGATGCCGGCGTCGACGCCGCAGTACTGGCGGTCATCTCGCCGCCCAACGAGCTAGCCGAGGCCGTCGCCCGACTGGCCCCGCGCTGAGGGCGCCCGGCCTTCCTACACTGGCGGGGGAGGTGGACATGGCTGAGGGCGAGCGCCAGGAGCGAGCGGCGGTGCGCATCGGGGTGGTCGACACGATGTTCGCGCGCTACGACATGGGGGCGGCGGCGCGAGCCGAGCTGGCCGCGTGCCCGGGTCACGGCGAGGACTTCGTCGTCATCTCGCGCACCGTGCCCGGCTTCAAGGACCTCGCCGTGGCGGCCAAGCAGCTCATCGAGCGCGACGGCTGCGCCATCGTGGTCGCCCTGGGGATGCCGGGGCGCGCCCCGATCGACAAGCAGTGCGCCCACGAGGCCTCCCAGGGCATCATGCAGGCTCAGCTCATGACCTCGACGCCCATCCTGGAGGTCTTCGTGCACGAGGACGAGGCCGACGACCCAGCGGTCCTGGCCCGGGTCTTCGAGAACCGTTCGCGCCAGCACGCGCGCAACGCCTACTGGATGCTGTTCGAGCCCGAGCAGCTCCAGCGCCGCGCCGGCCAGGGCGTGCGCCAGGGCTTCGCCGACGCCGGACCGTTGCCGGTCGGCGAACATCACTAGTATCGCCGGGTAACCACCCGGTAACATCGCCGGGTAACTACCCGGTAACCGAGGAGCAACATGCCAGAAGCCGTGATCGTCGCCACCGGCCGCAGCCCCATCGGGCGCGCCTTCAAGGGGTCGCTCGTCGACGTGCGACCCGATGACCTGACGGCCCACGTGGTGCGCGAGGTGCTGGCCAAGGTCCCCCAGCTCGACCCGACCACAATCGAGGACGTCATCGTCGGCTGCGGCGAGCCCGCGGGCGAGTCGGGGTTCAACCTGGCGCGCGTGGTCGCGATCCTCGCCGGACTCGACCGGGTTCCCGGCGTGACGGTCAACCGCTACTGCTCCTCGTCGCTCCAGGCGATCCGCATGGCCGCCCACGCCATCCGGGCCGGTGAGGGCGACGTCTTCGTCGCCGCGGGCGTCGAGACGGTCTCGCGCTTCGGCAACGGCACCGCCGACCTGCCCGCCGCCATGAACCCGCTGTTCGCCGCGGCCACGGCCCGCTCGGCGGCACGCGCCAGCGCGCCGAGCGATCCCTGGACGGCCGCGGCCGGCCTGCCCGACGTCTACATCGCCATGGGCCAGACGGCCGAGAACGTCGCCGAGCTCGAGGGCGTCTCGCGCGCCGAGATGGACGCGTACGCGCTGCGCAGCCAGGAGCTGGCGGTGGCCAGCCAGTCCAACGGCTTCTTCGAGCGCGAGATCATCCCGGTCACCCTGGCCGACGGGCGCGTCGTGGACCGCGACGACGGTCCTCGCCCCGACACCAGCTTGGAGAAGCTGGCCACCCTGGCCCCAGTGTTCAAGCCGGGCGGATCGGTCACGGCGGGCAACAGCTGCCCGCTCAACGACGGTGCCGCCGCGGTCATCGTGATGAGCGACACCCGCGCCCGCGAGCTCGGGATCACTCCCCTGGCCCGCATCGTCGCCAGCGGCGTGAGCGCCCTGAACCCCGAGATCATGGGCCTGGGGCCGGTGGAAGCGTCCCGCCAGGCGCTGGCGCGAGCCGGCCTGACCATGGACCAGATCGACCTCGTCGAGATCAACGAGGCCTTCGCCGCCCAGGTCCTGCCCAGTGCGCGCCACCTCGGCATCCCCCTCGAGAAGCTCAACGTCAACGGCGGCGCCATCGCGCTGGGCCACCCCTTCGGCATGACCGGCGCGCGCATCATGACCACCTTGCTCAACGGCCTCGAGGACCGCGGCGCGCGCTACGGCCTCGAGACGATGTGCGTGGGCGGGGGCCAGGGCATGGCCATGATCGTCGAGTGGCTCAGCTAGTCGCGCCGCACGCCGGTGCGCACCGCGCTCGGATCACCGACGAGGCGCGCGTGCTCGGCGTCATCCGCCGTCGTGGCCTCGTCGGGTAGCAGGACCGGGATCCCCTCGTTCACCGCGTAGACCTGGCGGCGACGGGGGTTGTACAGGACTCCCGCGGCCTCGACGTACAGCAGCTGCTCGTGGTCCACCGGGTCCACGAGCAGCTCGAGCAGCAGCGGATCCAGGCTCATCGCGCCTCCTCGATCATCGTGCGCACCTCGGCCAGATGGCGCGCACAGGACTCCTCGTCGTCGGCCTCCACGTTGACCCGCAGGAGTGGCTCCGTGTTCGAGGGGCGAAGGTTGAACCACCACGAGCCCAGGTCGGCGGTGAGCCCGTCGAGCTCATCGATCTCGACCCCGTCGGCGACCAGCCGCTCGCGCACCCGTCCCAGGACTGCCGCGGGGTCGTCCACCAGGCTGTTGTGCTCGCCCGAGGCGGCGTAGCGCTGGAAGGGAGCCCCCACCCTCGAGAGCGGCTCGGTCCCGCGACTCAGGAGCTCGAGCACGATGAGGGCCGTGATCACGCCCGAGTCGGCTCGGAAGTTGTCTCGGTAGTAGTAGTGGCCCGAGTGCTCCCCGCCGAAGATGGCTCCGGTCTGGGCCATCACCTGCTTGATGAACGAATGCCCCACCCGCGTGCGCACGCCGACGCCGCCGTGCTCGGCGATCACCTCGGGGACCGCGCGCGAGCAGATCAGGTTGAACAAGACGGTCTCGCCGGGGTGCCGGTCCAACAGCGACGCCGCCACCAGGGCCGTGGTCGTCGAGCCGCTCAGCACGACCCCGCGCTCGTCGACCAGGAACACCCGATCGGCGTCGCCGTCGAAGGCCAGGCCAACGTCGGCGTCGGTCTCGCGCACGCGACGCTGCAGGTCGACGAGATTGGCGGGGTTGATGGGGTCGGCCGGATGGTTGGGGAACGTCCCGTCCAGCTCGGGGTAGAGGACCTCGAGCTCGAGGGGCAGGTCGGCGAACACGCGCGGCGCCACCAGCGCGCCCATGCCGTTGGCGACGTCAGCGACGACGCGCAGCGGTCGCAGCGCGGCGACGTCGATGAAGGAGTGCACGTGACGGACCCACGCGGGCCACAGGTCGGCCTCCACGCGAGCGGCGCGAGCCGGGGGCAGCGGCTCGCCCACGTGAGCTCGCACCTCGTCGGCGATCTCGCCCAGGCCCGACTCAATCCCGATCGGGCGAGCCGCGCGACCGCAGAGCTTGATCCCGTTGTAGGCGGCGGGATTGTGCGACGCGGTGAACATGGCCGCCGGGGAGTCGAGGTGCCCGGACGCGAAGTAGAGCAGGTCGGTGGAGACCAGGCCGATGTCCACGACCTCGGCACCGACGCTTCGCGCGCCGTCGCTGAAGGCAGTCACCAGGCTGGGGCCCGAGGGGCGCATGTCTCGACCCACCACGATCCGCGACGCGCCCTGCTGGCGCGCGAACGCCCGACCGGCGGCGGCGGCCACCGCCTCGTCGAGTTGGTCAGGGTAGGTGCCGCGGACGTCGTAGGCCTTGAAGATGGCACCCAGGTCCACGGCGGCCATGCTACCCATCTGCCGGTTGGCGCCGGCGAGTGCGGCGGCGGCGCCAGGCGGCCAGCGCCACCACGAGGCCGACGGCGACCGTCACCTCGGACACCAGCGCACCGATGCGTCCGGTCGCGGTCGTTGCGTAGACCAGCGTGACGTCGTGGGACGTGGGAACCACGACCATGAGGTTGGGGCTCACCCGGTAGGGGCCCTTCGCGCCCTGCGCGCGCCAGCGCGGGTAGTAGGACACCTTGACGAGCGTCGGGACGCCGATCCGGCTCACGTGGAACGAGAGCTGCTGGAGTCCCACGTGCACGTCGGTGACGCGCTCGGGGGGCAGCGCGGCGGCGGTCGTCGTCAGCTGGGAGATCGTGGCCGCGTGCGGCCACGACGCGGGTCCAGACGCCGCTGCCTCGACGGTCCAGTCGGCCGGCGTGGTCCACCACGTCACGTTGGCGGCCAGCCACGCCGTCCGGCTGGCGAGGCCGGCCACCACCACGGGCGTGTGCGTCAGAGGGGCCACCAGGGGGCTGTGGCGGACCAGGTAGATCTCCCAGCGCACGCCGGGCGCGGGCCACGCCCGGGTCTGAGCGACCAGCTGGAGCTGGGGATCGCCGTGGGCCTCGGCGACCGCCAGGGGCGAGAAGGCGATGTAGTAGCGCACCCCGAGCTGCTGGAGGTGGGTCACGCCGAGGGGGACATCGAGGGGACCGTAGGGCAGACCGACCTGGGGATCGCTGGGCTGCGAGCTGAGCTCGGCCTGGTCCAAGAAGTGGTACGGCGTGGTGGCCGACGACTCGAAGAACAGCCCCTCCATCGAGTCGACGCAGTTGTTGGTCCAGTACGGCAGGAGCATCAGCGCCATCGTCGTGCCGAAGCGGCTCTCGGAGGGCGCGTACTCCCACATCGCGCGCCCGCACCCGTAGCGGTGCGCCACCCGCGCCATCGTCGTCATCAGGTTGTGGTACTCGGGCCAGGCGGCCTTGCCCTGGTAGCCCGAGTAGTTCCACTGCGCCCAGCTGGTGACCTGGTTCCCCCCCGTCGAGAGCCCGAGAGCCGACGCCGTTGTCGGGATCAGCCCCGGCAGGGTCGAGGCCAGGCCCAGCACGATGACGGCCACGCTGGCCGTCAGGGCTCGCCGCCCGGCGCGCCGGGTGGCGGCCGCCGGGTCGCGATCGCCCGACCCGGCGCCCTTCGCGACCGGGCCCCCACCAGCACCGGGCGGGCTCGCGTCCGCGACCGCCGTGGCGACCACCGCGTCCGGGGTGTCGTGACCGTCACCTCCGGCGCTCGCCGTGTCGTCAGACGGGTCCTCGACGCTCCCAGCGCCCTCGACGGCCACCGGCTCGAGGTCCGCGCCCTGGGACGCGGACGCGACGGGCGCCGCGGACTCGACGTCGCTACCGGCCAGACGCGCGGACCCGCGCGCGCGCGCGACCCAGCGCGCCGCCACCCAGCCGATCAGCCACCCGGCGAGCAGGTGAATGCCGATGAACCAGAACGGGACGAGGCGCTGGTTCCAGATGACGCTCTGGGGGTCGACGACGAAGGCCAGGAGCGACAGGGCCGTGAGGGCGGTCAGGGTCACGCCGAGCCGGTCACGCCACACCACGGCCACCACGGCACCGAGCGCCGCGGCGATGATCACCCAGCGGTCGCCCGCTGGCGTGCCCGTCGACGTGTACCAGCCCAGTGCGCTGAAGATGGCGTGAAAGCTCGACACACTCACGTTCGAGTAGCCCATGGAGTCCGTGTAGGCCTGGCTGGTGGCGAAGGGCAGCAGCCACCACGCGGTGAGCCCGGCCCCCAGGAGGCCGGCGCCGAGAACGAAGCGCAGCGGCCGCAGCGCGTCGCCGACCGAGCGGGGCGCGTGGGGGTCGACCCACCCGCGACGAGCGCACCACTCGACCACGAGGACCACGCCACTGGCCGCGACCACCCAGAAGAACGGCAGGACGTGCGCCAGCAGCGTGCCGGCGAGCCCGAGGGCGGCGAGCCAGTAGCCCCGACCGGTGCGCACGCCGCGTGCGAACAGGCCGATGGTCACCAGCGCCAGGGCCAGCGACAGCGAGAAGGCGTACTCGCCCGCCAGCGTCGAGAACAGGTTGCCGCCGTCGATGGTGAAGGAGGCGTCGAACAAGAAGGGCAGGGTGGCCATCGCCAAAGCCGCGGGCACCGGGCGCGGCGCCCGGAAGAGGCGCCCGAGCAGGTAGGCACCCACCGGCATCAGCAGCGAGCCGAGGATCGTCGCCAGCTTGAAGGCGACCGCGGCGTTAATGATGTAGCTGGCCCACAGGGCCAGCACGTCGGGCAGCACGAAGTAGTACGTGTAGGCGGGCATGCCGGCGAACCAACCGGGATACCAGGGGGTGAGCCCGAAGGGGTCACCCAGCCTGCGCAGGTAGGTCGGCAGAGCCAGGTGGGCGCCGGTGTCGCCCCCGGTGATGGTGCTGCTCGAGACCAGCAGCGCGGGATGCAGCGCCCACAGCGTCACGACGATCACCGCGCCGATCGCGATGACGTCGAGCCAGGCCAGCGGGCGCCGCGACATCAGTGCATCCTCTGGGCGACCAGCGCTCCCACGGCCACGGCATTGAAGGACAGGTGGGTCAGGGCGCTGGGCACCAGGCGTCGCGTGCGCAAGGCGAGGACCGCGAGCACCACGCCCAGGGCGGCCAGACCGGCGAACTGGGTCGGCTCCCCGTGGGCCAGGGCGAAGGCCACCGCGCTCAGCACCACGGCGAGGGTCGCGGCCACGCGGCCCCGCAGGCGCCCCAGGAGGCCACGCAACCCGCGCAGCAGGACGCCCCGGAAGAACCACTCCTCGATCAGGGGGGCCCCCACCGTGGTCAGCAGCGCGAGGAGCACGAAGCTGGCCCCGCTGGTCGCGCCGAAGAGGCGCGTCGCGGGCCGGCCGAGGTGACGCACGTGGAATGGGCGGTAGGCCAGGATCACCGCGAACTGGGCCACAACGCCCACGACGAGGTACCACGCGTCCGCGGCGCGCGGTCGCCACTGGTGGGGCCAGGGTTGCAGCCCGCCCACGCGACGGGCGGCCACGATCGCCGCGGCGAATCCGCACCACAGTCCGACCAGGCTGGCCGCTGACGCCCACCACGGGTTGCGCACCGCGTGCGCCAGGGCCGTCAGTCCCCCGGGGTACCCGGCCACGCCGGCCGCGAGCCCCACGAGCACCGTGGCAACCGCCTGGCCGAGCACGAAGCCACCCGCCGCCCACACCACCACGACACCCGGGCGCACGGCCGGCGGCTCGGGTCTCTCCACGACTCCTTACGTTAATCTTCACCACTTCTCGGTCCTGTGCGGACGCGGGGTCAGCCCGGCCCTCTAGATTGGAAAGGTGAGTGAGTTCAACGAGCGGCCGGGCTCTCGGCGGCCCGGGTCCCCCGGCCAGGGCCAGATGACGCCCGAGTCGCGGCGGCGCCTGATCACGGTGGCCATCATCGTGTTCATCGTGGGAGTCCTCTTCATCCCGTCGCTGTTCCAGCACAAGACGGTGCGCGTCGTGTCGTACTCCTCGCTGCTCGCCAGCATCAAGGGCCAGAAGGTCATCTCAGCCTCTATCAACAACTCCACCGGCGTCATCACCGGCCAGCTGTCCAACGGCGCCAACTACTCGACGAATGGCCCGTCGCCCGCCATCTCCTCGGAGATCGACCTGCTGCGGTCCAACAACGTCACCGTCACGTTCACCAACCCGTCCAGCTTCGCCGCGACCTTCCTGCCGTACCTGATCTGGATCGCGATCTTCGCGGGCTTCATGATCTTCGCCTCGCGCCAGGCCCGCGGGCAGATGAACGGCATGATGGCCGTCGGGCGCAGCCGGGCGAAGCAGTTCAGCCAGGACCGCCAGCGCATCATGTTCGCCGACGTGGCGGGCTACCTGGGCGTCAAGCAGGAGATCAGTGAGGTCGTCGACTTCCTGAAGAGTCCCGCACGCTTCCGCGAGATCGGCGCGCTGATCCCGAAAGGACTGCTGCTCGTGGGCCCGCCGGGCACGGGCAAGACCATGTTCGCCCGTGCCGTGGCCGGGGAGGCGGGCGTGCCGTTCTTCTCGGTGTCGGGCTCCGACTTCATGGAGATGTTCGTCGGCGTGGGCGCGAGCCGGGTGCGCGACCTGTTCAACACCGCGCGCAAGCAGTCTCCCGCGATCGTCTTCATCGACGAGATCGACTCCATCGGGCGCAAGCGCGGCGCGGGCCTGGGCGGGGGCCACGACGAGCGTGAGCAGACGCTGAACCAGATGCTGAGCGAGATGGACGGCTTCGACCAGAACGAGGGCGTCGTGGTGATCGCGGCGACGAACCGACCCGACGTGCTGGACCCGGCCCTGCTACGGCCCGGACGATTCGACCGCCAGATCGTCGTGCCGCTGCCCGACTTGGACGAGCGGCTCCCCATCCTCCAGGTGCACACGCGGGGCAAGCCGATCGATCCAGGCGTCGACCTCCAGCTGGTCGCCCGCGGGACGCCGGGCATGAGTGGCGCCGACCTGGCGAACCTGGTCAACGAGGCCGCCCTGCACGCGGCGCGGCGCCGTGCGTCCACGATCACCATGCAGGACTTCGAGTCGGCGCGCGATCGCGTGATGATGGGCCAGGAGCGCGACACCATGGTGCTCAAGGACGAGGAACGCACGCGCATCGCCTTCCACGAGAGTGGTCACGCGCTGCTGGCCTACGTGCTCGACAAGACCGATCCGCTGCACAAGTTGACGATCATCCCCCGCGGCATGGCTCTGGGTGTGACGATGACACTGCCCGAGGAGGACCGACACATCATGTCGCGCCAGCACCTCGAGGACTCGCTGTGCATGCGCATGGGCGGCCGGGTGGCCGAGCTCCTCGTCTACGGCGACCTGTCGACGGGCGCGGCCGACGATCTGCAGCGCAACACGGACCTCGCCCGCAAGATGGTGCGCGAGTGGGGCATGTCCAAGGAGTTGGGCCCCATGGCCTGGGGGTCGAACAACCAGGTGTTCCTCGGCGAGGACCTGATGCACACCCGCGACTACTCGGACCACACGTCCAAGACCATCGACGACGAGGTCGAGCGCATCCTGCGCGAGCAGGAGGCGCGGGCCATCGAGGTCCTCACCCTGCACCGCCGCGGCCTGGACGCGCTGGCCCAGGCGCTGCTCGAGCACGAGACCATCGACGGCGAGGAGGCCGCGCGCCTGATCGACGAGGCCTTCGGCGAGCCGGTGCACCCGCGCCAGACGAAGACCGTTAGCTCGCTCAACGGCTCGAGCGCCCCGACGCCGACGCCGACGCCGACGCCGGTTCCGGTCGCGCCCGCCGCCGCTCCGGCCCCCCGGTTCAGCGCGCTGACGCCGCCCGCCCTACCCTCCGTGTAGCGGCGTCACGACCACCAGGCCGGCGGGACGCGTTGGCAGAGTCGCCGACACGACCAGTGCGTTGCGCGGCGCGCTCACCAGCACCGTACGCCCCCGGAGGTGATCCAGCTGGGGCGCGAGTCGCCGCAGGTTAACGCTCTGCTCGCCCGCCACGATCGCGTGGACCTGGGCGCTGCCCGAGCTCACCGTCACGTCCAGGGAATGGGCTGATGTGTTGACGACCGCCACCGCGTCGAAGCCCCGTCCCGTCGCGTCGCTGATCAGATAGGCGCGACTGGGCACCCCCGGCGTGCTCACCAGCCACCCGCTCGCGTCACCGGTGACCAGCGCCGCGCTGACGGGCGCGCTGGCGTGCACGCGCACGTCGGCGTAGGCGTGGGCCGGGATGGCCGAGTTCGGGCTGATCGTGATGCGACCCACGGAGAACGGACCGACGTCGACGGACTGGGTAGGGACGCTGAAGCTCCCCAGACTGACCGCGGCGCGCACGGCCACCGTCCCTGGGCCGGGGTTGGCGACCACGATCGCGGACGCCGCGTTGCGCACCGTCGTCACCAGCGGCAGGGCCCACGCCGTGTGCGGCGCGGTGGCACCGGTGTCGTAGGAGACCAGGGCGCCCACGCGCTCGACGCCGACCACGCTCAAGGCGCCGCGCAGCACGCGCAGACGCAGGCCGACGGAGGCCTGGTCCACCACCCGTTTGGCCAGCGGGAGGGCCAGCACCGACTCGCCCGGGACCGATAGCCCCTGGTAGGCCGCGGGCGCCAGGAAGCCGGTCGCCGTCTGAGCCGTGAGGCTGGCCACCGCCTCGGTGGGCAGCGGGTTGTACAAGACGAGCGTCGCGTACGACCCGACGGTCGTGGCCAGGCCCGTCGCGTCCCACGAGGTCACGCCGCTCGAGGCGCACGGCGCACTGGCCCCATCGGGGGCCACCGTCGAGGCCGACACGCCGCCGCCGTTGACGATGGCGGTCACGCCGAACCACGACCCGGCCACGGCGGGGCGCACCCTCTGGGTGCGGTGGGCACCCAGGTGCAGAACCACCTCGCGGTGACGACCCGGGATCGTCGAGTCCTCCCGCACCGCCACGGTGCGCGCGACGTCGGCCGAGTTGGTCAGGGTTACCCACCCCAGACCAGGACCGGTGCCCAGTCCCCCGCAGAAGGTCGCGGTCGACTCGACACCGGTCACGGTGATGCCGTTGGTGCTGGGTCGCGGATTGGTGGGCCGGATCAACGTCGCCGCGGCACCGGTCGCCACCACGGCGGCCGCCACGACGGGCGCCAGCCACCGCCTAGTCACGCGTCCCCCGGCCAGCCCGGTGGCCCGGCCGGCGCCGGCCGACGAGCTGCTCGAGGCGGCTGGCCCAGCCGAAGCCGAGCCACACGACGGCCCACAGGGCCAGGGTGAACAGGGCCAGGACGCCGTTGAGGGGGAACTGGCGCAAGACCAGCTGGGTCGTGACGGGTCGTCCGTACCGGTTGATCGTGTAGCGCGGCGCCCAGCCATCGATCGTGCTGCGCGTGGCGGACCGCCCGTTGGCTTCCAGGGCGAAGGCCCCAGCCGGGGCCAGGCCCGCCACGACCGTCGAGCCCGCGGGAACCGTGCCCACCCCGAAGGTCGAGCCCGTCAGGGGGCGGTAGCCCGACGGCGACCTCGGGTCGGCGACCGACACGAGTCCGTGAAAGTCCTGGTTGGTGTAGATCGCCGCGACCCGCGTGCGCAAGGTGAGGGCGAGGTCGGTCTGGCGCAGCAGCGCCGCCGTCAGCGCCGCCGGGACGGGTCGCACCACGGCCCGCTGTCCCGGCGCGCCGGGAGCCGCGGCGTCCATGACGACGATCGTCGAGATGCCGGCGGTCGCCAGCAGGGCCCCCAGGCGCACGGTGCGCTGGTGCACGGCCAGGGACACCGCCTGCAAGATCACGTCGGAGGTCCCCGAGTCCGGCGGCGTGAACAGCGTTGCTCCGCCGGGCAGCCCGTTGGTGGAGGTGGCCGCGGCGAGCCCTGGCTCGACCGTCCAGCCGGCCAGGGGCAGGATCGACGGGTCGCCGAGCCAGAGCACCCGGAAGCCCCCGGCGCCCACCGGCGCCAGGGCGTTCATCGACTCGGCCACGCCGGTGGGCGGCAGGTCGAAGCGCCCACCGCCCAGCGCGCCGACGAAGGGCAGCGCGAGCGCCAGGATCGCCACGACCAGCGCGCCCGCCGACCACTGGCGCCAGCCGAAGCCGACCGTGCGCAGGTCCTCTTCCAGGGCCGCCACCCCGAGGGCGGCCAACGCCGCCAGCACCAGGGCGTAGAGCGCCTCGATCACGTCCAGGTTCGGCGTGAAGGACCCCAGCCAGTGACGTGACGTCAGGGTCGCCAGCACCAGGGCCAGCGCGCCCACGGTGGCCAGCCGGCTGGCGACCACCCGGCGCGGACCTCGCGTCACCACCAGGCCGAGCAGGGCGGCGGCCGGCAGGAGCCAGCCCCACCAGCCCTGGCCGAAGCCCCCGTCGGTCGCGCGCGCCAGGTCGGCGAACGAGGGCACCGCCCAGGGACCCCGTGCGGCACCGAAGACGCCCAGGGCGCGACGACCCGCCAGCACGGTGTCGACCGTCAGAGGGAGCAGGAACACGGCGACCGAGCCGAGCACGGCGCCCAGCTGCCGCCACGGGCGGGCGCGCCCGTCGTCGGGGGCCAGCCAGCGCGCCACGGCCACGCCGACGAACACGACCACCACCGCCACGATCGTGGCCGGCGCCAGAGCGCCCACGATGGCCGTCAGCATCACCAGGATGGTCCGCTGTCCCGCGCGGGTCTGGCGCCAGCCGGGGTAGCCGAAGGCCACCGCCTCGCCGTAGGGAGCGGTGCGCACCCCCGGGACGTCGAGCACCTCAAGCACCCGCCGCACGAGGAACGGCAGTCCGGCCACGGCCGTCAGGACATCGATGCGGCCCTGACCGATCATGGTCAGGCCAATCGGGCTGACCAGGGCGACGAAGCCGGCCACCAGGCGGGCCCGGTTGGAGACCACCCCGCGCACCAGGCGGCTCGTGCCGTACGCGGCCAGAGGCACCGCGGCGACCAGGGCGAGCCGCGGGAGGATGCCCATCCGGCCCAGGACGAACGTGCCGGCGATGGCCAGCACCCCGTAGCCGGGCATCCCGGGCGTCCCCGTGCCCACGCCGGCCGGCGACCACGACGCGAAGAAGTGTCGCCAGGTCGTCCACCACGAGTCCAGGGGCGCCAGGCGCCCGACGAGCGGCAGGTGCATCGCCACCAGGTTGCGGACCCCGATCAGCCAGGCCAGGACCAGCACCACCACCAGCGCCATCTGGGCCCGGTAGCCCGTCAGCCACGTGGCGGGGCCGCGGGCCCCCGCGACGTGGGACTCGACGTACTCGTCGAAGGCCTCCTCTTCAGCGAAGGCGGCCGCGAAGCCGACGCCGTCGTCCTCGCCACCGGCCTCGGGGGGCTCCTCGAGCGGCAGGATCCCCCGAGCCCGGTCGAAGCCGTCGCGCACCAGCGTGCTGAGGAAGCGGCGCACCCGGTTGGCCCCGGCGACCTGCAGGCGCCGCAGGTCCCGGTCGCTGAGCACGACGTACGAGGGGCGCCGACGTCGGCGCTCACGCACCCGGCGTCCGTTGCGCAGGATCCACCGCCACGAGCCCACGATCGCGCCGACCCGGTCGCCGTCACGCCCCAGGGCGGCGATCACCAGCTCGGCGACGTCGAAGACCAGCTGGGTGGCCAGGGTCACGACGGTCTCGAACAGCCCCCAGCCGGTGGCGGCGACCAGCAGGCGGTGGCGCCGCTGGAGATCCTGGCGCGACGCGCGACGCGTGCCCACCGCGCTGACCGCCCGCTCGCCGGCCGCGAGGGACTCGCGGTGCGCGACCCGGGCCGCGGGCGCCACCACGATGCGCGCCCCGGCGAGCTGGGCCCGCCAGCAGAAGTCGAGGTCCTCTCCCAGGGCGGGGATCAGGGGGTCGAAGCCCTGCAGCGCCACGAACAGGTCGGCGCGCACCAGCGTCACGCCCCCGGGGGCCACGAACACGTCGCGCTCGAGGTCCTGCTGCCCGTCGTCGATCTCGCCGGGCTGGACGCGCTCGCGCACCACGCCGTAGCGGTCGCTGGTCTGGCCCACGTGCAGCAGCGTCACCGGATCGTCGTAGGCGACCACCTTGGGCGTCACCACGCCGGCGTTGGTCCGGAACGCGGCCTCGACCAGCTGGCGCACCGCGTCGGGGTCGAGACGGACGTCATCGTGGCAGAACAGGTAGAAGGTCGCCCCCTCGACGGCCAGGACCCCGTCGTTGCAGGCGGCGGCGAACCCCCGGTTCTCCGCCAGCACCCGGACGAACGCCGCCGGGGCCACGGCGGCCACCCGGGGGGCGACGCCCTCGGCGTCGCCGTGGGCCACGACCAGGATGCTGAGCTCGCCGTAGTCCTGGCCGACGAGGGAGGCCAGGGTCACCTCGAGGTAGGGGCACGGATCGGTGGCCACGACGACGGCCACCACCGCCGGCGCTCGCGTTTCCATTGTCGCCAGGCTAGTTGGTCGCCCCGCCAGGACCGAGGCGCGCGGCGACGTCGGTGACCACGTCGGACAGCGTCGCGGCCAGGGCGATGCGCGGCTCCCAGCCGGTCGTGACGTGGAGGCGACGGGGGTCTCCCCGCGTCACCGGGATCTCCAGCGGTCGCACCAGGTCGGCGTCGCGCACGAAGCGCGCCGCCGGGTAGATCTGCTCGGCCAGCCACCCGGCCAGATCGGCGATGGCCACGTCGCGACCCGCCGCGACGTTGTAGGCCTCGCCGCTGTCGCCCAGGAGCGCCGCCAGGCGGTAGGCGCGCACCACGTCGCGTACGTCGCTGACGTCCCGGCGCGCCGACAGGTCCCCGACGGCCACCTCGGGCCGGTCCGCGGCGCGGGCCCGCAGCAGCCGCGCGCTCAGGGCCGCGACGACGAAGTCCAGCGACTGGCCCGGGCCCACGTGGGTGAAGGGCCGCACGATGACCACGCGCAGGCCACGGCCGGCCGCCTCCCGGCCCAGGCGCTCGGCCTCCACCTTGGAGCGCGCGTAGGGCGTCTGGGGGGCGAGCGCGCGACCCTCGGCGCTGGGCAGCTCGGCCTCAAGGACCGCTCCGTAGACCTCGCCCGAGCTGACCAGGACGACCGTGGTCGTGGGCACCACGCGCTCGGCGGCCGCCAGGACGCTGGCCGTGCCCACGACGTTGGCCCGCGTGAAGGCCGCTGGCCGGCGCCACGACTCCCCCACGTGCGTGCGCGCCGCCAGGTGGTACACGGCCTCGGGACGCTGGGCCGCCAGGACCCGCTCGAGCGCGGGGCGATCGGTGACGTCGACTTCCCGTCCCAGTGCGGTCACCTCGTCGCCCTCGGCGCGCAGGTGCGCCACCAAGTGACGGCCGGCGAAGCCGCCGGCCCCCGTGACGAGCGCCCTCACGCGCCGCGCGCCTCGGCCATCTGGTACGCCCGCCGGTGCGCGCGCAGCGAGCGGTCCCAGGTGTACGTCTGGGCCTGAGCCACCGCCCGTGCGGCGACGCGCGCGCGCTCGGCACCCTCGAGGCGCGTCAGGTGCTCGAGGGAGGTCGCCAGCGCCCCCGCGTCGCCGACCGGGCTGAGGAACGCCGCCGACCCGGCCACCTCGGCCATCACGGTGCCCGCCGTGGTCGCGACCGGTGCCCCGCAGGCCAGCGCCTCGAGCACCGGCAGGCCGAACCCCTCAGCCCGCGAGGGGTACGCCACGGCGCGCGCGCCGCGCAGCAGCGCTGGCAGCAGGTCATCGGCGACGTAGCCCAGGCGGACGATGCGCTCGCGCAGCGGATGCGACGCCACCGCGGCCTCCAGCACGTCGGCGTGCCAGCCCCGCTGGCCCACCAGCCACAGCTCGAGATCGGGGTCGGCCCGGCCGACCTCGGCGAAGGCCGCGAGCAGCACGTCGACCCCCTTGCGCGGCTCGAGGGTCCCCACGAACAGCACGTAGGGCCGTCGCCGGTCCAACGGGCTGGCCGCCCACGCCGCCTCGTCGTCGCCCTGGGGGCTGAACCGGTCGAGATCGACGCCGTGGGGGGCCACCACCACGGGGGCGTGCTCGCCCACGACCTCGTCCAGGCGCGCGGCCGTCCAGTCGCTGACCGCGATCAGGACGGCCGCGTGGCGGGCCGCGTACGCGATGGCGTGCTGGAAGAACCGCACCTTGGCTCGCTCGTGGTACTGCGGGTGCGTGAACAGCGTCAGGTCGTGGATGGTCACCACCACCGGGATGGGCGCGCCACGCGGCATCGTGTAGTGGGGCCCGTGCCACACGTCGAGGCCGCGCAGCAGCGGCGTGCGGCCCAGCAGCGCCGCCTCGTAGGCCAGTCGCAGCGGGCGGCGGGCCGGCACCAGGTCACGAACCCTCGCGCTCGACCAGGAGCGCCAGCGCTCGCCGTCGCCGCGCCGCGCGGCCAGTGTCACCTCGGTCCCGTCCTCGGGCAGGCGTCGAGCCAGCTCGACGATGTAGCGGCCCGCGCCCGCGACGCGGTTGGGCACCGCCGAGACGTCCAGGCCGAGGCGCATTACCAGCCCGCCAGGTGGTCGAGAGCGCACTGGTGCCAGGTCAGGTCGGCCACCGAGGCCCGGCGGGCCTCCCGGCCCGCCGTCCCGCGCGCCGCGGCCGCCACCAGCCCGGCCGCGATGGCGTCGACGTCGAGCGGGTCGACGAGCACCACCTCGGGATTGCCGGCCACCGACGGCGTCGTCGCCGAGGCCACGACCGGGGCGCCCGCCCGCAGGGCCTCGACCGGCGGGAGCCCCCATCCCTCGTCGAGGGGGACGTAGGCGACGACCGTCGCCTCGGCGAGCAGCCCGAGGACCCACGACCGGGGCAGCTCGCCCAGCACCCGGGCGTCACCGGTGTCCACGGCGCCCCAGCCCGCCGGTCCCACCAGCACCAGGGGGCCGACCTCGCTGCGGGCACCCAGCGCCGACGCGTGGGCGCGCACCAGGCGCTCGAGGTTCTTGCGCGGCTCGCGCGTGCCGACGGCCAGGGTGAAGGGGCCCGAGACACCGCGCTCGGCCAGGTAGGCCCGTACCTGGGCCGAGGTCGCGGGCACGGTCTCCTCGTCGGCACCCAGCCGCACCGGGATCAGGCGCTCGGCCGCGACCCCCTCGGCGACCAGGCGGTCGCCGAGGAGCGGCGAGGTCGTCACGATGCGCACGTCCTCGCGGGCGACCAGGCGGCGCAGGCGCGCCTCGTGGAAGCGGCGGCCCCGCGCCGTCGAGGCCGAGGCCACGTCGCGCCACAGCAAGTCGTGCACGGCCACCGAGTGCACCGCGCCCGCCCGGCCGCCACCCATCGGTCCGGCCAGGGACGGCGCGTGCACCACGTCCGCCTCGCGCGGCACGCCCCAGGACCCGCTCGCCCAGGCGGCGGTGACCAGGCCCACCCGCCAGCGTGCCCCCGGGCCCGATCGCGGGCCGACCGGGCGCACGTGGAGGCCTTCGACGCCGGCCAGGCCGCGCAGCAGGCCGCGCACGTAGGTCCCGATCCCCCCGGGCTGCCGCCGCGCCAGCTGATCGGTCGCGACGGCCACGGTCCTCACGGCGTCCAGTCTCGCACGACCTGCGCGTAGAGCTCGAGGTAGGCGCTCGCGGCACGCGTGGGGTGGAAGTCGGCCGCCCGTACCGGACCCGCCGCGCGGGCGATGGCCCGCTGCGCGGGGTCGTCGAGGGCGGCCGCCGTGGTCGGCACGATCTCGTCGAGTGACGACGTGAGGAAGGCGGCGCCGCCGAGGAGCTCGCGCGTGACGGGATCGGCGGGCGTCACCACGGGGATGCCCGCGCCGAGCGCCGCGAGGGGCAGCGAGGGGAAGCGTGCCCCGTCGGCCAGGTGCACCAGGACGCGCGCGGCGGCCAGCTGGGCCGTCCCCTCGCGCCGATTGCGCACCAGGACCGGCCCGCCACCCACGAGCTCGGCGACCTCGGCGCTCGACAGCACGATCATGGCCAGCCCGCGCTCTCGGGCCAGGGCCAGCAGGCCGTCAGCCACCGCGAGGTACTGGCGCGTGGCGCCCGCCACGTGGACGACCAGGGCGGGCGAACCGGCCGCCCCCACGCTCACCGGCAGCGCGGGCACGGGTGGCGGCACCGCCACCACCCGGTCGAGCGACACCCCGAGCACCTGAGCCACCTCCAGGCGCGCGGTGCTATTGGAAGTGGCGATCAGCGCGCCGCGGCTGAGCGCCCGGCGCAGGCGCTCGCCACGATCACCGCGTGCCCCCTCCTCGCGCAGGGGTCGCAGGTCCTCGACCGAGATCACGAGGGGGATCTCGCGCGTGGGGGGAACCGTCGGCCCCGCCACGTGCACCACGTCGGCGCCGGCCAGCCAGCGGTCGAGGGGCCATCCCCGCCCCGCCCGCCACCAGCGCCGCCACCACCACCGGCCCCCCAGGCGAACGTCGGCGTCGGTGGGAGCCGACCAGCTGCGGAAGCGCACCAGCTCGCAGTCCCCCGCCGCCGCCAGGGCGCTCGCCAGGTCCACCATGGTTTCGCCGAACGGCTCGAGCGCGCCGTCCAGATCGAGTGCGACGCGCAGCACTAGGCCTTCAGTGCCCGCTCGCGGATCTCGCCCAGCCACTGCGGCCAGCCCGCGACCGCCCAGGGGCCAAAGGCCACCGTCGAGGTCGCGGCCACCGCCACCTGGGCGACCGGGTCAGCCAGCACGAGCGCGCCACTGCGACCGAAGTGGCCGAGCGCGTAGCGGGGCCAGCCGGCCATCCAGTGCTGCTTGTCGCCGTGCAGCTCGGGTCCCAGGCCCCACGGGCACGGCACGAAGCGCCCGAAGCCGGGGACCACCCCGTCGAGATCCTCCAGGTACGGTGCGGCGATCCGCTCGTGGGTCGCGGGCGCCAGCAGAGACCGGTCGACGAAGGCTGCCGCAAGGCGCGCCAGGTCACGCGTGGAGCCCCGGATCCCGGCCGAGGGTCGGCCGAGGAGGTCGGACGCGACCAGGCCCAGGGGGCCGAGCACGCGGTCGGCGATCCAGCGCGCCGGACCCTCGGCGGGGGCCAGGATCTGCGCCACCAGGTCAATGCCGACGTTGGAGTAGACGCGCCGGGTCCCCACGGGGCGCCGGTAGTCACCCGCCTCGAGCCCGAGACCTGAGCTGTGGGACAGCAGATGGGCCACCGTGGCCCCCGGCGGCCCGGCCGCGTCCTCGTAGCGGACCCGGCCCGCATCGACGTCGGCCCCCACCGCGAGGGCCACGGCCAACTTGGAGACCGAGGCCCACGGCCGCGGGGCCTCGAGATCGCCGAACGTGGCCACCGTCTGGGCCGGCCCGCCGTCGGCGCGCAGGACGACGACCGCCGGGTCGCCGGGCCATCCGGCCACGATGCGCGCGAGCTCCACGAGGGGTCACCCTACCTGGGGCCCTAAAGTCGTGCCCGTGATCACGGTCCTGAGCGGTGGGGTGGGCGCGGCCCGTCTGCTGCGGGTGCTGGCGGCCCACGTCCCGGCGACCGACCTGACCGCCGTCGTCAACGTCGGTGACGACTTCTGCCTTCACGGCCTGACGATCTGCCCGGATCTCGACACCGTGACCTACACGTTGGCCGGTCGTCACGATGCGGCTCAGGGCTGGGGGCTGCTCGACGAGAGCTGGCGCGTCATGGACGAGCTGGCCCACCTCGGCGGCGCGACGTGGTTCCGCCTGGGCGACCGCGACCTGGCCACCCACCTCTACCGCAGCCAGCGCCTCGCCGAGGGGGCCACCAAGTCCCAGGTGAGCGCAGAGATCGCCCGCGCTCTCGGCGTGGGCGTGCGCGTGCTGCCCGCGAGCGACGACCCCATCGCCACGACCCTGACGACCGCGCAGGGCGAGCTGGGGTTCCAGGAGTACTTCGTCCAGCATCACCACCAGGTCCCGGTGACCGCGATCGCCTACCGGGGAGCGCTCAGCGCAGCGCCCGGACCCGGCGTGGCCAGCGCCATCGCCGACGCGGACCGTGTCGTTCTCGCTCCTTCCAACCCCCTGCTCTCGCTGGCCCCCATCCTGGCGGTGCCCGGGGTGCGGAGGGCCCTGGCGGCCCGACGCGGTCCCCGCGTCGCCGTCAGCCCGCTGGTGGGCGGGCGGGCTCTCAAGGGTCCGGCGGATCGCCTCCTCGAGGAGCTGGGCCACGACCCGGGCAGCCGCGGCGTGGCCGCCGTCTACGGCGACCTCGTGGACACCTGGGTGATCGACGAGGCCGACGCGCGCGACGCGGCGGACCTGCGCGCGGAGGGCTTCGAGGTCCGCGTCACGTCCACGGTGATGGGCGAGCCGGGCCGCGACGCCCGCCTGGCCGCCGCGGTGCTGGCGTGAACGCGATCCAGCTGCTCCCCCTGCACCTGGCGGCCGAGGTGTGCGAGGGCGATGACCTGGCCGCGCTGCTGGCGTCGGCCCGAGCTGACGCGGGCGTCGACCTGCTCAGCGGAGACGTCGTGGTCGTGACCAGCAAGATCGTCTCGAAGGCCGAGGGTCGCGTCGTCGCCTGGGACGGGACGCCCGAGCACAAGGAGGCCCTGGTGCTCGCCGAGGCCCGGCGGGTGCTGCGGCGCCGCGGTCGGCTCCTGATCACCGAGACGCGGCACGGGTTCGTCAACGCCAACGCCGGCGTGGACCTGTCCAACACCGCGGCCCACACGGCGGTGCTGCTGCCGATCGATCCCGATCGCTCGGCGCGCGCGCTGCGCGCCGCCCTGCGCCATCGCCACGGGGTCGACATCGCCGTGGTGATCACCGACACCTTCGGGCGCGCCTGGCGCCAGGGCGTGACCGACGTGGCCATCGGCGTCGCCGGCCTGCGGCCCGTGCTCGACTTGCGCGGCACCGTCGACGCGACCGGCCGGCGACTGGAGGCCACCGTGGTCGCCATCGCCGACGAGATCGCCGGTGCCGCCAATCTCGTTCTCCACAAGGCCGCGGGCACGCCCTTCGCCATCGTGCGCGGGGGCAGCCCCGACTGGCGCGGCACCGGCTCGGTGCGCCGCGACCTGGTTCGGGACCCCGACGAAGACCTCTTCCGCTAACGCGCCCCGAAGGAG
This sequence comes from Acidimicrobiales bacterium, assembly GCA_049965035.1. Lineage (GTDB taxonomy): Bacteria > Actinomycetota > Acidimicrobiia > Acidimicrobiales > RAAP-2 > RAAP-2. The sequence goes on from JBMFWS010000003.1 coordinate 35,127, forward strand.
GCTAGACGCCGCCCAGACGGACGTCACCGATGAGCCACGAGCCCGGCGCCACCCGCTCGTGCGCGCCCACGACGCACGTCGGGCCCAACTGGGCGTAGGCGCCGATCACCGCCCCGGGGCCCACGATCGAGGAGCACACCACGGCGCCCTCCTCGATGATGGCCCCCGGCAACAAGACGGACTGCTCGAGCCGGGCCCCCGGGCCCACGACGCAGTTGGCATCGACGACCGCGTGGACCAGCGTGGCCGTGGGGTGGACCTGGCTGCCCGGGTGCTGCCACGATCCGTGCCCAGCACCCACCACGGGCCCGTCCTTGCCCGCCAGGATGTCAACGTTGGCCTGGAGGTAGGTGGCCGGCGTGCCGGTGTCGAGCCAGTAGCCGTGGTCGGCGCGCGCGTACAGCTCGCCGGCCGCCACCAGCGCGGGGAAGACCTCGCGCTCGACACTGACGCGCCCCGAGGGCGCGATGCGCGCGAGCACGCCGGGCTCCATCACGTAGACGCCGGCGTTGATGAGGTTGGTGGGGGCGATCCCCCGCGGCTTCTCGATGAAGCTCGACACGCGGCCGTCGTCGTCGATCGTGACCACCCCGTAGCGTGAGGGGTCCTCGACGGGGTGGAGCGCGATCGTGGCGACGGCCCCGCGTTCGCGGTGGAAGGCGATGAGGGCGGACAGGTCGAGGTCGGTGACCACGTCGCCGTTGACCACGACGAACGTGTCATCGATCCCGGCCTGGCGCGCCGCAAAGCCAATGGCCCCGGCGGTGTCGAGGGGCTCGTCCTCCACGGAGTAGGACACCGCGACACCGGCGATCCGGCCCTCCGGATACGCCGCGACGAACTGCTCGGGCAGGTAGCCCAGCGCCAGGACCGCCTCGGTGACCCCGTGGCGTTCCAGGTTCGCCAGCGATCGCTCGATCAGCGGGACGCCCACGACCGGCAAGAGCTGCTTGGGCGTCTCGTAGGTGAGGGGGCGCAGGCGCGTCCCCATCCCCCCCACGAGGATGACCGCGCGCATCAGCCCTTCGACGTGGTGGTGGTCGTCGAGGTGGACCCCGGCACCGTCGTGGTGGGCCCAACGGTCGTGGACGTCACTGGCGCTGGGGTCGTGGTGGTCACGGGTGGCGTGGTCGTGGTGGTGGTCGGGGTCACGTTGACCTGGACCATCGCGTTGACCGTCGCCTTGGTCGGCGCCAGCGGGGTGACCCCCTGGGGGACGAAGGCCAGCGTGACGCGCAGGTACTGCGCGAACTTGATGCCGCCTGGCTTGGTGGTCAGCGTTGGCCTGGTCGTGCTCAGCGTGGGCCAGTAGGCGTAGACGACGCGTCCGGTCTTGCCCGCGTCGGGCGTCCCGGCAGCGCAGCGCTGGCCGGTCGCCAGGCGCAGGTGTCCGTGCACCGTGGTGAGGTCGAGGTTCGTCGCGGTGGCCGTCACCCCCGGGTTCTCGCGCGAGAACTGGGCCAGCGTGGCGTTGTTGCCCGCGTCGGCGCTCGAGATCGGCGACACCTTGATCACGTTGGACGCGAGCAGGCTGAGTCCGCCGGTCGAGGTGCCCACCGGCAGGTCGGCGACCCGGGTCCCGCAGTCGTCCACGCCGAGCGCGGCGTACCAGGTGGTGCCGATCTTGGGTGCCACCGCGGGCGCAGCGTGGTGGTGCTGGGGATGCTGGTAGTCGTAGCGCGCCAGGACGACACTGGCCAGACCCAGGATGACGACGACGCCGATCACCCCGTAGAAGTTCACTGGTCGCGATCGCCGATAGGACCGTCCGCCGCCGGCGGCGCCGACGCGACTGACCCACTTGCCCGTAGTGCTTTTGGCCACGGGGGCCACGCTACTAAAAATCGCCCGCCGCCCGGCCGCGTAGGGGCGGAGGGACTCGAACCCTCACTGAAGGCGGTTTAAGCGCCCTGCCTCTGCCACTTGGGCTACGCCCCCCGACCGCCCCTCGACCGTAACACGAGGACGGGCGAGGCAACCCGCGGTGACGCTCTCGTTAGGCTGGGTCAATGAGGCTTCGGCGGCCCCGGCTGGCCCGCACCCTCGCGGCCAGCGCGGCGGCCATCGCGCTCGTGGTGGCGGCGCCACCACCGGCCGGCGCCGGGTCCATCGCCCAGACGCGCGCCGAGATCGCCAACCTGACGTCTCGCCTGGCCGGCCAGCAGCGTCTCGCCGAGACGACCGCCAACGCCTTCGACGCCGCCAAGGTCGCCTTCGCCCAGATCACGGCCAACATCCACCGGCTCCGCGGTCGCGAGACCGTCAAGCGCCACGCCATCGCCGCGACGTCGCGCCAGCTGGTCGCCGCGGTCGTGCGGGCCTACGTCCTCGGGTCAGCGGACGCCCAGATCCTGGCGCTGTTCAACCAGTCGGTGACGACCAGCGACGCGCGCATCGTCTACCAGGACCGCGCCATCGGCGACCTGGCGGCCATCCGCCACCGCTACGAGACCGAGAAGCGCTCCCTCGACTCGACGCTGGTCCAGGTGGCCGCCCAGCGCGCGCTCAAGCAGGGCCAGGAGCGGACCATGGCCAGCCTGCTGGCCCAGAACGCCCGCAACGAGGCGGCGACGCGCACGACGCTGACCGTGGTCACCACGACCTTGAAGAGCCAGATCATCACCTACGAGGTGGCCGCGGGCGCGGCCGCCGCGCGCATCGGCGACGTGTCGGGCGAGCAGGAGGCCGTCGCCGCCGCCTCGGCCGTGGGCGGGCAGACCGCGGCCAACCTGGTGCTGGCCGCCATCCGCGCCGCCACGCCACCCCAGGTCAGCGGCACGGTCAGCGGCTCGCCCGCCGGCTCCGCGGCCGGCCACGCCGCCGTGGCCGCGGCCGTGTCCCAGATCGGCGTGCCCTACGTGTGGGGCGGCGAGACACCCGGCCAGGGCTTCGACTGCTCGGGCCTGGTCCAGTGGGCCTGGGCCAAGGCTGGCTACACCATCCCGCGCACCACCGAGGTGCAGTGGCCGGGCCTGCGCCACGTGTCGCTCCACGCCCTCCAGCCCGGGGACCTGCTCTTCTACTACAACCTCGACGGCGACCACCTGGTCGACCACGTGGTCATGTACGTGGGCAGCGGGCCCTACGGGACCGACACCATCATCGCGGCCGCGTACCCTGGGACTCGTATCAACTACGCCCCCCTCTTCACCTTCGGACTCATCGGTGCCGCCCGGCCCTGAGCCCGCCGTCTCCGTGATCATCCCGGCCTACAACGAGGCCCACCGCCTCGCGGCGGGCTACGCGCGCCTCGCCCCGGTCCTGCCTTCCCTGGGCGCCGACGTCGAGGTCGTGATCGTCGACGACGGCTCGAGCGACGCCACCGCGGAGACCGCCGCCGCCGTCTACCGGGCGCTCGACCCGGTGGTCGTGCGCCACCCGCACAATCGCGGCAAGGGCGCCGCCGTCGCCACGGGCATCGTGCGGGCGCGCGGGGCGCGCCTGCTCGTCGTGGACGCCGACATGGCCATCGACCCCGAGCACTACCCCGCGCTGGTGGCCGGGCTCGACCACGCCGACGTCGTGGCCGGGTCGCGCGCCGCGGCCGGGGCGATCCACTACGCCAGCCGGGCGCGCACCTGGGCCGGCCGGGCCTTCCACCTCCTGGTGCGCCACTACACCGGTGTGCGCCTGGCCGACACCCAGTGCGGCGCCAAGGCACTGCGGCGGGGACCGGCCCGGCTGCTCGCGCTCCTGAGCACCATCGAGGGATTCGCCTACGACGTCGAGTATCTCCACCTGGCCGCGCGCCTGGGGCTGCGCGTCGTGGCGTACCCGGTGAGCTGGCGCGACGTCAGCGGGTCGACCGTGCGGCTGTCGCGCGCCCCCCTGGCCATGCTCGGCGACCTGCGACGGCTGCGCCACGCCACCTACCAGCTGCCCAGCGTCGCCGTGGCGGCCCCGGCGCCCCCCTCGCTCGCGGCGATCCTGGACCACCACGGGGCGTGGGGCGCCGTGATCGCCCACGGGACCACGGACGATCTGGTGGTGGTGGGCCGCCACGACGCACCCGCCGCCGCTGCCGTGGCCGCCGCCACCGGCGGCACCCTGGGGTCCGTGGGCCTGGCCGCGCTGGTCGGCCGCCCGGCCGAGGCTCTGGCCTAGCCCCGCGGCAAGAGCCAGTCCGCCACCAGCTGGGGTGCGCGGTCGGCCCACTCCTCCGCGGTCATCGCGTAGCGGGCGTGGTCCTCCCAGGCACCGTCGATCTCGAGGTAGCGCTCGGCCACGCCCTCGCAGCGCAGGCCCAGCTTCTCCACCACGCGCCGCGACGCGTGGTTGCGGGGGATGATGTTGATCTCGATGCGGTGCAGGCGCAGCGTCTCGAGCGCGAACTGGATGACCACCACCACGGCCTCGGGCATGAGGCCCCGGCCCGCGACGGCCTCGTCGATCCAGTAGCCGATGAAGCCCACCTGCATGGGCCCGCGCTGGATCCCCGACAGCGTCAGCTCCCCCACGAAGCGGCCGTCGTAGAAGATCCCGAACCCGTAGCCCGTCCCGAGATGCCGCTCGCGCTCGCGGATGGTGCACCGACTGGCGAAGCTGCGCCGATCCTCGGCGGCGTAGCTGGCGTGGGCCGAGCGCGGCTCCCACTTGACCAGCCAGTCTCGGCAGCGCACGCGGACCTCGTGCCAGGCCTCCCAGTCGGCTTCGCTGAGGGGGCGCAGCATGACCCGCGACCCGTAGAGCGTCATCGTCGAGTTGGTGGCACGGCTGATCACGAGGTTTCCTCCCCGCCTATCGTGCCAGGTCTGGCCCAGTGCTCGCATCCGCGCGCAGCCACGCCGCCGCACCGTCGAGGATGTCGTCCTCCGAGGTGAGCACGTCGGGTGCCGCGAAGTACTCCAAGATCGCGTGCAGCACGACCAGCCCGGCGACCAGGACGTCTTCGCGCCCCGGGGCCATCCCGGCGTGCACCAGGCGCTGGGCTGGCGTCTCGGCCGCCAGACGATCCAGCCAGGTGGCCACGTCGGCGATACCCACCCGCTGGTGGTGCACGTCCTCGCGCCGGTAGTCGCGCTGGCCCGCCTGCAGCTGGGCGAGCGTGGCCGCGGTTCCGGCCAGCCCCACCACCTGGACCTGCCCGACGGCCGCACGCCACGCCGGGTCGGTGAGCTCGGCGTCGAGCGTGTCGTCGACCAGGCGGCGGGCGGCGCGGCGGGTCGCCTCGTCCAGGACCCCCGAGCCGGTGACGCGCTCGGTGACCCGCACGCAGCCCAACTGCAGCGATGCCCAATGGAACTCTCCCTCCCAGGTCAGCGCCAGCTCGGTCGAGCCACCACCGACGTCGACGACGAGCGGCGGGGCCCCGCCCGGCTCCAGGCCGGCGACGGCCCCGCGGTAGGAGAGGCTGGCCTCCTCACGTCCGCTCAGCACCCGCACGCCGAGTCCCGTGGCGGCGCGGGCCTCCGCGACGAACTGCTCCGCGTTGCTGGCGTCGCGCACGGCCGAGGTCGCCAGGACCAGCCCCTGGTGCGCGCCGGCGGCCGCGAAGCGCTCGCGGTACGCGGCCAGCACCCGCATGGTGCGCGCCCGGGCGTCGGTCGCCAGACGTCCCGCCGCGTCCACCCCCGCCGCCAGGCGGGTGATGCGCATGTCGCGCACGACAGCGCGTCCCTCGCCATCGGTCACGAGCAGGCGCGTCGAGTTGCTCCCGCAGTCGATGACGGCCACCGGCTCGCCGGCCACGGCCCGGCGCCGCAGCGCCGTCGCCCCCACCTTGGCGGCGACCAGCGCCCCCACGGGGTCGTCGTCGCCCGCCAGGTAGTTGGCCAGGTGCGCGTGGAGGCACTTGACGCCGGTCCGCGTGCCGCCGACGCCACCGCTCGGCCGCGGCGCGTCGACCCGTCGCACGCGCGCGTCCCGGCGCGCCGCGTAGCGCGCGTGGGCCTCCGCCAGGTCGCTCGCGGGCACGAGGTCCTCGTAGCGGTGGACGCCGCCGGCGGCCTCGACCCGGCTGACGGCTTCGACCAGCGGGGGGTCAACGAGCCAGTACAGGGTCGGCAGCGGCGTCCCGTCGTCGAGGTGGGGGGCGTTCTCGATGACCACCGGCTCCCCCGTAGCGCGCCGGACGACCACGCGGAACCAGGCGCGCGCCGGACGACCCAGCCGGGCCTCGACGGCCCGCCGGTCCTCAGCCGGCACCTCGGGGCGGTCGCTCACCGCCAGAACTCGAGGGTGCGCACCAGGCGGCTGAGGAAGCCGGGGGCGCGGGGCGACGTCGCGGGCGTTCGGGTCGTGGCTTCTCCCGAGCCCACCGCCCCCGCGATGGCTGGGGCCACCAGGGGCTGGTTGCCCGGGTCGCCGCTCCCCGGCGTCACGGCGCCCGCGGAACCCGGCAGAACCTGGATCAGGCTCTGGCCCGGCTCGACGAGCTGGTACTGCTGGCGCGCGCGCAAGATGGCCTCGGTCGACGAGGACACCGCCCGCCGCTGCTGGGCCAGGGCCGCCTCCTGGCTCTGGACCGCCGCGATCTGGCTGCGCACCTGGCTGAGGGCGGCGCGCTGGTGCAGCAGGGTCCCCAGCGGGAACCACGAGACCACCAGCGCGACCGCCGTCACGAGCGAGAGCGGGAACAGCCACCGAGACTGTCTGGCTCCCACGCGCTCTGGTGTCACTTGGCCCCCGACAACGACGCTCGACCCAAGAAGCGGGCCTGGGCACCCAGGCCCTCCTCGATCCTCAGGAGTTGATTGTACTTGGCCACGCGGTCCGAACGCGCCGGGGCGCCCGTCTTGATCTGCCCGGCGTTGGTGGCGACCGCGAGCTCGGCGATGGTCACGTCCTCGGTCTCACCCGAGCGGTGCGACACCACGGTGGCGTAGCCGGCGCGCATCGCCAGGGACATCGTGTCGAGGGTCTCGGTCAGCGTCCCGATCTGGTTGGGCTTGATCAAAATGGCGTTGGCCACCCCCGCCGCGATGCCGCGTCCCAGGAGGCGCGGGTTGGTGACGAACACGTCGTCGCCCACCAGCTGAAGCCGCGCTCCCAGTCGGGCGGTCAGGGCGGCCCACCCGTCCCAGTCGTCTTCGGCCATCCCGTCCTCGAGCGAGACGATCGGGTAGCGGTCCGCCAGGTCGGCCCAGTAGTCCACCAGCTCGGCGCTCGACAGGACGCGACCCTCCCCCGCCAGGTGGTAGGCGCCATCGCGCCACAGCTCGGAGACGGCCGGGTCGAGCGCGATGGCGACGTCACGCCCCGGCTCGCGGCCCGTGGCCTCGATCGCCTCGACGAGCACGCGTACGGCCGACTCGTTGTCGGGCAGGTCGGGCGCGAAGCCACCCTCGTCACCCACCGCGGTCGCCAGGCCCTGGGCCGCCAGGACGCCCTTGAGCGCGTGGTAGGTCTCCACCCCCCAGCGCAGGGCCTCCTCGAAGCTGGCCGCACCCACGGGCATCACCATGAACTCTTGGAAGTCGATGGAGTTGGCGGCGTGGACGCCGCCGTTGACGACGTTCATCATGGGCACCGGCAGCACGTGGGCGTTGACCCCGCCGAGGTGACGGTAGAGGGGGAGGGCCAGCTCGTCGGCCGCCGCGCGGGCCGTCGCCAGTGACACCGCCAGGAGGGCATTGGCGCCCAGGCGCGCCTTGGTGTCCGTCCCGTCCAGATCGATGAGCCGCTGGTCGAGGTCGCGCTGGTCCAGGGCGTCCAGACCCGTCACCGCCGCGGCGATCTCGTCGTTGACCGACGCCACGGCTCCCGCGACGCCCTTGCCCCCGAAGGCCTCGCCGCCATCGCGGCGCTCGACGGCCTCGTGGATCCCGGTGGAGGCACCCGAGGGCACGATCGCGCGCCCCATCGCGCCCGAGTCGAGCACGACGTCGGCCTCGACGGTCGGGTTCCCGCGGGAGTCCAGTACCTGACGACCTCTCACCACTGCAATGGCGCTCACGTTGACTCCTTCGCTCACGGCCACGTTACGTCGCGACGGGACCCGGGCCCTCCGACGCGCGCGCCAGCAGCTGCCGGGCGCGCTCCCGCAGCGCTCCCTCGAGGTCGAGCCCGCGCTGGCTGGCCCGGCGCGCGACCTCCTCGAGGGCGTCGACCAGCCGCTCGTCCTCGCCGTCGCGCTCCTCGGGTGCCGCGCCTCTGGTGGACCCGACGCGCCGCGCCACCTTCTCGTAGAGCGCCAGGGCCGGCAGGTCCCAGGCGACGCCCTCGTCGGCGGCGGTGCGTCCCGGCTGACGACGCTTCCAGGTCTCCCACTGCGCGGCCACCTCCTCGGCCGAGTGGGCAACCTCCGAGCCAAAGACGTGGGGGTGCCGCGCCACCAGCTTGGTCGCCAGCCGATCGGCGATCGCGGTCAGGTCGAAACGGTCCATCTCGGCGCCCAGCTCGGCGTGGAAGAGGATCTGGGCCAAGACGTCACCCAGCTCGTCGGCCACGTGGTCCACCAGCGCGGCCGAGGGCTCGGGCTCGGCTCGCGCCAGCTCCTCGAGGGCGTCCATGGCCTCGTAGGCCTCCTCGCGCAGGTGGCGCACCAGCGACCCGTGGGTCTGCTCACGGTCCCAGGGACAGCGCGCGCGCAGCGTGCGCACCAGGTTCACCAGCTCCTCGAGGGCCACGCCCGGCGTGCGCAGCTCGCCCACCCACAGCGAGGTGAGGTGGTCCGGCTCGGCCCGCGTCAGCTCGCGCGCCTCGAGCGTCTCGACGACCTCGTCGTCCAGACCCAGGTGGTGCAGCACCGTGACCGGGGTGGCCGGGGCGAGGCGGCCAGCCACGGCCGCCAAAATCTCGGGCGCGTACGCCTGCAGCAGGAGCACCGGGCCCGGGCCCGCCAGCGGCTCGGGCGACCCCAGGGCGTCCTCGACGCGCAGTCCCCCGTGCAGGGGGTCGTAGCCGAGACGCGCGCAGGCCAGGTCGACGACGGAGATGGCGGGCTCGACGGTCACCGCGACGGCGCCCTCGCGCAGCAGCTCGACCGTGCGCTCGGCGACCGTCGGCGAGCCGGGAACCGCGTAGACCACCTCGTCGCCGACTGTGGTGGCGAGCCGCTCCAGGTCGGCCACGATGGCGGCGTAGAGCTCCTCGAAGGTGTCGTAGCGGTCGTACCAGTCGTCGTAGCTGGGCGCGGCGAGGGTCGCGGCGGCGGGGTGGCGGCGGGTGCGCAGGCGCACGTGCGGCGCGCTGGTGACCAGGCTCCAGGCCCGCCCGCCCACCAGCTCGGGGCCCGCAGGGCCCAGGCCGACCACGCGGATCCGGGGATCGCTCACCGATACGTCAGGGCGCTCGGCGAGCCGAGCACGGACGCGCCCGTGACCGCCGAGGCCGCCGGCACGCTCGGAGCGCTCACCGTGAGGCCGTTGGAGCCCAGGACCCACTGGCCGAGTGCGGGGTCGACGGCCACGGTGGCCTGATCGACCACCCGGCTGCGCACCTGATCAGCCCCGACGGCGTTCAGGCTGCGCACGTCGGACAGCACGCGGGCCGCCGACGCGGCAAAGGTGGCCGGCCTCTCCGAGGTCGCCGCCACGTAGAGCGCGTAGGTGGTGCCGTTCTGCGTGGTGCTCGAGGGCGTCGTGGGGAAGTGACCCACGGCGTGACCCGCCACGTCCGCGCGCACACTGGCGTAGTACGGCGAGGACGGCCCGTAGCACCCGTAGGAGCCTCCCCGCGCCCCGGAGGGGTCGAGGGAGAAGCGCTGGGCCAGGGTCGCCACCGAGGCCCCGGCGGCCTGGGCCCGAGCGAAGGCCGAGACCTTCGCCACCGGCACCAGGGCCACGCTGACGCAGATCTTCACGTACTGCGAGCGGTGGTGCGCGTAGTAGGCGTGCAGCGACGCGGTCGTCAGGGGGATGGTCGAGTTCAGGCGGCTGACCAAATAGAGCGAGTCAGCCTGCGCGGTCACCTCGAGGGAGCGCATGGCGGGCGTCATCGCGGCCAGGGCGGCGCTGGCGCTGCCCGGGCAGGTGAAGGAGTCGGCGGCGGCGGCCTGGGTCATCTCGGACTCCAGCGAGCCCGTCGCCTTGGCCAGGTTGACCCCGGGCTGGTAGTGCAGGCTCGAGCTCACGTACTGGTTGATCGCCATGGCCTGGATGCGCAGGTCCGACCACGCGGCCGCGCCGCTGGCCGCCATGGTCGACGTGCCCGCGCCGGCCCCGTAGCTGGCCGGGTCGATGGCGGTCAGGTAGCACTGCAGGGCGGTCGAGTTGGCGATGGCGGTCAACTCGCCGCGCACCTGCGCGGCCGAGGCGACCTGGCCGTTGACGCGGAGCCCCGACGAGGCGCTGAAGCGGCCCACCAGCACGGCGAGGACCAGGGCGGCGATGAGAGCGGTGATGACGCGACGCACCAGCCCAGCCTACCCAGGCGGACCGAGCTCTCGGGGTCCGGCCACCTCGAGGACTAGGTCGCGCAGCCGCGACGCGGACACCTCGCGCGCGGCCAGCTCCACGCGCACCTCGCGCGCGGCCTCGTCGTAGCTGCGCGAGCCGTAGTGGCGCCGCAGGCGCACCTGGACGCTGTAGGGAAGCGTCACGGGGCTCAAGTGCACCGCCACCCGGTCCCGTCGCCCGGGGCGCGGGCGGGCGCTCAGCGCGGTGATGCCCGCCTCCAGGCACGCCAGGCGCAGCGCCGCCAGCTCGATGAGCCCGACCGCCGGCGCCGGCAGCGGCCCGTAGCGGTCGACCCACTCGTCGCGCAGGTCGGTCAGCGCCGCGTCGTCCTGGGTGGCGGCCAGTCGGCGGTAGGCCTCCAGGCGGGCGTCGTCGCCCGCCACGTAGTCCGCCGGCAGGTGGGCCTCGCCGGGCACGTCCAGGCTGACCGTCGCCACCTCGGCGGGCACGCTGCCCTTGGCCTCGGCCACGGCCTCAGCGACCAGCTGGACGTACAGGTCGTAACCCACGGCGGCGACCGGGCCCGACTGGTCGTGTCCGAGCAGGTTGCCCGCGCCGCGGATCTCCAGGTCGCGCATCGCGATCTTGAAGCCGCTGCCGAGCGCGGTGTTGTCCCCGATGGTCCGCAGGCGCTCGTAGGCGGCCTCCGAGAGGGCGTTCTCGTCGGAGTGGAACAGGTAGGCGTAGGCGCGCTGGCCCGAGCGGCCGACGCGGCCGCGCAGCTGGTGCAGCTGGCCCAGGCCGAGCCGCTCGGCCCGGTCCACGATCAAGGTGTTGACCGACGGCAGGTCGATGCCCGACTCGACGATGGTGGTGCACACCAGGACGTCGGTGCGCCGGTCCCAGAAGTCGATCATCACGCGCTCGAGCGTGCCCTCGTCCATCTGCCCGTGAGCGATCGCCACGCGCGCGTCGGGCACCAGGCGGCCCAGGCGCTGGGCCACCAGCTCGATGTCGGCCACCCGGTTGTGGACGAAGAAGACCTGGCCCTCGCGGAGCAGCTCGCGGCGCACCGCCTCGACCACCGCCGCCTCGTCGTAGGGCCCCACGTGGGTGAGGATCGGGCGCCGGTCGGCCGGCGGGGTCGTCACCATCGACAGGTCACGGATGCCCGACAGGGCCATCTCGAGCGTGCGCGGGATCGGGTTGGCCGACAGGGTGAGCACGTCGATGCCCACCCACCGGCGCTTGATCGCCTCCTTGTCGGCGACGCCGAAGCGCTGCTCCTCGTCCACGACGAGCAGCCCGAGCTGGCGGAACCGCACGTCCTCACCGAGCAGGCGGTGCGTGCCCACGACGACGTCGACGGCGCCCTCGGCGAGCGCGCACAGCGTCTCGCGCGTCGCGGCGTCGTCGACGAATCGGCTGAGCAGCGCGACGCGCACCGGGAAGCCCGCGAAGCGCTCGCTCAACGTGGCGAGGTGCTGGCTCGCCAGCAGCGTCGTCGGCACCAGGAGGGCCGCCTGGCGGCCGTCCTGGACGGCCTTGAAGATCGCCCGCACCGCGATCTCGGTCTTGCCGAAGCCCACGTCGGCGCAGACCAGCCGGTCCATCGGGCGCGGCGCCTCCATGTCCACCTTGACGGCCTCGACCGCGAGGGCCTGGTCAGCGGTCAGGTCGAAGGCGAACTGGTCCTCCATCTCGTGCTGCCAGGTGGTGTCGGCACCGAAGGCGTGCCCGGTCGCCGTGGAGCGCTGGCGGTACAGGTCGACCAGGTCCTGAGCCACCAGGTAGGCGGCCGCCCGGGCCCGGGCCCGGGTGCGCTGCCAGTCCACGCCGCCGAGGCGCGACAGGCTGGGGGCGTCCCCGCCCGTATAGGGCGTCAGGACCTCCATCTGGTCGGCTGGCCAGTAGCTGCGCCCGTCCTTGAACTCCAGGACCAGGTAGTCGCGCACCGTGCCCGAGATGGCGCGCGTCGTGGTGCCGGCGAACCGCGCGATGCCGTGGTGGCGGTGGACCACGTACCCACCGACGGCGAAGTCGTCGAAGAACCCCTCGACGGCCCGCGCGCGCGTGCGCACGGCCCGGTGGGCGTTGCGCCGACCCGTCAAGTCAGCCTCGCTCCACACGACGACGTCGGCCTCGAGGGCGGAGAAGCCGGCCGGCAGGTGGCTCACGGCGACGCTGAGGCGCGTATCGAGGATGGCGGCCGGGTCCGTGGTGACGCTGAGCCCCTCCGCGCGCAGCTGGCCGGCCATGCGCTCGACGGCGGCAGGGTTGGAGGTCAAGATGACGCCCCGGCGCGCCCCCGGCCACGCGCGCACGTGGGCGGCGATGCGTCCCGGGTCGCCCTGGACGACCGGGGGCGGGGTCAGCCAGGGCTCGACCAGGGCGGGGTCGGCCGCCAGGGGGACGACGGTGCGCGACTCCAGGGCCGCCCGCCCCTCGTGGAGCAGGGGCACCGGATCGGGCGACTGCCACGTCGCCGCCACCACGCTGGCCAGCTCGCTCTCCTCGTCCAGCACGTCGTCGAGGCGCCGGGCGACCCGCTCGGGCTCGACGACCACGATGGTGTAGGACCCCAGCTCGTCCAGCAGCGTCCGCCGCGACTCGGCGACCAGGGGCAGCCACCCCTCCATGCCGTCGAAGAGCTCGCCCGCGCCGATGCGCTCGAGCACCGGGGCGGCCCAGGGCTGGGCCGCCGCGGTGGCCCGGGCCCGGGCGCGGCCCGCCGGCCCGGGGCGCCACTCGCGCGCCGGGGACAGCACCACCCCGTCGCGATCTCCGACCGAGCGCTGGCTGGCCAGGTCGAAGACCGTCAGCCGGTCGACCTCGTCGCCGAACAGGTCGAGTCGCACCGGCTGGTCGTGGTCGGGCGCCCACAGGTCCACGATCCCGCCGCGTACCGCGAACTCGCCGCGATGCTCGACCTGGGGCTCGCGGCGATATCCCCACCCGACCAGCCGCTCGAGCAGCTGGTCACGGTCGATGGCCTCGCCCCGGCGCACCGGCTGGAGCTCGGCGGGCTCGGGAGGGACGATCTGCACCAGGGCGCGTGCGGCCCCCACGACGACGCGCGGACCGGCACCGTCGGCCAGCGCCGCGCGCAGGCGGGTGCGCTCGGCCATCACGGCCGTGTCGGGCGACACGCGCTCGAGGGGATGGATGTCCCAGGCGCTGACCAGGGCGACCGCCACCGGATCGTCCAGCCAGGCCGACACCCCCTCGGCGACGAGTTGGGCGTCCTGGGAGGTCGCCACCATCACGGCCACCGGCCCCTCCAGGGCCATCGCGGCCACCAGCGCGGGTGTCGCGAAGGTCGAGGGCGCCACGGTGCCTCGGGCCGCCGCCGCGCGCAGCGACGGGGCCAGGCGCTCCAGGACGCGCCGCAGCCCGGCGCTGGCGCTCACCGCGCCGTCACCTGGCGCTGAGCCTCGTCGACGCCCTGGGTCACCAGCACCTCCAGGATGTCAGCAGCGCGCGCGACGTCCTCGTCCCGGGCGCGCTGGCGCCCGCCGCTCAGGCGGGCCAGCACGTAGTCGGCGCCCATCTCCTTGCGCGGCGGCTTGCCGATGCCGATGCGCAGTCGCGTGAACGCGGCCGTTCCCAGCGCGCGGGCGATCGACTCCAGGCCATGGTGCCCGGCCAGCCCCCCGTCCACCTTGAGGCGGAGGCGACCCGGCTCGAGGTCCAGCTCGTCGTGCACGATGACCAGGCCGTCGAGGCTGGCCAGCGACGCTCGGCGCACCAGGGGAGCGACGGCGGCGCCCGACTCGTTCATGTACGTCGTGGGGACCGCCAGCAGGACCACGCCGTCGCCGGCGGGCGCGGTCCCGATCTCCGCCAGGAGGCGCCGCTCGCGCCGCAGGCGCACCGCCCAGCGCTCGGCCAGCAGGCGCACGGCGTCGCCGCCCACGTTGTGGCGCGTCCCCGCGTACTCGGAACCGGGATTGGCCAGGCCGACCACGAGCCACGCGCTCGTGGCGCCGCGCCGCTCGGCGTTGGCGCGCCCCGGCGCCACGGCGTTACGCCGGTGCGACGGTCTTGGTCGCCCGTCCAGCGTGGGTGGCCACGACCGTGACGTTCAGGTCGCCCATCGCGTCCACGCCCTCGGGCAGGACCACGTCGCCCAGGCGGATCGACGCGCCAGCGTGCAGGGCCGACACATCCACGTCGACGTGGGTGGGGATCCTCTCGGGCCGGGTGCGCAGCTCGATGGAGAAGATCTGCTGGTCGACCTCCCAGTCGGCGTGGCGCACCTCGACGGCGTCACCGACCAGGTGCAGGGGCACCTCGACGACGACGGGAGCGTCGGGATCCACGACCTGGAAGTCGATGTGGGCCACGGTGCCGCGCACCGGGTGGCGCTGGACCTCGCGGGCCATGACCACGAAGGACCGGCCATCGGCGCTCAGCTCGATCAGGGTGTTCAGGCCCCGCTCACCCGAAACAGCCTGGCGAAAGGCCCGCGCGTCCACCGCGACGGCGAGCGTGGACACCCCGGGTCCGTAGACGACGCCCGGGATGGCACCCGCGCGGCGCAGCCGACGGGACGCGCGCGACCCCGCCTCCCGATCGGTGGACGCCTGCAACGTGACCCGCGACATCTAGACTCCTTAACCCGGCGACCGCCGCCAGCAGTCGCACACAGACTGGCAAGTCTACCGGCTGCGCACCCCGGGGGAAACTCAGACCTGGTTCTCGCCGCCAAAGATGGACGAGACCGACGACTCCTCGAAGATCGCCGCGATGGCGTTGGCGATGACCGTCGCGATGGAGAGGACCTCGAGCTTCTCGAAGCGCTGCTCGGGGCGCAGCGGAAGGGTGTCGGTGACGATCACCCGGCTGACCGGGGCGTTGAAGAGCCGATCGGCGGCCGGGGCCGAGAAGACCGCGTGCGTGGCCATGACCCAGATGTCCTCGGCGCCGTGGGCCTTGAGCAGGTCGCACGCCGCCACGATGGTCCCCGCAGTGTCGATCATGTCGTCGATCACCACGCAGTGGCGCCCGCGCACGGATCCCACGACGTGACGCGCCTCGGCGACGTTGGCCATGCCGTGGGGTCGGGTCTTGTGCACGAGCGCCAGGTCGCACCCCAGGTGCTGGGCGTAGCGCTCGGCCACCTTGACGCGCCCGGCGTCAGGAGCGACCACGACGATGCTATGCGGGTCGACGTGGGCCTGCAGGTAGGTCTCCAGCACTGGCGCGGCCACCAGGTGGTCGACGGGAATGTCGAAGAATCCCTGGATCTGCCCGGAGTGGAAGTCCACCGACAGCACCCGGTCGGCCCCGGCGGTCTGGAGCATGTTGGCGATGAGCTTGGCGGTGATGGGCTCGCGTCCGGTGCTCTTGCGGTCCTGACGCGCGTAGCCGTAGATGGGGGCGACCGCCGTGATGCTCTTGGCCGAGGCGCGCTTGGCGGCGTCGATCATGATCAGCTGCTCCATCACCGCGTCGTTCACCGGTGAGGCGTGGGTCTGGATGATGAAGACGTGGGCGCCGCGGATCGACTCGTCGTAGCGGCAGTGGATCTCGCCGTTGGCGAACTCCCGGACGTTGGCCTCGCTGACCTCGACGTTCAGGCGGTCGGCGATGTCGCGCGCCAGGGCCGGGTGCGCGCGCCCGGACACGATGACCAGGCGCCTCTTGGCGAGGGACTCCACCGTCGTAGCGTACCGCGAGCGGTGCGGGGCGCCGGAGGGTCAGGCCGAGTCGTCGGCCGCGACGCTCGATCCCGGCGCGAGGACCTGGAACGAGGCGACCTGCGCACCCGGCGCGATGCGCACGTTGCGGGCCTCCACGGTTCCCACGCGCGCCCGGGCGCCCACCACGACGTCGCGCAGGTAGGCGTGGGGGCCGATGCGGGCGCCCGCGCCCACGCGCGTGCGGCCCCGCAGCACCGTGCCGGGCAGGATCGCCGCATCCGGCTCGAGCAGGACGGTGGCGTCCACGTGCGTGGTCGCCGGGTCCCAAATGTCGACACCGCGGCTGAGCCAGCCCTCGACGATGCGCCGGCGCACCACGGCCTCGGCCGCCGCCAGCTGGCGGCCATCGTTCACCCCGGCCACCTGCTCGGCGTCCTCGAGCAGCACCGCCGCCGTCTCGTGACCGCCCTCGTGGAGCACCGCGACCAGGTCGGTGAGGTAGAACTCCCCCTGGGCGTTGGCCCGGTCGATCCGGCGCAGCGCCGGCCACAGGACGCTGGCGCGCACGACCATGACGCCCGAGTTCACCTCGCGGATCGCGCGCTGCGCCTCCGTGGCGTCGGCCTCCTCGACGATGCGGGCGGGCTGCCCGTTGCGGGCCCGCTCCACCCGGCCGTACCCGTAGGGATCCTCGAGCTCCACCGTGAGCAGGGTCAGTGCGGCCGCCGAGGCCGCGTGAGCGACCAGCAGCGCGCGGATCGTGGAACCCCCGAGCAGCGGCGTGTCGCCCGGCACGATCACGACGTCCCCGTCGTCGCCGACGACCTCGCTCAGGGCCGGGCGGGCCACCGCCACCGCGTGCCCCGTGCCCAGCTGCTCGGCCTGGTAGGCGAAGACGACCTCGCGGCGCGCGGCCAGGTCGGCGGAGAGCTCCTTTTCGACCCAGGCCGCCTGATGGCCGACGACCACCACCGTGGCCGAGACCTCGGGGAGCGCGAGCGCGTCCAGGACGTAGGCGGTCAGCGGGCGCCCGCACAGCCGGTGGAGCGGCTTGGGCCGGGCCGAGCGCATTCGCGTCCCGGCGCCCGCTGCCAGGACCACTGCCGCCGTCGTTCGCTCCACCCTCCTCTCCTAGCACGCGGGGCGCGCGACGAGCGCGCCGTCACGACTTATACCCAGGGGGGTATACTGGCACCACCGAGCCACGAGGAGGGAGCCCGATGGCAACCGTGCAACTGACCGCAGAGACCTTCGACGAGGTCGTCTCGTCCAACGACGTGGTGCTCATCGACTTCTGGGCCGCGTGGTGCGCCCCGTGCCGGATGTTCGCCCCCGTCTACGAGAAGTCCTCCGAGGCCCATCCCGACATCGTCTTCGCCAAGGTCGACACCGAGGCCCAGCAGCAGCTGGCCGCGGCCTTCAACATCTTCTCCATCCCCACCCTGATGATCATCCGCGAGCAGGTTGTCCTGTACGCGGAGGCTGGCGCCTTGCCCGAGCGCGCCCTCGAGGATCTCATCTCCAAGGTGATGGCCCTGGACATGGCCGAGGTGCACGCCAAGGTCGCCGAGCAGCAGGCCGCCCCGAGCGAGGCCGAAGGGGTGCAGGCCTAGCATCTACGATGCCTGCGTGAGCACGGGCGCGTACGACGAGTTCGCCTACCTCCAAGAGAACCTCGACGAGTGGGGGCTGAGCGGTCCGGTGCCGCCAGTGCGGCGGTGCTTCGTGGCCGTCGACGGCCTGCGCCAGCTCAGCGGCCTCCAGTTCGGGGACGGCGAGCCCGAAGCGATCCTCCTGCACGGCGTGGGCCAAAACGCCCACACCTTCGACACGGTCGCCCTGGCCCTGCGCCGCCCCCTCCTCGCGCTCGACCTGCCCGGACACGGGCACTCCGACACCAGCCCCTTCGGTCCCGTCGCCGTCGAGGACTACGCGAGCGACGTGATCGCCGCCTGGGAGGCGCTGGCCCCCGCGGGCCGGCACCTGGCCGGGATGTCGCTCGGGGGCCTGGTCGCCATCGCGATCAGCGACCGGCGACCCGATCTGGTGTCCTCGCTCACGCTCATCGACATCTCGCCCGGCGTCACCCCCGAGAAGTCCCGCCACGTCACCACCTTCGTCAACGGGCCCGCCACCTTCGCCAGCTTCGAGGAGATCCTGGCGCGCACCGTCGAGCACAACCCGACGCGCTCGGAGAGCTCGCTGCGCCGGGGCATCCTCCACAACGCGATCCAGCGGCCCGACGGGTCGTGGGTGTGGCGCCACCAGCGCCACCCTCGCGCCAGCGTCGAGGCCCCGGACGCCGCAGACCTCTGGGAGCGCCTGGCCCGCCTCACCATGCCCGTGACCCTGGTGCGGGCCCTCGGGCCGGGCTCGGTCGTCGACGACGCCGACGAGGCGCAGTTCCGGCGCCTGCTCCCCCACGCGCACGTCGTCGGGGTTCCCGGGTCCGGCCACTCGGTGCAGGGCGACGCCCCGGTGGTGCTGGCCGAGATCCTGGCGGCCGCCTGGTCGCGACGGTGACGCCGGGCTGAGATGCTGGCGGGGGAGGGCTCGAACCTCCAACCTTCGGATCCAAAGTCCGCTGTTCTGCCGATTGAACTACCCGCCACTACAGTACGAACCGGTCTTCGGCGATTATTAGGCAATCCCCGGCGACCGCTTACACCGGACCACCACACTAGAGGGTGCTCGGTGCCGGAGGAGGTGGTGTGGGACCAGTCCCGAACCCGTACGTGGCGATCGTCGACGACGACGCGGCTATCCGCACGGCCCTGGGACGCGCCTTGCGCATGGAGGACTACGACGTCGAGCTGTTCGAGGACGGCTCGTCGGCCCTGCGCGCGGTCCAGCTGCGCGCCCCCGACGTGATCGTCTTGGACCTGCAGCTGCCCGACATCGACGGGCTCGAGGTGTGCCGTCGCATCCGTCGCGCCGGCGATGCGACGCCGATCCTGATGCTCACGGCCCGCGACGCGGTCAACGACCGCGTGGCCGGGCTCGATGTGGGGGCCGACGACTACCTGGTCAAGCCCTTCGACCTGGCCGAGCTGCTCGCGCGCCTGCGCGCCCTCCTGCGCCGCCACAGCCTGGGTGAGGGCGACGAGGCCGCCGTGCGCTTCGAGGACCTGACGCTGAACCCCCTGACCCGGGAGGTGGTCCGCGGTGAGCGGACCATCGTGCTCACCAAGATCGAGTTCGACCTCCTCGAGCTGTTCCTGCGCCACCCGCGCCAGGTGCTGACGCGCGACCAGATCCTGGACCTGGTGTGGGGCTACACCTTCGACTCGGGAACCAACTCCCTGGCCGTCTACATCGGCTACCTGCGCCGCAAGCTCGAGGAGGGGGGCGAGCCCCGCCTCATCCAGACGATCCGCGGCGTGGGCTACGTGCTTCGCCCCTCGTGACCTTCCGCCTCCGCGTCATCACCGCGACGCTGGGCGTGGCGGCCGTCGCGGTGGTGCTGGGCAGCCTGGCGTCGTTTTGGACCACGCGCAACGCGATCATGCACGCCGTGGACCTGTCCCTGGTGCAGTCCTCCCAGTCGCCCTCCAGCCATCCGGTGGGCGACGAGAACCTGATCACCGGGGCCTACTTCGAGCTGGTGCTGGCCGACGGGAGCACCGTGCCGAGCTCGAACGTGCCCATCGACGCCGAGATCCGGGCCATCGCCCGGGGCCACGGCCACCAGGTGCTGCGCACGGTGAACTTTGGCGGCCAGCCCTACCGCGAGCTCATCGTCCCGCTCCCAGCCAACTCGGTCGTGGACTGCGCCACCGGCCTCTGCCAGGTCAAGACCACGTCAGCCGAGCTGTTCGTGGTCAACATCGCCGGCCAGGTGGGCGAGCTGCGGCACCTGGTGTGGACCCTGGTGCTGGTGGTGGCCGGTGGTCTCGCCGTGGCGCTGGGCCTGGGCCTGGCCATTGCGCGAGCGGCCCTCCACCCCCTGGAGAACGTGACCAGCGAGGTCGAGATGGTCGCCCAGACCACCGACGTCAGCCGGCGCCTCGACGAGGGCGCCAACGACGAGCTCGGGCGCCTGCGCCGCGCCTTCAACCGGCTGATGGACTCGGTCGAGCGCAGCCAGTCCCTCCAGCGCCAGCTGGTGGCCGACGCCAGCCACGAGCTGCGCACGCCCCTGACCAGCCTGCGCACCAACGCTCAGGTGCTGCGTCGGGCGGGAGACCTCGGCACCGACGATCTCGACCAGCTCTCCGTCGACATCGTCACCCAGGTTGACGAGCTCGCCTCGCTGGTGCGGGACCTCGGCGAACTCTCGCGCGGTGAGCGCTCCGAAGGCGCCGTGGTCCCCCTGCGCCTCGACGAGATCGTCGACGAGTGCGTGGACACCGCCCGCACCTACGCCCGCATCAAGGACGTGACCGTCGAGAGCACCTCGACCCCCTCCTGGGTGCTCGGGCGCCGCGACCGGCTGGTGCGCGCCATCAGCAATCTGCTGACCAACGCCGTCAAGTTCGCTCCCCCGTCGGGGCGCATCGCCGTCACCACGGCCGACGGCGCGGTCACCATCTCGGACTCGGGACCTGGGGTCGACGAGGCGGACCGCCCCTACGTGTTCGACCGCTTCTGGCGCTCGCGCTCGGCGCGCGCCCTGCCCGGCTCGGGCCTGGGCCTGTCGATCGTGGCGCAGGTGGTCGAGGAGTTCGGCGGGACCGTGGCGGTGGACCGTGACGCCAACCTGGGCGGGGCGCGCTTCACCCTGCGCCTGCCCACCGTGGTCGACGTCAGCGGGCTGGAGGGATTCTCGGAGAGTTCTTAGCAGGCCCCCAGACCTCCCTTACCGCCTCGTGGCACAGTGGGCCTGGACATGCGACCCGACGCCCACTCCCCGCGCGAGCGCGACCGGCGCCAGACCCGCGCGCGGCGCGTGGCCCAGATGATCCTGCTGGGATCCGGGGTGGCCAGCGCCGCCTTCGTCGGCTACGCGGCCCAGACCGCCCCGACCGCCGCCCGCGCGCCCGCGCCCCCCACCACGACGACGCCCGCCGCGGGGCCCACTGCGTCCCCCTCGACCGCCGGCAGCTACCGCCCCCCGACCACGGCACCGGTGACGACCACGACCGCGTGCTACACCACGCCGTCGGGCTCGACGGTGTGCTCGTGAGCATGCGCTTCGCGGTGTGGGGCCTAACGGGCACCCTGGAGGTCGAGGACGCGTCCAGCGGCCCGCAGGCCGAGCGCGTGCTGTGGCGCTGGCTCACCGCCCTCGATGCGGCGTGCAACCGCTTCGATCCGCGAAGCGAGATCTGCCGGCTCAACGCGTGCCCGGACGCGGACGTCCGGGTGTCGCCGGTGCTCGAGCAGGCCGTGGCGGTGGCCCTGGCCGCCGCCACGGCCACGGCGGACGCCTGCGACCCCACCATCGAGCCGGCCCTCGTCGCCCTGGGCTACGACACCGACTTCGACGTCGTGACCTCCCGCACTCCCCGGGAGGCCGGCCCCGCGGTGCCGGCGGCGGGGCCCGCCGCGGTGACGCTGGATCGCGAGCGCCACACCGTGCGGCTCGCCCCGGGCTGCCGGCTGGACCTCGGGGCCACGGCCAAGGCCCTGGCCTGTGACGTCGTGGCCGACGAGCTGGCCCCCCGGGGCGGCGCGCTGGTCGAGATCGGCGGCGACGTCGCCGTCCGCGGACGGGGCCCGACCGGCCCGTGGGTCGTGGGCGTCGACGACGGCGTGACCACGCCGGACGTGGCGCCGCGCGTCTTCGCCCATGGTGGGGGCATCGCCACCTCGTCGACGGCGCGCCGGTCCTGGCGGCTCGCCGCGGGCCGCGCCCACCACATCATCGACCCGCGCACGGGAGCCGCCGTCGCGGGACCCTACGCCAGTGCCACCGTCGCCGCGCCCACGTGCTGGCAGGCCAACGCCTTCTCCACGGCCGCCCTGGTGTGGGGGGCCGAGGCCCCGGCCCGCCTCGCGGGCGCCGGATGGGCGGCGCGCCTGGTCCGCGCCGAGGGCCGCGTCGAGCGGGTCGCGGGCTGGCCCGCGGAGGCGTCGGCGTGACCGGGCTGACCTCGCCGTACCTGTGGTACACCACCCGGGCGACCGGACTGGTGACGCTGGTCCTGCTCACCGCGATGGTCTGCCTGGGGGTTCTGGTGGCCAACCGGGTCGGCGGCGCGCGCGTCGGCCGCTTCGAGCTGGCCCAGATCCACCGCGCGGTCTCGGCGATCGCGGTGGCGTTCCTGGCGATCCACGTGGTCACGACCGTCGCCGACAGCTTCGTGGCCACCGGGCCGCTGTCGATCCTCGTCCCGCTGACCTCGCCCTACCGGCGCGTCGGCGTCGGGCTGGGCGCGCTGGCCCTCGACCTCCTGGGCGCCGTCTGGCTCTCGAGCCTGCTCCAGGCCCGCCTCTCCTACGGCGCGTGGCGCGCGATCCACTGGCTGGGCTGGCTGTGCTACCCGGTCGCCCTCGTCCACGCCCTGAGCACGGGCACCGACGCGCGCCACGGCGTTGGCCTGGCGGTCGTCGTGGCCAGCCTGGCGTCGGTCGCGGGGGCGGCGCTGTGGCGCGTCACCGCCCGCCCCAACCGGGCGGCCGGTCGCACCGCGCTCTCGCCGCCCCGGCGGCCGGACTCCCGACGGTCCGGGGGGGCCCGCGAGGTCGGGAGCCGAACCCGTGGCTGACGCGCGATCCCTCCCGCGCCTGCTCGCCGGCGTGCCCGGCCAGCCAACCAGCCTGGTCGAGCACCGCGCCCGCTACGGAGCGGCCCCGCCGGGGCCCGGCCTGCTCGACGAGCTCGCGGCGGCGGGACTGACCGGGCGCGGTGGGGCGGCGTTCCCGACCGCGCGCAAGGCGGCCGTGGTGCGCACCCAGCGGGGACACGCCAAGGTCCTGGTCGTCAACGCCATGGAGGGCGAGCCGGCCGCCCACAAGGACCGCACCCTGCTGGCCACCAACCCGCACCTGGTCCTCGACGGCGCGACCGCTCTGGCGCGGGCGATCGGCGCGGCGCGCGTCGCCGTCGCCGTGGCCCGCGACGAGCAAGAGACGGTGCGCATCGTGCGCCACGCGCTGCGCGAGCGCCAGCGCGAGGACCGCGGACTCGCCCTGGAGCTGCACACGCCGCCGTGGCGCTACGTGGCCGGCGAGGAGTCGGCACTGGTGCACTGGCTGAACGACCACCAGGCCCTGCCCCAGTACCGGCCGCGCCGGCCCAGCATCCTGCGCATCGCCGGCGCGCCGGCGCTGGTCGACAACGCCGAGACCTGCGCGCACGTCGCCCTGATCGCCCGCCACGGCGCGGCGTGGTTCCGCGCGCTCGGCACCGAGGCGAGCCCCGGCAGCACGCTGGTGTCGGTCACCGGGGCCGTGGCGCGCCCGAGCGTCGTCGAGCTGGCCCTGGGCACGCCGCTGCGCACGGCCCTCCGGGCCGCGGGCGCCGACCTCGATCCCCAAGCGGTCCTCCTCGGCGGCTACGGCGGGACCTGGCTCGCCGCCTCCCACCTGGACGCGCCCCTGGCCAACGAGGCCCTGCACCCCCTCGGGGCCAGCGTCGGTGCCGGCGTGATCGTGGTGCTGCCGCGCGACGGCTGCGGCCTGCGCGAGACGCTGCGCATCACGCGCTGGATGGCCCACGAGAGCGCCCGCCAGTGCGGGCCCTGCGCCTTCGGGCTGCCCGCGCTGGCCCGCGACCTGCAGACGATCGTGGCCGCGGGGCCCGACGCGCCGGCGGCGCTGACGCGACTCGCCCAGCGCACGGACGTCATCGCGGGGCGCGGGGCGTGCCGCCACCCCGACGGCGTGGTGCGCCTGGTGCGCTCGGCCCTCGACGTCTTCGCCCCGGACCTGGACGCCCACCGGCGCGGACGACCCTGCGACGCCGGCGCGCGCCGGGCGGTCATCGCGGTGCCCGAGCTCGAGCCCGAGGAGGACCTGGTATGGCAGTGAGGTCGCGCACCGACACCTTCATCCTGGTCGTCGACCCGATCCAGTGCGACGGCTACGGCCACTGCGCCGAGCTGGCCCCCGAGCTCGTCCACCTCGACGAGTGGGGCTACCCGATCCTGGCTCGGGCACCGACGCCCCTGTCGGCACGTGCCGTGCGCGAGTCGGCGCGCCGGGCCGTGCGCGACTGCCCGCGACGCGCTTTGCGCGTCGAGCGGCACCCGGGGACCCCCGCCTCCTCGCGGTCCAGCCGCCGAACCGAGTAGTGTTCTACAGGCCATGGGATCTCTCATTAAGAAGCGCCGCAAGCGCATGCGCAAGAAGAAGCACAAGAAGATGCTGAAGCGGACGCGCTTCCAGCGCCGCGCGGCCGGCAAGTAGTCGCGCACTAGCGCGCCGTCGCCGTCACCACCACCCGTACCGGCCCCGCCGGCCCCGTCAGCACCTCGGGAGATTCGAGGTGCCCCTCCACGTAGAGCGTCGACCCGGATCCGGCGAGGTGCACCTCGCCGTAGCGGGCGCGCAGCCAGTCCAGCGTCGCCGCGAGGCGCGGCTCGACCCGGCGGGCGGGCTCCTCGAGGTGGTTGCGCCCGGTGGCGCGCCACCCAGCGGCCACCATCTCGTCGAAGGCCTGGTAGCACGCCGCCGTTGACACCGCGAAGTCGGGCACCAGCAGCGTGACGTCCCGCTCGACCCAGGGCAGCGGGGTCAGCTCCTCCCCGATCCCCTCGACCCGGGCCCGGCCGCCCATCTGGCAGAACGGCACGTCGGCCCCGAGCGTGAGCGCGGTCGCCGGGTCCACGCCACCCGCCCAGCGCAGGATCGCGGCCGCGTCGGCGCTGCCGCCCCCCAGCCCCCCGCCGACGGGGATCTGCTTGTCGACCGTGACGCCGGCCGCGCGACCAACCAGCGCCAGCGCGCGCCCCACCAACTCGCCGGGGCCCCGGTCCACCGACGCCCCGTAGGGGCCGGTGAAGCGCACGCCGGTGCCACCCTGGTGGACGTGCAGCGCGTCGCGCAGCCCCAGGGTCACCATCTCGGCGCGCAGCACGTGGTAGCCGTCGTCACGGCGGGCGCGAACCGCGAGGCTCCAGGTCAGCTTCGCCGGTGCCTCCAGGGTCGTCACCGGGCCGACGCTAGCCGGGCGAACTCCTCGAGCCCGAGCTGCTCGGGCCGCGCGGTGGGGTCGACCCCGGCCCGGTCGAAGACCGCCGGATCGGACCAGTCGGCCAGCGAGCGCCGCAGCATCTTGCGCCGGTGCGCGAAGGCGCGACGCACGACGTCGAAGAGGTCCTCCTCGCTGACGCGCGCCGGATCGATGCGCACCACCGCCCGGCGCTCCAGGGCCACCAGGACCGACTCGACGCGCGGGCGCGGCAGGAAGACGGTCGCCGGCACGCGCCCGGCCAGGTGCGCGTCGGCGAAGTAGGCCACCCGCAGCGACACCCCGCCGTAGGCCGGGTCGCCCGGCGCCGCGACCCAGCGCTCGCCCACCTCCCGCTGGACCATGACGAAGAGCCGGCGCACCACCGGCTGGGTCTCGAGCAGCCGCAGCACCAGGGGGGTCGCGACGTTGTAGGGCAGGTTGGCCACGACCACGCACGGGCGCCCGGCGGTGAGCGCGCCGAAGTCCAGCACCGTGGCGTCCCCCCCGTGCACCGCCACGCCGCGCGGCTCGACCACGGCACGCAGCGGGGCCAGGAGATGGCGGTCGACCTCGACGGCCACGACCTCGGCGCCCGTCTCGGCCAGCGCGAGCGTCAGCGACCCCAGGCCGGCGCCGATCTCGACCACCACGTCGCCAGCGCCCACCTGGGCCAGGCGTGCGATGCGACGCACGGTGTTGGGGTCGACGACGAAGTTCTGGCCCAGGGCGCGCGACGGGTGCAGGTCGTGGTCGCGCAGCAGGGCGCTCAGGGTCGCGCGGGTGTGGGTCACCGCGCTAGGTCGTCACCACGTGACGCGCACCTCGACCACCCCGCGCCACAGCGGCGCGAGCAGGCTGAACTGCGTCTCGGACAGGTCCACCACGCGACCGGGCGCGTAGTCCTGGCGGTCGGTGACCAGGCACGAGACGGTGCGCCCGGTCGCCAGGTCCTCGACGGTGATGCGCGTGCCTCGCGGGAGATACCACGTGGCGCACTGGCCGGGGATGTACGAGTACCACGTGGCGATCCCGACCCGCTCGTGCGCCGGGGCGATCGTGGTCGACACGACCGCCGCGGGAGTCACGCGCCGCACACCGCGCACCACCACCACGGTGCCGCGCGCGACGCGCGCCCCCGGACGCAGGCTCTGGGCGGCGACCACGTTCCAGGCTCCGCCACCGGCCACGCGCACGCGCAGGCGCAGGCCGGCGCGCGCCGAGGTCGTCTCGGCCACGCGGGCACTCAGGCCGACCAAGTCGGGAACCCGTGACCCGCCGACGGGACGCGCGGCGGTGGGGGCGCGGGCGGCGGTCGGGGCGCGCGGGGCCGCCACGACGTGGGCGACGGCCAGCACGACCGAGCCGTGCCAGGCAACGCGGGTGCCGGCGGCCGGCACCTGGCCCGTCACGACCGTCCAGTCCGCGGGACCGCTCACGCTGAAGTACAGCCCGGCGCGGGCCATGGCCGCGAAGGCCCGAGAACGGCTCAGGTGCACGACGTCGGGCACCGTCGTCTCGCCCGAGGGCGACGAGCCCGCCACCCGCGCCACGCCCAAGACGGCGGTGGCGTGCACCGGGAGCGACGTCCCGGGCCCCGGGTGCTGGGCGGTCACGAGGGTCCAGGCGGCCGGGCCCTTGGTCACAAAGTAGAGGCCCGCCTGGCGCATGGCGGCGAAGACCTCGGCGCGACTGCGGTAGAGCAGGTCGGGCATCACGGTCAGGCCCGTGGTACGGGGCGCCTCGACCGCCGTGTCGACCACGACCGTCGACCCCCGAGGGACGAGGGTGCCCGCGCGGGGCACCTCGCCCACCGCGACGTTCCAGTTGGCCGGGCCGCTGGTGCGGAAGTACAGGTCGGCCCGGGCCATGGCGGCGAACGTGCTGGCGCGATCGAAGTGCACGACGTCGGGCATGGCCACCGAGGCGTGCGAGGACGACGCCCCCGAGAACTCGGTGGCGCTAAGCAGTGGCCCAAGGCACGTGATCGCCCCGACCGCCATTCGCCACGCCCAACGCATTCGCGCCCGGCCTTTCGATGACGTCAGTAGCCCACCCTCCGATTGGTCAGCGCGTCGCCACGCTCCGGACAACGCTAGGCACGCGGCGCCGCCAGAGCAAGGCGCGTCGTCCTTATTTCCATCTTACCTGATGGAAATCACCGTTCCAGCGCGAAGAGCCGGCTGGTATTGGCTACGGTGGCTCGGCGCAGCTCGTCGACGTCCTCGCCGCGCAGCTCGGCCACGAATGCGCCGACCACCGCGACGTTGGCTGGCTCGTTGGGCTGGCCCCGTAGCGGCACCGGGGCCAGGAACGGGCTGTCGGTCTCGACGTGGAGGCGATCGGCCGGCACCAGGCGCACGGCCTCGCGCAGGCTCTCGGCGTTCTTGAAGGTCACGATGCCGGCCACCGAGATGTCGCAGCCCGCCGCCAGGTAGCGCTCGGCCTCCTCGGGAGTGCCGGTGAAGCAGTGGATGACCGTGCGCGCGGGCGTCCCCTCGCTGGCCAGGATGTCCACGATGTCGTCGACGGCCTCGCGGGCGTGGATCACCAGCGCGAGGTCGAACTCGTGGGCCCAGCCCACCTGCTCGGCGAAGGCCCGCCGCTGGGTCGCGCGCGGGGCGTGCTCGTAGTAGTAGTCCAGGCCGGTCTCGCCCACCCCGACCAGGCCGACGGGCCGGGCCGCCACCAGGTCATACAGCGGCTGGCGATCCTGCGCCGAGTCGTGCGGGTGCAGACCGATGACGGCATACACCTCGACCGGCTGGGGCTGGGCCGCCAGGTCCAGGGCCTGGCGCGAGGTGTTCAGGTCCGTGCCCACGACGACCACGCGGTCCACGCCCGCCTGGCGCGCCCGCGTCAGCACCTCGTCGGTGGGCGTAGCGTCGCGGCCGGCGAAGGCGTCTTGCACGTGGCAGTGGGCGTCGGTCCAGGCGCTCACGACGGGCTCACGATCCTCGGGAACAGCGCAGGACCCGCCTCGAGGCGGGCCCCCCCGGGGGTCCCGCCCCAGGCCAGCCCGCCGAGCCCCGCGTCGAGGGGGGACCCGGCCAGACCCAGGCGTCGCCAGATCTCGTCGGCCACGGCCGGCATGGCCGGGCTCACCAGGATCGCCACGATGCGCAGCGCCTCGAGGGCCTCGCCGAGCACCGCCTCGACGGGACCCCCCGGCTCCATCTTCCAGGGTGCGTGGCGCTCGAGCAACGCGTTGGTCGCCCCGATCAGCGACCAGGTGGCCTCGAGGGCCGCGTGGGGGGCGAAGCGCTCCCAGGCGTCGCGCGCCCGCGCCGCGGCGTCGGCCGCCGGCGCCCGCAGCTCGGCTGACGCCGGCGGCGCGGGGGCCGTGCCGGCGCACTTGGTCTCCACGACGCGCACCACGCGGGCCAGCAGGTTGCCCAGGTTGTTGGCCAGATCCACGTTGTAGCGCTGGACGATGCCCTCGTAGGAGAACTCGCCGTCGTTGCCGAGCGCCGTCTCGCGCAGCAGGTAGTAGCGCAGGGGGTCGACGCCGAACTCCTCGATCAGGGTCACGGGGGCGATGTCGGTCAAGCGCACCGCGCCCTCGGCGGCCATGGTCTTGGACAGCTTCTGCCCCCCGACCAGCAGCCAGCCGTGGACCTGGACGTGGTGGGGGGGCTCGAGTCCCGCCGCCAGGCACATGGCGGGCCACCACACGCAGTGGAAGCGGATGATCTCCTTGCCGATCAGGTGGTGGGAGGCGGGCCACCAGGTCGCCACGGTCGAGTCCTCCCGGCCGTAGCCGATGGCGGTGAGGTAGTTGATGAGCGCGTCGTACCACACGTAGAAGACGTGCGCCGGGTCCCAGGGGACCGGGATCCCCCAGTCGATCGAGGTCCGCGTGATGGAGATGTCCTTCAGCCCGCCGGCGATGAACGCGTAGGCCTCGTTGCGCTTGGTCTCGGGCGTCACGAAGTTGGGGTGCTGGTCGTAGTAGTCGCGCAGGCGCTCCTCGAAGGCCGAGAGGCGGAAGAACCAGTTCTCCTCCTCCATCTCGGTCAGGGGCGTGCCGTGGACGGGGCAGCGCCCCTGGGCGCTGGCCTCCAGGGTGTAGTAGTCCTCGCAGTTCACGCAGTACAGCCCCCGGTAGAGGCCCTTGTAGATGTACCCGTTGTCGTAGATGGTGCTCAAGAACCGCTGCACCGTCTCGAGGTGGCGCGGCTCGGTGGTGCGGATGAAGTCGTCGTAGTCGACGTTGAGGGCGTCCCACGCGTCGTGGAAGCGCGCCGCCGTCTGGTCGGTCCAGGCCTGCGGGGTGGTCCCGTGGCGCGCGGCGGCCTCGGCGACCTTCTGGCCGTGCTCGTCCGTGCCCGTGAGGAACAAGACGTCGTCGCCCGCCAAGCGGTGCCAGCGCGCCAGGGCGTCGGCGACCACCGTGGTGTAGGCGTGGCCCACGTGCGGCGCGTCGTTGACGTAGTAGATGGGCGTGGTGATGTAGAAGCGCGCCACCGGACCAGCGTAACGAATCAGGGGGGTGAGCCCGGCCGGAGCAGCACGGCAGCCCCGTAGGCGTCGCGGCGGCTCACGCCCAGCTCGACGGCCACGCGCGCCGCGGCGTCGCGCACCGAGTCCCCGGCCTCGAGGCGCGTGGCCACCGCGGCGCGCACGGCGGCCGCGTCGGGCGTCGCCCACGCGGCGACGTCGGAGCCCGCCGCACCGGCCACCACGACCACCACCTCCCCGCGCACCTCGGCGTCGGGCCAGTGCTCGAGGACTTCGCTCACGCTCCCGCGCACGACCTCCTCGTGGATCTTGGTCAGCTCCCGGGCGATCGCCACGCGCCGGTCACCGACTGCCTCGCGCAACTCGCGCAAGGTCGCGAGCAGGCGCTGGGGGGACTCGTAGAACACGATCGTGCGCGGCTCGGCGCGCCACGCGGCGAACCGCGCGCGGCGCTCGGGCCCGCGCCGGGGCACGAAGCCCTCCATGACGAAGCGATCGGTGTCCAGCCCACTCACCGACAGCGCGGCCACGACGGCGCTCGGCCCGGGCACCGTGGTGACGCGCAGGCCGGCGTCGGCCACCGCCCGCACGACCCGCCGCCCCGGATCCGAGATCGTCGGCGTGCCGGCGTCAGAGACCAGAGCCACCTGACGCCCCGCGGCCACCTCGTCGACCACGGCGGTGGCCAGCGCCACCTCGTTGTGCTGGTGCAGGCTGCGCAGGCGACCGCCGCCCGCGATGCCGAGAGCCGAGAGCAGGACGCGGGTGCGCCGCGTGTCCTCGCAGTAGATGACGTCGGCTGCGCGAAGCGTCGTACGGGCCCGATCGCTCACGTCATTCAGGTTCCCCAGGGGCGTCGCCACCAGGGTCAGGGCTCCCGGCGACGGCGCTTCGTGCGTACGGGGGCCCACCACCCGAGACCGTACCGCGCGCGAGGCACTAGGATGGTCAGCCATGTCGAAGCGGACCGTCAAGCGGAAGTTGCGCGCCAAGAAGAAGGCCAATCACGGCAAGAAGCCGAACTGCGGCCGCGGCTGAGCCGAACGACCCCGTGAGTCACCGGCCCGGCGTCGTCGGGGCCAGCGACGGGGGCGCGCCGTCGGCCGCGCGCCGGGTCGCGGTGCGCTGGGCCACCCGGTGCTCCATGTAGAAGGCCAGGCCGGGGACGAAGCCCGCCAGCAGCATCAGGATCACCAGCCCGAGCCCCAGGCGCGCCTTGAGCGCGAGGTGCACGCACAGCACCATGTAGATCGGGTAGAGCACCACGCCGTGGCCCACGCCCACGATGGTCACCAGCACGCGCAGCCGCTCCCACAGGGCCAGGTCGGCGCTGTGCAGGATGAGGAACGCCGTCAGCACCAGCAGTGTCGTCCCGGTCACGAAGGACATCAGCCGGTAGCGCGCGAAGGCCACGCTCACGAGTGGCCCCACAGCCGTCGCTTGGTGCGCGTGGCCAGCTGCTCGAGGTGGTCGTTGTAGGCCGCCAGGCGCGGGTCCTCCTCGACCTCGCGCTCGCGGGCGGCGCGCGCCTCGGCGCGCATGTGCTGCTCGTAGGCGGCGCGCGCCGCCTCGTCCTCGGCGGAGACCTTCTCCAGGTTGATCAGTGCGAACCACCCGATGACGCCGAGCACGCCGAACACCGGCCACTCGATGGCGTAGAGGTAGCTGAGCGAGTTCCCCCCCACGGCCCGGCCGATCTGCCACCACGCCGCCACGGCGCACAGGACGAGCCAGGCTCCCAGCAGCAGGTGGAGGACGAGGGCCCGAGCGCCCCACCACTTGGCATGCACGGCGACATCCTACCGACGAGGCGCCCAGGAGCGTCCCCGTAGGATGAGGCGATGGCCCCCCGGCTCGCGCCCTTCGTGTGGCGCGACGTGACGCACGTCCAGGTGGTCCCCGAGGTCCTGGCGGCCCTGGTGGTCCTGGCGATCGCCTACGCGTGGGCCCAGCACCGGGTGCCCGGCTGGCCGGCCCGCCGCCTCGCGGCATTCCTCGGTGCCCTGGTCACCTTGGCCCTGGCCACCCAGTCGGTCGTCGGCGTCTACGACCGGGCGTACTTCAGCGACCACATGATCCAGCACCTCGCGCTCATCATGGTGGCCGGCCCGCTGCTGGCCCTCTCGGCCCCCCTCGACCTGGCCGCCGCTCTCGCCGCGCCCGTGCGTGCCGCCCTCGACTCGCGGGTCGGGCGCGCCCTGACCCACCCGCTGATTGCCTTCGCGGCGTACTTCGTCTTCATTCCGCTCACGCATCTCACCGGTCTCTTCGACGTGGTCCTCACCCACCCCGTGGCCCACGAGGTCGAGCACGTGGCCTTCGTCGCGGTGGGCTACCTGTTCTTCCGGGCGGCCTTCGGCATCGAGAGCGGCCGGCGCCTGCACCCCGGGCTGCGCCTCGTCTACGTGATGGCGGCGGTGCCGGTGGACACCTTCACCGGCCTGGCCCTGGCCATGTCGTCGTTCAACCCCTTCCCCGCCTACCGTACGCTGGCCCCCACCGGGTCGACGCCGGCGTCGATCCTGGCCAACGTGCACCTGGGCGGCGCCATCATGTGGATCGGGGGCGACGCGCTGATGCTGGCGTGGGCCGCGCCCATCGCCTGGGCCTGGGTGCGCGAGGAGGACCGCCGCACCGCCGAGCTCGATGCGCGACTGGATGCCGAGGGCCGCTAGAGGAGCCCCGCGTCCACGGCCAGCGCCGCGAGGTCCACCTCGGGACGCGCCCCGAGGTGCCGGATGATCTCGCCCGCGCACAGGGAGCCCAGCTCGGCCGCCTCGACCGGGTCGGCCCCCAGGGCCAGGCCGTAGAGGAATCCCGAGGCGAACAGGTCGCCCGCCCCATTCTGGTCGACCACCTCCTCGACGTCGTGGGCCGCCACGGGCACGACCCCAGTCGCCGTCACGACATCGGCGCCCCGAGGCCCCCGCGTCACGACCGCCAGCAGCCCCAGCTCGTCGAGCAGCTCGTAGGCGCGCGGCAGGCTCGACACCTCGAAGAGGGAGAGGATCTCGGTCTCGTTGCACAGCAGCACGTCCACGTCGCTCGTGACCAGCTCCAAGAAGTCGTGGCGGTGGCGCTCGACGCAGAACATGTCCGACAGCGACAGCGCGACCATCGAGTCGTGCACGTGCGCCATCTCGACGACCTTGCGCACGGCGGCCTTGGCGGGCGGCAGGTCGTAGAGGTATCCCTCGACGTAGGTGATCTCGGAGCGCGCGATCAGGGGCTCGCGGATGTCCTCGGGTCCCAGGCGGTTCGAGGCGCCCAGATACGTGGCCATGGTGCGCTGGGCGTCGTCGCTGATGAACACGTGGCAGCGGCCGGTGGCCCCCTCAGCCGCGTCGGCGACGGCCAGGTCCAGCTCGACGCCGAGCGAGCGCAGGTCGTGGGCGAAGCGCTCGCCGAAGTCGTCGTCGGCGACCTTGCCGATGAATCCAGCCGCGCCCCCCAGCGCCGCGATGCCGGCGATCGAGTTGGCGACGGACCCCCCCGACATCTGGACGGTCGGCCCCATCGCCTCGGCGAACCGCCCCAGGTCCTCGCGCCCGATGAGCGTCATGGCCGCCTTGACGAGCCCCAGGTCGCGGTAGGCCTCGCGGTGATCCTGGCTGATGACGTCCAGCAAGGCGTTGCCGATACCGGTCACGGCGAGCCGGGTGGGCCCCGGCTTGACGCGCAGCGACACCGGGCTCGGGCGACTTGTCACCCAGCGAGCGTAGAGGATTTCGCCCTAGTGTGGCCAACGATGAGCACGCCAAATCCCTACCGCCTGTCCCGCGACGTCCTGCCGCGGGCGTACCGCATCTTCCTGACCTCTGACCTGGAGGCCGCGACCTTCGCGGGCCGCGTCGAGATCGACGTCGAGGTCGTCGTTCCGGTGTCGGCCATCACCCTGCACGCCAAGGATCTCGAGCTGAGCCCGGCCACGGTCACCAGCGCCGGGGTCGCCCACCACGCCGGGAGCCACCAGGCCGACGAGCGCTACCAGACGGTGACCTTCCCCTTCGACCAGAAGATCCCCGCGGGCCCCGCCACCTTGGAGTTGGCCTTCACCGGGATCCTGAGCGACGGGCTGGTCGGCTTCTACCGCTCCACCTACACCGACGACGCCGGCGTCGCGCACGTCATCGCCACCACGCAGTTCGAGCACTCTGACGCCCGCCGCGCCTTCCCGTGCTTCGACGAGCCGTCCCTGAAGGCGACCTTCCAGATCAACCTGACCGTCCCGAGCGACCTGCTCGCGGTCTCGAACGCGCCCGAGATCGCCAACGTCGACCTCGGCAACGGCCAGCGCAGCGTCAGCTTCGCGCCCACGATGGTCATGTCGAGCTACCTCGTGGCCTTCATCATCGGCCCCTTCGAGGCCACCGCGATCCGCGAGGTGCGCGGCGTGCCGGTGCGGGTGATCACCCCGATCGGCAAGGTGCACCTAGCCCCCCTGGCCCTGGAGGCGGCCGACTTCGCCTTGAACTACTTCCCGGACTACTTCGCCATTGCCTACCCCGGCGAGAAGCTCGACATGGTGGCCATCCCGGACTTCGCCTTCGGGGCCATGGAGAACCTGGGGTGCGTCACCTTCCGCGAGACGGCCCTCCTGGTCGACCCGGAGACCGCCGCCCTGGCCGAGACCTCCCGGGTGGCCGAGGTGGTCCACCACGAGTTGGCCCACATGTGGTTCGGCGACCTGGTGACGATGGAGTGGTGGGAGGGGATCTGGCTGAACGAGGCCTTCGCCACCTTCATGCAGCTCAAGTGCTCCGACGCCTTCCGGCCCGACTGGCACATCTGGTCCGAGCAGGCGACGCACAAGGACATGGCGCTGCAGATCGACGCCCTGGCCCACACGCGGGCCATCGAGTACGCGGTCCTCTCGCCCGACGACACGCAGGGCATGTTCGACGCACTCACCTACGAGAAGGGCTCGTCGGTCCTGCGCATGCTCGAGCAGTACCTGACCGAGACGACCTTCCGCGACGGCATCCGTCACTACCTGCGCCAGCACAGCTACGCCAACGCCGTGACCACGGACCTGTGGGACGCCCTCGAGGAGGTCTCGGGCGCGCCCGTCCACGCGATGATGGACACCTGGATCCTCCAGGGCGGCCACCCGCTGATCAGCCTGGACGGTGACCAGCTGCGCCAGGAGCCCTTCGCGTTTCTCGGCGCTGCGCGCAAGGGCGCCATCGGGGACCACTGGATCGTGCCCGTCCTGACACGCCCGCTGGGAGGCGGTGAGGTGCGTCGCCACCTGCTGAGCGAGGAGTCGCTGACCCTCGAGTCCGCCGCGCCCACGCTGCTCAACGCCGGGGGATCCGGCGTGTACCGCAGCCACTACCGCCCCGACGCGCTGGCCGCCGTGGCCGCCGACCTCGGTCGCCTGACCGCGATCGAGCGCGCCACGCTGCTCAGCGACGGCTGGGCCACGCTGCTCGCCCGCGTCATCACCTGGTCCGAGTTCCTCACCCTGGCCCGGGGCCTCACGCCCATTGACGAGTCGACGCCGTGGGACTTCGTGCTGGCGGCGACCAGCATGGTCCGCCGGGCCCTGGACGAGCCCGGGCGGGAGGTCCTGGCCGCCCAGGTCGCCGAGATAGCCGGCCCGGCGTTCGCGCGCCTGGGCTGGGACGTCCAGCCCGACGAGGGCCCGGTGCGCGCCCAGCTGCGTGGCACCCTGGTGCAGCTGCTGGGCGAGGTCGCCCGCGACCCGCAGGTGCGCGCCGAGGCCGTCGCGCGCTTCGATCGCGGCGAGGTCAGCGGCGATCTGGCGGCCCCGATCCTGCGCCTGGTGGCCGACCACGACCGCCCGGGCGACTACGAGCGGTTCCTCGAGGCCTACCGCAGCGCACCCACGCCCCAGGAGGCCCTGCGCTACCAGCTCGCCCTGGGGTCCTTCAACGACCCCGCGGTGGCGCTCGACGCCGCCAACCGCTGCCTGACCGACTTTCGCACCCAGGACGGGCCGATGATCGTGCCGACCCTGATGCGCAACGAGACCACCGGCCCGGCGGTGTGGCACCTGCTGGCCAGCCGCTGGGACGAGGCGATCTCTCGCTTCTCGCCGAGCCTCCACGCCCGCCTAGCCGCGGGCATCGCCACCTTCATCAGCGACCCCGAGCTGGCCGACGAGGTGGCGGCCTTCCACGAGGCCCATCCGGTGGTCGGCGGGTACCCGGCCTCGGTGGAGCAGTGGGTCGAGCGCATGCGCGTCGGCCAGGCCTTCGCCGAGGCGATCCGCCAGCAGTTCTAGGGCCGTGACCGCGGGCACCTTCCTCGGCGTCATGGCGCTGATGTTCGCCCTGGAGCTGCCCGACAAGACGATGGTCGCGGTGATCGTCATGTCGACGCGGGCCCGCCCGCGCCACGTCGCGCTCGGTGCCGCCGCCGGATTCGTCGTCCAGATGGCCATCGCCGTCACCGCCGGTGGCCTGCTGACCCTGCTGGCGCCCCGGGTGCGCGACGCGATCGTGGCCGCCCTGTTCCTCGGTGGGGCCACCTACCTGCTGGTGGCCCGGGAGCGCGAGGTCGAGCAGCGCGGCGAGCACGAGGCCCAGCGCGAGCGCACCGCGTCCCCCGCGCGCGAGATCGGTGCCGCCTTCGGCGTGATCTTTCTCGGCGAGTTCGGTGACCTGACCCAGATCCAGGCGGCCAGCCTGACGGCGCGCACCCACGACCCGGTGGCGGTCTTCGCCGCCGGATCCCTGGCCCTGGTCGTCGTGGCCTACCTCGGCGCCTTCGGCGGCCGCCTGTTGCAGCGGTGGGTGCCCACGCGGGTCGTCCGGCGCATCGGGGGCGTGGTCTTCGCCACTCTCGGCATCGTGACGCTGGTCCAGGCGGTGCGCGCATGACCTACGAGGAGCTGGTGGACTTCGCGGCGTCGGTGCGCGGCTTTCTGCCCGTGTCCGAGGGGCGCGCCCTGAGCGCGCACGGGCGCCGGCGGGGTCGCGAGCGGCCCGGGGGGACCTGGCTGGAGGTCGGCGCCTGGTGCGGGCGCTCCACGGTGTTCCTGGGCGCGGCCGCCCGCGAGAGCGGCTCGGTCCTGTATTCCCTCGACCACCATCACGGCAGCGAGGAGCAGCAGGCCGGCTGGGAGCACTTCGAGGCCGATCTAGTCGACCAGGCCGACGGGCGCATCAACACGCTGCCGACCTGGCAGCGCACCGTGGCCGACGCCGGCCTCGAGTCGGTGGTCGTGGGCCTCGTCGGGCCGTCGGCCGTCGTCGCCGAGCACTTCGCTCAGCCCCTCGACCTGCTCTTCGTGGACGGGGGCCACGGCGAGGAGGTCGCCTCGGCCGACTACCACGGCTGGGTGCCCCACCTGGTCCCCGGTGGGCTGCTCGCGATCCACGACGTCTTCCCCGATCCCCACGACGGCGGTCGTCCGCCCTACGAGATCTACCAAGCGGCGCTGGCTGCGGGCTTCGTGGAAGACGACGCCGTGGGCTCGCTACGGGTGCTGCGGCGCGGCGCGCCCGCAGCCGGCCTCGGGCCGGTCGACCGGGCGCCCGAGCGTGTCGGGGTGGAAGAGGGCCGAGGCGCCTGACTGTCCGGTCACCGCGTCGAGGGCCAGCACGACCGCGGCCGCGGTGTAGCTGCTCACCTCGTCGCCGGGAAACGTCACCCCGGTCGGGTACACCAGACCGGTCAGGTAGGCACCATCGGCGCGCCGGTGCCGCCGCGTCGTCGCTAGCAGCTCGGCCGCCAGCGCCGGGCGTCCCACCGCGTCGAGGGCCAGGGCGCACTCGGCAGTCTCGGCGGCGGTGACCCAGTCGCTGGTGGACACGCAGCGCACGCCCCGTCCCCCCAGGACGTGGCGCTCCCATCCCTGGTCGAGGCGGTCGGAGGCCGCGGGGTCCTCGAGGGCGCCGGTGAGCACCGGGTAGTACCAGTCCATGGCGTACTCGTTCTTGGGCGCGAAGGCTCCCGGGTGGTGTGCGACGGCGTGGCCCAGGCGTCCGGCCGCGCGGGACCAGGCGCCGCGCGCGTGGCCCAGGCGCGCGGCGACCTCCAGGCCACAGCGCAGCGAGAGGTAGATCGACGACGAGCCCGTCAAGAGGGCGTCGGGCTCGAGGCGCCCGGACGGGTCGCGCGACCAGCGCACCGGTCCGTCGGCGTCCTGGTGGGCCACCACGAAGGCCAGCGCCGCGTCGAGGGCCGGCCAGGCCGCCGCCACGTAGTCGACGTCCTCGGTCGCGCGCAGGTAGTGGCACAGCCCGGTGGCCAGATAGGCGCACACGTTGGTGTCCAGGCGCGCGTCTTCCACCGCGCCGTCGCGGTAGTAGTTGAACCAGCTCCCATCGCCCAGCTGGTGGGCGATCAGCCAGTCGTAGGCGGCGCGCGCGGCGTCGTCGCGGCCCAGCACCGTGAGAGCCATGGCGACCTCCACGTGGTTCCAGGGGTCGCTGTGGCCCCCGGGGTACCAGGGGATTTCGCCGCTGGCGTGCTGGAGATTCGCCA
Organism: Acidimicrobiales bacterium; assembly: GCA_049965035.1. Lineage (GTDB taxonomy): Bacteria > Actinomycetota > Acidimicrobiia > Acidimicrobiales > RAAP-2 > RAAP-2. Next base: position 73,022 of record JBMFWS010000003.1, read on the forward strand.
GGTACTGGCCGGTCTGATCCAGCTCGTCGGCGCTGGCCACGCCGGGCAGGCCCCCCAGTCGCAGGTCGGCGGTCGTCACGACTGGCGGGTGGCGTAGACGACGAGGGACTTGCCCATCAGGGGGGCCAGCACCCGCTCGGCCGCGCGGGTGATCCGGGGGCGTCGCTCGATGTCCCACACCAGCAGGCGGTGATAGGCGCGCACCAGCCAGTGGTCGTCGTTGGACACCCCGACGAGGCACTTGAGCGCCCAGTACGGGCTGTGCAGGCCGTGGGCGAAGCCGTGGCCGTCCACGGCCAGGCCCGACGCGGCCAGGCGCGCCTCGAGGATGCGGCGCCGGTAGATCCGCACGTGGCCTCCCGGGACCAGGTGGTACTCGTCGGACAGGGCCCAGTTCACCAGCTCGGGCGCGAAGCGCGGGACCGTCACGGCCAGCGTGCCGCCGGGCCGCAGGACGCGGGCGATCTCGGCCAGCGCGGCCACGTCGTCGGGCAGGTGCTCGAGGACCTCGGCGCAGATGATTCGGTCGAAGGTGCCGTCGGCGAAGGGCAGGTGCCAGGCGTCACCCTGAACGGCCCCGGCGTGGCCGCCCTCGTTGGGCAGCTCGCCCGCCCCCACCATCGCCGCCAGGATCCCGACGACCGAGCGGACCTCGTCGGCCCCCGCGTCCAGCGCCACCACCCGCCCTCCCCGCCGGGCCACCTCGAAGGCGTGGCGACCGAACCCGCAGCCCAGGTCGAGGACGCGGTCGCCGGCGCGCAGGCCCAGGCGGTCGAGGTCGGCGGTGAGCATCAGGCGAACCGCATCGCGGCCGGCAGCGCCTCGTGGCGCACGATGGCGTCGTAGCAGGCCGCCGTCCCCCGCGCCGTGACCTGCCAGGTGAAGCGCTCCACCACGCGCTGGCGCCCCCGCGCGCCGAGCGCCGCACGCAGCGGCGCGTCGTCGAGCAGCCGCGCGATGGCCGCGGCGAGCGCCTCGGGGTCGTTGGGCGCGACAAGCAGCGCCGCCTCGCCGTCGGGCCCCACGACCTCGGGCAGCGCCCCGCCGGTCGTGGCCACAACCGCCACGGCGCAGCTCATCGCCTCGATCGCCGGCAGGGAGAACCCCTCGTAGAGACTGGGCACGATCGCCACCTGGGCCTCGGCGTAGTAGCGGGCCAGGGTCTCGTCGCTCACGCCGCTGATCGTCGTCACGATGTCGGTGAGCCCGAGGCGCGTGATGGCCTGGGCGACGCGCCCGCCGGGGCGGGGCTGACCGACCACCACCAGGTCAACGTCGCGCTCGACGCGCAGCTTGGCGACGGCCTCGAGCAGCGGCACCAGCCCCTTCATCGGAACGTCCGAGCTGGTGGTCACCATGAGGCGGCCCGGGCGAGGCGTGACGTCCGCCCGGGGCGAGAAGACGGTGTGGTCGACGCCCACGGGAACGACCGTCAGGCGCTCCAGGGGGACCCCGAGCTGCTCGTGGATGTCGCGCCGCGAGTTGTGCGAGACGGTCAGCACCGCGGGCAGCTCGCGGGCGACGCGCACCTGCATGCGCAAGAACCCGAACCACCGCCGCGTCGTGTGGCGGCGCCACCAGCCCACCGCGTGGTCCAGGGCGATCGCGCGGTCCACGGTGATGGGGTGGTGGATGGTCTCGAGCAGTGGCCAGCCCTCCCGCGCCAGGTCCCGGATGCCCCAGCCCAGGCACTGGTCGTCGTGGACCAGGTCGAAGTCGGCGTGCCGGGCCGCCAGCAGCGTGCGGATGCGGCGGCTGAAGGCGAGCGGCTCGCCGAAGCCCCCCGCGAGCATGGTGGCGAACTCTCGGACATCGACCCAGGAGGTGAACTCTCGGCGCGCCGGGATCCGGAAGGGGTCGGGCTCGCGATACAGGTCGAGTCCGCGCACTGGCGTGAAGCCGACCCCCGGGTCGAGCTCGGGCCACGGGGGCCCCGAGAAGACCTCGACGCTGTGGCCCAGGGCCACCAGCTCGCGGGTGAGGTGGCGCGTGTAGACGCCCTGTCCCCCGCAGGTCGGGTTGCCCCGGTACACCAGGAAGGCGACGCGCCGGCCGCCCGGCGCCGGCGGGCGGGCGGGCCGCACGGGGGGCAGGACCTCGGCGCGCGAGCGCGCCCAGGACTCCCGGGTATCGGCGATAACTTTTGAGACGGAGCGAGACACGAACCACCTTGGACGGTTGGGGGGCGTTCCGTCCATTCTGGTCCACCGCGGTGGGCCCAGCCAATCGCGCCGGCGCCCTGACTACAGTTCGGGTATGGATCTGACCTACCCCGCCGATGCCGAGGAGTTCCGCCACACGGTGCGTGACTGGCTGAGCGCCAACCTCCCGCCGGGGTGGAACGCGCCGGACCGGGTCGCCGACGCCAGCGAGCGCGCCGCGTTCGCCGCCACGTGGACCGAGCGGCTCCGCGAGGGCGGGTGGATCTGCGCTGGCTGGCCCACCCAGTACGGGGGGAGAGGCCTGAGCCTGATCGAGCAGGTGGTGCTCGCCGAGGAGTTCGCCCGGGTCAACGCCCCGATGCGCGCTGACTTCTTCGGTGACACCCTGGTCGGTCCCACGATCCTCCAGTGGGGTACTGAGGAGCAGAAGCAGGAGTTCCTCCCGGGCATCTTGAACGGGACGATCTCGTGGTGCCAGGGCTTCTCGGAGCCCAACTCCGGCTCGGACCTGGCCAGCCTGACCACCTCGGCGGTGCGCGACGGGGACGAGTGGGTGATCAACGGCCAGAAGGTCTGGACGACCCAAGCGCAGTTCGCCGACTACGTCTTCCTCCTGGCGCGCACCGACCCGACGGCACCCGCCCACGGTGGCATCAGCTACCTCCTCGTGCCCATGAAGCAGCCGGGCATCGAGGTACGCCCCCTGACCCAGGTCGACGGCACCGCCGAGTTCAACGAGGTCTTCTTCACCGACGCGCGCTGCCCGATCGCCAACGTCGTGGGCGGCGTCAACAACGGCTGGAAGGTGGCCATGACCACCCTCTCCTTCGAGCGCGGGGCGTCGGCCACCACCGGGCACCGCCGCTTCGCGCGCGAGTGGGAGGGGCTGCGCGCGGCCGCCCAGACGCGCGGGTGCGCGTCGGATCCCCTGATCCGCGACCGGCTGGTCCGCTCGTGGTCCAAGGTCAAGATCATGGAGATCAACGGCTGGCGGACCCTCACCGACGCGCTGCACGGGACTCACGAGACCGTGGCCCTGGGCGCGACCAACAAGATGTTCTGGTCCGAGAGCCACCGCGACACCATGGAGCTGGGCCTCGACATCCTGGGCGCGTCGGGCCAGGTGCTCACCGGGACCTTCGTCGAGGGCGCCGAGGTCGGGCAGCGGGGACGCGCCGACTACCCCGTCTCCGAGTTGCAGGCCGCGTTCTTCTTCTCGCGCTCCGAGACGATCTGGGGCGGGACCGCCGAGATCCAGCGCAACATCGTGGGCGAGCGCGTGCTGGGCCTGCCCAAGGAGCCTCGCGTCTCGGCCTAGGCCGGGTCGAGGCGGCCGGACGCGCGCTTACGAGACGGCCGCCTCCAACTCGGCCCCCTGCGACGTGGCCCGATGGCGCCAGGCCAGTCCCCCGGCGGTCGCCAGGGTCAGGCCGGCCCCGACGAAGAGTCCCATGCGCGGGTTGGTCACCGAGATGATGTAGCCGATCAGCGGTGCGCCGATGGGCGTCGTGCCCATGAAGGCGATGCCGTACAGCGCCATCACCCGCCCGCGCATCGACTGGGAGGAGTTGATCTGGAGCAGGGCGTTGGCCGTGGACATGAAGGCGATCGAGAAGGCCCCCGTGGGCACCATGGCCAGCTCGGCCACCAGCAGGGTGGGAGCCAGCGACGCGGCCGTCATGAACACCCCGAAGCCGACGGCCAGGCCCACGAGGAGGCGAGTCGTGGGCCGCGAGCGACGGGCCACACCCAGCCCACCGATGATCGCCCCCAGGCCCATGGCCCCCAGAAGCAGGCCGTAGTGGACCGCCGAGCGCTGGTGGAACGTGGTGTGGACGAGCAGCGGCAGGGTCACAGTGAAGTTGAAGGCGAACGTTCCCACCACCGCGACCGCGAGGATCGTGGTGCGCAAGACGGGCGTCTCCATGACGTAGCGCAGCCCGCGACGCAGCTGGCCTCGCTCGCGCGCGACCGTGTGCAGCGGGTGAAAGGCCGAGCCGTCCATCAAGACCAGGGCCACCAGCACCGCCAGATACGAGACGGCGTTGGCGTAGAAGCACCCGGCCGTGCCGATGACCGCGATGAAGATCGCGGCCACCGAGGGACCGATCAGACGGCCCGCATTCATCAGCACGCTGTTGAGGCTCACCGCGTTGGCCACCAGGTCGCGACCCACCATCTCTTGGACGAAGGCCTGACGGGCCGGCATGTCGAACAGGTTGACGATGCCGAGGAGCCCCGCCATCACGTAGACCCAGTCCACCGTCGCGTGGCCGGTCGTGACGAGGATGCCGAGGATCAGGGCCAGGAGGCCCGACGAGGACTGCGTGAAGTACAAGATGCGGCGCTTGGCCAGGCGGTCCACGATCAAGCCGCCGTAGCTGCCCAGCACCAGCATCGGGAGGTTGCCCAGGGCCAGGGCGATCCCGAGGTCGAGCGACGAGCCGGTCAGCTGCAGCAGGAGCCAGCCCTGCGCCACCGACTGCATCCAGGTCCCCGAGACCGACACCAACTGGCCGATGAAGTAGAGCCGGAAGTTGCGAACCCGCAGGGCGGCGAAGGTCCGCGACGGCGCTCGCCGGCTCACACGCGCTCCACGATGGTCTCGAGCAGGTCGACCAGCCGGTCCGCGCGGCTCCGGTCGGCCGGCGACAGCGCCGCCAGCGTGCGCTCGAGGGACGCGTTCTTGCGCTGCCGGATGGTGGCCAGCTCGCGACGGCCCCGCGCGGTCAGCGTGACGCGCACGCAGCGGCGGTCGTCGGGGTCGCCCAGACGGTCCAGCATCTCGAGGGCGACCAGGTCGCGCACGACCCGGGTGATGCTCGGCGGCTGGACCTGCTCGGCCGCGGCCAACTCGCCCAGCGACGGCCGGCCCAGCCGCTCCACGGTCGCGAGTGCCGAGGCCTGGGCCGGCGAAATGCCACCCAGCGCGTTCTGGCGCAGGCGCCGGTGCAGGTGAGTCACCGCCCGGCGCAGCCGCGCCGCGGTGTCGGTCGCGTCGATCGTCCCGGTCACCCGTCACACCTCCGTTAGTTCACGTAACTAAATAATAGTCCCGCAACCTCCGGAGCGTGACCGCGACGGGTCGCTCAGTCCGCGGTCAGTGGCCCGTGCTCTCCTTCGTACTGCGCCAGGGACTCGACCATCCCCGCGACGTCCTGCTCGTAGGTCGCCGAGCCCCGACCGGCCTGGTTCAGGTAGAAAGCCAGGCCCAGCTGGCGCAGCGTCTGGTCGGCGCCGCGCCGGGCCTGGAACTCGTCGACCTTCGACTGGCCCTTCTGGGCCGCATCACGCGCCACACTGGCTGCGGCGGCCGCCTGGCCCTTGACCTTGTCGAGAATGCCCATAACACCTCCCTTGCTGGGGAGCGTAGTCCGTCTGCCCGCCGGCGGCCTGGTCAGCGTGGCCGGTAGCGCGGAACGTAGCCGCCGGTGCCCAGCGCCATCGACGCCTCGAGGTCGAAGCTGTCGTCGACGCCGCCCACCACCTCGCTCACCCAGGCGAGGCGGTCCTGGAGGATGCGCGTGACGCCCCCCTGCAGCGTGTCGGTCGAGATCGCACAGCTCGAGCAGGCGCCCTGGAGCTCGACCTCCACCACGCCCGACTCGACGTCCGCGCGCACCAGGACCAGGTCGCCACCGTCCGCCTGCACCGCCGGGCGCATCAGCTCGATGAGGTCGCGCAGCGCGCGCAGCCGGCTCTCGCGCTCGTGATCGGTCAGTTCGGGCACCCCCCCAGTCTGCCGGGATTCGCCCGGCTCGTGACGGGGCTGGCTACGCTGCCCACCGTGACGGCGTGGACGAGCAGCATCGACGACATCGACCTGTCCGCCGCCGCGTTCTGGCGCCGCCCGATGGCCGAGCGCGAGGCGGCCTTCGCGCTGCTGCGCGCGAGGCGGCCGGTGGCGCACTTCCGCGACCCGACCTTCACCAGCACCGCCTTCAGCTTCCCGCCGGGGCGGGGCTACTACGCGGTGACCCGCCACGCCGACGTGGCGCACGTCTCGCGCCACCCCGAGGTCTTCCTGTCGGGCCCGGGCGCCGTCTCCCAGCTCGACCTGCCCCCCGAAATGGTCGAGTACTTCTCGGGCATGATCTCGACCGACAATCCGCGCCACGCACGCCTGCGCCGCATCGTGTCGGCCGCCTTCAGCCCACGCCAGGTGCGCGTCATCGAGGAGGGCATCCAGGACCGCGCCACGCGCCTGGTGGCACGCGCCCACGACGCGGGATGGGGCGACTTCGTCGCCGACATCGCCGCCCCCCTGCCCCTCGAGGTGATCGCCGACATGATGGGCGTGCCCGCCTCGGAGCACGAGACGATCGCGCGCTGCTCGGACGTCATCGTCGCGGCCGGCGACCCGGCGATCGTGCCCGAGGGCCACGATCCGGTGGTCGCCCTCCTCGAGGCTGGCGCCACCCTGCGCGGCCTGATGGAGGACCTGGGCCGCTACCGACGCCAGCATCCCGTCGACGACATCACCAGCGCCCTGGTCAACGCGACCATCGAGTCAGAGCGCCTCAGCGACCAGGAGTTGGCGTCCTTCTTCATCCTCTTGGTGATCGCGGGCAACGAGACGACCCGCAGCGCCCTCGCCCACGCGCTGGTGGCCCTGAGCGAGCACCCCGACCAGCGCCAGCGGCTGCTCGACGACATGGGGGGCCTGATGGGCACGGCCACCGACGAGATCGTGCGCTGGGCGTCACCGGTCATCTGGATGCGGCGCACGCTGGCGGCCCCCGCCACGCTGTCGGGCGTCGAGCTGGCCGCCGGCGACAAGGTCCTGCTGATCTACCAATCGGCCAACCGCGACGAGGAGGCCTTCGACCACCCCGAGGTCTTCGACGTCGGGCGTCGGCCCAACGATCACTTCGGCTTCGGCGCCCCGGGCCCGCACTTCTGCCTCGGGGCGCACCTGGCCCGACGCGAGATCGCCGTGACCCTCGAGACCCTGCTCGCCCAGTCCCCCCACGTACGCGCGACCGGCGACCCGGTGCGGGTGGTGTCGAACTTCGTCAACGGCATCGCCCACCTGCCCTACGCGTGGGCCTAGATCGCCGCACGCGCGCGACGCGACACCCCAGCGGCGGACGCGCCTCCGGCGACGATTCCCGCGCTAGGAGGCGTGCAGGGCGGCGACCGCCTCGTCGAAGGAGCGCAGCGCGCGGGGACCCCAGACCGTGCCGGGCCCGCCGTTCATCATGATGGCCACCCCGACGGCCTCGGCCACCTGCTGGCGGGTCACGCCCTGGCGGGCGGCACCACGGGTATGGGACACCACGCACCCGTCACACTGGCGGGTGATCGCCACCATCAGGGCCAGCAGCTCCTTGACGCCCGCTGAGAGCTCGCCCTCGGCCATGGCCGCCTTGGACATCGCCGAGTAGCCCTTCAGGACCTCGGGGACCATCGCACGCAGGTCGAGGGCCGGCTGGCGCAGTTCGGCGCGTACCTCATCGTTGCTGTTCATCGCCACCTCCGAGGTCAGCGTAGCCACCGCCGTCGCCGGACCCGCCGGCCAGCGGCTTCTTGAAGCCCTGACTTCCCTGGTCGAAGCCGTGGCGCCGGTAGAAGCGGTGGGCGTCGGTGCGCACGTTGCGGCTGGTCAGCTGGATGCGGTAGCAGCCCGCGCGCACGGCGCGCTCCTCGGCCGCCGCCAGCAGCGCGGCGCCCACGCCCTTCGAGCGACGGTCGGGGCGCACGAAGAAGCTCTCCAGCTCGGCGCACCACCCACCGGCGTGCTGGAAGTGCGGCAGGATCATCAGCTCGACCACGCCGATGACACCCGACGCGTCACGAGCCACCAGCACCTCGCCGCCGCGCGCGCGCGTGGCCAGCGTGGCCGCCCAGTAGCGCTCGGGCTCCTCGGGGCGCTCGTCGGCTGGGGCGAGCGACCCCGACAGCAAGACGGCCACCGCCTCGGGCACCTCCTCGCGGGTCAGCGGGCTAACGGCCCAGGTCACGGGCGCGGGTCGATCGGCGTGAGCACGCCCAGCTCGCGCTCGATCGCCTCGCCGGCGTCCAGGCAGACGTCGTCGCGGAAGCGCGGCCCGATGATCTGCGCGCCCACGGGCAGCCCGTCGGCCACCCCGGTCGGCACGCACACGGCGGGCAGGCCGAGGAGGTTGGCCGGCAGCACGAAGCGGAACAGCTCGTTGACCGCCCGTGCCGACTCGGCGTCGCGGATGTCGAACCCGTGCTCGAAGGGCGGCTGCGTCCAGGTCGGTCCCACCACCAGGGGGTGGTCCTCCATGAAGGCGCGCCAGGAGCGCTCGACGGCGAAGCGCCTCTGGTGCATGGCGTAGAGGGACTCGGGGGTCGCGGCGAAGTCGACCATCGACAGCTCCAGGAAGCGCCGACCGCCCTCGCCGAGCAGGGGCACGATCAGCGGGGCCGCCACGGCGAGGCTGGTCATCATGAGCTCGGTCCAGGCGGCGTAGGTCGCCTCCAGCAGCGGCGGCGCGATCTCTTCGACCTCGTAGCCGGCGGCCTCCAGGGCGCGGCCCGCGGCCCGCACGCCCTCGGCGACGCCGGGATCGGTCGCGCCTCCGGCGGGCTCGGGCACGAGGGCCACCCGCCGCGCCAGCGGCGGGCCCGATAGGGGGACGTCGACGGCCTGGGGGTCGCGGGGGTGCGAGCCCATGATCGCGAAGAGGCCGGCGCGCACGTCGGCGATGTGACGGGCCAGGACGCCTTCGGCCAGCATCAGCTGCGCGTTGAGGGGGCGCTCAACCGGATCGGTCGCGTTGGCCATCGGCACCCGCCCGCGGGAGGGCTTGATCGAGCAGACCCCGCAGGCGTAGGCCGGGTTGCGCAGCGAGCCGCCGATGTCGTTGCCGAGCCCGAGGGGGCTCATGCCGGTGGCCAGGGCCGCAGCCTCACCACCCGAGGACCCCCCGGTGGTGCGCCCGTGGCGCCACGGGTTGTGGGCGGGACCGTAGAGCGAGGACTCGGTGTTGATGCGCAGGCCGAGGTCGGGCATGTTGGTGCGCGCCAGCAGCACCGCGCCGGCCGCCCGCAGGCGCTCGACGACCGGGGCGTCGGTGTCGGCCACGAGCCCGGCCAGGGCCGTGGTGCCCTGGGTCGTGGTGTAGCCCGCGACGTCGATGTTGGTCTTGGCGGTGAAGGGAACCCCGTGCAGCGCGCCGAGCGGCCGCCCCTCGCGGCGGGCCTCGTCAGCGCGGTCGGCCTCCTCGAGCACCTCGTCGGCGCGGACCTCGACGACCGCGTTGATCGCGGGGTTGACGGCCTCGATGCGCTCGAGGTGCGCCTCGACCACCTCGCGCGAGGTCGTCAGTCCCCCCCGGATCATCTTGGCCAGCCGGCCGGCCGGCTCCTGCCACAGTTCGGTTGCCATTGCTCACCTCCTGCGCCGAGGGTAGCAAGGCGGCGGGCTACCGAGACGACTCGGTGTGGCGCTGCGTGCGGGCCACGATCACCCGGGCGACCACCAGCATCACGAGGACCAGGACCATCAAGATGAGGCTCGCGTCGTAAGAGACGACGTGGGCCTCGGTGGAGGGCTGGTTCCAGTCGGTCCAGACGTAGTAGGTGAGGTAGGCGATGGGGTGGTGCAGCAGGCTCCACGTCGGCAGATTGTTGGTCACGCCGGCCGTGTAGAGCAGGGGCGCCGTCTCGCCGCCGGCGATCGAGAGCGCGATGAGCAGCCCGGTCACGATCCCGGGCAGCGCCGTGCGCACCACGACCCGGCGCAGGGCGTGGCCGCCGGGCATCCCGAGCGCCTCGGCGCCCTCGCGGTAGGCCGTCGGCACCTGGTGGAGGGAGGACTCGGTCGACTTGGCGATGTAGGGCACGACCATGAACGACAGGATCATCAGGGCGGGGAGCAGCGAGAAGCCCCAGCCCAGGCCGACGCACAGCGCCACGTAGCCGACGTAGCCGAGCACGATCGAGGGAAAGCCCGCCAGGACGTCGATGGCGATCCGCACCACGTGGACGCCCCGGCTGCCCTCGGCGAACTCGGACAGGTAGATGCCGGTCAGGACACCGGTGGTGCCCGCCAGCGCCAGGACCCCGGCCATCAGCACCAGGGTGCCCACGATGGCGTTGGCCAGCCCACCGCTCGTGCCCTGGGACAGGGTGGTCAGCACGCTCCACCGCCAGCCCGGCAGGGCGCGCGCGACGACGCCCACGACCAGCCAGAGAGCCGGGCCGACGACGAAGGCCAGAGCCCCCAGCATGAGGACGTGGAACAGGCGCGCGCGCAGCCGGCGCCAGCGCGTCGAGGGGAGGCCGGACGGGACGATCTCGACCATCACGCCCTCCCCACGGGGGCTCCCAGGGCGCCCGAGCGTCGCACGATGGCCCGCGCCGCCACGTTGACGGCGATGGAGATGCCCGCGAGCAGCAGGCCCGCCTCGGCCAGGTTGGCGACGGCGAATCCCGTGCCATCGGTGGCGGCCGAGTCGAGCTGGCTGACGATCGTGGCCGCGATCGTGGTCATCGTGCCGTAGAGGTTCGGCGAGACGACGCCGAGCACCGAGCCCGAGACCATGGCCACGGCGATCGTCTCGCCGAGCGCCCGGCCGAGCCCGAGCACCGCCGCGCCGATCACCCCGGATCGCACCCACGGCAGCGTCACGCGCCGGGCCACCTCCGCGTCGGTCATGCCCAGGGCCCGCGCGCCCTCCTGGGGCAGCGCGGGGACCTGCAAGAACAGGTCGCGCGTGGTCGAGGCGATGATGGGCACGATCATCAGGCCCAGGACCAGGCCCGAGGTGAGGAGCCCCTCGCCGTAGCCGACCGATCCCCCGAAGTACGACAGGACCGCCACGTTAGGCGCGTGGTTCGCGATCAGGGGGTAGACGTCGTGGGCCAGGAAGGGCCCTAGGACCAGGACCCCCCACAGGCCGATGATGACGCTCGGGATGCCCGCGACCATCTCGACCACGAAGCCGAGCGGTCGGGCGATGCGCCCGGGCAGGCCCTCGGTGAGGGCGAACGCGGTCAGGATCGACACCGGGACGGCGAAGACCAGCGCGATGGCCGAGGTCTGCAGCGTGCCCGCGATCAGGGGCCAGGCCCCGTAGTGCGCGCCGACGGGGATGGTGACGCCGTGCACCTTCTCGACGCCGCCGTAGGTGCTGCCCGGCAGCCAGGACGACCCGGTCAGGTAGCCCCAGCCGCTGACCTTGATCGCGGGCCACGCCTTGACGGCGAGCACCGCGAGGAGGAAGACCAGGGCGCCCACCGGGACCAGCGTGGCCACGCGTCCCCCGAGCCGCCAGACGGCCTCCTCCCGGCGCGCCCAGGCGCGGCGAACCCGCCGGGACGACTCGTCCCGGCGGGTTCCCCCACTGGTGCTGGGCGCGCGCAGCGTCACTGGATCTTCTGGATCTGCTTGTAGGACTGCAGGACGACCTTGAACGGCAGGGCCTGGAAGCGGACCTGGCTCAGGTACTTGTGGCTGTTGCCGAAGCGGGGGTTGATGGCCCACTCGAGCACCGACCGCACTGCCTTGGCCGTCGAGGCGGAGGACTGCTTGGCGTTCACGATGGCGTACTCGTAGTTGATGATCGGGTAGCCACCCTTGACGTGCCCGTTGATCATCGAGATCGTGCCGTTGGCCGACGTGATCCTCGTGTAGCCCACCGCCTCGCGGGCCACGGCCTGCGACGTCGGCATCATGTACTGGCCCAAGCCGTTGCGCAGCTGGGCGTAGCCGAGGCCGTCACCGAGCCCCTGGGTCAGGAACGACACTCCCACGTAGGCCACGCAGCCGGGCGTCGCCGCGCAGCCCGAGACCATCCCCCCGTTGCCCTGCTCGGCCAGCTGGTTCTTGATGGCCGGCCAGGTCACCGTGGTGCCGTAGTTGCCCACGCCCCACTCCGCGCCGTCCTGGCGCGCCAGGTACTGGGAGAACAGGAACGTGTCACCACTGCCGTCGGAACGGTGCAGGGCCACGATGGGCAGCGAGGGGATCTTGACCCCCGGGTTGAGCGCCGTGATCTGGGGGTCGGACCAGTTGGTGATCTTGCCCAGGTAGATGCGCGTCAGGACCGTGCCGTTCAGCTTCAGGTGCGCGGTCAGGCCCGGGATGTTGTACATGATCACCTGGTAGGAGATGGCCAGCGGGATGTTGAGCAGCGACGGTGCGGACGCCAGCGTCGTGGGCGACAGGTAGGCGTCCGACGACCCGATGTTGACCGTCCCACTCGTCGCGTCGGCGATGCCGGTGCCCGAGCCGGTGTCGGCCGTGGACAGCGTGACCTTCGGGAACTTCGCCTGGTAGTCCGGGGCCCACAGGTTCCACAGCGGATACAGCAGCGTGCTGCCCGTCTCGCTGAGGCTGGCCGCGGGGGGCGTCTCCACCTTCAGCACCACCGTGGCCGGCGCCTTCTTCTTGGCCGCGGGACGCGTCCCGGCTCCCGCGGCGCTCGCCAGGCCCACCAGGGCCACCGAGCCCGCCAGGGCCAGGATCGACACCGCCCGTCCGCGCGGACGTCCAATCTTCTTCACGTGGGTTCCTCCCTCTCGTTGACGCGGTCACCGTAGGGAAGCGAGGTGAACCGCCCGTGACGGGCTGGTGTGTCCGAGTGGATTTCTCGGTGAGGTCAGCCGACCAGACCCTGCACGTAGCGCGCCGTGCGCGGGTCCCGGGGCTGCTCGAAGACCTGCGCCGTGGCACCGTGCTCGGCCAGCTGGCCGTCATAGAACAGGACCGTGGCATCCGACAGCCGCCGCGCCTGGCCCAGGTTGTGGGTCACCACGAGCAGCGTCAGCGCCGGCGTGAGCGTCTTGAAGAGCGCCTCGACGGCCTCGGTGGACATCGGGTCGAGCGCCGAGGTCGGCTCGTCGAGCAGGAGCACCTCGGGCCCCACGGCCAAGGCGCGCGCCAGGCACAGCAGCTGCTGCTGACCGCCCGAGAGCCGGTAGGGCGAGCCGTGTAGGCGGTCCTTGACCGCGTCCCACAGCCCCACCTCGCGCAGGCGGATCTCGGCGACGACGTCGAGTTGCTTGCCCCGCGCGATCCCGTGGGCGCGCACGCCCGAGACCACGTTGTCGCGAATCGACATCGGGAACGGGTTGGGCCGCTGGAAGAGCATCCCCACGCGGCGGCGCACCGCCAGGAGGTCCTGGGCGGGCGACCAGATGCTCTCGCCGTCCAGCCGCACGTCGCCGTGGCGCTCGAACCCGCGCACCCGGTCGTTCATGCGGTTCAAGGTGCGCAGGAAGGTCGACTTGCCCGATCCGGTGGGACCGATGATCGCCGTCACGGTGCCCCGGGGCAGGGCCACGGTGACGTCGCGCAGCACCGGCTGGCCGCCAAAGCCGACCGTCAGATGCTCGACGGTGAGCACGTCGGCCGGCCGGTCGCGATCCGGGTCCAGCGTGCGCAGCACGGATGCGACGTGCGCGTCGGCGTCGTGACGCCCGGTGACCTCGTCCACTGCGAACCTCCTCGCCGGGCGCAGCGTAGGGGGGCCAGGTGAACCCCACGTGACGACCCGGTGAACCCGCGACGTCCTCGGGTCCTCCCGGGGGATCAGGGACCCGACGCCTACAGTGGGCTCGACGAAAGGTGGTCGATGCGCATCGGGATCCTGACCGCCGGCGGCGACGCGCCGGGCCTCAACGCGGCGATCCGGGCGGTGGGCAAGATGGCCCTGGCCGACGGCCACACCGTGGTGGGCGTGGCCAACGGCTGGTCGGGACTGGTCACCTACCTGCCGCGCGCGCTGCACGACAGCGACTTCGCCGGCATCATCGGGCTGGGCGGGACGATCCTGGGCACCGCGCGCTACGACCTGGACCGGCCCGCGGGCGGACGCGACCGGGTGCTGGCCGCGATCGGCGAGCATCTCGACGCCCTGGTCGCCATCGGGGGCGACGGGACCCAGCGGATCTCGTACTGGCTCGCCGAGCGCGGGGCGCCGGTCGTGGGCGTGCCCAAGACGCTCGACAACGACCTGCTCGGCACCGACTACTGCATCGGCTTCGACACGGCGATCTCGATCGTGGCCGAGTCCCTCGACCGGCTGTACACGACCGCCGCCTCGCACCACCGCGTCATGGTGGTCGAGACTATGGGCCGGTCGACGGGCTGGGTGGCGGCGCTGGGCGGCCTGGCCGGCGGCGCCGACCTGGTCGTCATCCCCGAGTTCCCCCTCACGATGCAGGACATCCTCTCCCACCTCGTGCGCCGCCGCGAGCGCGGCCACGCCTTCTCCATCGTCGTCGTCGCCGAGGGCGTCAACCTGACCAGCCTGGGCGGCCACGAGGCCGGCGAGCTGCCCGTCGAGGGCGTGCGCGGAACCCGCCTGGCCCTGCGGGGCGTCGGCCACTTCGTGGCCTCACGCATCGAGGCCCACGGCGGCTTCGAGGTCCGCACCACTGTGCTCGGGCACATCCAGCGCGGGGGCAGCCCGACGGCCTACGACCGCATCTGGGCCACCCGGGTGGGGGCCGCCGCGTACGAGGCGGCCGTCGCCGGGCGCTGGGGCATGATCCCGCTGGTGCGCGAGGGGCGCATCGAGCTGACGCCCCTGCGCGACGTGGCCGAGGGCCAGCGCCGCGTGCCACGCGAGCTCTACGACCTGTGCGCGAGGTTCTTCTAGTCCGGCACGCCCCCGGGTCCCGACGGTCCCAGCTGCCCTCGCCAGTAGTGCGTGCGGCACAGCACCTGGTAGTGCGTGGCCCCCGGGGCCACGTCGCCGAAGACCAGCTGGTCGCCCTCGCGCACGACCACCCCGTCGACCACGCGCGCGTTGCAGCGCCCGCGCCGACCGCACCAGCACGTCGAGGTCAGGGGCAGCTCATGGGCCCAGTCGGCGATCGCGAAGAGGCGCGCCGAGCCGGGGAACAGCGTGAGGCGGAAGTCCGCCGACAGGCCGAAGGCGTGCACGTCGATCCCGTCCTCGTCGACCAGGTGGGCCAGCGCGTCGACCTGGTCGACGCTGGCGAACTGGACCTCGTCGATCACGACGACCCGGACCCGGCGCTCGCGCAGCGACGCGCGGTAGGGCGCCAGGTCGGCTCCGGGCTCGATGGCCTCGGCCAGGGCCCCGATACCGATCCGGCTGGTCACCAGGCCGCTGGCGCGGTCACCGAAGGTCCACAGCACGACGTCGGTGCGGCTCTCGCGCAGCTGCCAGCACAGCTGGAGAGCCAAAGTCGACTTGCCGGCCGCCATGGTGCCGTAGGTGAAGGTCAGCTCGGCCATGTGCGCAGACCACGATAGCGGGCCAGCCCGGGTACGCCAGGGGGCGTGGCTAGCATGACGCCGTGGAGTTCAGCGTGCGGGCCATCGCCTTCATTCGCAACGATCGCGCCGAGGCGATCGACGACGACTGGTCCGACGTGGTGAGCACCGTGGAGCTGGCTCGCGACGTGCCCGACGAGGCTCTCGCGGGCCTCGAGGACTTCTCGCACGCCGAGATCATCTTCCTGGCCGACTGGGCTGACGACGTGCCCCCCGGTCCCTGGCACCGCCACCCCCAGGGGAACCCCGCCTGGCCCGTCCGGGGCGTGTTCGCCCAGCGCAACAAGGATCGGCCCAACCGGCTGCTGCTGTCGACGGTGCGCATCGAGGAGTGCCAGTCGCGGTCCTTCACGGTGCGGGGCCTCGACGGGATCGACGGCACGCCGGTGCTCGACATCAAGCCGGTCTACCGCTGGAGCCGACCCGCTGACGCGGTGCGCGCACCGCGCTGGAGCGACGAGCTGGGCGGTCTCTAGCCGGCGGGCTCGAAACGCGGCGCATTCCCGACCTGCCCCAGCCGGGCGGCGAGCTGCGCGGCGCTGGGCGCGCTGGCCCCCCCGACCTGATTGATCGACCAGGACGCGGCGACGTTGGCCCGCCAGGCCGCCGTCGCCGGGTCGGCCCCGGCGGCCAGGGACGCGAGAAAGACGCCGTTGTGAGTGTCACCGGCCCCGTTGGAGTCCACGACCGGGGTCGCCACGCCGGGGATGCGACGCACGCGCCCCCCCTCGGCCATGCGGCATCCCGCCGCACCCTCGTGGACGACGACGCCGGCGCGCACGCGGGCGCGCACCGCGGCGACCGCGTCGGCCAGCGACGAGGTCCCGGCCAGAGCGCGGACCTCGTCGTCACTGGCCAGCAGCCAGTCGACGCGCGCGAGGACCCGGTCCACCAGGTCCGGGTCGGCGTCGCCCAGGCGCGCACCCGGATCGAGCGCCACGCGCACGCGTTCGGGCACGGTAGCCAGCCAGGGGCCGATCGTCGCGGCCAGTGACGGATGCGCCAGGTTGTAGCCCGACAGGTAGAGGTACTCGTCGTCGCGAAAGTCCAGCGCGTCGAGGGCCGCGCGCGACAGGTCCAGCTCGGCGCCGGCCGCCGTGAGGAAGGTCCGCTCCCCGTCGGGCTCGACGACCACCACGCACACGCCGAGATCCCGGTCGCCCGCGGTGCTGGGTCCGAGCTCGATGCCGGCGGCCACCAGGTCGGCCCGGGCGCGCGCGGCGAAGGGGCCCGTGCCCAGGTGGCCGCCGTAGCGGCAGGCCAGGCCCTGGCGGCGGGCGGCCACCAGCACGTTGAAGCCGCCGCCGGTCGCCAGGTGGGCCGGCGCGCTCACCACGTCCTGGCCCCGGGCCGGCAGCGCGCCCACCCGCAGCGTGAGGTCGATGAGCACGCTGTCGAGGACGGTGAGGCGGGCGGGCTCAGTCATGGGCCGCCAGGAACTCCCCCACCACGGCGCGGTAGCGCTCGGGCTCCTCGACGAAGGGCATGTGGCTGGAGTCGGCGAAGACCTCCCAGCGCGCATCCGCGACGCGCTCGACCCACGGGCGCACCGCCCCCGGCGTGGCCTCGTCGTGGTGGCCCGAGATCACCAGGGTGGGGGCGACGATCTGGCTCAGCCGATCGACGATGGTCCAGGTGCGCAGCGTGCCCACGCAGGTGAACTCATTGGGCCCGTTCATCACCTGGTACACGGTGGGATCGGCCTCCAGCTGGGCCATCGTGGCACGGACCTCGGGCGGGTTGGGCACCACGCGACACACGTGGCGGTCGTAGAAGGCGGTGGTCGCGTCGGCGGCGCCAGCCATGTCGCCCACGTCCCGGGCGTGCTCCAGGGCGCGGCGCTCGGCCTCGGGCATCTGGCGCACCAGCTCGTCGGTGCCGGCCGTCCACAAGTCCATGGCCGCCGGGCTGTTGGAGATCACCAGGGAGCGCAGGCCCGGCGGTCGGCGCACGGCGTGCTCGCCGGCCAGCATCCCCCCCCAGGACTGGCCCAGGAGGTGGTACTCGGTGATGCCGACGCCCTCGAGGAGGTTGTCGAGCTCGTCGAGGAACAGGTCCACGGTCCAGAACTCGGCGCCTCGAGCGCGCAGGTGCGTCGAGCGACCGCAGCCCAGCTGGTCGTAGTGGAGCACCGGGCGCCCACCGTGGGCCAGGGCGCTCAGGGACAAGAGATAGTCGTGGGCCGCCCCGGGACCACCGTGGAGGACGACCAGCGGCGCCAGCCCGCTGTCGCGGGTACCGGTGATGCGGTACCACGTCTCGAAGGGGCCAAAGGGCACGGTCCCCACGCGGTCAGGCTCCAGGATCATGGGCCGACCTTATCCACGCGCCCCCGGGCGCGCGAGCAGGATCTTTAGGCAATCATTACGCTCTGCCTCCAGCTCCTCCGGGCGGCGACGCTAGCCTGTGGCGCGTCGTGGCGCCGTTGTCCCCCACTCCCATCGCCCCGCGGACGCGGCGCGGACCGCAGCACGCCCGGCCCCGCGCGCGCCGACGGTCGGGCGGCGTCGAGGGCAACGCCCGCCTCACGGGCGGCCTCGCGGCGATCATCTTCTGGCTGCTGGCCGCCGAGGGCGTGACTCTCCTCAGCGTCCAGCGGCTCCTCAGCGCGCACGTCGTCATTGGGGCCGTCCTCATCCCCCCCGTCGCGGTCAAGATCGCGTCGACCACCTGGCGGATGCTGCGCTACTACACGGGTCACGGCCCCTACCGGCGCAAGGGCCCACCCCGCCCCCTCCTGCGGCTTCTCGGCCCCGTGGTGGTGATCTTGACCGTGGTACTGCTGGTCTCGGGCGTGGGCCTGGTCGTGGGCGCCCCGGTGTCGTGGCGCCCCGCCCTGTTCGCGCTGCACCGCGCGACCTTCGTCGCCTGGTTCGCCGTCATGGTGATCCACGTGCTCGCACACCTGGGCGAGACCGCCCGCATCGCGCCGCGCGACTGGCTGGCCCGCACCCGTCGGCACGTCGACGGTGCGACCTCGCGCCAGTGGGTGCTCGCCACCAGCCTCGCCGCCGGACTGGTGCTGGGGCTGACGCTGCTTCCCTTCGCCACCGGCTGGCGCCTGGTCTAGCGGGCCGGCTCCGTCAGGGAGATCGTGTCGCCGGGCTCCATGGGCACGACGCGCGCCGTGGACCCGCGCGCGCGCAGCTCGTCGGCGACCTGGGCCGGCGTTCCGGCGAGCTGGGGGAACGTGCCGTAGTGGTACGGGGCGACCCGGCGCACCCCGAGCAGCGAGACGGCGTAGGCCGCCTCGCGCGGACCCATGTTGTAGTGGCCGTCAATGGGCACGACGGCGATCTCGGGCGCGTACAGGTCGCGGATGATGGCCATGTCCGAGAACACGTTGGTGTCCCCCGAGATGTACAGCGCCCCTGCATCGCCCTCGTCGGGCACGATGAAGCCCGCCGCGCTGCCGCCGTAGACGCTGGGCTGGCCCTCGGCCGCCGACACCCCACAGGAGTGGTCCGCGCTCACCATGGTGAGGCGTACGCCACCCACGTCGACCGTCCCGCCCTTGTTCATCCCGATCATCTGGTCGAGGCCGTGGGTGGCGAAGTACTCGGTCATCTCGTGCACGCACACAATCGTCGCCCCGGTCTGCTCAGCCAGCGGCACGACCGAGCCGATGTGGTCGCCGTGGCCGTGGGTCACCGCGATCACGTCGAGCGCCCCGACCTGGTCGATCCCCACCGGACTGCGCGGATTCTCCAGCCACGGGTCAAACATCACGCGGCGCCCGCTCCGGGTGACCAGCAGCACGCTGGCGTGCCCCAGCCACGTGAGCGTCCCGGGCGCGCCTCCGAGGACCTCGGTTCCCTGCCCCATGCTCACCTCCTGCTCACGCCCCCTGGGGCGACCCTACCCCGGGTCCGGGCGACCCGCCTACAGTGGTCGCCGGGAGGTCCCATGACGCAATGGCGTGCGCGCGGCGAGCGCGCCCGTCCGGCCAGGGCGGCGCGATGATCCCGATCGCCACGGTGGAGACGATGCGCCGGGCCGACGCCCGGGCGGTGGCGCGGCGCGGACAGGACGCCCTGGTGCGCGACGCCGGCCTCGCCGTGGCACTCGCGGCCAGCGACCTGCTCGGCGTGGTCTACGGTCGCCGGGTGGCGGCCCTGGTGGGGCCGGGCCTCAACGGCGCCGACGGGCGCGTCGCGGCCGATCAGCTGCGCCGCCGCGGGGCGCGAGTGGACCTGGTCGAGGTGACCAGCCAGCCCCCGGCGCTGCGCGGCTACGACCTGGTGATCGACGCCGCCTTCGGCCTGGGCTGCACGCGGCCCTACCGCGCCCCCCACGTGCCCCCCACGACGCTCGTCGTCGCCGTCGACCTGCCCTCGGGCGTCGACGCCGATACCGGTGACGTCCTGGGCCAGCCCCTGCGCGCCACCCTGACGGTGGCGCTCGGGGCGCTCAAGCCCGCGCACGTCACCGGGCACGCGGCCGCCTACGCCGGCGACCTGCGCCTGGCCACCGTCGGCATCGACGTCGAGTCACCCGCGGGCGTCGTGACGGTAGAGGACCTGGGAGCCTTCGTCCGCTGGAGCCACGACGACCACAAGTGGGTCCACGCCCTCGACGTGGTGGCCGGATCGGCCCGCATGCCCGGGGCCGCCGACCTGGTGACGCGGGGCGCCCTGGCGGCGGGTGCCTCGATGATCCGCCTGACCACCCGTGAGCCCCTCGGCGCGGTGGCCCTGGCCAGCGAGGTCGTGCGCTCCGACGGCCAGGTGGACCGGCGCAGCCGCGCCGTCGTGGCCGGCCCCGGGCTCGGACGCGACGCGGCGGCCTGGCTGGGTGGGCTGCTCGCGCCCGTGCGCGTGCCGGTGGTCCTGGACGCCGACGGGCTGTCCCCCGACGTCCTGGAGCTGCCCCACCCGCCCGAGGAGTGGGTGCTCACGCCCCACGACGGCGAGTACGAGCGGCTGCGCGGGACGTCCGCGGGCTCCGATCGGATGGCGGCGGCCCGGTCCCTGGCCGAGGCCAGCGACTGCGTCGTCGTGCTCAAGGGGCCCACGACCGTCGTCGCGGCCCCCGACGGGCGCCTGCGCGTGGTGCGCTCGGGCACCAGCGCCCTGGCGACTGCGGGCACCGGCGACGTCCTGGCCGGAATCATCGGCGCGAGCATCGCGCGCGGCCACGACACCTTCGAGGCCGCCGCCCTGGGCGCGTTCGTCCACGGACTGGCCGGGGCGCGCCTGGCGCGCTACGCGCGCGCCGGCGACCTCCCCGCTGCGGTCGCCGCCGTGCTCTCGGAGCACGAGCCCCCGTCGCGTCCCTAGCGCGCGATGTGGAACTCGCTGGCGTAGCGGCGGATCTCGCGGCGCGCGATCGTCATCTTGTGGACCTCGTCGGGCCCGTCGGCGATGCGCAGCGTGCGCACGCCGGCGTAGAGGTGGGCCAGCGGCGTGAACTGGGTGACGCCGGCGGCCCCGTGGACCTGGATGGCCCGGTCGATCACCTTCAGGGCCATGGAGGGCACGGCGACCTTGATGCCGGCGATCTCGGTGGCCGCGGACTTGTTGCCCACCCGGTCCATCAGGTCCGCGGTGTGCAGCACGTACTGGCGGGCCATGTCGATCTCGATGCGGGCCTCGGCGATCCAGTCCTGGATCAGCCCCTTGTGGGCCAGCGAGCTGCCGAACGTCGAGCGCTCGAGCGAGCGCGAGACCATCAGCTCCAAGGCGCGCTCGGCGACGCCGATGGTGCGCATGCAGTGGTGGATGCGCCCGGGGCCGAGGCGCGCCTGGGCGATGGCGAAGCCGTCGCCCTCCTCGCCCAGCAGGTAGTCGACGGGGACGCGCACGTCGCGGTAGATGACCTCGGGGTGACCGCCGCGCTCGTCGAAGCCGAACACGTGGGGCTCGAGCCCGAGCTCGACGCCGGGTGCGTCGCGCGGCACCACGATCATGGACTGCTGGCGGTGGCGCGGGGCGTTCGGGTCGGTCTTGCCCATGACGATGAGCACCGCGCAGCGCGGCGAGCGCGCCCCGCTGGAGAACCACTTGCGCCCGTTGAGCACGTACTCGTCGCCGTCGCGCTCGATGGTCAGGCCGATGTTGGTGGCGTCCGAGGAGGCCACGTCGGGCTCGGTCATCGAGAAGGCGCTGCGGATCTCGCCGGCCAGCAGCGGCTCGAGGAACCTCTCCTTGACCGCGGCGCTGGCGTACAGGTTGAGGATCTCCATGTTGCCGGTGTCGGGCGCGTTGCAGTTGAGGACCTCGGAGGCGAAGGCGTAGCGGCCCAGCATCTCGGAGACCGGCGCGTAGTCCAGGTTGGATAGCGGCGTCCCCGGGCTGTCGGCGCGCAGGTGCGGCAAGAACAGGTTCCACAGGCCGCGCTCGAGCGCCTGGCCCTTCATGCGCTCCAGGATCGGCGGGTAGCCGTCGATGCCCGTCTCGCCGAGCTGCGCGTAGAAGAGCTCCTCGTTGGGGGCGATCACGTGCTCCACGAAGCGCCGCACCTCGTCGTGGACGCGTTGGCCCTGCTCACTGAACCCGAACGACACCTCGGCCACCTCCGTCTCGTCGACCCCGCTCGCAGGCTAGCCACGCCGGTCGCGCCCGCCCGGCCCGGCGCCTGGGTTACGCTGCCCAGGTGCGGCTCACCCCGGAGCACGAGGCGTTTCGCGCGACCGTGCGCGCTCTGGTCGACCGGGAGATCAACCCCGCCGTGGACGCGTGGGAGGCCGCGGGCGCGTTCCCGGCCCACGAGCTGTTCCCCCGCCTGGCCGAGGTCGGGCTGCTCGGCCTCGAGTACGACCCGGCCTACGGCGGTGGTGGCGCCGACCACTACTACACCCTCGTGGCCTGCGAGGAGCTCGGACGCGTCCACGCGGCCGGGGTGTCCATGGCCATCGGCGTGCAGACCAGCATGGCCACCCCGTCGCTGGCGACCTTCGGCAGTCCCGAGCTACAAGCTCAGTTCCTGGCCCCGGCCCTGGCCGGTCACGCGGTGGCGGCGATCGCGGTCACCGAGCCCGGCGCCGGCTCCGACGTCTCGGCCATCACCACGCGGGCCGAGCGCGACGGCGACCAGTGGGTGATCTCGGGCACCAAGACCTACATCACCAACGGCCAGCAGGCCGACTGGGTCTGCCTGCTGGCGCGCACCTCGCCCGAGGGCGGGTACCGCGGCCTATCCCAGATCATCGTGCCCACCGCGACACCGGGCTTCCGGGTCGCCCGCACGCTCGACAAGCTGGGCAACCGGTCCTCGGACACCGCCGAGCTGGTCCTGGACGAAGTACGCGTCCCGGTGGCCAACACGATCGGCACCCCCGGGCGGGGCTTCGAGCAGCAGATGCGCCAGTTCGTCACCGAGCGCCTGACCGCCGCCTACACCGTGGCCGCCCAGTGCCGCCACGCCCTGGAGCGCACGCGCACCTACCTGGAGGCGCGCGAGACCTTCGGCAGCCCGCTCGCCGACAAGCAGTACGTGGCCTTCACCATGGCCGAGCTGTCGGCCAAGGTCGACCTGCTGGTCAGCCACAACCACCAGTGCGCCGACGACGTCGTGGCCGGCCTCGACGTCACCCGGGGCGCGACGGTGGCCAAGCTCACGGCGGGCCGCCTGGCGCGCGAGGTCGCGGACCTCTGCCTGCAGTTCCACGGGGGCCTCGGGTACATGGAGGAGAACTGGACGGCGCGGTTCTACCGCGACATGCGGCTGGTCTCCATCGGGGCCGGCGCCGATGAGGTGATGCTCAAGGTCCTGGCTCGCCTGGAGGGCTATCCGGCCTAGGCGCCCGGGATCCCGCAACACGAGGAGGCAGCATGCGCGCAGACCTGTCGGGAGTCGACCCCCTGGCCTACAACCTGGCGACCCGCACCAACGTCGCCGACGCCCTGGCGCGCAGCGCGCGCCAGTTCCCGACCCGCGCGGCCGTCGTCGAGCGCGAGGACGTCATCACCTACGCCGCACTCGATGCCACCGTCGACGCGCTGGCCACGACCCTGGTCGCCCACGGCGTCGCGGTCGGCACGCCCGTGGCCATGCTGATGACGTCGTCCTGGAAGTTCCTGGCGGTCTACTTCGCCTGCGCCCGCGCCGGCGCCGTCGCCGTGCCGGTCAACGTCACGCTGGCGCCCCCCGACATCGAGTGGATCCTGGCCGACGCCGAGGTGCGCCACCTCGTCGTCGATGACGCCTTCGCGCCGCTGCTGACCTCGCTGCCCGCGCGCCAGCGGGCGCTCGCGGTCATCGCGACCTCCGACGCCCCCGGGGCCACGCTCACCTGGGCGCAGGCGACCGCGCCGGTCCCCCGACCCGTCGAGGTCCTGGTCGACGATCGGGCGGCGGTCCAGTGCCTCTACACCTCGGGGACCACGTCGCGACCCAAGGGCGTCCTGACGAGCCACCTGAGCGTCGTCGTGGCCGCCCTGACCAACGCGCTGGCCCTCGGCCACGCGTGGGGACCCGAGCCCTCAGTGCTGGTCAACGCGCTCCCCCTCTTCCACACGACGGCCCTGAACACGCTGTGCCTGCCGGTCCTGGCCACCGGGGGGACCGTGATCCTGGTCGCCCCCTTCGACGCGGCCCGCGTCCTCGACGCGATCGAGCAGCGCCACGCGACCCACGTGATGCTGCTGCCCCTGATGTGGCAGGCCATCGTCGCCGAGCTCGACCGGCAGCCCCGCGACGTGCGCTCGGTGCGCCGCGCGGTCTACGCCATGGCGCCCATGAGCACGGCGCTCCTGGACGCCGTCGACGAGCGCTTCGCCAACGCCGTGGTGATCCTGGGCTCGGGCCAGACCGAGGTGGTGCCGGCCACCGTCCTGCAGTGGCCCGAGCACCGCTGGAGCGCCCCGACCTCGTGGGGACCCCCGGTGCCCACGGTGGCCACCACGTGCCTGGACGCCGCGGGCCAGCCCACGAGCGGCGAGGGCGAGATCGCCTACCGGGGCCCCCACGTGTGCCTGGGCTACTGGAACAACCCAGGAGCCAACGCCGACGCCTTCGCGGGCGGTTGGTTCCACTCGGGCGACGTGGGCCACCTGGACGACGCGCAGGTGGTCTGGTTCACCGACCGGCTGAAGGACATCATCAAGACGGGCGGCGAGAACGTGTCGTCGGTCGACGTCGAGCGCGTGGTCTCCTCGCTGCCCGGGGTGCGCGAGAGCTCGATCGTCGGCGTCCCCGACGACTACTGGGGTGAGATGGTCTGCGCGGTCGTGGTGCCCGACGGCTCCGTCGACCCGGCCGAGCTGCCGGCCACGGTGGTGGCCGGCGCGCGCGGCCAGCTGGCGGGCTTCCAGGTCCCCAAGCGCGTCGTCGTCGTGGACAGCCTCCCCAAGACGGCGACCGGCAAGACGCGCAAGCACGAGCTGCGCGCGCTGCTGCGCTCGAGCGCGCCCGGCGCCTCGCCGGCCGCACCCGAGTAGAGTGCGGCCGCGAGGAGGAGCCGTGGGCGACGAGACGATGCTGGTCGCGGCCATCCAGCTGCGCTCGGGCACGGACGTCGAGGCCAACGTGGCCCAGGCGCTGGCGCTGGTCGAGCAGGCCGCGCGCGACGGCGCCCGCTACGTGCAGCTGCCCGAGTACACCCCGTATCTCGGGCCCCAGCGCGCGTACGCCGACGTGGCCGAGGACGTGCCCGGGCCCACCACCGCGCTCGTGGCCGAGCTGGCGCGTCGCCACGAGATCGTCGTCCACCTGGGCAGCCTGCTGGAGCGCACCGCGACCCGGCCGGCCAACACCAGCGTGGTGCTCGGGCCCGCGGGCCAGGTGGTCGCCACCTACCGCAAGATCCACCTCTTCGACGTGGACGTGCCCGGGGCGGTCTTCCAGCGCGAGTCCGACGCGCTGGTCGCGGGAGACGAGGCGGTCCTGGTCGAGCTCGACGGGCTGCGCCTGGGCCTGTCGGTCTGCTTCGACCTGCGCTTCCCCGAGCTCTACGGCGCCCTGGCCCGCGCCGGGGCCGAGGCGCTGGCCATCCCCGCGGCGTTCAACGCGGTGACCGGCGCGGCCCACTGGCACGTGCTCACCCGGGCGCGAGCCATCGAGACCCACTCCTTCGTCGTCGCGGCCGCCCAGGCCGGGCGCACCGCCGAGGGCATCGCCACCTTCGGCCACGCGCTGATCGTCGACCCCTGGGGCACCGTCCTGGCCGAGGCCGACGGCGACGCGCCCCAGGTCGTGCTCGCCCGGCTCGATCCCGCCGCGGCACGGGCGCGGCGCGCCCAGATCGACGTCGCCGCACTGCGGCGCCCCGACGCGTACGCCCGCCCGGTGCGGCGGGTGTCGGCCATCGAGGGAGCCGACCGGCGGACCTAGCATGGACGTGGCCCGCCGCATTCGGGCCTGAGAGAGAGTGACTCCCATGCCGACCCCCAGCGCCTCATACTCGATCACCATGCGCGTCATCCTCGACGGCGCCGCGACGATCCCCTCGGTCGCGACCGCCGTGGCCGAGGCCGGAGGTCTGGTGACCGCCCTCGACGTCGTCGAGCCCATCGACGGGCGCATGGTCGTGGACGTGACGTGCAACGCCTCCAACGAGGACCACGCGGCGGTGCTGGGCGACGTGGTGGGGGCGGTCCCCGGGGCGCAGGTCCACGCCATCAGCGACCGGACCTTCCTGCTGCACCTGGGGGGCACCATCGAGGTGCGACCCAAGATCTCCCTCAAGACCCGCGACGACCTCTCCATGGCCTACACGCCGGGGGTGGCCCGGATCTCGAGCGCCATCGCCAAGGACAAGTCGCTGGCCCGCAAGCTCACCATCAAGCGCAACACCGTGGCCGTCGTGACCGACGGCTCGGCGGTCCTCGGGCTCGGCAACATCGGGCCCGAGGCCGCCCTCCCGGTGATGGAGGGCAAGGCCCTGCTGTTCAAGCGCTTCGCCGACATCGACGCGTGGCCGGTGTGCCTGGACACCCAGGACCCCGACGAGATCGTGCGCATCGTCCAGTGCCTGGCCCCCAGCTACGGCGGCATCAACCTCGAGGACATCGCCGCCCCGCGCTGCTTCGAGATCGAGTCCCGCCTGCGCGACCTGCTCGACATCCCGGTGTTCCACGACGACCAGCACGGCACCGCGGTCGTCGTCTACGCCGCGCTGCGCAACGCCCTGCGCGTGGTGGGCAAGGAGATGAAGGACATCCGCGTCGTGATGCTCGGCGTCGGCGCGGCCGGCGTGGCCATCTCCAAGCTGCTCATGGCCGAGGGCGCCGGCGACATCATCGGCGTGAACCGCCACGGCATCCTCGACGCGGCCGACCCGCGTCTCGACGACGAGCGGCGCTGGCTGGCCGCCCACACCAACCACGACCACCGCCGGGGCGACCTGACCGAGGCCCTGCGCGACGCCGACGTCTTCGTCGGCGTCTCGGGACCCAACCTGGTGAGCGAGGAGCAGCTCACGGTCATGGCCCCCAACGCCATCGTGTTCGCCCTGGCCAACCCGGACCCCGAGATCGACCCCCAGATCGCCCGCCGCCACGCCGCCATCGTGGCCACCGGGCGCTCCGACGAGCCCAACCAGATCAACAACGTGCTGGCCTTCCCGGGCATCTTCCGCGGCCTGCTCGACGCGGGAGCGACCAAGATCACCGAGCAGGTCGAGATCGCGGCCGGCCGGGCCATCGCCGACGCCGTCAGCAGCGACGACCTGTCGCCCAACTACATCGTCCCCACGGTGTTCAACGCCGCGGTCGTCAAGGCGGTGGCCCAGGCCGTGGGCCAGGTCGCCCGGGAGCAGGCGGCTTCCTGAGCGTTAGCACTCTCCCCTTGCGAGTGCTAAAATAGGCAGTGCCGGCACGTGCCGGCCTGCCGAAGCAGATAACGAGCAAGGAGGTGCTACATGGCTCTCATCCGCAACGACGCGTTCCGGGACATCGACCGATTTCTCGAGCAGTTCTGGGCCAGTCCGGACACCACCCGGACTCACGCGGTGCCGATGGACGCATACCGCAAGGAGGACTCGTACCTCATCTTCGTGGACCTGCCCGGGATCGACCCCAAGCACATCTCGGTGACGGTGGAGAACACCGTGCTGACCGTCCACGCCGAGCGCGCCTTCCCCGACTCCACCGAGGGCGTCGAGCGACTGATCTCCGAGCGGCCCTACGGGACCTTTACCCGCCAGGTGTTCTTGGGCACGAGCCTCGACTCCGAGAAGATCCGGGCCGACTACGAGGCCGGCGTGCTCACCATCGCGATCCCCATCGCCGAGCACGCCAAGCCGCGCCGCATCGACGTGGCGTCCCGCGACGACCGCAACGTGATCACGGCGTGATCCGCCCGGCCCGGCCCCGACCGTCCGACACGGTCGGGGCCGGGCCCCGCGCGCGTCGCGTCACCTGGAGCGCGAACGCCGCCCACCCCACCGCCGCCGCCCCCCAGTAGGTGATGAGGCGGTAGGCCAGGACCGCGGCGACCGCGGCGGCGTGGGGCGTGCCGTAGGCGATCAGGATGAACGCCAGCCCGCCCTCGACCACCCCGAGCCCGCCCGGCGCGAGCGGGAGCACGGCCAGGATCTGCGCGACGCCGTAGGCCAGCAGCAGGGCTCGCCACGGGAGGGCGGCGTGGACCGCCGCGAAGGCGGCCGCCAGGCACGCCGCGTCGGCCAGCCAGGCGCCCGCCGCCCAGGCGATCACCGTGGCCAGGCCGGCCCGACCCGGGTCGACCTCACGCATCTGGGCGAGCACGTCCTCGACCCGTGCGAGGACCCGCGGCCGCCGCGTGCCCAGGGCCCACCGGACCAGGCGCACCGCGCCCGCCAGGAGCCGGACCGCGCGGTTGCGCTGCAGGAGGCTCGCCCCGGCGACCAGCACCACCGCGAGCAGCACGAGCGTCGAGGCCAGCGCGGGCGGGTGCGCCGCGCTGAGGAGGGCCACCACGATGCCGAGCGCCAGGACCGTCGACAGCGCCACCGCCTGGGCCACCATCACGGTGACGACCGCCCAGCCGGCCACGGGAGCCTCGACGCCGGCGCGCCGGTACTGGGCGTAGCGGTAGGCGCTCGAGACCGCGGGCTCGCCGGGCACCGTCAGCGCCAGGGCGTCGTTGGCCAGGGAGACGACGACTAGGCGCGCCAGCGGCACGCGCACCGCCGTGGCCAGCGCCCGCCGCTGGGCTAGGGCGTAGGCGATCAGGGACGCCGCCTCCAGGCCGACGGCGGCGGCGACCGGGCCGAGTGCCGGATGGGTCAGCCGCGCGCGCGCCGCGGCCAGCTCCCCGCGCCCCGCGAGCAGCGTCGCCAGGGCGGCGACGCCGAGGGCGACGCCGAGCACCCAGCGCACCAGGCGCCCCCGACCGAGCCGGCCGACCACACGGACCAACCTAGGCCGTGACGCACCGCCGGCCGCTCTACGCTGAGCGCGGAGGCGACATGGAGTTTCGCGGGCGGATCGGACGGGACTGGCGCGACTCCACGCCGTGGTGGCCCGAGCGCCGACGCCCGCCCGCGGGCGCGCCCAACGTGGTGCTGGTGGTCCTCGACGACGTCGGCTTCGCCCAGCTGGGCTGCTACGGCTCGGACCTGGAGACCCCCACCTTCGACGCGCTGGCCGCGGCCGGCGTGCGCCTGGCCAACTTCCACACCACGGCCCTGTGCTCGCCCACGCGGGCCTGCCTGCTCACGGGCCGCAACCACCATCGCAACGGCCTGGGTCGGGTGGCCGACCTCGCGGTGGGGTTCCCCGGCTACAGCGGCCAGATCCCACCGGAGAACGGGATGCTGAGCGAGGTGCTGTCCGAGGCCGGCTACGCGACCCTGGCGGTGGGCAAGTGGCACCTCAGCCCCGAGTCCGAGACCAACGCGGCCGGAGACCGCTCGACGTGGCCGCTGCGGCGAGGCTTCGACCGCTGGTACGGGTTCCACGGGGGTGAGACCCACCAGTTCCATCCGGCGCTCTTTTGCGACAGCCATCCGGTGTCGCGCCCCACGGGGGCCGGCGACGACTACCACCTCAGCACGGACCTGGCCGACCACGCCATCGAGTACCTCGGCGACCTGCGCGCGGTCGACGCCGACCAGCCGTTCTTCTTGTACCTGGCCTTTGGCGCCTGCCACTCCCCGCACCAGCCGCCGACCCGGTGGCTCGAGGCCTACCGCGGGCGCTTCGATGCGGGATGGGACGCCTGGCGCGAGGCCACCTTCGCGCGCCAGCGCGAGCGCGGTCTGGTCACGCCCGGGGCGCGCCTCTCGCCGCGCCCCCCCTGGGTGCCGGCGTGGGCCGACCTCGACGCGGACCAGCGCCGCGTGGCGGCGCGGATGATGGAGGCCTTCGCCGGGTTCCTGAGCCACGCCGACGAGCAGCTCGGGCGCGTGCTGGCCTTCCTCGACGACCTCGGTGAGACCGACCGCACGGTGGTCGTCGTGGTGTCGGACAACGGGGCCAGCGCCGAGGGCGGCGCCGACGGCTCGATCAACGACGTCCGGCTGGCCAACCTGGACCCCGCCTCGCCGAGCGAGATGCGGGCACGACTCGACGAGATCGGGGGGCCCCTCACCCACAACAACTACCCGTGGGGCTGGACGATGGCCGGCAACACGCCCTTCCGGCGCTGGAAGCGCGAGGTGCACGAGGGCGGCGTCGCCGACCCCTGCATCGTGACGTGGCCCGGTGGCTCGCTCGCGCGCGGGGCGGTGCGCACCCAGTTCGCCCACGCCATCGATGTCGCCCCCACGATCGTGGAGCTGGTCGGGGTGCCGTGGCCCTCGCGCATCGCGGGCCGGGACCAGAGCACCGTGGACGGGATCAGCTTCGCCTACCTGCTCAGATCCGACGGAGCCGAGGCGCCCGAGCGCCACGACACCCAGTACTTCGAGATGTTCGGCTCGCGCGCCCTCTACCACCGCGGGTGGAAGGCCGTGACCTTCCACCCCATCGGCCCCCTCTACGACGACCAGCCCGTCAACGCTCCCTTCGACGACGACGTGTGGGAGCTCTACCGCATCGACGAGGATCCCGGCGAGACGACCGATCTCGCCGCCGCGCACCCCGACGTGGTGGCCGACCTGGTGGCGCGCTGGTGGCGCGAGGCCGAGCGCAACCAGGTGCTGCCCCTCGACAACCGGGTGCTGTGGGCGCTGGTCCATCCGGCGCCCGACGGGCGCCCGGCCCGCGACACGTACCGCTACTTCCCCCACGGCGCCCCGGTCCCCGAGCGCGTGGCGGCTCCGGTGTGCCAGCGCTCCCACGACCTGGTGGTCGACGTCGTCGTGCCGCGCGGCGGCGCCGATGGCGTGCTGATGGCCCTCGGCTCGGCTCTCGGGGGCTGGTCGCTGCACGTGCTCGGCGGGTACGTGCGCTACGTGCACAACCTCTACGGCGCCCGCATCGAGGGCGTGACCGCCAGCCGTCCCCTGTCCCCCGGGGCGCACCGCATCGTGCTGGAGTTCGTCAAGGACGCGGGCCTCGGGGGTGCGGCCACGCTGCGCGTCGACGGCGACATCAGCGCGCAAGGACGCATCGAGCGCTTCACGCCGAGCGCCTTTACCGGCCTCGGGGTCGGCCTCACGTGCGGCTACGAGTGGGGCCCGGCCGTGGGGCCGGGCTACCGAGCCCCCTTCACCTATCCCGGCCTCATCACCCGGGCCGAGATCCGGGTGCGCGGGCCGGTCGTGCGCGACCCGCTGGCCGAGATCGAGGCCATCTTGTCGCGCGAGTGATCAGCGACCCTGCGGGGACGCCGTCACGTCAGCGATCCCGAGATCCAGTTCGAGGAGGCACCGGGTCAAGGAGCGCACCGAGCGGCTGCGGATGGCCACGGCCACCCCATCGGGGCGGTAGTGGTCGATGAGGATCGTGGTCCCCCTCCCCCGCGCCGAGCGCACCTGGGACACCTCACCGGCCGGCCCGACGAGCGACGCGCGCACCCGCAGGCGCCGAGGACCGCCCTGGAGGTGGGCGAGGAGGCGGTCGCGCTCGTCGAGGTCGACCAGGCGCACCCACACGTGCCGACCGCGCGCGCGCCGAAAGAGGGTGAAGAGGGTGTCGCGGGCTCCCGACCAGGGGTCGGGTGGCGAGGTCGCGCGCATGGGGCTCCTTTCGACCTCGACACCGTAGCGACCGCGTGCCACATCCCCGCGTTCCGGGAAGGTCCCGTAGGGTGAGGACGTGCCCTCGGGGTCCGCACTCCCAACGGTCACCGACGTCGCGGTGGCGGCGACGCTGGTCGGGTGGCTGGCCACCGAGGGGCGTCGCGCGCGGCACCGGCGGCCCGACGCCGCCCCGGTCCCGGGGGGCCGGCGCGGACTGCTGAGCGGAGCCGTGGCCCTGGCCACGCTGGTCGCCCTGAGTGCGCGGGCCGTGGTGCCCGCGGCCGACCTCCCCGCCGCGGCGATCGTGGCGTGGGCCGGCCTGGCGCTGGCGTGGGCCGGCCTGGCCCTGCGCTGGTGGTCCTTTGCCACGCTCGGCGACTACTTCACCTTCGAGCTGACGGCCACCCCCGACCAGCCGGTGATCGCCCACGGCCCCTACCGCCTGGTCCGCCATCCCAGCTACCTGGGCGTCATCGCCGTCGTCGTCGGGCTGGCGCTGGCCCGCGCCAACGGGGCCGGGGTGGCTGCCGCGGCCGCCATCGCGGTGACGGGGGCGGTACTGCGCATCCGCGTCGAGGAGCGCCTGCTGCTCACCGTCCTCGGCGCGCGCTACGCGCGCTACGCGCGCGGGCGCGCCCGCCTGGTGCCCGGCATCTGGTGAGCCGGGCGCCACGGGCCGTCCCGGTACGATGGCTCGGAGTGCCCGTGCCCCCATTCCCGCGGGGCCGAGGCGGCCGAACGGGGCCGACGGACGGGGAGCCGGAGGGGATCGGCCCCGGCGCGCCAGCCCTGACCGAGCGCCCCGAGCCCGACCCCAGGTGGTCGTCCAACCTGTCCATCATCGTGGCCGCGCGAATCGCGATGAGCGCGGGACGCGCGCTCGCGGGGATCGTGGTGCCCATCTACCTGGCCGAGAGTGGCTTCAGCGCCGTGGCCCTGGCGGGCTACGTGCTGGCCGTGGCCCTGGTGTCGGCCGCGCTGTCGACCGCCATCGGCACCACGGCCGACGCTCTGGGGCGGCGGATCTTCCTCGTGGTGCTGCCGCTGACGACCGCGGCGGCCGCCGTCGTCTTCGCGCTGGTGCGCGACCCGGCGGCCCTGGTCGTCGCCGGAGCGCTCGGGAGCTTCGGGCGCGGGGCCGGGGCGGGGGCCGGGGCCATCGGCCCCTACCAGCCCGCCGAGTCGGCCTACGTCACCGACGAGGTCCCGCCCGCCGCCCGCAACCGCGCCTTCGGGCGCCTGGCCTCGGCGTCGGCGCTCGGCGCGACCGTCGGTAGCCTGCTGGCGCTCAGCGCGCCGCGGCACGCCCACGGCGCCGCGCTGGCCGACTTCCGGCTGGCCTTCGTGCTGATCGCGCTGACCTCCGCCGTCGCGGGCCTGGTGGCCCTGTGGCTGGACGAGCCGCCGCGACCCCCCACGCGGGGCCGGAGCCGGATGCGCCCGCGCTGGCCCGTCCGCTCCCGCTGGCTGCTCTACCGCCTCTGGATCACCAACTCGCTCAACGGGGTCGCGGTGGGAATGTTCGGACCCTTCCTGACCTACTGGCTCTACCGCCGCTACGACGTGGGCCCGGCCGCGGTGGGCGTGCTCTACGCGATCATCAACGTCGTCACGATCGCGTCGACCCTGTCGGCGGCCGACCTGGCCCGGCGCTGGGGCCTCGTGCGCACGGTGTCGGTCGTGCGGGTCGCCCAGGCCGTGCTGCTGGTGCCCATGGTGCTGGCCCCGACGTTCTGGTGGGCCGGAGCGGTGTACCTCGTGCGCATGGTGGTCCAGCGCATCGGGATGCCCCTGCGCCAGTCCTACGGCCTGGCCCTGGCCGACCCGGCCGAGCGCGCCTCGGTGGCCGCGCTGTCCAACCTGCCCAGCCAGGTCTCCATGGCCGTCAGCCCGCTGCTCACCGGGTACCTCTTCGACGAGGTCTCCCTCTCGCTCCCCTTCGAGATCGCCGCCGCCCTGCAGCTGGCCAACGCCGGCTCCTTCTGGCTGCTGTTCCGCGACCACCCACCGGCCGAGGAGCAAGACGACAGCGGGCCGCCGCCACCCCCGGAGGACCCGTGACGACCGCCGCGGCCCCGGTCCGCCACCGGGACCTCGCCCTGGCCGTGGTCGTCGTCGGTGTGCTCATCACCGCCGTCGACGCAACGATCGTGGTCCTGGCCCTGCCCGAGATCCAGCACACCTTCCGCATCGGCCTGTCCTCGGTCATCTGGGTCATCATCGGCTACCTCTTCGTGATCACCCTGGTGTCGACCCAAGTGGGCCGCCTCGGCGACCTCTACGGCCGCGCCACGATGTACGAACTGGGCTTCGTCGTCTTCGTCGTCGGCTCGGCCCTGTGCGCGCTGGCCTGGGACGAGCGCGCCCTGATCGGGTTCCGGCTCCTCCAGGGCATCGGCGGCGCCCTGATCGCCGCCAACTCCGGGGCGGTGATCGCGGACACCTTTCCGCCCCACGAGAGAGGCCGCGCCTACGGGTTCAACGCCGCCGGCTTCAACACCGGGGCGGTCCTCGGCGTGGTGGTGGGCGGCCTGATCGTCAGCTACGTGTCGTGGCGCTGGATCTTCTGGATCAACGTGCCCATCGGCCTGGGCGCGCTGGTGACCGCGCGGCGCGTCCTGGTCAATCGGGCTGAGCCCCACCACCGGCACCTGGACTGGTGGGGCGTGACGACGATCGGCCTCGGCCTGCTCGGGGTCCTGTGGGCCATGGTCGACCTGGTGACCGAGACCTTCACGGTGCGCGTGGCGGCGACGCTGGTCGGGGGACTCGTCTTCCTGGCGATCGCCGGCCTGGTGGAGCGGCACGCCCGCGACCCGCTGCTGGAGCTCTCCTTGTTTCGCGTGCCCACGCTCACCCCCTCGTTGCTGGCGGCGCTCTTCCAGAGCCTGGCCAACTTCTCGGTCCTGTTCTTGATCCTCATGTACCTCCAGGGCATCCGGGGCCTCTCCCCCATCCACGCCTCGCTCCTGCTAGTGCCGGGCTACGTGATCGGCGGCGTCGTCGGCCCCCTGGCGGGCCGGCTGACCGACCGCGTGGGCGCCGTGCGCCCGGCCACGGCGGGCCTGGCCCTCCAGGTGGTCACCCTGATCCTCTACGCCCAGTTCCAAGCGCACACGTCGCTGGTCGTGGTGGCGAGCGCCTACGTGCTGGGCGCCATCGGCGCGGGACTCTTCTTCCCGGCCAACAACGCCGCGGTGATGAAGGCGGCCCCCACGGCGTCCTTCGGCATCACCTCGGGGCTGCTGCGCACGTTCTCCAACGTCGGGATGGTCTTCTCCTTCGCGCTGGCCATCGTGGTGGCCTCGGCGACGATCCCGCGCCGCGAGGCCTTCGCCATCTTCGTGGGGGCCCACGCGCTGACCGCCCACGAGGTGTCGCCGTTCCTGTCGGGCCTGCACGCCGCCTTCTACGCGTCGACCTCGCTGATGGTCCTGGCGGCGATCCTGTCGGCCACGCGCGCCCGGCGCGGCGTGCGCTGAGTCAGGCGCCGCCGGTGTCGAGCGTCGTCCCGGCGGGGTGCTCCTCGCGCCCCGCGCGCGTGAGCACCCACGCGCTGGCCCGACCCTCGACGCGCCAGTGGTGCGGCCCGCCCACCAGGGCGGTCTCCTCGTCGATGCCGACGACGCACACGCTGGGATCATCGGGGACGACCGCGCGCAGCGCGGCCGAGGGCAGCCGCGCCGCAAACGCGTCGAAGTGGGGCAGCACCCGCAGGTGGGCCAGCAGGCCCAGCCCGGCCGAGGCTCCCCGCCGCGGATGGCGCAGGGACGGCACCCGGCCGCACAGGGCCATGGCCCCCGCACTGCAGCCGGCGAGCGCCGCGCCCGCGCCCCAGGTCGCGACGATGGCGTCCCACACGCGCGTGCCCGTCAGGGTGGCCGCCAGGAACTCGGGGTGGCCCCCCGAGAGGTAGATGAGACCGGCCCCGGCGACCTGCGCGGCCATCGCCGGGTCGTCGGCGCTGTCGCGGTCGGTGACCGCCACGATGATGGGCTCGACGCCGAGCCGCGCGGCTTGGGCGCGCCCGAGGTCGTGCCACCGGGCCACCACGTCTGCGCCATCGGGGACGGCGGCCGTGGCCAGCTGCACGTAGCGCGGTGGTCGCCCCGCTAGCAGCGAGGCCTCCAGGGGTGCCATCGAGACCAGGTACTCGCCCGAGCCCACCAGGGCCAGGGGTCCTGGGGTCCCCGCACTCACGGGCCCACCCTACCGGGCTCGCCTACGACGACTCGGGCACCACGCGGACGCGCCAGGCCAGGAGCCGGCTGGCCATCAGGCACCGCGGGTAGCACCGCGGCGTCGCGGTGGTCGTGACGATCCCGACGCCCGGCCGGGTCGCGCGCGCCAGCACCACCAGGGACCGGCCGGCCCGGCGCACCGTGGGCGCCAGCGCCCCGGTGATGACCGGCGGGCCGTAGACCCAGAGGCCCCCGCTGGCCAAGATGACGACCGTGGCCCCCGCCCGCGCGGTCGCCGTGAGGGTCCCGGAGACCCCGAGCACCACGGCCGGCGGGCCGCTAGCCGCGCCCAGGTGCAGCGCCGCCGTGGCGGGCGGCGCACCCGAGGTCAGCACCACCAGGCGGTAGGCCCCGGCCGGGGCCGGTCCCTGGGGCGTGCGCTGATCCCAGCGGGCCTGGGCTTGGTAGATCGCGCCGGGCGCCAGGATCCGCTGGTACACGAAGAGCGGGATTGGGGCGGGGCGGCCCGCGACGTAGGTCGAGTTCCACACCACCTTCCCCGCGGCGTCGCGCACCCCAAACAGCGGAGAGCCCGCACCCAGGAAGAGGGCGCACGCCGTGTCCGCGGGGTTGGCGATCGCCACGTGGAAGCTCAGCGCGGTGCCGAGGCGCACCACGGACCTCGTCGCCCAGGCGACGCTCGTCGCCCCCGTGCACGGGGTGGGTGTCGCGGCGGGCGCGGCCACCGGGGCCAGGGAAGTCAGGGACGCCGCCACCACGACGACGAGCGCCCCCAGTCGGCCCGCGCGCACGCCTCAGCCTCCCTCGAGCACGAGCACACGGCCACCGGGCAGGAGCCGTCCAATCAATCCCCTCGCGACGGGCGCGACCCGGGGATCCACCCCGGGGCGCGCGAGAGCGAGCCCGGCGCGGGCGCCAGCCAGCGCCCGGCACCGCCGCGCCACGCTAGAAGCCGCTGATGCCGTTGGGCGTCCCCATCCCCGTTGGACCGTTGTAGCCGTTTGACAGGCTGTCTCCGGCATTGCACAGATATGTCCCGCACGAGCCGTTCGAGCCTTGGGTGACCGGGACCAGCGGGTACGCGCCGGAGCTGTTCGAGTAGAAGCCCGCGGCGGCCGTGGAGGCTCCGTTCGTGGTCGAGAAGGTGGACGTGTTGCCCGCCAGGGCGAAGATCGAGGCAACGATCGGCGAGGCGACGCTGGTGCCACCAAAGACCATCCAGCCCGGCTCGTGGAAGGAGTCGTAGACGGCCACCCCCGTGTTGGGGTCCGCCACCGCCGCGACGTCGCCCACGGTGCGCTGCTGGCACGTTGCCCCATACGAAGACATGGCGGCTTGCCACGAGGGAGCGGGCTCGTAGGCCGAGCAGCCCGAGCCGGTGCCCGACCACACGGTCTGGTTCCACGTCGTAGTCGACGACCCGGTCAGCGTGGTCCCGCCCACGGCGACGACGTAGGGCGAGGCCGCCGGGTACTCGACGCCGTAGCCGCTGTCACCGGCGCTCGCCGTGACGGCGATGCCACTGTGCTTGTAGTACGCGTCGTAGCTCAGCTCACTGGAGGTCTCCGATCCCCCGTAACTGTTGGAGATCGCGACGACGCCGGGGTACGACGCCGCCGTGTCGACCGCGGCTCCCAGGTTGGCGTAGGACGCCGAGCTGGCCTCCACCAGCAGGATGTGGCAGTAGGGGCAGATGCTCGAGACCATGTCGAGGTCGAGGGAGATCTCCTCGGACCACGACGCGTTGGACCGGGGAAGCGAGGTGGTGGATCCGGACTGGCCCTCCACCGTCACGCACCCCGAGCCCGTGCTCGAGTCACACGGCGGCAGACCAAAGTAGTTGCGATAGACCGCGAGGTCACTGGCCGCGTTGGGATCGTTGTACGCGTCGACGACCGCGACCGTCGGTGGGGTGCCCGACGCGTACTCGCCCACGTAGCTGCTCAGCCCGTACGCCGACTGCAGGTCTGTGGGGTAGTAGCCCGCCGGCGGCGTCGTCGACCCGCCGCCGCCCCCCGGCGGCTTCTTGCCGGGACCCTTACCCGGCACCGCAGCGTGGGTGCCCGCCCAGTTGAGCCCCGGGTTCAGCAGCTGGATCGCGTTGCAGCTCGCCTGGCCCGGCACGGGAGAGCACACGCGAGCGGTGTCGCCACTCGGTCCCGGGGCGGCGCTCGCCTCGAGGCCCCCGCTCAGGGCCAGCATGGCGACTGCCACCATCCCCACCATCCAGCGACGTCGCCGCATAACTGTCCCCCCTCTCGGGCACCGGGGTGCCCGAACCAGCCACAGTCTTTCACCACCGCTCACCAAACACAACGCGCAGCGGGCCAGCGCTGCGCCACTGGCGCGACGGCGGAGCTCAGCTGGCTGGCGCCACCGGACGTACGGCCAGGACCGCGCAGTCGGCCAGCAGCAAGGTGCGCTGGGCCTGCGAGCCCAAGAGGAGCTTACCCACCGGAGAGCGCCGACGGATCCCGATGACGATCAGGTCGCTCGCGGCATCGCTGGCGGCGCTGACGAGCTCCTCAGCCGGCGTGTGGCCGCGCGCCACGTCGCGCACCTCGAACTCGAGACCCTCGGCCGCCAGCTGCGTGGATATCTCGTCCAGGCGCTCCCGGTCCGCCGCCACGTCGGCGGCGTCCTCGGCACCTCCGCCCTCGCTGGCGTGCACCACGATGAGTCGGGCGCTGCGCAGATGCGCCTCGGCCACCGCCCGCTCGAGGGCGGCCTCCCCCTCGGGGGTCCGAATGAAACCGACGATCACACTCACCTGCTGCCTCCTTGGTTAGGTCTCCTCGGGCGCGCCCGCCGACGGCGCGGGCCGCGCCAGCCCGAAGAACTGCTCGGCCACGTCGGCCGTGCTGCGGAACTCCTCAACCGGACCGGCAAAGGTCACCCGTCCGCCGCCGATGATGGTCACGACGTCGGCGAGCTCGAGGACCCGAGCGTTCTGCTCGGCCAGCAGCAGGGTGACCCCGCCCTGGGCCACGACCTGGGCCAGCGTGTCGACCATCTCGCTCACCGCCAGTGGCGACAGCCCGGCGGACGGCTCGTCCATCAGCAGCAGGCGCGGATCGCGCACCAGACCCTTGGCCAAGGTGAGCAGCTTGCGCTGACCGCCCGACAGCGCACCCGCCGACTCGCGCCGCCGCGCGGCCAGGAGCGGGAACTGCTCGTAGGTGCGCTCGAGGCGCTGGCGCAGCGTGGCGGCGCTCAGGCCGGTCGCCACGACCCGCAGGTTGTCCTCGACGCTGAGCCCGGCGAAGATCCCGGTCTCGCTCACGTAGGACATGCCGGCGGCGATGCGGCGCTCCGGGCTCCAGCCCGCGATCGACTCGTCCTCGTAGGTGAGGGTGCCGGCCCACAGGGGGCGCAGTCCGATCAGGGCCTTGAGCAGGGTGCTCTTGCCGGCCCCGTTGGCACCCAGGAGCACGGTGGTGCGGCCCTGGACCACGGTGAGGTCCACGTCCCACAGGACGCGCAGGGCACCGTAGCCGGTGCTCAGGCCGGTGGCCCGAAGAGAGGTCTGGTCACTCATGCGTGAGTCCCCAGGAAGACCTCGATCACCCGCGGGTCGGCGATCGCCTGGCGCAGGGTCCCCGCGAAGATGGGGGTCCCGGCATTGAGGACGACCACCTGGTCGACCACCTGGTCGAGGAAGCCCATCAGGTGCTCGACGACGACCAGCGCCACCCCGCGCTCGCGCAGCGCCCGCAGCAGGCCGGCCACGTGGTCGAGCTCGCTCGGGCTCAGCCCCGCCCCCAGCTCGTCAACGAAGAGGACGTCGGGGCGCGCGGCCAGGGCGCGCGCCAGGTCGAGGAGCTTCTGCTCGCCACTGGTCAGGGCAGCGACTCGGCGCGCGGCAACTTGCGCCAGGCCGACGAACTCCAAGACGTCGAATCCGAAGGCCGCCGACCCGTGGCGCGAGGGGCGCACCAGCGCGATGTTCTCGGCGACGGTCAGGCCGGCCAGCGGGCGCGGGACCTGGAAGGTCCGGTTCATCCCGAGAGCGCACAGCCGGTGCGAGGCCAGTCCCGTCACGTCGCGCCCCCGCAGCCGGACCGTGCCGCGCGTCGGCTTGTAGACGCCCGAGAGCACGTTGATCAGGGTCGTCTTGCCCGATCCGTTGGGCCCGACCAGGCCGAGGGACTGGCCCTCTTCCACCTCCAGGGAGACGCCGGACAGGGCCGTAAAGGCGCCGAAGGACTTGGCGACGTCGTGCACCTCGAGCAGGGCGCTCACGGCGTCACCTCCGGTGCCGCCCGGCGGCGCACCAGGCGGTTCCACCACGCTGGCCGGTCGCCTCGCCCACCCACCAGGGAGGACAGGCCACCGGGCAGGAACAGGACGAGCACGACGATCAGGAGGCCGTAGATGAGCTCGAAGTACTGGGGGTTGGAGATCCCGATGTACTGGTAGAGCGAGTAGAGCACGACGGTGCCCACCACCGGGCCCACGACCGTGCGCACCCCGCCGAACAGCGCGAAGACGATCGCGTAGACGCTGATCGTCAGGTCGAAGGGGGTCTCGGCGTAGAAGGCGGACGTCATCATCGCCCACAGGGCGCCCGCGATGCCCGCCAGGGCCGCGCTGACCAGCCAGGCGATGGTGCGCGTGCGCACGACGTTGACGCCGGCCATCGCCGCGCTGACCGCGTCGGACCGGATGGCGCGCAGCGACAGGCCGAAGTGCGAATCGCGCACGTAGAGGACCACGATCAGCGCCACCACGACGGCCACGACGGCCACGACGTACAGCGTCGTCGAGGAGAAGAGCAGCGGCAGGGACATCCCCGACTCACCGAAGGTCCACGACTCGTTGGCCACGATGAAGTAGAGGGCCTGGGACGCCGCGAGCGTCGCCAGCGCGAAGTACGCGCCCGACAGGCGCAGGAGCGGGGACAGGATCAGCGCGGCCACCACCGACGTGAGGGCGCCCAGCCCGATCGCGGCGTAGCCGCCGACGTGCCAGTAGACGATGGCCAGCGACGACCCGTAGATGCCCGCCCCAAAGAATCCCACGAAGCCGAAGGGCAGGTAGCCGGTGAAGCCGTAGACGATGTTGACGCCCTGGGCCAGCAGAACGTAGATGGCTAGGGTCGTGAGGAAGTCCAGGTTGTTGTAGAGGGACGGTCCCGCCGCCAGTACGGCCGCGACGATCACGAGCGGCACCAGGCGACCGCTCCAGCGCGCCACCGGGTGGCGCGCACCGGACGCTACGGCCACCGGTGCGGTCGTGGCGTCTTCGAGGGGTTCGAGCTCAGGCAATGCGAACCCTCCGTCCGAACAGGCCGCTCGGTCGCAGCAGGACAACGGCGAGCAAGAGGACGTAGGGCACGAGGCCCGTCCACTGCGTCGCGTAGGCCTGGGTCAGGCTCGAGGCGAGCCCGTACAGGATGCCGCCGGCGGCGGTCCCCAGGGGGTTGCCGAGCGACCCGATGATGATGATGGTGAAGGCGGTGATCGTCAGACCGCCACCGGTCGTCGGGTTGATCCCCCCCAGCATGAACGTCGCCAGGGGTCCGGCGGCGGCGGCGAAGGCGACCCCGATCACGAAGGCGGAGGTCGCCACGCGCCGCACCCGGACGCCCGAGGCGATGGCCTCCTCCTCGTTGGCCATCACCGCCCGGGTCGCCAGGCCCAGACGCGTGCGATACAGGTAGAAGTAGAAGAGCGCCAGCGCCGGCACCGCCAGCGCCGCTGAGGCAACCAGGGAGGCGGCGTAGGGCTGACCGAAGATCGTGACCGGGTTGCCCAGCTGGGGCAGCGTGACCTGGTTGGTGCCGTACTTCATCGTGGCCAGGGCCTCCAGCACCTGGGAGACGCCGAAGAAGAGGATCAGCGAGGACGTCTCGGTGTCCTCGCTGCGGCGCAGCCGCGGCACGGTTATCAGGTAGAGGATCAAGCCGCCGACCAGGGACAGCGGGATCGACAGCGGAATGGCCCACAGCGCGTTCACATGGGCGCTCGTGGTGAGGGAGTACGCGAAGTACCCTCCCCACACCACGAGATCGCCATGTGCCAGGTTCACCAGCCTCATCACCCCGAACAGCAGGTTGAGGCCGACGCCGATGAATCCGTAGAACAGCCCGTACAAGACTCCGCTGACGAGGGCGTACTCGAAGAGTCTCATCGGGTAGGAAAGACTACGCCTTGGGAGCCGGGTACTTGGCCGTCCCGTTCACCATCGCCTTCTGCGCCGTGGTGGCCGGGTAGACGATCTTGAACTGGAAGCCCGCTCCGTGCGGCACCATCTGCGCCACTGGCAGCAGCTCGCCCACCTGGGCGCCGGCCTTGTTGAGGGCGAAGGTCCCCTCCAGCGTCTGGAGCTTGCCACTCACCGCGGTCAGGCCCGCGCGAATGCCCAGCTGCGACATCGACGTCGCGTGAGCGAACGCCGCCTGGACCGCCAAGCCCGCGTTGTAGCCCGCCACGTTCAAGAAGTTCACTGTGGACTCCTTGCCCGGGGCGAACTTCTGCAAGAAGGCGTTCAGGCCCAGACCGATGTTCACCGTGTTGACCTTCAGGATCGGCGGCACCGCGTACGTGTACTGCCAGTCGAGGGCCTTGGCGCCCACATCCTGGCTGAACAGCGTCGGCAACTGGCCGGGGAACGGCGTCAGCACGAAGTTGAAGTGGGTGTTGGTGGACTTGAGCTGGTTGAGGAACGCGATGTCGTTGTTCGGGTACCCGAACTCCAGCACGGCCTGCGGGTTGGTGCCCTTGATCGCCTGGACGATGGTGCTGTAGTCGCTCTGGGTCGTCGGCACGCCCTGGAAGTACACGGGCTGGAGGTGCTCGGAGGACAAGAAGCCCTTGATCGCCGTCGCCTGGGCCTGGTCGAAGTCGTTCTGGCAGTACAGGATGGCCACACGCTTGATCTTCAGCGAGCTCAGCAGGCCGACGACCGGCTTGGGCCACACCGCCGACACGGGCAGTGAGGTCAGCGCCACGTAGGGATTGGGCCCGCTGCTAAAGAACGACGTCCCCGATCCGGTGATGTCAAAGAGCAGGTGCTTCTGGTCCTTGGCGATCGTCACGGCC
Organism: Acidimicrobiales bacterium; assembly: GCA_049965035.1. GTDB lineage: Bacteria > Actinomycetota > Acidimicrobiia > Acidimicrobiales > RAAP-2 > RAAP-2. Next base: position 115,639 of record JBMFWS010000003.1, read on the forward strand.
GGCGCGGTCAGCACGGAGCCGAAGTCCGCGACGAACACGTTGACCTTGTTCTGCGTGAGCAGCTGGTTGTACAGCGTGGTCGCCGTGGCCGGGTCGCTCTGGTCGTTGTAGGAGACCAGCTTGACGTGCTCCTTCTTCTTCAGCGGCGCCACGTACATGCCACCAGCCGCGTTCACCTGCTTGACCCAGAACTGGAGTCCGGCGTACTCGGGCATCGATGATGTGGCGAAGCTGCCGGTATTGGCGTACAGCGTCCCCACGGTGATCACATTGCCACTCGCCCCAGCTGACAGCGACGCTGACAGCGACGCCGCTGCCAGTCCCGAAGCCATCAGCGCTCCCGCGAGCGCAATTCGTCGATAGGTCTTGAACATAACCGTTTTCGTCTCCCTCCCTCAGTGAAATTCCACCGTCACCCCTGGTGGGCAAACGGCAACTTCCGTACTGTACATTCCTGTCCGTGGCTCCCCAGTGTGACCATCGTCACAAGGGTTGCCCCAGCGCGAACCTAGTCCCTTGCCCCGGTTCCTGACCGGTCGGGTGCGCGTCACGGCCGGTGACGTCGGGCCCCGAGTACCGTCTTCGCGTGCCCCCTGAAACGCCTCAGCGACGCGGCATCGACCGTCTGGCGCACGCGGCACTCCCCGAACCCGGTCCCGTGCGCACCCTGACCAAGTCGACGTTCACGAACAGCATCGGCAACGGCCTGTACTACACCGTCGAGGTCATCTTCTTCACGCGCTCGGTCGGGCTGCCCGTGCACCTCGTGGCCCTCGGCCTCGGCGTCGCCGCGCTGTGCGGTCTCGTGGTCTCGATTCCCGCCGGGCACCTGTGCGACCGGCGCGACCCGCGCCTGATCGCCGCCGCCGCCACCGTCGGCGAGGGCGTCGCCATGGGGCTGGGTGCGCTGGTCCACTCGTTCACGCCGTTCCTGCTCCTCTGCATTCTCGCGGGGATCATGACGGGTGCATCCTCCCCGGCGCGCTCGGTAGTTCTTGGTCGCTTCGGCCAGGGAGACGAGCGCGTGCGCGTGCGGGCCTACCAGCGCGCCGTCACGAACTTCGGCATGTCGATCGGCATCGCGCTGTCGGGCGTCGGGCTCGCGCTCGACACCCGGGCGGCGTACCTCGCGATGGTTCTGGGCAACGCGGTGACCTTCATGTTCGCCGCGGGCTACATCCTGCGCCTGCCGCACGCGTCCCCCTCGGTGCTGCCCGCGGGTGGTCGCCGCGAGCCCGCGACCGTGGTGCTGCGGGACCGGCGCTACTTGACCGCCGCGATGCTCAATGGCCTCTTCGAGATGCACTTCATCGTCCAGAGCGTGGCTCTCCCCCTCTGGGTCATCAGCCACACCACCGCACCTCACTGGTGGGTGTCCGTCATGCTCCTCATCAACACGACCATGGTCATCACGCTCCAGGTCCGCCTCAGCCGCGGCGCGGGCTCGGTGACGCACGCCGCTCGCACCTATCGCCTCGCGGGCCTGTTCGTGGGCGTTGCCTGCATCCTGTACGCCCTGACCTCCGGGGTCGACGTGATCGTCGCCTGCGTCGTCTTGGTGGTGGCCATCGCCGCGCACACGATCGGCGAGCTGTACGGCTCGGCGGCCTCCTGGGGCGTCGGCTACGGCATGGCGCGCGAGGACCTGATGGGCCAGTACCAGGGCGCCTTCTCGCTGGGGCGTCGCACGTCCCGCGTGATCGGCCCGAGCCTCGTCACGATTCTCGCCATCAGCGAGGGTCGCACGGGCTGGCTCGTGCTGGCCGCCATCTTCATCACCACCGGGGCCGCCTTCATGCCTCTGGCCTCGAGCTACGCCCGCACGTCACCGGCCGCCGCGTCCGGCGCCACCGATGATCCCGACCGCGACTCGTGAACAACGAGTCCCGTGCGGCCGGCTCACGCGGACGCGACGTCGCGACTCACGATCCGGACGTGCATGCCAACCGAACGCTCACGAGTGAAGCCGCACTCCTCGAACAG
>JBMFWS010000004.1:0-63843 GCA_049965035.1 Acidimicrobiales bacterium
AGTAACTTCGCGAGTCAGACCGATGGCGAACGGCGCTAAAAGCCAATCACAGTAACTCCGAGGGAGCACTTCTCGATGTGTGATGATCTTCTCACTTGACTTTTTCGAGGGCAACCTTCGCCGACGGCAGCGCGTCACTCTGCAACTGATCCATGGATTCCTGGGAGAGGTAGCGACGCTCCGACACGCTCCACTCGTCGTGCTGCTCGACACAGACCGCGGTGATGAGTCGCAGTGCGGCGGCGTCGTTGGGGAAGATACCGACGACATTGGTGCGTCGCACGACCCCGGCGTTGAGCCGCTCGAGTGAGCTGGTCGACCAGATCTTGGCCTAGTGGTTCGTCAGGAAGTGGCGAAAGGCCGTGATGTCCTCGGCGGCGCTCGAGCACACTCGGGAAGAACGAGCCCTGGGGGGCTTGGGGATCTTCAGCTCGACGTCGCCAGCCGTGGTGGTGAGCAGTCGTGGACGACTGCCGTTTCGCTGATTCGAGCGGGTCACCGTGCGCTCGTGAGGTTCCGCACCGACCCGTTCGGTCGCCTCGGCGTCCTTGAGGCGGCGACATTCCACGGGGTCCCCGGGTACCTCCACCCGGACCCGCACCGTGACCTCAGTGATGCGTCACTCGTCGTGTTCCCGGCCGCCGGCGAGGAGATGGTCCCGGACTGCGCGCCGACGCGTTCACCGCCCCGGAGTCCCTACCGAGCCCCGGGCGGCTTACAGTGGGCGCGGGCGGTGGCTGGGGAGTCGCACATGATCGTCGAGCGAGCTACGAGCAGGGCGCGACCGGTTCACCCAGGACTCCCCCGGGACCCGATCTACCTCGACTACAACGCCACGACGCCCGTCGACCCTCGGGTGGCGGAGGCGGTGGCGGACGTCCTGACTCGCGAGTTCGGCAACCCGTCCAGTCAGCACGCCTACGGTCGCTCCGCGAGAGCCCTCCTGGACGCTGCGCGCGCTCGCGTCGTGGAGCTCGTCAGCGCGCCCGCGGGTCGGCTGGTATTCACGGGATCGGGCTCGGAGGCGGACGCCCTCGCCATTCGGGGCCTCGTGCGCGAGAGGCTCCTCGCGCACGGGCCCAGCCACGTGATCACCCAGGCGACCGAGCACCCGGCCGTGCTGGAGGCGTGCGACGCCCTGCGTCAGGAGCTGGGAGTTGCCGTCACCGTCCTCGGAGTCGACCGAGACGGCGTCGTCGACCCTGCAGAGGTGACCGACGCGATCCGCGACGAGACGGTGCTGGTGTCGATCATGCACGCCAACAACGAGACGGGCACGATCCAACCGGTCGAGGAGATCGCGCAACTCGCCCATCAGCAGGGAGTCCTCGTGCACTGTGACGCGGCGCAGTCGCTCGGCAAGATCCCGGTTGACGTGGAGATGCTGGGCGTCGACCTACTCACGATCGTGGGCCACAAGATGTACGCCCCGAAGGGCGCGGGCGCCTTGTGGATCCGCGACGGCGTCACGCTGGCGCCACTGATCGCGGGAGGGGGCCAGGAGTGGGGGCTGCGGGCCGGAACCGAGAACGTGGCGTCGCTCGTGGGTCTGGGTCGCGCGGCTGAGCTGGCGCACGAGGCGTTGGCCGAGGGCGAGTCAGATCGACTGCGTGAGCTGCGCGACTCGCTGTGGCGCGCCCTGGTGGACCGGCTGGGGGACCGGATTCTGCTCAACGGACACGCGCAGACCCGTCTGCCGAACACGTTGAACGTGAGCATTGACGGGCTGCGGGCAGTGGATCTCTTGGAGCGCACGGCGCTCATCGCCGCCTCCACCGGCTCAGCCTGTCACGCCGGCGACGATGCGCCTTCGCCGGTGCTCGTGGCTATGGGTGCGTCACACGATCGCGCGATGGCGGCGATCCGTCTGTCTCTGGGGCGGTGGAGCACGGCGGAGGACGTCGAGCGCGCGGCGGCAGCGATCGCGAGTGCCGCCGCGCGCTCGTGAGCGATGACCCGCTCCGAGCCCGTCGCTACGACGGGTGGTTTGAGAGCACCTGGGGCCAGTTCGCTTTCAACGCTGAGTGGACGCTCGTTCGGTCGGCTCTGGGAGTCGCAGAGGGTGCGCACGTGCTCGACGTTGGCTGTGGCACGGGGCGGTTCGCGCGGGCCCTAGAGGAGGTCGGGGCCATCGTGGTGGGGCTGGATCGCGATCCGGCGATGCTCGCGGTCGCGCGGTCGCGAGTCTCGGGAGATCTGCTGGTCGGCGACGCGCATCATCTGCCCTTCGCTGACCGGTCCTTCGACGCCGCCCTGGCGGTGACCGTCTGCGAATTCACCGGGGACCCGGCGCTCGTGGTGACGGAGATGGCTCGGGTGGTGGGCGAGGGCGGACGGGTCGTGGTGGGCTCTCTCAATCCGAGGAGCCTATGGGGTCTCGACCACCGACGTGAGTTGCGCGATGAGCCGTGGGCCTCAGCGCGCTTCTTGTCTCGAGGTGATCTACGCCAGATGGGAGCGCCGTGGGGAATGACCACCGTGAGGTCAGCGCTCTACTCCTCTCCGGTACTGGTCGGGCACCGATCCGTGGCCGAGTCGGTGGAAAAGCTTGGCAGGGCGCTGCCCGCGTTGGGGGCGTTTCAGGTCCTGCGGATTGTCACTCCCTCGCCCACCCAACACTGAGAGACCCGCGGTTCGTTGAGCGCCCGCACGAGCTGGTGCGAACTCGCGTTGTACCAGGCGACTCCGTGATCCGTGCTCCCCGCTCGCTGGTCGGTGGCGGCGGGATCCACATCGATGCGGTGGCGCCGAGCGCCGAGGCAGCCAGGAGTCTCGTACCGGGACCACCAGGGTCGAGCTGCTCCTACCGGAGTGGTCCGCTCTGGACCTGGTTGGCAGCGGTGAGCGGCGCGCGGGCGAAGGCTCCGGACTTGAGTCCCCACAGGGTCCGCCACGTGACGACGAGCCAGAAGCAAAACAGCAGGACGAAGAGCCCGAAGCCGATCCACTGCAGGCTGCTGAGGTCCCAGACGCTGGCGAGGGACAGCGTGGCCACCGCGAAGGCCCCCAGGGGGAAGGTGAAGCCCCACCACCCGATGCCGAAGGGCAGCGGCCCCGAGCGCACGTAGTGCACGAGCAGGAGCGCGGCGGCGAGGAGCCACCAGGCGCCGAACCCCCAGAGCATCGTGGCGACGAGCTTGGCGGCCAGCTCCACGCTGGGCGCCAGCGGCCCGACTAGGGCGGAGCTGGCCGCGGCCATCTTCACCAGGGCGAGCGCCCCCACGCCGAGTGGGCCGAGGCCGATCCACAGCGAGGGCGCGAGCCCGGCGTGGGGCAGCGGGTGCAGCACCAGGCGCTGGTGGAGCATGGTGAGGATGAGCAGGTAGAGGAGGAACCCCATGCCCCAAAAGACGTAGGAGGTGGCCAGCAGGGTCCGGGCCGTGGTGGGGGAGGCCCCCGGGACCAGGGGCAGCAGCACGAGCGGCACGACGATGTTCACCACGGGGGGGATGAACCAGCTCCCGTTGACCGACTCCGGGACGATCTCGGAGCGCAAGAACAGCAGGTACGCGAAGACGATGCTGGCGGCCAACGCGAGCGGGACGCCCACCCAGTCGAGCCCGGCCACAATCCCCTGGACGGTCGTGGGCGCGAACCACGTGGGGCCCACGGCGGCGAACGTCGCGGCCAGGACCAGGATGCCGCCGGGCAGGGTTCCGTAGAGGGCGCCGGTGGACGGATCGCGCAGGTCGGCCAGGGCCGCGTCGCCGTGGAGGAGGAAGCGCCCCAGATACGGAACGATCAGGACGACCGCGAGGACGATCGCCAGGATCGACATCGTCTGGGCGAAGACCCGCGCGGAGCTGGCGAGGGCGGCCACGTGCCCCGGATTCAGGGACGCCGCCACGCCGATGATCGCGGTGCCCATGACTGCCCCGAACCACCCGGGGTGGAATCCCCGCAGCCCCTTGAGGTCGGTGCTCCCCGCGGGCGCGCCCGGCGACGCGGACTCCCGGACCTCGGGCGAGGTGAGGATCGCCTCGACCACCGTCACCTCGATCGCGCCCTGCTCGGTGCGCACCGCGTCACCTTCCATGTCGGGCCTCCTGGCTCGTGCCCATCGGCACCACGGCAGCGGTACCGATCCATTGACAACCATAAATATGAGAATCATCGGCCACTAGGGAAGAAGGTCACAACATGACGGGCGGACGCGACGATCCCACTGGCGCGCAGTGGGCCGGCGACGCCCGCGCCGTGAAGGTGGGCCTCTCGGGCCACGGAATTCGTCGGGGCCTCCCGCCTCTCGGCGACGCCCGATCTCGCCGGCGACGATGCGCCGGGTGTGGCTCGCGTCGCTCATCGAGGAGCTCCTCGCCCCAGCGCCGCACCGACGCTCGCGGCCGGTGCGCGACGAGCTGACCAGGGGTGCGGCGTCGATGTCACGGTGCGCCTCGCCACGGGCCTGGGCACCGCGCCTGAATCACCGGACTTCGAGGAGCCGTCTCGGTGCCGCCGACCGTCGGCCCGGCGACCGCGACCGCACCTACCTCTCGAGCCGGGCTCGCTCCAGCGTCGCGACCATCGCTGGAGTCCCCGTTCTAGGATGTCCGCTCATGACAGTTCGATTGTGGTACCGGGGATTGCGACGCGTCGGCTGGGCCACGCCGGTGGTCACGTCAGATCCGGGCACCGAGGCCACTGCGGGGAGCGGCCCGTTCCCGTGCGCGGTCGTGACCAGGCACCTGCTGGCGTGACGCCGCCGGCTGACTCATTGAGCGGCCCGACGCTGTGGCGCCGGGGGCTGGCTCGCCTACCCGGTGAGGCGTTGCTCGAGCGCGTCGATGAGCTGGATCTGCGTCCCGGGGCGCGGATCTCGCCCGCCGTGGCCTTGCCGCTGCGCTCTCTGCGCCAGCGGCGCGACGTCGAGGAGTTCGTCAGCCACGCGCCCGCCCCAGCCGTGCGAGCACTACTCGAGTCCCTGGTGGCGCCCGATCTGGAACGAATCGTGGAGCTTCTCGGTGAGCACGCCGACCGCCCCAGTTTCGACCAGCTGGCGGCGGCTGTGGACGCCATGGCCGCCGAGGGGGTCAGCGACGATCGGCGAGCGGCCCTCTTGGCCTTCGCCGTCGCCGAGCAGTTCGCGGCGGCGCCGCACTGCCGGCGGCTCCTGGCCGAGAGCCCGGAGCTGGCGCTGCCCTCGGTGGACGTCGTGAGCACCTCACCAGCGATGGCACCACCGCGGGAGGTGGACCCGGAGGTGCGCGAGCGGCGGCGCCAGCGCCGCGCAGCGCGACCGGCCTCGCCAGCTCCGTCGCGACCGTCGCGACCGTCGCGGGCTCGGCGCCCCGCCGTCGTGGAGGATGGGGCGCTGCCGGACGTGTCGCTCGCGCCGCCGAAGTGGCGTCGCACGCCCCTGACACCGGTCGAGGCGCGTACCGTGAGCGATCGCCACCCCCTCGTGGGCGCTCTCGTCACGGTCGACGTGCCCTTCGATGCCGTCGATCCCTCGCGCCCCGACGAGCACGAGAAGCACCGCCCGGCCCTCGTCGTGGCCGGATCGACATCCCAGTTGCTCGTGCGCGCCCTCTACACGAAGTCCCGTCCGGGGCGCATTCCCTTTCCTCCCTGGCGGCGCGTCGGCCTGGACCACCCGTCCTTCGTCAGCGACCACCGCATCCTGCTCGACATCGAGGGCCGCGAGGTCGTCGAGATCGATCGCCTCACTGCCGTGGAGTGGAACGCGCTCTGGTAGGCCCGGCGTACCATCGACGCATGTCCTACGAGTTCACCACCATCATCGAGCCGTTCCGCATCCACTCGGTCGAACCTCTGCGCATGACCACCCCGGAGCATCGTCGCGCGGCGATCCGGGAGGCCGGCTACAACCTCTTCAGCCTGCACGCCGACGATGTCCTGATCGATCTGCTGACCGACTCGGGGACCGGGGCCATGTCGCGCGACCAGTGGGCGGCCATCCAGCACGGTGACGAGAGCTACGCGGGGTCGCCGTCGTGGTTCCGCTTCGAGGCGGCCGTCAAGGACCTGTTCCCCTTTCGACACGTGATTCCCACGCACCAGGGTCGCGCGGCCGAGAAGATCCTCTTCACCGCGGTCGGTGGCCCCGGCCGCGTGGTCCCCTCGAACACGCACTTCGACACCACGCGGGCCAACGTCGAGGCCACCGGAGCCGAGGCGGTGGACCTGGTCATGGCCGAGGGGCTCGACCCGAGCTCGCTGCACCCCTTCAAGGGGAACATGGACCTCGAGGCCCTGGACCAGCTCCTGCGCGAGCGGGGGGCCGACGTGCCCGTCGTCATGGTCACCATCACCAACAACTCCGGCGGGGGCCAGCCGGTGTCGTTGGAGAACCTCCACGCCATCAGCGCACTCTGCCGGCGTCACGGCGTGCCGCTCATCTTGGACGCCTGCCGATTCGCCGAGAACGCGTGGTTCATCCACGAGCGCGAGGCGGGACAGGGCGACCGCGACGTGGCCGACATCGTGCGCGAGATGGCCGAACTGGCCGATGGTATGACCATGTCGGCCAAGAAGGACCCCTTCGGCAACATCGGGGGATGGCTGGCCCTCAACGACGACGACCTGGCCGAGCGCTGCCGCAACCTGCTGATCCTGACCGAGGGCTTCCCGACCTACGGCGGACTCGCCGGTCGCGACCTGGAGGCCCTGGCCCAGGGGCTCAGCGAGGCCGTGAGCCACGACTACCTGCGCTACCGGATCCGCTCGACGACCTACCTGGGCGACGCCCTGGACCGCGCGGGCGTGCCGGTGGTCAAGCCCATCGGGGGTCACGCCGTCTACCTGGACGCGCGGGCCCTGCTGCCCCACATCGCCCCCCTGGCGTACCCCGGGCAGGCGCTGGCCGTGGCCCTCTACGAGGCCGGGGGGGTGCGCTCGGTGGAGATCGGCTCGGTGATGTTCGGCCGCCACCCCGACGGGAGCGAGCACCCGGCCTCCCTGGAGCTGGTGCGCCTGGCCATTCCGCGCCGCACGTACACCCAGAGCCACATCGACTACGTGATTGAGGTGGTCACCGCGGTGGCTCGCGATGCCGAGAGCCTCCGGGGGTACCAGATGGTCTACGAGCCGCCGGCCCTGCGCCACTTCACGGCGCGCTTCGAGCCACTGGGCTGAGCCCAGTCCGGCGCGCGCGGCGCGTGGCGACGATCCCGCACACGACGCCGGCGGCCGCCAGGGCGACTCCCGCCAGCTGCACGCCCACCGAGCCGCTGTGGGAGTGCTGGCCGAGCAGCCAGCGCTCGTCGAATGCCCGCACCAGGCCCCAGACGACCATCGCCACCGACGCCACGAGGCCGGGCACCCGGTCACGCAGTCGGCGCTGGAGGCCGAGCAGGGCCAGCCACAGCGTGCCGTCCTCGAGGCCCTGGATGAGGGGGACGGGCACGCGCCGGCCCGCCTGACCGGCGTAGCGCAGGCCGAACCACTGGTGGGTCAGGTGGCCCCCGCCCTGGTACATGAACTGGGGCCCGAGAAAGCGGCCGACGGCCCACCCGGCCACCAGCGCGGGCACGACGGCGTCGGCGAAGCGCGCCAGAGTCGTGTCGGGCCACCACCGTCGGCGCAGGAGCAGCCCCACGGGGATGGCGGTCGCCAGCGCGCCGAAGCTCGACAGGCCCCCGTTCCACAGGGCCAGCCACTGGGCCGGACGCCCAGCGTAGAGCGACCAGTTCGTGGCCACGTGGGCGACCCGGGCGCCGACGAGCGAGGCGACCAGCACCTCCAGGGCGAAGCGCCCCCAGCGCGCGTCGTCCAGGCCAGCGCGCCGGAGGCGACGGCCGGCGTACGAGTAGGCGAGGAGGACCGCCAGGGCGAGCCCGATGCCGTAGAGGTGGAAGGTCAGGGGACCCAGGTGCAGGCTCGTGGGTACCGGCTCCACGGGCTAGGCTCGCGGCCGGCCGGCTCCCGCGAACCCGTAGCCCAGGCGGACCGGGGTGATGTGCACCGTGTAGCCGGCACTCGGCGCCTCGATCATCATCCCGTGTCCCAGGTACATGGCGACGTGCTGGTCGCCGTCGTAGCCGTAGAAGAGCAGGTCGCCCGGCTGGAGGTCCCACAGCGGCACGCGCACCGTGTCGGCGTACTGGGCCCCCGAGTAGTGGGGCAGGTAGATTCCCGCCGCGTCGTACGCCAGCATCACGAGCCCCGAGCAGTCCACCCCCGCGCGTGAGGCGCCGCCCCACACGTAGGGCACGCCGAGATAGGAGAGTGCCGCCCGGATGGCGATGTCGGCTCGCGAGTTGGGCGGCGGAGCGGGGAAGCCCACGGCTGGTGTGGCGTTGGCCAGGGCTCCGGCCGACTGCGCCGCCGCGGCGGCCTCCTGTTGGTGCACGAAGTACGCGATCTGCCCCTTGACCTGGGACAGGGCGTGCTGGAGGGTGGCCTGGAGGAGCTTGGCGTCGTGGAGGGCCCGCGCGGCGGTTCGCGCGGCGTCGGCGGCTTGCTGGTCCTCCGCGGCCAGTAGCGAGCGCTCCTGGGTCAGCTTGAGCCGGTAGCTCTTCAGGTTGGCGATGGTCGTGGCCACGTTGCCCTGGGCCACCTGGCTGTAGACCTGCATGGCGCCGAGCTTGGCGGCGGTGGGGGAGAACAGGGGGTTGGACCCGACGGCGCCGCTGGTGACGTAGGCGTAGATGGCGTCGGTGCGCAACTGGCCATTGCCGCGCTGCACCTGGCGCTGGATTTGGGTCACGATCGTCTTGGTGTTGGCGATCACGTGCGTGATATCGCGCAGCTTGATCAGCGTCATGTCGTACTTCTGGCCCAGGAACCCGACGCGACCATCGATGTACTGGATCTGCTTGTACAAGGTGGCGGCCTGGGCGCGCGCACTGGTGATGTCGGCGGCTCCGGCGCCCGGCGACACCCAGAGAGCCGCCAGCGGGGCGAGGATCGCGGCACTGGCCAGAGCCCGGCGAGGGCTCCACCGCCCTCGGGGCCGTGGCGACGAGAGGCGCCGGAGGCGCTTGACGTCAGGCACGGATGCCAGGCTACTGGCTGGGGGCCCGCGATGAGGCGGCGGACCCGCGCACGAGCACCATCGTCCCTGGTCAGCGCGGGCGAGTTACCCGTCTCCCCGACGGCGTCCGAAGGCCAACATGGCGTCACGTAGGCTCAGCGCATGTCTGAACGCTCCCGCAGCCTCCCGCGCCGCTCCTGCCTGTCCACGCCCGGCTCCTCGGAGCGGTTCTTGGCCAAGGCCCCGTCGGTGCAGGCCGACATGACCTTCCTCGACCTGGAGGACTCGGTGGCACCCGCGGAGAAGGTCGCCGCCCGGGCCCGCGTCGCCGAGGCCGTGCGCTCCCTGGCCTGGGACGACCGGGTGCTGTGCGTGCGGGTGAATGCCTGGGACACGCCCTGGACCTACGGCGACGTCATCGAGGTCGTCGGTGGCGCCGGGCCGCGCCTCGACGAGGTCATGCTGCCCAAGGTGCAGTCGGCCGCCGAGGTGGTGGCGCTCGACCTGCTGCTCACCCAGGTGGAGAAGAACGCGGGCCTCGAGCCGGGCCACATCGGGATCGAGGCGCAGATCGAGACGGCCCGCGGCCTGATCAACGTCGACGAGATCTGCGCGGCGTCACCCCGGCTCGAGACCATCATCTTCGGCCCGGCCGACTTCGCCGCCTCGGTCGAGATGCCGGTCCTCACTGGCGGCGTCGCCATCGACGAGTACCCGGGCGACCACTTCCACTACGTGTTCTCGCGGATCCTGATGGCCGGTCGCGCCAACGGCCTCCAGGTGATCGACGGGCCGTTCCTCAAGGTGCGCGAGCTCGACGCCCTGCGCGCGTTCGCCCAGCGCACGCGCGTCCTGGGCTACGACGGCAAGTGGGCGCTCACGCCCGACCAGGCCGCAGTGCTCAACGAGGTCTACTCGCCCACCCAGGAGCAGTTCGACCGGGCCTGGGACATCCTGGAGGCCTACCGGGTGGCCACCGAGGAGCACCGCACGGGTGCGGTGATGTTCGGCGACGAGATGATCGACGAGGCCAGCCGCAAGATGGCGGTGAAGTTCGTCGCCCGCGGCGAGCGCGCCGGCCGGCAGCGCTCGGCGACCTGAGGACCTTATTAGGAGATTCTTCTACTAAGGGCGCTAGCCTGTCGCCGTGACGACTACGGGGACGCTGTCGCGGCGGGCTCGGGTTCGAGCGGCCCTGACGCCGGCGGAGTGGCGACGGGTCGGTGCCATGAGCGGCTTCGTGGCCTTGCTGCACGTGCTGGGCTGGACGCTGCTGGTGGTCGCCGCCTCGCACCACTACGGGGCCGGGTCGCCGCAGACCCTGGGCCTGGGCACGGGTGTGCTGGCCTACACCCTGGGCCTGCGCCACGCCTTCGACGCCGACCACATCGCCGCCATCGACAACACGACGCGGAAGTTCATGAGCGAGGGACGCCGTCCCATGTCGGTGGGCTTCTTCTTCTCCCTGGGCCACTCGAGCGTGGTCCTGGCCCTCACGGTGCTGCTGGGCCTGGGCGCGCGAGCGCTGGGCGCCCAGGTCCGCAACACGTCCTCGCCCCTGCACCACTACGGCGGGCTGTTCGGCACGATCGTCTCGGGCGCGTTCTTGTACCTCATCGCCATCTTGAACATCATCGTGCTCGCCGGCATCATCAAGCTCTTCTCGCAGATGCGCCAGGGACGCTTCGACGACTCGGAGCTCGACAAGCATCTGAATGCGCGGGGCTTCATGATGCGGTTCTTCGGGTCGCTGGCCCGCTCGGTGGACGAGCCCTGGAAGATGTACCCCATCGGCGTGCTGTTCGGCCTGGGCTTCGACACCGCCACCGAGATCGCGTTCCTGGTGCTGGCGGGCACGTCGGTGGCGGCGGGGCTCCCGTTCTGGGCGATCCTCAGCCTGCCGCTGCTGTTCGCGTCGGGGATGAGCCTGCTCGACACCATTGACGGGTCGTTCATGAACTTCGCCTACGGCTGGGCCTTCTCGCGGCCGGTGCGCAAGGTTTACTACAACATCACGATCACCAGTCTCAGCGTGCTGGTGGCTTTGTACGTGGGAACCATTGAGCTGGCCCAGGTTGTGGCCAGCGAGCTGGGTCTCCACGGCGGGCCGTGGAATTGGGTCAGCTCCTTCAACATCAACACGGCCGGGTTCGTGATCGTCGGGATGTTCGTGCTCGTGTGGGCAGTGGCCCTGGCCCTGTGGCGCTTCGGGCGGGTCGAGGAACGTTGGGAGCGTGCGGCCATGCGCGCCCAGCGGGCCCGCGGCGAGCGCATCGACCGGCACTCGGCCGGCCTCACGCTGGGAGCCGTGCACCGACCCTTCACGATCGATGACGAGACCTGAGCGCTGCGCTGGGCTAGCCGAAAAGCTGAACCGGGTTCGATCGGGCGGTGCGAACCAGTAGGGGCGTGGCCAGCACCGTGAGCGCGATCAGCGCGGCCATGGCCCCGAAGGCGCCGCCGAGGCGATGAACGTTGGCCCCCATGAGCAGGCTGACCACGAGTGGGCCGAGGGCCTGGCCGCCGGTGGCGCCCACACCCCACACCAGCGCATTGCCCGTGGCCGAGGCCGAGCGCGGAACATAGTCGCTGACCAGGGAGAGCAGTAGGGGAAACCCGCTAAAGGTGAAGAGCCCGAACACGAACAGGCTGGCGATGGCCGTCCCGCCGTGCCCGGAGGTGGTGAGGAACCACGCGATGCCGCCGGCCGAACCGAGGCTGTCGAGGGCGAGAACGGCCCGCTTGTCGAAGCGGTCGGCCAGCAGCCCGAAGAGCAGCTGGCCGACGATGCCTCCCGCATACATGATGGTCACGATGACGCCCAGCATGGTCGAGATGCCCGCGTGGCGACTCGACGTCAGGTAGACGGGGATCCACGAGACGACGCCGATGAAGGCGAGGGATCGCACCAGCGAGATGGCCATGAGCGCCACGACGCTGCGCGTCAGCAGCGAACGCAGGGGGACGGTCGGGGTCGCGGGCGTCCGTCGGCGGCGCGGGCCGTCCGCGCCGCCACTCACCAGCCCCGCGGCGATGACCGCCGCCGCCAGCAGGGCCACGGTGCCGGCCACCAGCGCGGTGTCGGCCTTGGAGAGCCCGAGGCCGGCGATGACGAAGAAGAGGGCGGGATAGAGCGCGCGGCCCAGGCTGCCGAAGGCGCCGTTGACGCCGAGCGCCTTGCCGCGTGCCCCGTCGGAGAAGGAGAGCTGGACGATCGACCCGCCCAAGGGGTGGTAGACGGAGCTGCCGACGCCCGCGACCACCGCCGCGGCGATCGCCAGCGCGGTGCTGGTGGCGCCTGACGCCGTGAGGGCGGCGTCGAAGCCGAACAGGCTGACGCCGAGCGTGGCGATGCCGAGGGCGATGAGGGGACCGCGTCGACCGACGCGATCGGCCAGCAGCCCCACCAGGACGCCGACGCCGGCCGAGCACAGGTAGAAGATGGTGAGCATGGCCGTGACGGTGGCGGTCGAGTCGTGGTGGCCCACGATGAGCAGATCCGAGACGACCGGGATGAAGAAGACGATGCCGTCGTTCATGAAGTGCGCGAACGACGTCACCGCGAGCAGGCGACCCGGGCGGACGGCGGCCGGAGCGTCTGCGGGCTCGGGCGCGGCGCTCGGGCGAGCCGCCCCGCGGTGCGCGTCCCCGGTCAACTCGCCAGCCCGCGGCTGATGACCTTGAGGCACAGCGTCTCGTCGGCGCCCTCGAAGATGGACAGGACCCGCGCATCGACGAAGTAGCGGCTGACCGGGAACTCCTCGGCGTAGCCCATGCCGCCGTGGATCTGCATCGCTTCGCGGGTGACCCACTCGGCGGCTCGACAGACGTAGGCCTTGGCCATCGAGGCCTCCATCGAGCCCTCGCCGGTGGTCATGCGCCGCGCGACGGTCAAGGCGAACTGTCGCGAGCACTGGATGATCGCCGCCATCGTGCCCAGTTTGACGCGCGTCAGCTCGTAGTCGATGATCGGCGAGCCGAAGACCGAGCGCTGGCGCGCGTAGGCCAGGGCCGCCTCGTAGGCGGCCTGCATGACGCCCAGGGCCCGGGCCGCCGTCTGGATCCGCCCGTTCTCGAAGCCGGCCATCTGGTAGTAGAAGCCCTGGCCCACCCCGTCCTCGCCGCCCACGACGTGGGAGTCGGGCACGAACCAGTCCGTGATGGCCACCTCGTAAGAGTGCATCCCGCGGTACCCCAAGGTGTCGATCGGGCGGCCCTCGAGGCGCCCCCCGGTGCCGGACTGCTCCAGGACGAAGCCGTGCCCGTCGGCGGGCTCCTTGTCGAGGAGGAAGAGGGTGAGGCCGCGGTGAGCGCGAGACCGGTCGGGATCCGTGCGCGCCAGCACCACGAGGACCGTGGCCCGCGCGGCGAAGGTGCACCACGTCTTGACGCCGTTCAGCACCCACCCGCCGGGTGCCCGGGTGGCCGCGGTGGTGAGGTGCGCGACATCGCTGCCGTAGTCGGGCTCGGTGACCGCGATGGCCGCCAGGACGTCGGCCGTCGCGAGTCGGGGGAGCCAGTGGGCCTTCTGCTCCTCGGTCCCCCCGGCGAGCAGGGCTCGGGTCAGGATCTCGGGTCGCGTGATCAGGGAGCCGCCGATGCCGAGGGACGCGCGCGAGAGCTCCTCGGTGGCCACGACCATGGCCACGTACTCGTGCTCGTCGCCCGTCGCGTCGCCGCCGTAGCGCACGGGGACCGAGAGCCCGAAGCCGCCGAGATCGCGCAGCCCGGAGATCACGCTCTCGGGGATGTCGCCATTGGCGCGGTGGACGTGCTCGGCGTGCGGTCGCACCTGCTCGTCGGCGAAGCGCCGGAACACGTCTTGGACCAGGGAGAAGTCCTCGTCGAGGTGTCGCAGGTCGGGAGCCTCGGCCAGGGACGCCAGCACCGCCGGGTCGCGCTGGGCGGCCACGAAGTCCTGGAGAGGCGCGAACCACCCATCAGCCACGCCCCAGCGGGCCTCTCGTCCCAGCACCCGCTGGTGGAGGTCGGCCAGGGCCAGGCCGACGAACGCGTGCACCAGCGCGCGCTCGGTGTCCCCGTGCTCGGCGAAGGCGAGGCTCGCACGGGCGGTGGCCAGGGCGCTCGCGGCGTGGGCCACGTCGTAGGCGAGGCTCTGGTCGGCGTCGGGCCCGCCGTGGACGCGCAGGGCGTTCACGCCACTGGCGACGACGCCGTCGGCGTGGTCGAGCAGGCGAGGCAGGTCCAGGGGGAGTCCGGGCGTCATGGTGGAAAACTAGCCGAAGGGTGGCCCGTCACCGTCTCGATAGGCTGACGGTGTGCAGGTGACCATGCTTCTGGCGGACTCGGCGCAGGTGGCCGACGGCAAGCTCTACATTCTCGGTGGCGGATGGTCGGTGACCGGTCCCGAGCCCGTGCCCTCGGCGGTGGTCATCAAGGTCTCGGTCGACGTTCCCGAGTTCCACGTCGCGCACCACTGGGAGCTCTTCCTCGAAGATGCCGACGGGCAGCCCGTGCGCTTCGAGACGCCTGAGGGAGTCCAGCCCATCGAGGTCCGGGGCGACTTCAACGCCGCCGAGCCCGTCGGCGTCCCGGTCGGGACGCCGGTCGACGTGCCCATCGCGGTCAACTTCGGACCCATTCCGCTCGCGCCGGCGTCGCGCTACTCGTGGCGGCTGGTGATCGACGGTGAGTCGCTGCCGGGGGCGATCTCGTCGTTCACGACGCGTCCGGGCCCCTCTGAGTGACGCCGTCGGGCACAATGGGTCGATGACCATCTACGAGAGGCCTTTCGGGCGCTATCTGGAGGACTTCGTCCCCGGGGACGTTTACCGCCACTGGCCGGGAAAGACGATCACGGAGGCCGACGACCACCTGTTCTGCATGATCACGATGAACCACCACCCGCTGCACACCAACGCGTGGTTCGCCGAGCACGAGAGCGTGCAGGGCCGCAATGTCGTGGTGGGCAACCTGGTGTACTCGCTGGTGCTCGGCATGAGCGTGCCCGACGTGTCCGGTGCCGCCATCGCCAACCTAGAGGTCGAGCAGCTGGTCCACCGGTACCCGACCTTCCACGGCGACACGATCTACGCCGAGACCCGCGTGCTGGAGGCGACCCCCTCATCATCCAAGCCGGACCGCGGCGTGGTGCGCGTGGAGACGAAGGGGTTCAACCAGGACGGGCGCGAGGTGTGTTACTTCCGGCGGCGCGTGATGGTCTGGCGACGTGATGCCGCCCCCGCGCGCCAGCGCCCCTACGGTGACGACGCCTGGACCTGAGGTCGCCGCGCTGCGTGGCGCGCTGCGTGCGGCGCGCGTCTCCCTGGCCCGCGACCTGCCCTGGATCGGGTGTCTCGATCCGTGGTCAGTCCTGGTGGCCGAGGTGATGCTCCAGCAGACCTCGACCGGGCGCGTGGCCCAGCACTGGGAGCCCTTCCTCCGGCGCTTCGCCACGCCGGCGGCCTGCGCCGCCTCGCCCCAGTCCGCGGTGGTCGCGCAGTGGGTCGGGCTGGGATTCAACCGCCGAGCCCAGTCGCTGCACCGCGCCGCCGTGGTCATCGAGCAGCGCCACGGCGGGCGCGTTCCCTCCACGGTCGACGAGCTCGTGGCGCTGCCGGGGCTCGGACCCTACAGTGCCCGGGCCGTGGCCAGCTTCGCCTTCGGTCGGGCCGTCGGGGTCGTGGACACCAACGCGGGCCGCGTGCTGGCGCGCGCGGTGGCCAATGCCCGTCTGGCGCCCGCGGCGGCCCAGGCGCTGGCCGACCGCCTCGTTGCCGGCGTGGCCAGCGCCCCCGTCAACCAGTCGCTGCTCGACCTCGGGGCGCAGTTCTGCCGTGCCCGACCGCGCTGTGAGGACTGCCCGGCGCGCGCGGCGTGCCGCTGGCGACACGCGGGCGGGCCCGACCCGGCCCGCGGCAGCGCCGGCGTGACGTCGGCCCAGGCACCCTTCGCCGGATCGGGTCGTGAGATGCGTGGGGCGCTGGTGCGCGCGCTGCGTGATGGCCCCCGGAGCCGACGCGCCCTGCGCGCCAGGGTCGGGGCGCCCGACGGGCGGTTCGAGGCGGCGCTGGCCGCCCTCGAGCGCGAGGGGCTCATCGAGGTCGAGGGCAGCCAGATCCGCTTGCGGGCCTAGGACGATAGGGTCGCGTCGGTGTCCGAGGACCTCGCGAGCTACAAGGCCGTGGTCGGCCGCTTCGCGACGGGCGTGGTCGTGGTGACCGCGACCGCCGACGCGGCACCCGTCGGCTTCACCTGCCAGACCTTCGGGTCGCTGTCCCTGGAGCCCCGGCTCGTGTCGTTCTCGGCGGCCGTGGACTCGACCACGTGGCCCCGCATCCGGGCGCGCGGCGTCCTGGGCATCTCGGTTCTGGCCGACGACCAGGAGGATCTGGCACGGCGCTTCGCGCAGCGGGGAATCGACCGGTTCGCCGGGGTGCTCTGGGACCCGGGGCCGGAGGGGTCGCCCCTGCTTCGGGGGGTCATCGCTCACCTCGAGGGCACCGTGGCGAGCGTCCAGCCGCTCGGTGATCACGAGGTCGCCGTGGTGGCCGTCCACCACGCCTGGGCCGGCGAGGGCCGCCCGCTGGTCTATCTGGGTGGGCGCTACGGAGGCTTCATCAGTTAGCCCGGGCTCGCTACGCTCGGGGGCGAGCGGAGGACGCGGTGGCCAAGGCGATTGTTGCACTCGTGGTGATCATCGTGGTGGGTGACGTCCTCTTCGTGATTCGATTCCGCTCACGCCGCGGGCGAACGCAGTGGGATCGGGCCGCGCGCCACGTGCATCCCCCGAGCGACACGGGACCGGTGCGCAGCGTGCACGTCACCAGCGGGGTCCAGCCCGAGGAGCACACGCCGCCCTCACGGCCCCGGCTGCACGTGGATCCCAGCCACGTCTTCGGCGAGCCCGAGTCGGCCCCGTCACCCGCGGCCCCGCGGACGCGCGACGTGCAGCGGGCGCTCAACCGGGCTGGGAGGCGCTCACACCGCGCGCGCTGGCCCCGGCACCACCCCCGGCGGCGCCGCCGGGTCGCCATCGTGACGGTCGTCGCCGCTCTCATCGTCATCGTGACCCTGGTCATCACGGGCCACTGAGTCGCCACCGTCGGCGGCCGCCGGCGCGATCGAGTCGATGATGAAGGCCAGGACCAACGCCTCGTCGCGCCACGCGTCGTAGCGCCCCGAGGGTCCGCCGTGTCCGGCGCCGAGCTCCGTCTTGAGGTACGCCTCGTTGTCGGGGTTGGCCGCGCGCAGCGCCTGGACCCACTTGGCGGGCTCCCAGTAGCCCACCCGCGAGTCGTTGAGTCCCGCGGTGGCCAGCAGGCGCGGGTAGCGCCGCAAGGAGCCGTCGTCCTCGGTGGCGCGCACGTTGTCGTAGGGCGAGTAGGAGCGAATCGTCCGGTAGGCCAGGGGGTCGACGTCCGGGTCGCCCCACTCCTCCCACTCGCCGATAGTCAGGGGGAGGGTGGGATCGAGCATCGTCGTCAGGACGTCGACGAAGGGCACCTCGGCGACCACGGCGCGCCACAGGGTCGGCGCGAGGTTCATCGCTGCGCCCATCAGCAGGCCACCCGCGGAGCCCCCCCGCGCGGCCATCTGGTCCGGGGAGGTCCACCCTGCTGCCACCAGGTAGCGGGCGACCGCGACGAAGTCGCTGAAGGTCGTGGGCTTCTGGGTCAGGCGGCCCATCTCGTACCAGGTGCGGCCCATTTCGCCGCCGCCGCGAACGTGGGCGATGGCAAAGACCACGCCGCGATCCAGCAGCGAGAGGCGAATGGAGGAGAACGTCGGGTCGATGGAGATCTCGTAGCTCCCGTAGCCGTAGAGCAGGAGGGGAGCGGCGGCCCGGGGGGTCAGCTGCCCGTCGCGCTCCTCGAGCAGGTCGCGTCGCGCGACCCACGAGACCGGGATGCGCTGGCCATCGCTGGCCGTCACCCATAGGCGTCCCGTGGCGTAGGCCGACCCGTCATAACCGCCCCGCACGCGCTGCTGCTTGCGCACTGCCAACGTCCCGCTGGCCAGGTCGACGTCGGCCACCAGGTACGGCGTGACCAGGGAGGTCAGGCCGATGCGCAGCGACGAGGTCTCGTAGTTGGGGTTCGCACCCACGCCCACGGTGCTCGGCTGCTCGGGACCCTCGACGAGCCACGAGCGGGCCAGCAGATCACCGCCCCACGGGTCGTCGGCGGGCAGCGGGACGACGCGGATCGCCGAAGAGCCCTCGAGGCGCTCGGCCAGCACCAGGTATTGGGAGAAGGCCTCGACACCGTCGAGTCGCGTTCCGGGGCGGTGTCCGACGAGCTCGCGCCAGGGCCCGACCGCGCTGGGCCCCACCAGCAGGCGGAAGTCGGTGGCGTCCTCATTGGTGAGCTTGAGCCACCACGGCTGCCCGGCGGCGTCGATGGCGTGCTCCAGGCCGTACTCGATGCCGCTGCGCCGGGGCTCGCCGACCTGCAGGTCGCTGGCCGGGTCGTCGGCGGGCAGCCAGCGCGACTCGGACGTCGTCGACGACGCACTGACGATGACGATGACCTCGCGGTCCCGCGAGCACCCGACCGAGACCGTGAACTGGGGATCGGGTTCCTCGTAGACCAGGACGTCGCTGCTCGCGGGCGTCCCCAGGGCGTGGCGCCAGATCTGGTAGGGGCGCATGGCCTCGTCGACGCGCGTGTAGAAGAAGACGCGCGAGTCCCCCGCCCAGGCGGCGCCGTAGTAGACGTCGTCGATGGTCTCGTCGGTGGGATCCTGGTCGCCCAGGGGGCGGAAGCTCAGTCGATGCCGCTCGTGGCCGTCGATGTCGGAGGCGAGCGCGAGCCACTGGTCGTCGGGGCTGATCTCGAAGACCCCCACCGAGAAGTAGTCGTGCCCGTGGGCCTCGGCATTCTCATCGAGGATGACGATCTCGCCGCCCAGGGAGGACTCGGCGTCCACGCTCGGGGGTGGCTCGTCGGGCGCTGCGGGCACGCGGCACGACAGGGGGTAGTCGAGTCCCTCACGGGTGCGCTCGAAGTACCACCACGAGCCGCGACGCACCGGGACCGAGATGTCGGTCTCGTCGATGCGACGGCGAATCTCCTCGTAGAGGCGCTCGCGCAGGCCGTCGAGCCCGGCGAGCCCGGTGGCCAGGTAGTCGTTCTCCTCGCGCAGCAGGCGCAGGACCTCAGCGTCCTCGCGATCGCGCAACCAGTGGTAGGGGTCCAGGCGCACGTCGCCGTGGCGTTCGATCCGGTGGGGGCGCAGCGCTGCGCGAGGGGGCGTGGGCACGGCTCCCACTCTGCCAGTATTTTTAGGACAGGCGCGAGGGGCTTCTTACTACTATGGACATAGGACAAAAGCCTGGAGGCAGGGCGTGACACTCGACAACCTCGATTTCAGCCGCTACCAGCTGGGCTGGTCGGACGTCCAAATTCCCATCTTCAAGCCCAAGAAGGGGCTCAACGAGGCGATCGTGCGCGAGATGTCGGACATGAAGGACGAGTCCGACTGGATGCGCAAGTTCCGGCTGAGCGCGCTCAAGCGCTTCGAGAGCAAGCCCATGGCCCCGTGGTTCGCCCACCGCATGCCGGACCTGAACTTCGACGACATCTACTACTACATCAAGCCAACCGATCACCAGGTGGATCGCTGGGAGGACCTGCCCGACGCGATCAAGTCGACCTACGAGCGCCTCGGTATCCCCGAGGCCGAGCGCAAGTACCTGGCTGGGGTCACCGCCCAGTACGAGTCGGAGGTCGTCTTCCACCGCAACCGGGCCGATCTCGAGCGCCTGGGTGTCCTGTTCTGCGACATGGACACCGCCGTGCGTGAGTACCCCGACCTGGTGCGCAAGTACTTCGGGACCGTCATCCCGCCCAACGACAACAAGTTCGCCGCGCTGAACTCGGCGGTGTGGAGCGGTGGCTCGTTCATCTACGTTCCGCCCGGTGTCAAGGTCGACCAGCCGCTGCAGGCGTACTTCCGCATCAACACCGAGAACATGGGGCAGTTCGAGCGGACGCTGATCATCGCCGACGAGGGCTCGCAGGTGCACTACGTGGAGGGCTGCTCGGCCCCGGTCTACTCCAGCGACTCCCTGCACTCGGCCGTGGTCGAGCTGATCGCCCTGCCGGGCTCGCGGATCACCTACACGACGATCCAGAACTGGTCGAACAACGTGTACAACCTGGTCACGAAGCGGGCCCGCGCCGAGGCCGAGGCGCACGTCGAGTGGGTCGACGGCAACATCGGTTCGCGTCTGACGATGAAGTACCCCTCGGTGTACCTGATGGGTCCCAAGGCCTCCGGTGAGGTGCTCTCGGTGGCCTACGCCGGCCCGGGCCAGGTGCAAGACGCCGGGGCCAAGATGGTCCACGTCGCCCCCGAGACCACCTCGACCATCGTGTCCAAGTCGATCTCCAAGGACGGCGGCGTCACGACCTACCGTGGTCTGGTCAAGGTGGAAGAGGGGGCCCGCGGCGCCAAGAGCTTCGTGCGCTGCGACGCCCTGATCCTGGACGAGCAGTCGACCTCCGAGACCAAGCCCTACATGGAGGTGGGTGAGCAGGACGCGTCGGTGGGACACGAGGCCACCGTGTCCAAGATTGGTGACGACCAGCTCTACTACCTGATGAGCCGCGGACTCACCGAGGGCCAGGCCATGGGCATGATCGTCAATGGCTTTATCGAGCCCGTGACGCGTACGCTGCCCATGGAGTACGCCGTGGAGTGGTCACGACTGATCGAGCTGCAGATGGAGGGCGCGGTCGGCTGAGGTCCGGGGCGAGTGGAGGACCTTCAACATGCCGATGCGCGAGGAGTGCAAGCACTTCCAGAGCCGCACCTACGCCTCGGGTGAGGTGGCGCGCTTCTGCGTCCTGGGCAATGCCCCCGACCAGCCCTGGTCCTGCCCAGAAGACTGCGTGACCTACGAGCGGCGCCTGGCCGACGTGGGCTGGACCCACGGCACCCTGGTGAGCCGTCCCGTCGAGCCCGTGCCCGAGCGCAGCTCCGCCGACGAGCGGCGCTCGGTACTCGCTGAGGCCGATGGGATCATCGAGCAGGTGGCTCCGCGGCTGGACGAGGAGCGCCAGCGCGACCTCGAGCGACAGGCGCGCGGCTGGCGGTTCTGGCGCCGGCGCGCGTGACCTACTGGCCCGAGTAGTTCGGCGGCCGGCGCTCCAGGAAGGCCGACAGGGCCTCGCGCAGGTCGTCGCTCTCGAGGAACAGGGAGCTCCAGCGTGCGACGAAGTCGAGTCCCTCGTCCACGGTGCGACCGTCGTTGGCCTGGAGCACCGCCTTGGACCCGCGCACCGCGAGCGGCGAGTTGCTCGCGATGGTGGCGGCGAGCTCCTGGGCGGCGACGACCGCGTCGGCCGCGGTGGCTCCCGCGACCCGATTGACTAGGCCGATTTCGGCGGCGCGCGCCGCGTCGATGTCGGCCCCCGTGTAGATGAGCTCGGCCGCGTGGGCCGGGCCCACGATGCGGGGGAGGCGCTGGAGGGTGCCCAGATCGGCCACGATCGCCATGCGGGTCTCGCGCACCGAGAACACGGCGTCGGCGGCGGCCAGACGGATGTCGCAGGCCGTCACCAGGTCGACGCCGCCGCCGAGGCAGTAGCCGCCGACGGCGGCGATGACCGGGACGGGCAGGCGCGCCAGGGACGAGATGGCCTCCTGCATGGCGCGAATCTGGGCGAGGCGGTGACTCGCGCGCACCGCCGGCGAGCCGGTCGCGCCCGCGCCCATCAGATTGCCGCCCAGCTCCTTGAGGTCGAGGCCCACGGTGAAGTGGTCCCCGCGACATCCCAGGACGACGGCCCGAACCTCGTGGTCGCCCGCGATCTGGGCCGTCGCCCGCGGCAGCTCGAGCCAGAATGCTCGGCCCAGCGCGTTGCGCGCCTCGGGCCGGCTCAGCCACACGGTGGCCACCGTTCCCTCGTAGGTGAGCTCTACCACCTCGGCGTCCCCGGCCATCGCGGCCTCCTTCCGGATCGAGCCTACGCACGCGGCGGCCTGATGGCCGGGAGACCGCCAGTACACTGACTGAGCCCCGCTATGGTTCCCTTTTCCGAGAGTGCCCGCGACTTCGTGCGCGCCCAGCCCGATGCTGCGGGACGCCTGGTCGCCCTGAAGCGCTTCGGCGCCGTCGGGCTGCCCACGGCCAGCGAGGAGGTCTGGCGCTACGCCCCCCTCGACGCGTTCGACCTGGACCGCTACGTGCTCGCCACCGCGCCGCCGACCACTCTGGCGACCTCGCTCGCTGACGCGCTCGCGTCGGTGGCGGCCACCACGATTCGCCTCGGCGATGGCTTCGTGCTCGACGGCGGACGCCCGGTGCCGGGCGTGGACGTCTCCTGGCTGCCGGCCCCCGCGGGCCCGGACCTCGATCTCTACGCCAGCGATGCCTTCTCCCTGCTCAACGCGGCGGTGACCCCTGGTGTGACCACGATCACGGTGCGATCGGGCGTCGAGGTTGCCGAGCCCCTGGTGATCGCCTGCGGAGCAGGCGCGACCGCCTCGTTCCCGCGGGTGCACGTCGTCTTGGAGCCGGGGGCCCGCGCGGTGGTGATCGAGGCCTACGAGGGCGGGCACGAGTCCCTGGTCGACGTGGTGGGCGAGTACGACCTCGGCGTCGGCGCCGCCTTGACGCTGGTGGCGTACCAGCGGCTGGACCACGCGGCGTGGCACATCGCCCGCACCACGGCCCGGCTCGAGCGCGACGCCCGCCTGAACCACGCCGTGGTCGGCTTGGGCGCGCTCTACGACCGAAGCCGCAACGATGCGATGATGCTGGGCTCGGGCGCCGAGAACGTGCTGCGCACGACCTTCTTCGGGTCGGGCAACCAGGTCCACGACTTTCGCACCCGCCAGTACCACGTCGCCCCGCGAACCCGCTCGACGCTCCTGTCCAAGGGTGCCGTGGCCGATGAGGCCCGGTCGGTGTACACCGGTCTGATCGAGATCGAGCACGGCGCGCGGCGGACCGACGCCCGCCAGACGAACCACAACCTGCTGCTGTCGCCCCAGGCGCACGCCGATAGCGTTCCCAACCTGGAGATCCGCGAGAACGACGTGATGTGCGCCCACGCCTCCAGCGTCGGTCCGCTGGACGAGATCCAGCGCTGGTACCTGGAGTCCCGGGGCGTGCCGCGACGCGAGGCCCAGAGGCTGATGATCCGGGGCTTCTTCCTGGAGATGCTCGACGCCCTGCCGCCGGCCGTGGCCGAGCTCCTGACTGCCGACGTGGACGCGGCGCTCGGCGCACTGGAGGTGGCCGGGTGAGCGTGGTCGATGCCGGGGCGCTGGACGACTTCACCAACGGCGGCACCCGACAGGTGACCCTCGACGGCCACGTGGTCGTCGTGGTGCGCATCGGAGACGACGTCTACGTCCTCGACGATCGCTGCAGCCACGAGGACTTCAGCCTGGCGCGCGGCGAAGTGGACGAGGAGTTCGCCACCATCGAGTGCGCCCGTCACGGCGCGCAGTTCTCGCTGGCGGACGGGGCCGCGCTGACGCTGCCGGCCACCCATCCGGTGCGTCGCTACGAGGCGGTCATTCGCGACGGCCGCGTGGAAGTGAGTCTGGCGTGAGCGTGCTGACGATCCAGGGCCTGCGCGTGTCGGTGGGGAATCGCGAGGTCGTGCGCGGGCTCGACCTGACCATGCGCTCGGGCGAGGTCCACGTCATCATGGGTCCGAACGGGTCGGGCAAGTCCACGCTGGCCCACGCGCTGGCCGGCCATCCCGGCTACCACGTCACGGGGGGCACCGCAGAGATTGACGGCGTCTCGCTGCTGGACCTGTCGCCGACGGACCGGGTCCGCCACGGGCTGTTCCTGGCACTGCAGCAGCCCATCGAGGTGCCGGGCGTGCGGCTGGCCGACGTCCTGCGGGCTGCCGGCGTCGAGGCCGACGGGCTCGACGCCAGGATCCGGGCTGAGGCTGAGCGCGTCGGTCTGCGGCCCGACCTGCTTCGCCGGTTCATGAATGTGGACCTGTCAGGAGGCGAGCGCAAGCGGGCCGAGGTCGTCCAGTTTGCCCTGCTGCGCCCGGCCTTCGCCCTCTTCGACGAAGTGGACTCGGGCCTCGACGTCGACGCGCTGGGTGCCGTGGCCCGACGCCTGGCCGCGTCGGCGCAGGAGTGGGGATGCGGGGTGCTGGTGATCACCCACTTCGCGCGCCTGCTCCACGACCTCACGCCGACGGCGATCCACGTGGTGCGCGTCGGCCAGATCGTGACCACGGGTGGCCCCGAGCTGGCGGCGGTGCTGGAGCGCGAGGGCTACGAGCCCTTCGGCGTGCCGGCATCTGACGCGTAGAGGCACGGGTAGGATTGCACGATGCCTGACGGACGTCACAGCGCGGCGCGCGGGCGCGACGACCGAGCTGGTCGGCACCATCGACCCCTGGCCAACGGGGACCGGCTCGAGGAGCTGGGCACGCAGATCGAGCAGAGCGCCCATCCCGAGCGCGTCATCCGGACCCGACGGCCGCGCGCGCGGCGGACCCGGCGCCGCGCCGTCCGCCTAACGCTGATCGTCGGCATCACCCTGGTCGGGCTGGTGGTGGCGCTGGTCGGAGGGGGCTACCTCTACGCCCGCTACCGCTTCGGCCAGATCCCCAAGATCAACGTCGCGGGCGAGCTGCCCCAGATCTCGGGCCAGCCCTTCAACATCCTCGAGGTCGGCTCGGACTCCCGGGCGGGCCTGACCGGGCAGGTCGCCCGTCAGACTGGAGCGTCGGCGGGACTGGTCAGCGGCCAGCGCAGCGACGTGGTCAAGATCATGCACATCGACCCCGCGGCCGGAACCATCACGATCGTGTCGATCCCGCGCGACACCATGGTCACGCTGCTGGCGAACCAGCGCCTCTACGGTCAGTTCAACCGGATCAACGTCAACTACGCCGACGGCCCCTCCCTGCTGGCCCAGACGATCACGGCCAATTTCGGCATCCCGATCAACCACGTCATCCAGGTGAGCTTCGCGGGACTGATCAACGCGGCCGACGCCATTGGCGGCGTGTACCTGGACTTCCCGTATCCGGCCAAGGACGCCTACTCCGGCCTCAAAATTCCTCACGCCGGCTGCCAGCTGGTGACCGGATTCCAGGCGCTGGCCGTCGCGCGGAGCCGCCACTACCAGTGGTTCCAAGGTGGGGTGTGGCACTACGACCCGACCAGCGACTTCGGGCGGATCGATCGCCAGAACGTGTTCATCCGGGCGCTGATCAGCCGGGCCAAGCACCTGTACAACCCGCTGACGATCAACTCGTTCCTGTCCAAGATCCCCCAGGGCATCACCCTGGACAGCGGGTTCACCTTGAATGAGCTGATCGGCCTGGCCGTCAAGTTCCACAGCTACAACCCGGCGAACATGCTGACCTACACGCTGCCCACCGTGCCGGCAACCATCTCGGGCCTGGGTGACGTGCTCTTCGCCCAGGAGCCGCAAGTCCAGCAGCTGCTGGTGAAGATCTTCGGGTCGTCGCTGCTGACGCCGACCAACCCGCCGCCGAACCAGCAACTCCAGACGCCGCTGCCCCCCAAGATCGCGCCCACCACGACCACCACGACCATCGCCCCGACCTCGACCACTGCCACCAAGGGCACGACCACGACGGTCCGGCGCACGACGCCGGTCAACCCCACGACGGCGGTGCCGTACTTCGACCCGGTGCCCTGCAGCCCTTGAGGACGCCTCGGCCCGAAGGGCACGAAGGACTCACCCGCACCTCGCACCTCGCCGGGGCGCGCTCGCTAGGTCGTGGCCTCGTTCAGCGCCTGGGCCAGGGTGTTCCAGGCCAGGGTGGCGCACTTGATGCGTACCGGGAACTTCACGACGCCGGCCAGGGCCGCCAGCTCGCCGTCGGAGCGCAGGTCGGGCTCGGGCGCTGGCTCGCTGGCGGTGCCGTCCTCGTGGAGCGTCATCATCGTCTTGAATCGTTCGATGACGTGGCGCACGTCTTCGATGCGCTTGCCCTTGACGGCCGCGCTCATCATCGACGAGGAGGCCTGCGAGATCGAGCACCCGTGTCCGGTGAGCTTGATGTCCTCGAGCACGCCGTCGCGCACCACCAGGTAGAGCACCAGCTCGTCGCCGCACAGGGGGTTGAACCCCTCGGTCCGCGACGTGGCCTCGACGAGCTCCCCGCGATTTCGCGGCGAGCGGTAGTGGTCGAGGATGATCTCCCGGTAGAGGTCGTCCAGGTTGGCCATGACTACCCGAACAGCTTGATCGCGGCGAGCAGGGCCTCGACCAGGACGTCGAGGTCACTGCGCAAGGAGTAGGGGCCCAGGGAGGCGCGGGCGGTCGCCGCGAGCCCGAAACGGCGCATCAGCGGCTTGGCGCAGTGGTGGCCCGGTCGCACGCACACGCCGAACTGGTCCAGGACCTGCGCCACGTCGTGGGGGTGGACACCCTCGACGTCCAGGCTGAACACGCCGCCCCGGTCGACGGCGTCGGCGGGCCCGATCACTCGGACGCGGTCGCCCACCGCGGACGCCAGCAGCTCGAGGGCCTGCCCCGTCAGCTCGTGCTCGTAGCGGCTGACCTCGTCGAGGCCCAAGCCGGTGAGGTACCGGACGGCCGCGCGCAGGCCGGCGGCCTCCGCGATGGGTGGCGTGCCCGCTTCGAAGCGGGTGGGTCCGTGCGCCGGGACGAAGCCGTCGGTGCGCACGTCGGCGATCATGCCCCCGCCGCCGAGGAAGGGGGGCATCGCCTCCAGCAGGTCGGCCCGCGCCCAGAAGATTCCCAGTCCCGTGGGGCCGAGCATCTTGTGGGCCGAGAAGCACACGAAGTCGGCATCCCACGCGCCAACGTCGGTTGGCTGGTGCCCCACCGACTGGGCGGCGTCGACCGCGGCCAAGGCGCCGTGCGCGTGGGCCGCCGCGACCAGCTCAGCAACGGGATTGCGCGTGCCCAGCACGTTGGACATGGCCGTGAACGAGAACAGCTTGACGCCCGCGAGCAGCCGGTCCAGGTCGGTGAGATCCAGACGGAAGTCGTCGCGCACCGGGACGAAGCGCACTTCGATGCCGCGCTCGGCCTGGAGCTGGAACCACGGGACGATGTTGGCGTGGTGCTCCATCTCGGTGACCAGGACGACGTCGCCGGGTCGGAGGGTGGCGGCACCCCACGAGCGGGCCAGCAGGTTGAAGGACTCGGTGGTGTTCTTGGTGAAGACGATCTCGTGGTGCGGGTCGGGCGCTCCGATGAAGTGACCCACGTCGAGGCGGGCCCCCTCGTAGATGTCGGTCGCCTCGTTGGCGGTCTGGTACACCCCGCGGTGCACGTTGGCGTGGTGGCCGCTGTAGTAGCGGTCCATGGCCTCGATCACGGCGCGCGGTGGCAGGGTGGAGGAGGCCGAGTCCAGGTAGACGATGGGCCGATCGTTGATCACGCGGGAGAAGATGGGTGTGTCGGCACGCACGCGCCGCGGGTCGAAGGAGCTCATCGAGTCGCCACCCGCCATGCGTCGTAGCCGTCGCGCTCGATGGCGGCCGCCAGCTCGGGCCCGCCGGACTCCACGATGCGGCCGTCGATCAATATGTGCACCCGGTGGGGCTCGATCTCCTCGAGCAGCTTGACGTAGTGGGTGACGATCACGATGCCCATGGACGGACGCCGCTCGCGCACGGTGCGCACGCCGCGGGCCACGACGCGCAAGGCGTCGATGTCGAGTCCCGAGTCGGTCTCGTCCAGGAGCGCCACCACGGGGTCGAGCAGCGCCATCTGGAGGACCTCGTTGCGCTTGCGCTCCCCACCGCTGAAGCCCTCGTTGAGGTGGCGCTCGGCGAAGGCGGGGTCCATGCTGAGGCGCTCCATCCACTCCATCAGCTCGAGGCGCACCTCGAGCACGGAGAGCTGCTCGAGGCCGCGGCGTGCCAGCATCGCCTGGCGCAGGAACTGGATGACCGAGACGCCGCTGATGGACTCGGGGTACTGGAAGGCGAGGAACAGCCCCGCGCGCGCCCGCGCGTCGGGCGGCCAGGAGGAGATGTCCTGATCAGCGAGGAGGATCTGACCTTCGCGCAGGTGGTAGCCCGGGTGGCCCATGACCGCGTTGGCTAGCGTGGACTTGCCCGCGCCGTTCGGTCCCATCAGGGCGTGGATCTCCCCGGCGTCCACGCTCAGGTCGACGCCGCGCAGGATCGGTGTCCCTTCGGCATCGACGTGCACGTCGCGTAATTCGAGAAGCCTCTCCGGCACGACCGCAGCCTACCGGGCACCCCGCGACGGTCCTGCGCCCGCAGCGGACCGGGCCCGCCGACGACCGGATTTGACTATTGTCGCAGGTACCCCGCCATACTCCGCGGTAAGAACTGAGGGCGAGTCATGAACTTCGGATTCACAGACGAGCAAGTCGAGTTGCGACGCATGGTGCGCCGCTTCTTGGAGGAGAAGTCTCCCGAGTCCGAGGTTCGCCGTCTCATGGCCACGGCCGAGGGCTACGACCCGGCGGTCTGGCGCCAGATGGCTGAGGAGCTCGCCCTGCAGGGCTTGGCGATCCCCGAGCAGTACGGTGGTCAGGGATTCGGTCCCGTCGAGCAGTACGTCGTCTTCGAGGAGATGGGCGCGGCCCTGCTGTGCAGCCCCTTCTTCGCGACGGTGGCGCTGGCCGCACCGGCGATCCTCGAGGTCGGCACCGACGAGGACAAGAGTCGGTACCTGCCCGGGATCGCTGACGGCACCACCATCGCCACCGTGGCCCTGACCGATGACGACGGGTCCTGGGACTTAAGCGCCACGTCCACCGTCGCCTCGTCGGGTCCGGACGGATGGACGGTCTCGGGCACGCGCAGCTACGTTCTCGACGGCATGATCGCCACCCTGGTGCTGGTGCCCGCGGCGACCGAGCACGGTCTGTCGCTCTTGGCGGTCTCCCCCGATGCTGCGGGCGTCACTCGCGAGGCCCTGGCCACGATGGATCAGACGCGCAAGCAGGCTCGCCTGACGTTCACGCAGACCCCGGCCACCCTGGTGGGTCGGGAGGGCGCGGCCGCCGAGGGCCTCGCCACCGCCGTCCAGGTGGCCCTGGCCGCGCTGGCCGCTGAGCAGGTCGGGGGGGCCCAGCGGGTGCTCGACAACGCCGTGGCCTACGCCAAGGAGCGCATCCAGTTCGGCCGGCCCATCGGATCGTTCCAGGCGATCAAGCACAAGTGCGCCGACATGCTGCTCGAGGTGGAGTCGGCCAAGTCGGCCGCGTACTACGCGGCGTGGGCCGCCCAGGAGCGCAACTCCGAACTGCCCATCGCGGCCAGCCTCGCCAAGTCCTTTTGCTCCGAGGCGTACTTCCACTGCGCCGCCGAGAACATCCAGATCCACGGCGGGATCGGGTTCACGTGGGAGCACCACGCGCACCTGTACTTCAAGCGGGCCAAGAGCTCGGAGCTCCTCTTCGGCGACCCGGCCTACCACCGCAGCCTGCTGGCTCAGCACCTGGGCATCTGACCAAGTGCTGACCCACGAGCGCCTGGAGGTCGCGGGGACCTACCTCGATCTCAAGGTCGCCGCCGGCGGCCGCTCGGCCGCTGGACGCACCCTGATCCTGGTCCACGGGCTGCCGCGGGCAGCGGGCATGGGCCGACACGCGGCGGGCCTCCTGCCCGAACTCGCTGAGCACCTGGCTGCGGAGTCCGGCTGGCGAGTAGCCACCGGGACGCTGTCGGGCGTCGGCGGCAGCACGGGCACCTTCTCGGCCACCCGGTGGCGACGGGACCTGGGTCGCGTCATCGACTGGGCCAACGACGGCGACGCGCGCATCTCGCTGGCCGGATTTGGCTTCGGCGGCGCGCTGGCGCTCGCGGTGACGGCGGGCGACGAGCGGGTTCGCGGTGTGGCCACGTTCGCGGCGCCCGCGCACCTGGAGGCCTGGTGCGGCTCGGCCGAGAGCCTGCGCGGGCGCACGATCGACGCCGGGGTGGTCTCGACGACCGAGGACCTGCCGGCCGCCGACCAGCTCCTAGCCGACGTGCTCGCCGTGGCACCGCTCGAGGCGGTCACCCGCATCCCGCCGCGGCGGCTCCTGATCGGCCACGGGACCGACGACGTCGAGGTCCCCGTCCAAGATGCCCGCGACCTGGTGGATGCGGCAGATGGTCGCGCCGAGCTGCGCCTGATCCAGGGGGCGGGCCACCAGTTGCGCGCCGACCCCCGGATGGTGGCGACGCTGCTCGGTTGGCTGGATCGGCATCGCTGAGCGCGTCTTAGCGGGTCGATGACGACCCCCGCGCGCCGCGGGGCAGGGATGCCCCGGCGGCGCGAATCGGCAGTGCGCGACGAGCCGCTAGGGCAGAATGGGACCGTGCAGATTCCCGCGAAGGCCGAGTACGCCATCCGGGCGCTGCTGACGCTCGCGGGCAGCTCGACGTCGGTGAGCGCCGAGCACCTGGCGGCCGAGCAGGAGCTGCCCGCGAAGTTCTTGGGCGCCATCCTCTCGGACCTGCGGCGCGGCGGCCTGGTGACGAGCCAGCGCGGTCCCGAAGGGGGGTTCCGCCTGGCCCGCGACCCCGACGAGATCTGCATCGCCGACGTCCTGCGGGTGGTCACCGGTCCTATGGCCGGGGTGCGGGGCATGCGGCCCGAGACGCTGACCTACGGCGGTGAGGCCACGTACCTGCGCGACGTCTGGGTGGCCGTGCGCGCGGCCCTGCGCGAGGTCCTCGAGCACGTCAGCGTCGGCCAGATCCTGCGCGGCGAGCTCCCCGAGTCCGTGACGCGCTTCACCCGCGACCCGGACGCGTGGGTCACCCGCCACCGATGACCACGGCCTATACCGACGGTGCCTGCCGGGGAAATCCCGGGCCCGGGGGCTGGGCCTGGGCGGTCTCGGCGGACCACTACGCCAGTGGCGCCGAGGCCCACACCACCAACCAGCGCATGGAGCTGCGCGCGGTGCTGGAGGCGCTGAACGCGCTCGGCCCGCAAGATGTGGAGATCGTCAGCGACTCGTCCTACGTGGTGAAGTGTTTTCACGACCGTTGGTACGTCGGGTGGCAGCGCCGGGGCTGGCGCAACTCCCAGGGACGGCTCGTCGCCAACCGTGATCTGTGGGAGCCCCTGGTCGACCAGGTGGTCGCCGCACGCGGGACCATCCGGTTCCGCTGGGTGAAGGGCCACGCCGGCGATCCGATGAACGAGCTGGTCGACGCCCTCGCCACGACCGCCGCCGACCGCCAGGACGGAGCGGCGGGCCCGCCGATCTCGCCGGCGTAAACATTAGGATTCTCACACGACAGTGGTGCGAGCGAAGGGGACACATCGTGGCCGACGAGGTCCAAGAGTTTGACGTCGTGATCATCGGCGGCGGGCCCGGTGGCTACGCCGCCGCCCTCTACGGAGCCGCAGCGGGACTCCACATCGCGATGATCGAGCGGGACAAGGTCGGCGGGACGTGTCTGCACCGCGGGTGCGTCCCGGCCAAGGAGTTCCTCGAGACTGCCCACGTGCGCCGGACCCTCGAGCACGCGGGGGCCTTCGGCTTCTCCGTGGAGGGCCTCAGCACCGACTTCGCGGTCAGTCAGCAGCGCAAGGGCGAGGTGGTCGACAAGCTGCACAAGGGCTTGAGCGGGCTGCTCAAGGGCCGCAAGGTGACCATCTTCGAGGGAACCGGACGCCTCGAGGCCGACCGCACGGTGCGCGTCGTCGACGGGACCGACGCCGGCGTGGTGTGCCGGGGGCGCGACGTGATCCTGGCGGCGGGCTCGGTGCCGCGCACGCTGCCCGGATTCGACCTGGACGGCACCTTCGTCCTGACTTCGGACGAGTTCCTGGACCTGTCGAGCCTGCCGGCGTCGGCGGTCGTGATCGGCGGTGGTGCCATCGGGTGCGAGTTCGCGTCGATGCTGGCCGACATGGGCACGACGGTGACCATCCTGGAGGGCCTGCCGACGATCCTCGCGGGCTGTGACAGCGAGGTCGTCAACGTCGTCCAGCGCGCCTTCAAGAAGCGCGGCATCGAGGTACGCACCGCCGTGAACGTGACCGGGCACACGCCGGTCGCGGACGCCACCACCACCCGCGTCCACGTAGAGGGTGGCGATGACGTTGAGGTGGAGGCCGTGATCTTGGCCGTGGGCCGTCGTCCGCGCAGCGAGGGGCTGCTCGGCGAGGGGACGGGGGTCGAGGTCAACGATCGGGGCTTCGTGGTGGCTGACCCGGTCATGCGCACCGCCAATCCCCACGTGTACGCGATCGGTGACATCGTGGCCAACACGCCCCAGCTGGCGCACGTGGGCTTCGCCGAGGCGATCGTCGCCATCAAGTCCATCCTGGGCGAGCCGGCCACTCCCGTCGACTACGACCGCGTGCCCTGGGCGATCTACTCCAACCCGGAGGTGGCGTTCTGCGGGCTCACCGAGGCTGCAGCCAAGGAGCGCGGCTACGAGGTCGTCGTCAAGAAGGACCCCTACGGCGGCAACAGCCGGGCCCAGATCATCGGCGAGACCGATGGTGTGGTCAAGATCATCGCCGAGAAGCGACCCGACGGCTCCGCTGGCCAGATCCTCGGCGTGCACATGGCCGGACCGTGGGTGACCGAGCAGCTCGGCGCCGGCTACTACGCCGTCAACTGGGAGGCCACCGCCGAGGAGGCGGCCAGCCTCATCCAGCCGCACCCGTCCCTGTCGGAGACCTTTGGCGAGACCCTGCTGGCCCTCGCAGGAAGGGGGCTCCACATTGGCTGACGTGACGCTGCCATCGCTCGGCGAATCGGTGACCGAGGGGATCATCACCCGGTGGTTCAAGAGCGTGGGCGATCAGGTCGCGCGCGACGAGCCGCTGTTCGAGATCTCAACCGACAAGGTGGACTCCGAGATGCCCTCGCCGGCCGCGGGCATCCTGACCGAGATCCTGGCCCAGGAGGGCGACACCGTCGAGACGGGGGCTCGTGTCGCCGTGATCGACGAGGGCGCCACGGCAGCGCCGACTACGAGCCCGGCCGCCCCGGTCGTGCCCGCCACCCCACCCGCGCCGTCGGCCCCACCCGCGCCGCCGGCTCCACCGGCCCCCAGCGCGCCCGCTTCACCCGCGCCGCCGGCTCCACCAGCCCCCAGCGCGCCGGCGGTCCCCGAGCGTCCGGGGCTGGTGACGTCGCCCGTCGTGCGCCGCATCCTCACCGATGGCGGGGTGGACCCCGCAACCGTTCGCGGGTCCGGCCCCGGCGGCGCGATCACCCGCCGCGATGCCGAGCGCGCCGTCGCCAACGGTCCTACCGATGACCTCGTGGTACCGCTGTCGAACGGGCTACGCCGGATGGGCCAGCACATGGCGCTCTCCGCGCAGACCACGCCGCACGGCTTCGTGGCCGTGGAGGTGGACGGCGCCGTGTTCGCCGAGCTCGACCGTCGAGGTCGCGTCACGCGCGACGGGGTGCCCATCACCGACGAGATGGTCGTGGGCCTGGCCGCCGTGCGGGCGCTCGGCGAGTTCGAGTTCCTCAACGCGACCTTCGCGGGCGACGAGCTCGTGGTGCACCGCACCGTCAACCTGGGGTACATGCGTGAAGTCCACCGCGACGGGATGCTGGTCCCCGTCGTGCACGCCGCGGCGGGCCTGACCCTGCGCGCCCTGGCCCGTCGGGTCCATGAGCTGGGCGAGCGCGTCGCGTCACGGCAGCTGACGACTGATGACCTGCTGGGCGGCACCTTCACGCTCGTGGGTCCCACCGGGCCGCGCGCCCTGTGGACCGCGCCGATCATCATCCAGCCGCAAGTGGCCGTCATCTCGATGGGGGCGGTGCGCCAGGTGCCCGTGGTGCGCGAGGTGGACGGCGCGTCACGCGTCGAGGTCGGGTCGCAGGTGATCCTGGGTCTCTCCTTCGATCATCGCGTCTGCGAGCCCTTCACCGCGACGGCGTACCTCGAGCGCGTGGGCGAGCTCCTGGCGGGTCTGGATCTCGAGAGCGAGCACTAGGTGCTGCGGCGGCGCCACCTGGGTCGCGTCAGCTTTCGTGAGGCCAACGACCTGCAGCGGGCGCTGCTGGAGTCGGCGGACGACTACATCCTGGTGATGCAGCACCCCCCGACGTACACGCTCGGCGTTCGCGCCGTGCCCGAGCACTTCTTAGTCCCGGTCGACTCCCTCGCGGCCGACGTCGTCACGGCCGATCGTGGTGGCGACGTCACCTACCACGGGCCCGGCCAGATCGTTGCCTGGGCCATCGTCACGGTGGGTGACGACCCCGGCTCGGGACGGGCCCACGTGCACCGGCTCGAGGATGCGGTTATCGAGGCGGTCCAGCACTTTGATCTCGAGGGCCGCCTCGGGACGGTCGGACGGCTCGAGGGCTATCCCGGCGTGTGGGCGCACGTGGACGGCCGACCGGCCAAGGTGGCGGCGGTGGGTGTGCGCACGGAGCGCAACGGCGCCGGTCAGCGCCGGACCCTCCACGGTGTCGCGCTCAACGTGGACGTGGACCTGGCCGCCTTTGGTGCCATCGTGCCGTGTGGCATCCCCGACAAACCCGTGGCGTCGATGCGCTCGCTCGGCCTCGACGCCGAGCTGGCCGACGTCGAGGCGTACTTCGGTGCCGCCCTGGCGGCACGCCTGGGCGGCGGTGAGGCGCACGTGGCATCCGTGGATCGGTCGCTGGCGGTGGCAACGCCCGAACCAGCATCGCGACGGCGCCTGCGCCGGGCGGGGGTGGACCCCGATGACGGCGTCGACCTGCACGCGCGCAAGCCCGCTTGGCTGCGGGTCGAGGCGGACATGGGAGCGGGCTTTCGCTCGATGCGGCGGCTCAACGACGACCTGCGCCTGGTCACGGTGTGCGAGGAGGCGGGCTGCCCCAACATCTTCGAGTGCTGGGAGGCCGGAACCGCGACGTTCATGGTGAACGGCGAGCGCTGCACGCGCGCGTGCACCTTCTGCCTGGTCGACACCAGGAAGCCACTGCCCCTCGACCCGACCGAGCCGGCCCGCGTGGCCGAGGCGGTGGTCCGCCTGGGCTTGCGTCACGCGGTCGTCACCTGTGTGGCGCGCGACGACCTGGCCGACGGCGGTGCGGGCGCGATCGCCGCGACGATCCAGGCGATCCGCGACCGCGCGCCCGAGACCAGCGTTGAGGTCCTGATCAGCGACGTCCGCGGGGACGTCGGGTCCCTGCAGCTGATCCTCGATGCCCGACCCGACGTCGTGAACCACAACATCGAGACGGTGGCCCGCCTGCAGCGGGCGGTCCGCCCCAGCGCCGGCTACGCCCGCTCCCTGACCGTGCTGGCCCGCGCCGGCGCGGCGGGCCTGACGACCAAGTCGGGGCTCATGGTCGGTCTCGGCGAGACGGTCGACGAGGTGGAAGAGACCCTGGCCGACCTGGCTGCGGTGGGCGTGTCGATCGCCACGATCGGTCAGTACGTGCGACCCACGCGGGCTCACTCGCCCGTGATGCGCTGGTGGGAGCCCGAGGAGTTCGCCGACCTCGCCGCGCGCGGCCAGCGCCTGGGGTTGGCCCACGTCCAGGCCTCGCCCCTCACGCGTTCGAGCTACCACGCGGGTGAGGCGCTCGCCGAGGCTCGTCCCGTGGTGATTCGCGCCGGCACGCGCTGATCGCCGCACCCCCGGCGGGTGCGCCTCAGGCGACGAAGTACTTGGCCATGGGGTGGTGGCACACGATGGCGTCGGTGGTCTGCTCGGGGTGCAGCTGGAATCCCTCGGACACCGTCACGCCGATGCGCCCGGCGTCGAGCAGGTCGACCACCTTGGCGTTGTCGGACAGGTCGGGGCAGGCGGGATAGCCCCACGAGTAGCGCCCCCCGCGGTACTGCTGGCGAAACAGCCCGGTCAGGGTCGGGCCGTCCTCGCCGGCGAACCCCAGCTCCTCGCGGATGCGTCGGTGCCACATCTCGGCGAGGGCCTCGGCCATCTCGACGCCGAGCCCGTGCAGCAGGAGGTACTCGCGGTAGCGATTGGCCTCGAACAGCTCGCGGGTGCGCTCAGACACCCGTGGTCCCATGGTCACCAGCATGAAGCTGGCGTAGTCGTGGTCGGGGCTGGTGGTGGGCCGGAAGAAGTCGGCGATGCACAGGTGCGGGTCGGCGCTCTGGCGCGGGAAGGTGAAGCGCACCTGCTGGGTGGAGCGGTGCTCGTCACGGTAGATCACCAGGTCGTTGCCCTCCGAGGCGGCGGGGAAGTGTCCCCACACGACCTGGGGCACCAGCAGGTCATCCTGCTTGGCTAGGGCCAGCTGCTCACGCAGCACGGCGCGGATGCGTTCCTTGAAGGCGCCGTCGTCCTCACCGTCGGTAGGGCGGAATCCCCACTGGTTGCGAAAGAGCGCGGTCACGTTGAGGTAGTCGCTGATCTCGTCGAGGCTCATGCCCTTGGCCACGCGTGAGCCGACGAAGGGCGGTGGGAACAGCGGCGTGTTCGCGGGAACCGAGGTGCTGCGCACCGGAGGTGCCGCACTGGCCGGAGCCGAGCGACGGTGCACGGCGCGGGTGGAGATCTCGCGGCCGAAGGTGGCGTCGTCGTCGCCGCTGCGACGCAGCTCGCCCAGGCGGTCCAGCACCCGCAGGCCCTCGAAGGCGTCCTTGCCGTAGAAGACACGCCCGTCGTAGACCTGGCGCAGGTCACGCTCCACGTACGTCCGCGTCAGGGCGGCCCCGCCGAGCAGGACGGGGACGTCGGCCAGCCCCCGCTGGTTCATCTCCTCCAGGTTCTCGCGCATGATCAGGGTGGACTTCACCAGCAGGCCGCTCATGCCGAGGGCGTCGGCGTGGTGTTCGGCCACGGCCGCCAGCATCTCGTTCACGCCGACCTTGATGCCCAGGTTGATGACCTCGTAGCCGTTGTTGGTCAAGATGATGTCGACCAGGTTCTTGCCGATGTCGTGGACGTCACCTTTGACGGTGGCCAAGACGACGCGTCCGCGGCCGGCCTGGTCGCCGCGCTCGAGGTGGGGCTCGAGATGGGCCACGGCCGACTTCATCGTCTCGGCGCTCTGCAGGACGAAGGGCAGCTGCATCTCGCCCGACGCGAACAGGTCACCCACCTCGCGCATTCCGTCGAGCAGGATGTCGTTGATGATGGCGAGCGCGCTCGTCCCCGTCGCCAGCATCTCGTCGAGGTCTGCCGCCAGTCCCGTGCGGGCCCCGTCGACGATGCGACGCCGCAGGCGCTGGTCCACCGGGAGCCCCGCGTACTCGTCGACCGCGCTGGTCGCGGTGGTCGTGTTCGCGAAGCGGGCGAGCAACTCGGTCAGGGGGTCGTAGTCGGCCCGACGGCGGTCGTAGATAAGGTCGAGGCAGATCTGGCGGACGTCGTCGTCGATCTTGGCCAGCGGCAGGATCTTGGAGGCGTGCACGATGGCCGCGTCGAGCCCCGCGACCTGGCACTCGTGCAAGAAGACGCTGTTGAGGGCCTGACGGGCTGCCGGCTTGAGGCCGAAGGAGATGTTGGACAGCCCCAGGATCGTGCGCACCCCGGGCAGCTGCTCGCGGATCAGGCGGATCGCCTCGATGGTCTCGCGCCCGTCGCGTCGGGAGTCCTCCATGCCGGTCGACAGGGGCAGAGCGAGGGGGTCGATGAAGATGTCGCCGCGAGCCAGCCCGTAGCGCTCCTCGGCCAGGGTCACGATGGCGCGGGCGGCGCGCACCTTCCACTCGGCGGTGCGCGCCTGACCGTCCTGGTCGATGCAGGTCGCCACCACGGCCGCGCCGAACTCGCGGGCCAGTGACAAGAACTGGTCCAGGCGCGTTCCCGGACCGTCGCCCTCCTCGAGGTTGACCGAGTTGAGCAGGGCCTTGCCGCCCAGCCACGTCAGGGCGGCCCGGGCGACCGGCGCCTCGGTGGTGTCCACCATGATGGGCACCGACGACTGTGTCGCCAACCGACTCATGACCTCGGTCATGTCGGCCACGCCGTCGGCTCCCGTGTAGTCGACGCAGACGTCCAGGATGTGGGCGCCCTCGCGCACCTGATCGCGACCGATGGCCACGCAGGTCTCCCAGTCGCCCGCCAGCATGGCCTCGCGGAACCGCCTCGAGCCATTGGCGTTGGTTCGCTCACCGACCAGGAGGACCGAGCTGTCCTGGTGGTATGGGGTCGTCGCGTAGATGGACGAGACGCCCGGCTCGGGGACCGAGTGGCACGGCGCCCGGGGCCGGTTGCGCACGGCGGCGACCACGTGCGCCAGGTGTTCGGGCGTCGTGCCGCAGCACCCGCCCACGACCCCGACGCCCAGGTCGCCCACGAAGTGGGCGTGGTGCTCGGCCAGCTGCTCGGGGGTCAGGTCGTAGTGCATGCGCCCCTCGACGACCGAGGGCAAGCCGGCGTTGGGCAGGCACGACACCGGTCGGGTGGCGGTGGCGGTCAGGTAGCGCAGCGGCTCGTACATCTCGACGGGCCCGGTCGCGCAGTTGATGCCGACGACGTCGACCCCCATCGCCTCCAGGGAGGTCCAGGCGGCACCAATCTCGGTGCCCGGCAGCATGCGTCCGGTCAGCTCGATGGTGACCTGGGCCTGGATGGGCACGCGCCGACCGTGGCGGGCCATGGCCCGCCGGCACGCGGCGATGGCCGCCTTGCCCGACAGGAGGTCGAACATGGTCTCGACGAGCAGGAGGTCGACCCCACCCTCGAGCAGCCCGTAGGCGAGGTCCTCGTAGGCCGCGCTCAGCTCGT
The DNA here is from genome assembly GCA_049965035.1 of Acidimicrobiales bacterium. Lineage (GTDB taxonomy): Bacteria > Actinomycetota > Acidimicrobiia > Acidimicrobiales > RAAP-2 > RAAP-2. Next base: position 38,496 of record JBMFWS010000004.1, read on the forward strand.
CGAAGCCGATCTGCCCGAGGGTCGGGAACTTGGTGCCCGGACCCATCGACCCGGCCACGAATCGTGGCGCGCCCGGCGTCGCGTACTCGTCGGCGACGCGCCGCGCCAGCTGGGCCGAGGCCCGCGCCAGCTCGCCGGCGCGGTCGGCGATCCCGTACTCGCGCAGCACCGGGGCGAAGGCGCCAAACGAGTTGGTCTCGATCGCCTCGACGCCCACGTCGAGGAAGGAGCGGTGCAGCGCCTCGATGGCGTCGGGACGGGTGAGGGTGAGCACCTCGTTGCACCCCTCGAGTGCCTCCCCGCCGAAGTCGGATGCGCTCAGTCCCAGCAGCTGGAGATTGGTTCCGGCGGCCCCGTCGAAGATCACCACGTGGTCGGCGATGGCCGCGAGGTAGGGGTCCGCGTCCAGGGCGCGGAAGGAGCGGGGCGGCGGCTCAGACATCTGCGGTCAGGCTACCGGTCGCGTGCCAGTCACTACGCTTCCCAGGGTGAGGATCTACACCCGGCGCGGCGATACGGGCACGACGGGCCTCTACCTGGGCGGGCGCGTGAGCAAGGACGCGGACCCCATCGAGGTCAACGGGGCCGTCGACGAGGCTCAGGCCATGCTGGGCTGGGCGCGCTCGGGGTGCGAACGCGGGGGTCGCCTCGACGTCCTGCTGGTGTCGGTCGAGCGGGACCTGTGGGTTCTGATGGCCGATGTGGGGACGAGTGCCGCCCATCGATCCCAGCTGGTGGCGGGGCGGACGATGGTCACCGAGGAGATGGTGCGCCGACTCGAGCAGGAGATCGACGCGTTGACCAGCGAATACCCGATGCCCAGGGAGTTCGTCGTCCCGGGCGACGATCGGGTGGCGGCGGCCTTGGACGTGGCGCGCACCGTGGTGCGGCGTGCCGAGCGGGTCGCAGTTGGCCGGGTGGATCCGAGCTCGCAGGTGCTGGCGTACCTCAACCGACTCAGCGACCTCGTGTGGACGATGGCCCGCTGGGCCGAGGGTCCCGAGCACCGCACGGCACGAGAGGAGCAGTGAGATGTTGCGCAGTCGGGTCATCGGGCGCCAGGAGGCGCGGGGCTGGCCGACGGTGGCCGTGCCCGTGGAGGTGCGCAACGGCGCCGTCGCGCTGCCGGCGGGGCTCGCCGACGAGTTCGCGGGTTGGCCGGTGCCCCCAGAGCTCCCGAGCGGATTCGCCGAGCGTCACGGCCTGACGGGGGTGGGCAGCGCACTGGTCTGGCCCGCGGCCGCGGGCCCGACCGTCGTCTTGGTGGTCGTGGACGCGCCGGCCGATGGCACCGAGGGCTATCGCCTGGCCGGTGCGGCGGCGGCGCGGGCCAGCGGCGAGGGCGACCTGGTGCTGCTGGTCCCCACGGGTCAGCCCGAGGACCTGGAGGAGCGCGCCCGCGCTCTGGTCGAGGGCGCGGCGCTGGCGTCTTTTCGCGCCGATGGCGATCGCGTCCGCGCACTGGGCGTGCTGCCGTGGGGCACGCCCCTGCCCACGGTGCCCGAGCACGACGCGATCGCGCGCGCCGTGGTGTTGGCTGACGCGGTGGCCGAGGGTGTCGACTGGGCCCGTCATCTGATCCAGAGCCCGGCCAACGTGCTCGGTCCGCGCGAGCTGGCCGACGCGGCCGTCGAGCGCCTGGGCCCGGATCCCCACGTCAGCGTCGAGGTCTGGACCGAGTCACGGATTCGGGCCGAGCGGCTCGGTGCACTGCTGGCCGTCGGCGCCGGGTCGGCCCAGCCGGCGAGGCTGGTGCGCGCGACCTACGACCCCGCGCCTGGTGAGGCCCTGCCCCACCTCGTCGTGGTCGGCAAGGGAGTCACGTTCGACTCGGGTGGGCTCGCGCTCAAGCCTCTCGAGGCGATGTCCACGCAGAAGACGGACATGACGGGGGCGGCGGTCGTCCTGGGCGCGACCTCGGTGGCCAGCCGACTTGGCCTGCGCCTGCGCATCACCGCCCTGGCGCCCCTGGCCGAGAACGCCGTGGGCGGATCCGCGATGCGCCCCGGCGACGTCATCGTGGCGCGCGACGGCTCACGCATCGAGGTGCTCAACACCGACGCCGAGGGACGGCTGCTCCTGGCCGACGCGCTCAGCTTGGCCGCCGAGCTCGCGCCCGACGTGATCGTCGACGTGGCCACGCTGACGGGCGCCCAGAAGGTGGCGCTGGGTGACGAGGTGGGCGCGCTGTTCGCCAACGACGACACCGTGGCCCAGCTGGCCGAGCGGGCGAGCCAGGCCAGTGGCGAGCCGCTGTGGCGCCTGCCGCTGGTCACCGCCTACCGGGGGCGGCTGCACTCGGACGTGGCCGACGTCGCCAACGTGGAGGCGGGGCCCGGGCGCTCGGCCGGCGCCGTGGTGGCCGCATTGTTCCTGGAGCGCTTCGTCCACGGTCAGCCCTGGGCCCACCTGGACATCGCCGGACCGGCGCGATCGACGACCGCGCGGCACTACATCCCGCGCGGGGGGACCGCCTTCGGCATGCGCACGCTCATCGAGCTGGCGCGTCTGGCGGCGTCACCACGCGGCTGACGCGGTCGCGGCGCGAAGGTACGGCGCGGCCGAGGCTGGCTGAGCGGCGGTCGCGGCGGTCGTCGCGTCCCACCAGCACCGAGGCGAAGAGGGTCTCGTCGCGGGCCCCGAGCCACGCGAGCAGACCGCTGGCGCGACCGAAGTCGCCCCACAGCGTGGCCGACCAGCCGGACTCCTCGAGCAGGAGCAGGAGCGCCATCGTGGCCATGGCCGCGTCGCCGTGCCAGTACGGCACGGGCCACGCGTCCAGGGTGCCGAGGCCCGAGGCCTGCTTGTCGTCTTCGCCGTAGCGGGTGGCGTAGTCCTGGGGTCGCGAGCTCACCACGACGATCGCACCGGCCCTCGACAGGCCCGCGTAGCGGGGAGAGCGCTCCCGCCACGACGCATCGGTGGTGCGGGCGAAGAAGGCCGGCCGGGCGTCGCCGTAGAGCGTGTGCATGCGCACGCCGGCGCAGTTCCCGGCCGTGGGAGCCCACAGGGCCGTCGCGCAGAGCCCGTCCAGCCAGTCCGGATCGACCGGGGTCCCGTCAAAGGAGCGCACCATGCGGCGGCGTGCCAGAGCGCGGGCCACATCCATGCCCCCTTCTACCACGCGGGCCCAATTTCCGACCCCTCGACTAGCATTCTCGAGATGGAGGAGCGATGAGCACGCCCCGGGACCTGCTGAACGCGGCCAGGGAGGGCGTGCGCGAGATGGCGCCGCACGAGGTGGCCGCGAGCCTGGACTCCTGGATCCTGCTCGATGTGCGCGAGCCCGACGAATACGAGCAGGGCTCGGTGCCCGGAGCGGTACACATCCCCCGGGGCACGCTGGAGTTCTCGGTCGAGGGTCGACTGAGCGACAAGGGCGCTCCCGTCGCGGTCTTTTGCGCGGGGGGAATTCGCTCGGTCTTCGCGGCCCAGACCCTCCAGGAGCTCGGCTACCGCGACGTGGTCTCCATCACCGGGGGATTCAATCGGTGGAAGGACGAGGGGCTCCCGTGGCGCCAGCCGCGCACCTTGACGCCGGGCCAGCGCCATCGCTACAGCCGACACCTGCTGCTGCCCGAGGTGGGCGAGGAGGGCCAGCTGCGGCTGCTGGACTCGCGCGTGCTGCTGCTGGGCGCGGGCGGGCTGGGCTCGCCGGCCGCCCTGTACCTGGCGGCTGCCGGCGTGGGCACGATCGGCGTGATCGACATGGACGTGGTTGACGAGTCCAACCTGCAGCGTCAGATCCTGCACAACGTGGACCGCGTCGGGCAGCGCAAGGTCGACAGCGCGCGCCAGACGATCACCGCCTTGAACCCGGACGTGGAGGTCCGCACCTACGACGTGCGGCTGGGTGCCGACAACGTCCTGGACATCCTGAACGGGTACGACGTCATCGTCGACGGGACCGACAACTTCCCGACGCGGTACCTGGTCAACGACGCCTCGCTGCTCTTGCGCATCCCCGTCGTCCACGGCTCGATCTTCCGCTTCGACGGCCAGGTGACCATCTTCAGCCCCTACGTCGGACCCTGCTATCGGTGCATGATCCCCGAGCCGCCCCCGCCGGAGCTGGCGCCCAGCTGCGCGGAGGCCGGCGTCCTGGGCGTCTTGCCGGGCATCGTGGGGTCCCTCCAGGCGGTCGAGGCGATCAAGCTGCTGCTCGGGCTGGGTGAGCCGCTGGTCGGCCGGCTGCTGACGTATGACTCGCTCGACCAGAGCTTCCGCACCTTCAAGGTCCGGCGGGATCCCTCGTGCCCGGTCTGCGGCGACGAGGCGGGCCCCATCCAGATCGCCGAGTACGACGATCTGTGCCGACCGCACGTCGCCGTGGCGGCGGCGGGATCCTGACCCGCCCCGGGCACCCGGCACTTTCCCGTAATCTACGGTCCGTGGAACCGGACGCGCGACGCACGGACTCCGGCATCGAGATCGAGCCCGTGTACGGGCCAGCGGATCTGGCCGGGTTCAACCCCGAAGAGCAGCTGGGCCGCCCCGGCGAGTATCCCTACACCCGCGGCGTGCATCCCACGATGTACCGGGGACGGCTCTGGACGATGCGCCAGTACGCCGGATTCGGCACGGCCGAGGCGACCAACGAGCGCTTCAAGTTCCTGCTCGGCGCGGGTCAGACCGGCCTGTCGTGCGCGTTCGACCTGCCCACGCAGATGGGCTACGACGCCGACCACCCGCGTGCCGAGGGCGAGGTTGGGCGCGTCGGCGTGGCCATCTCGTCACTGGCCGACATGCGCCTGCTGCTTGACGGGCTACCCCTCGGCGAGGTGACGACGTCGATGACCATCAACGCGACCGCCTCGACGCTGCTGCTGCTGTACCAACTCGTCGCCGAGGAGCAGGGCGTGGAGGGTGCGAGCCTCCGCGGGACGATCCAGAACGACATCCTCAAGGAGTACGTCGCGCGCGGGACCTACATCTATCCGCCGCGGCCCTCGATGCGCCTGATCGTGGACACCTTCGCCTACTGCGCGCGCGAGCTGCCGGCGTGGAATACCATCTCGATCTCGGGCTACCACATCCGCGAGGCTGGCTCGACCGCGGTCCAGGAGGTCGCCTTCACCCTGGCCAACGGCATCGCCTACGTCGAGGCGGCGCTGGCCGCCGGCCTGTCGCTGGACGACTTCGCCCCGCGGCTGAGCTTCTTCTTCAACGCCCACAACGCGCTGTTCGAGGAGGTGGCCAAGTTCCGCGCGGCCCGCCGCCTCTGGGCCAGCATCATGCGCGACCGCTTCGGGGCGACGTCGGCCCGGTCCCAGATGCTGCGCTTCCATACGCAGACCGGCGGCTCGACGCTCACGGCCCAGCAGCCCGAGAACAACATCGTCCGGGTCACCGTCCAGGCCCTGGCGGCGGCGCTCGGCGGCACCCAGAGCCTGCACACCAACAGCTTCGACGAGGCCCTGGGCCTGCCCACCGAGCACTCGGCCCGACTGGCCCTGCGCACCCAGCAGATCCTGGGCTTCGAATCCGGCATCGCCGACACCGTGGATCCGCTCGCCGGGTCGTACTACGTCGAGTCGCTTACCAACGAGATCGAGGAGCGGGCGCGCCGGTACCTGGACGCCATCGAAGAGCGCGGGGGAGCCGTGGCCGCGATCGAGTCGCGCTACATGCAAGAGGAGATCGAGAACGCCGCCTACGACGCGGCGCGCCGCGTCGACCGGGGCGACGCCGTCGTCGTGGGGGTCAACCGCTTCGTGGTCGACGAGTCGTCCTCGGCCGAGGTGTTCCCCATCGACGCGGACCTCCAGCGCGCGCAGGTCGAGCGGGTGCGCACCGTGCGAGAGCAGCGGGATCACGACGCCGTCCGCGTCGCCCTGGACGACCTCGACCGCGCGGCGCGGGGCACGGCCAACGTGCTGTACCCGATGAAGACGGCCCTGGCGCGGGGTGCCACCCTCGGTGAGGTGGCCGACACCCTGCGGGAGGTCTTCGGGGTCTACCGCCCCGCCTGACCTCAGCGCGGGAGGGGGGCCAGGAAGTGGGTGACCTCCGGGGGCACCGCGTAGTAGGGGTGCGTTGCGGCCCGCCAGCGCTCGTAGAGCTCGGACGCGCGGAAGGCCTGGTGGGCCTGGACCGAGTCCCACTGCACGATGAGCAGGTAGACCGACGGGTCCTCGTGCTGCACGCGCACCTCGGCGCCGTGGCAGCCCGGGGCGGACTCGATGATGGGGAAGGCGGTGCGCACCGCGGCGGCGAACGCGTCGCCTTCGCTCTTCGCGACGCGCAGCAGCGCGTGCTCGATGATCATGAGGCCTCCTCCAGTCTCTGGCGCAGCGGTGCGTCGGCGGCCACCGCGATGGCCGTCGCCGCCAGGGCGATCGCCCCGTCGAGGACCGCCCGCTCGGCGTCGGGCCCGAGGCACGCCGCGGTGAACGCGGGCTGGTGGTTGACCGCCCCCCGCGTCTCCAGGCCGATGAGCGGGTGGATCGTGGGTACCGCGAGCGAGACGTTAGCCATGTCGGTGGACAGGGTGGGTCGCGGGACGCCGGCGTCGTCGAGCGCGAACGTGCGGCCCTGGGACTCGGCGGCGCGCCGGTAGTGGGCCAAGATCTCCGGGTCGCTGGCCATGTGGGAGAAGCGATGGCCCAGGGTGCGCACGTCGAGCGTCGCACCGGTGGCCAGGGCTCCGGCCCGCAGGCACGCGTCGACCCGGCCGCGCAGCGCATCGAGTCCCTCGGCACTGACCGAACGGCACATGAACTGGGCGACGGCCCGCGCCGGGATGATGTTGGCGGCGCTGCCGCCCGCCAGGACGTAGCCGTGCACCTGGTCACCCGGCGGCAGCTGCTGGCGCAGCAGGCCGAGCGCCACCTGCGCGATGGTCAGCGCGTCGAGAGCGTTGATGCCCTCCCAGGGCGCGGCCGACGCGTGGGCCTCGCGCCCCCCGTAGGTCACCTCGAGGTGGTCGACGGCCAGGCACGCCGCGTCGAGCCGGTCCTCGGGCCAGGGGTGCACCATCATCGCCAGGTGCACGCCGTCGAAGTAGCCCGCGGCGAGGAGGTCAATCTTGCCGCCGCCGCCCTCCTCCGAGGGCGTTCCCAGAAGGTCGACGGTCAGGTCCAGCTCGTCGGCCACGCGGGCCAAGCCAATGGCCGCCCCGAGCGAGGCGGCCGCGATGATGTTGTGGCCGCAGGCGTGGCCCACCTCGGGCAGAGCGTCGTACTCGGCGCACAGGGCCACGTGGAGGCGGCCCGTGCCCGCGCGCGCCCGAAAGGCCGTGGGGAGTCCGGCGGCCCCGCGCTCGACCGCGAAGCCGAAGCGCTCGGCCAGGGACGCCACGGCCTCGGCGCTCTCGTGCTCCTGGTAGCCCAGCTCGGGGTGCGCATGGACGAAGCGACTCAGGTCGAGCAGCTGGGCCTGGGCGTCGCGGATCGCGGCGGCGGCGTCCTCGCGGGCGCTCATTCCACCTGCGCGACCACGTCGCCGGCGCTCACCGCGTCCCCGGGCTGGACCGAGATGGAGGTGACGATGCCGTCGCGCTCGGAGATGACCGCGTTCTCCATCTTCATGGCCTCGAGGACCACGACCACGTCGCCGGCGCGGACCTGCTGGTCGAGCTGGACGGCCACCTTGACGATCGTGCCCTGCATCGGGACCCGGACCGTGCCCGACCCGCTGCCCACGACGTTGGACGGATGTCCGCGCCGGGCCCGGGCGGGAGTGGCGGCGGCCGGTGCGCTGGCGACCGCGCCGTCCAGCCACAGGGCCACGCTCACGCGGCGCCCGTCCACCTCGGCAACGAGGTCGCGGCGGACCCGGGGATCGTCGGGCGCCGGGTCGGGGGCCGCCGACGCGATGCCCGAGAAGTCCAGGCTCTCCTCCACCCACTTGGTCGAGTGCGTCCCGGCGACGAAGGCTGGGTCGGACAAGATGACCACGTCGGCGGGCAGGGTCGTGGCGACTCCCCGGATGTCGGTCTCCTCGATGGCCCGCAGGAGGCGCCGGCGGGCGCGCTCGCGATCCGGCGCCCAGACCACCAGCTTGGCGATCAGGTTGTCGTAGTACTGGGACACCTCGTCACCCGGGCCGTAGCCGGCGTCGAGGCGGACACCCGGCCCGGCGGGCGCCGTGAACGTCGTGATCGTGCCGGGCGAGGGGATGAAACGCCCGCCCGCGGGATCCTCGGCGTTGATCCGCACCTCGATGGCGTGTCCCGAGCGGTGGATGCTGTCTTGGGTGAAGGGCAGGGACTCGCCGCTGGCGATGCGGAGCTGCCACTCGACGAGGTCGAGCCCGGTCACCAGCTCGGTCACCGGGTGCTCGACCTGGAGGCGGGTGTTCATCTCCAAGAAGTAGAACTCGTTGTCTTGGTACAGGAACTCGACGGTGCCCGCGTTGACGTAGCCACAGGCCTCCGAAACGCGCACCGCCGCCTCGCCCATGGCCTGGCGCACCTCGTCGGGGAAGTTGGCGGCCGGGGACTCCTCGATGAGCTTCTGGTGGCGGCGCTGCGAGGAGCAGTCGCGCTCCCCGAGCCAGAGCGTGTGGCCGTGGCTGTCGGCGAGGACCTGCATCTCGATGTGCCGGGGCCACGTCAGGTAGCGCTCGAGGTAGCACTCGGGACGCCCGAAGTAGCTCTGGGCCTCGCGCTGGGCGCTCTCGAGCGCCTCGGCCGCCTGGTCCCGCCCCGCGACGACGCGCATGCCGCGCCCGCCGCCGCCGTACGCCGCCTTGATCGCCACCGGCCACCCGTGGGCCTCGCCGAACTCCACGACCTCGTCGGGTGACGTCAGGACCTGGCTGCGGCCCGGCACGCCGGCCACGCCGGCGCGCTCGGCTGCCAGACGCGACGAGATCTTGTCGCCCATGACCTCGATCGCCTCGGGGGGCGGCCCGATGAAGGTCACGCCCCGCTGCGTGATGGCGCGGGCGAAGTCGGTGTTCTCCGAGAAGAACCCGTAGCCCGGGTGCACGCCATCGGCGCCGCTGCGCTCGATGATGGCGAGGATCGCCTCGGTGTTGAGGTAGCTCTCGGCCGCGGTGGCGCCTCCGAGGGCGTACGCCTCGTCGGCCAGTCGTACGTGCAGCGCGTCGCGGTCCAGGTCGGAGTACACGGCCACGGTGGCGATCCCCAACTCGCGGCAGGTCCGCGCCACGCGGACGGCGATCTCGCCCCGGTTGGCGATGACGACCTTGTTCAGCACTCGATCCTCCGTCTCAGCATCGTTTAGTTCTACCACTGGCCCCCGGATCGTAGAGTCGAACCATGGCATCGATCACCTGGCGCCTGGAGATCGTCGAGTCCCTGGGATCGACCAACGCGTGGCTGGCCGCGGAGGCTCGCCAGGGCGCCCCCGAGGGACGTGCCGTCCTGGCCTACCACCAGACCGAGGGCCGGGGGCGCCTGGGGCGGTCCTGGGAGGAGCGGCCCGGCAGCGCGCTCCTGGTCTCCGTGCTGCTGCGCCCGGCCAGCCTGGCGGGTGTGGCGTGGTCCACCGCCATCGTGTCCCTGGCCGCGCGCGACGCCTTGGCGCGCCTGGCGGGTGTGCGCCCGTCCCTCAAGTGGCCCAATGACCTCCTGGTCGGAGACGAGAAGCTGGGCGGTGTGCTGGCCCAGCTCGTCGAGACCGATCCCGTCGGCGTGGTCGTCGGGCTGGGGGTGAACCTGACGGCCCATCCGGCGGGGGTGGGCGCGACCAACGTGCGCCACTGTGCGGGCGTGACCCTGGATCCTGTCGCAGAGTGCGACCTCCTCTTCGAGGGCGTCGAGCAGCGCCGGGCGGCTCTGGACGACGGGGAGGGCCGTGAACTCCTGCGCACCCAGTACGAGCGCGCCCTGGCCACGATCGGGCGCGATGTCCGCGTGGTCCTGGCCGATCAGGACCTGGTCGGGCGCGCGGTCGGCGTCGACGCGGAGGGGCGCCTGCGCGTCGACACCGGCGACGGGGTCCGGGTGCTGGCCGCGGGTGACGTGAACCACGTGCGGTGGGCGGACGTCTCGTGAGGCCCACGCGCGTCGTGGTGACCGGGGCGGGCGGCCAGGTCGGGCGTGATCTGGCGGACATGCTCGCTGGCGTCGCGGTCCCCGGCGAGGACGTTCACTTCCAGCCCGACGCGCGACCGGTGGGGCGCGACGAGTTCACCGTGGTGGCCCTCACCCACCAGGACCTCGACGTCCGCGACCGTGACCAGGTCGCCGCGACCATTGCGTCCAGCGCCCCCGACGTGGTCGTCCACCTCGGCGCGTACACCGCGGTGGACCGGGCCGAGCGCGACGTCGCGACCTGCCTGGCCGTCAATGTGGACGGCACCGGACATCTCAGCGACGCCTGCGCCGCGGCTGGCGCCCACCTGATCGCCGTCTCCTCCGACTACGTGTTCGACGGCCAGTCGACGCGGGCCTACGTCGAGACCGACGCCCCGCATCCCCGGAGTGTCTACGGCATCTCCAAGTGGCTGGGTGAGCGGCGCTGCCGTCCCAGCGACACCGTGGTGCGCACGTCGTGGGTGATGGGGGTGCGCGGACGCAGCGTGGTGCACGTCATCGCCCAGCGGGCCCGCGCCGGCCTGCCGGTGCGCTTCGTTGACGACCAGCGCGGGACCGTGACAGTGGCCGCGGACCTCGCGCGCGCCCTGGTGACGCTGGTCCGGGAGCGGCCCGGCGGGCTCTGGCACGTCGCCAACGCCGGCTCGCTGACGTGGTACGAGCTGGCTCGCTTCGTCGGTGAGTGGTTCGGGCGCGACGACGGCTTCGCCACCGCCATCACCACCGGAGAGCTCGAGCCGCCTCCCCGGGCACCGCGCCCGACCCGGAGCGACCTCGACACCGGGAGGTGGCAGGCGCGCTGGGCCGGCCTGCCGCCGTGGACCGAGGGCGTGGACCGGCTCCTCAGCGCTTGGGCGGCGGTCACGCCGTGAGCACGGTCGTTGCCGTCATCGTCGACTACCGGTCGGGGGACGCTCTCGGGTCCTGCCTGGCGTCGCTGCGGGCCGAGGGCGTCGAGCGGGTCGTCGTCGTCGACAACGCCGCTGCCGGGACGTCGCGGCCCTACGTCGACGCCGCGACGACGGTCGTCGAGCCGGGAAGCAACCTGGGCTACGGTGCGGGCGCCAACCGCGGCGTGGCCGCCCTCGGTCAAGGCGACGCTCCCGTCCTGATCCTCAATCCCGACGTTGAGATCCACCCGGGGACCCTCGACGCGCTGCGGGGGCACCTGGACGCCGACGAGGGCGTCGGGATCGTCGGCCCCACGATCCAGCGACCCGATGGCAGCACCTACCCCGCGCACCGGGTGTTTCCCAGCCCCCTGCTGGCTGCGGCGCACGCGGCACTCGGGTCGTGGTGGCCCACCAACCCCTTCACGCGCCGCTACCGCTCGCCTCGCGACGACGGGAGCGTCGACTGGGTGTCGGGGGCCTGCCTGCTGGTGCGCCGCGTCGCCTTCGAGGCCGTGGGTGGCTTCGATGAGCGATTCTTCATGTTCGCCGAGGACATGGACCTGTGCTGGCGCGTGCGCCAGGCTGGCTGGGCCGTGGTGGCCGCGCCCGATGCCGTGGTGACGCACGTGGAGGGGGTGTCGCGTCGCCACGCGGCCACCGCCATGGTCATCGCCCACCACGCCAGCGCCCTGCGCTTCGAGGCGCACGCGGCGCGGGGTTGGCGCCGCGCGGCGGTTCCCCTGGCCGCGGCGGTTCTGGGGCTGCGCCTGGTGGCCGTCCTGGCCGTGCACCGGCTGCGACTGCGCCATCGGGCGTAGACTGCAGCGGGGCTGCGGACGGTTCTGTGGTTGCAAGTCGAGGCCAGCCGCGGGCGAAACGACCCACGTAAGGCGTCTCTGGGACGCTGAGCATGGCGCGGTTTAGAAGTAAGTCCTGCCTCACCGGTGTCACGAGGACACCGGTGGGAGCCGGCGGAGTGCGGGCCGGAATCGCCGGAGAGCTGTGGCTGCCGGCGGGGCCCGCGGACGTCGCTGCAGGCAGGTGTGGGGTCAAAGACCAGGTCAGACGGCCGCAGCCCCTCAAGACCGTCCGCCCGACCGGTAGGGTGATGCACGACATGAGTGTGTTTGGCAAGATTCTCCGAGCGGGTGAGGGCAAGCGCGTGCGGCAGCTGGCCGAGCTCGTGGCCCCCATCAACGAACTGGGCGCGTCCGTCGCGGCCCTGACCGACGACCAGCTGCGCGCCAAGACCGAGGAGTTCCGCGCGCGCCTGGCGAGCGGGGAGACTCTCGACGACCTGCTCATGGAGGCCTTCGCCGTCGTGCGCGAGGCGGCCAGCCGCGTTCTGGGGCAGCGCCACTACGACGTGCAGCTCATGGGTGGCATGGCGCTGCACTTCGGCTGGATCGCCGAGATGAAGACCGGCGAGGGCAAGACCCTGGTGTCGACCCTGCCCGTCTACCTCAACGCCCTGACCGGCGAGGGCGTTCACGTGGTCACCGTCAACGACTACCTGGCCACCCGTGACGCCGCCTGGATGGGTCAGCTCCATCGCTTCTTGGGCCTGACCGTGGGGCGGGTGGGGCCGGACCTGCCGGACTTCGACGACAAGCGCGAGGCCTACAACTGCGACATCACCTACGGGACCAACACCGAGTTCGGTTTCGACTACCTGCGCGACAACATGGCGCGCCGGCGCGAGCACATGGTTCAGCGGGGGCATCACTACGCCATCGTCGACGAGGTTGACTCCATCCTGATCGACGAGGCCCGGACGCCCCTCATCATCTCGGGTCCCGCCTCGGACGTGACCAAGCTCTACTACCAGTTCGCCTCCATTGCGCGCTCGCTGGTGCGCGACGACGACTACGAGGTTGACGAGGAGAAGAAGACCGTCGTGCCCACCGAGGCGGGCATCGAGAAGGTCGAGCGCCAGTTGGGCATCGGCAACCTCTACGACGCGGTGGCGACCAACTATGTCCACCAGCTCGGCCAGGCCCTGCGCGCCAAGGAGTTGTTCCACCGCGACAAGGACTACATCGTCGACAACGGCGAGGTGAAGATCGTCGACGAGTTCACCGGCCGCACGCTCGAGGGGCGTCGCTGGTCCGACGGCCTCCACCAGGCCGTCGAGGCCAAAGAGCGGGTCCGCATCCAGGAGGAGAACCACACCTGGGCGACCGTCACGCTGCAGAACTACTTCCGCCTCTACGAGAAGCTCGCCGGCATGACCGGGACGGCCGAGACCGAGGCCAGTGAGTTCGCCAGCACCTACCACCTGACCGTCGTCCCGATCCCGACCAACAAGCCCTCCCAGCGGGTCGACCGGGCCGACCTCATCTTCAAGACCGAGGAGAGCAAGTTCGACGCCATCGTCGAGGACGTCCGCGAGCGCAACATGGCGGGTCAGCCGATACTGCTGGGCACGGCCTCGGTCGAGAAGTCCGAGCTGCTCTCGCGCGCGCTGTCCAAGGCCGGGATCTCTCACGAAGTCCTCAACGCCAAGCAGCACTTCCGCGAGGCCGAGATCGTCGCCCAGGCGGGCCGGCGCGGGGCGGTCACCGTGGCGACCAACATGGCCGGACGCGGCGTGGACATCATCTTGGGCGGAAACCCCGAGGGCCTCGCGCGCCGCGACGTGGCCGGCCAGGGTCTGGCCCCGGGCGCCGAGGGCTACGACGAGGCCTACCAGAAGGCGCTGTCGCGCATCCGGCCGATCTGTGAGGCCGATGGCGACGAGGTGCGCTCCTGCGGCGGCCTGTACGTGCTGGGCACCGAGCGTCACGAGTCTCGCCGCATCGACAACCAGCTGCGCGGTCGCTCGGGGCGCCAGGGCGATCCGGGCGAGAGCCGCTTCTACCTGTCGTTGGAGGACGAGCTGCTGCGCCTGTTCGCGACGGGTGCGGTGTCGTGGGTGATGGACCGGGCCCTCCCCGAGGGCGAGGCCATCGAGGCCAAGATGGTCACGCGAGCCATCGAGCGCGCCCAGAACACCGTCGAGGGACGCAACGCCGAGATCCGCAAGGACGTGCTCAAGTACGACGAGGTGATGAACGAGCAGCGCAAGGTGATCTACGCACGTCGCCAGCAGGTCATCGACGGGGAGGACATCCACGAGGCGACCCTCGAGCTCATCGAGTCCACCCTGAGTGCCGTCGTCGAGGCGCACCTGGAGAGCGACTTCCCCGAGGCCTGGGACCTCGAGCGACTGGTAACCGAGCTGGTGACCTTCTACCCCACGCTATTGACGGCCGAGGCGCTCGCCGAGCACCAGGATCGCGACGAGGTGCTCGAGACCGTGATCGACGAGGCCCTGCGCCTGTACACCGAGAAGTGTGAGAGCTATCCCGGTGGCCTGGACACGGCCAAGGAGATTGAGCGCGACGTGATGCTCCAGATCCTGGATCAGCGCTGGCGCGACCACCTCGCCGAGATGGACTACCTCCGAGACGGCATCCACCTGCGCCAGGTGGCCCAGCAGGACCCCTTGACGGCGTGGCAGAAGGAGGGCTATCTCATGTTCGAGAGCCTCCTGGCCGCGGTGGACTCGGACTACGTGCGCTACATCACGCACGTCGAGACGACTCCCGCCGAAGAGGTCGCGATCGAAGAGCACGTCGACCTCGGGCTCGTCGGCGCGGCCACCAACGTGGCCGAGGTGGCCCCGGGAGCCGTCGAGCTCCCCGCGCACGTGGCCACCGGCACACCCCCCGCGGCGGGCGAGAAGATCGGGCGCAACCAGCCCTGCTGGTGCGGATCGGGGCGCAAGTTCAAGAACTGCCATGGCCGACCCTAGGGCCGAGGCGGCGCAGCGGGAGGCTCTGGCCACACTCGACGAGCTCGAGCGCCGCTGGGGGGCAGCCGCGCACTACCTGCACATCGACGAGCACCGCGAGCGCGCGGCCCAGCTGAGCCAGGAGGCGGCGTCACCGGACCTGTGGGACGACGTCGACCACGCGCGCGAGGTGACCAAGGAGCTCGGGCGCCTGAGCAGCCAGCTCGAGTCCTTCGACGGCTTGCGCCGAGCCCTCGACGACTGCGCCGTCCTGGCCGAGTTCTCGGGCCAGGCCCTGGTCGAGGGCGGGGCCGACTGGTCACTGCTCGACGAGCTGGGCGAGGCGATCGGCGGCCTCGAGGCGGACCTCACCGCCCTCGAGACCCAGAGCCTCCTCAGTGGTCCCTACGACGAGAACGACGCCATCGCCGAGCTCCACGCCGGGGCGGGCGGGACCGACGCCCAGGACTGGACCGAGATGCTGCTGCGCATGTACGTGCGCTGGGCCGAGCGTCGAGGGTTCGGCGTCGAGATCGACGAGGCGACCGAGGGCCAGGAGGCGGGGCTGCTCTCGGCGACCCTCATCGTCAAGGGGCCCTTCGCCTACGGCTGGCTCTCCGCCGAGCGGGGCGTGCATCGGCTGGTGCGCATCAGTCCCTTCGACTCCCAGGCGCGGCGCCAGACGAGCTTCGCCAGCCTCGAGGTCACGCCGCTGCTGCCCGACGACTCCCACGAGGTGGAGATCGACGAGCGCGACCTGCGCATCGACACGTACCGCTCGTCGGGAGCCGGGGGCCAGCACGTGAACAAGACGGACTCGGCGATCCGCATCACGCACCTGCCCACCGGCCTGGTGGTCAGCTGCCAGAACGAGCGCAGCCAGCACCAGAACAAGGCCCGGGCGATGCAGATCCTGGTCGCCAAGCTGGCCGAGCGCGCCCGGGCCGAGCGCCAGGCCGCGATGGACACCCTGACCGGCGAACGGGCCGACAACGCGTGGGGGTCCCAGATCCGCTCCTACGTCCAGGCGCCGTACCAGCTGGTCAAGGACCACCGCACCGAGGTCGAGACCGGCAACGTGGACGCCGTCTTGGATGGTGACATCGACGCGTTCATGGAGGCCGAGTTGCGCCGCCAGCGGGCACACCGGTGAGCTGGGGCGCTGCTCGGTTGCACCGTCCAGTAGGCTGGTCCCCGTTCCGTCGCCAGACGGGCCGTCGAGGACGACCCGAGGGGGTGCAGTCGTGATCCGCTTCGAGCACGTCTCGAAGACCTACAAGAACGGGACCGTGGCCCTCCGCGACGTGTCGCTGAACATCGACAAGGGAGAGTTCGTCTTCCTCGTCGGGGCCTCGGGATCGGGCAAGACCACCTTCCTGCGCCTGCTGCTGCGCGAGGAGCTACCCGATCGGGGGCGGATCCTTGAGGCGGGCCGCGACGTCTCCAAGGTGTCGTCGTGGCGCGTTCCCTACCTGCGGCGCAACATCGGCTGCATCTTCCAGGACTTTCGCCTGCTGCCCAACAAGAACGTCTTTGAGAACGTGGCCTTCGCCTTGGAGGTCATCGGGCGGCCCCGCACCACGATCGACTCGCAGGTGCCCCAGATCCTCGACCTGGTCGGCCTGACCGACAAGGCGGGCAACCGGCCGAGCGAGCTCTCCGGGGGCGAGCAGCAGCGCGTCGCCATTGCCCGAGCCTTCGTCAACCGACCTCTGATCCTGCTGGCCGACGAGCCCACGGGCAACCTGGACCCGTCCAACTCCGAGACCATCATGGCGCTGCTCGAGCGGATCAACCGCACCGGGACCACGGTGGTGATGGCCACCCACGACAAGGTGCTGGTGGACCGGATGCGGCGGCGGGTCATCGAGCTCGACCACGGCGAGATCGTGCGCGACCAGGTGCGGGGCGTCTACGGGATCGATGAGACCATCGGGGGACGGTGATGCGGGTCTACCTTCGCTACGCCATCCGCGAGACGCTGAGCAACCTGTGGCGCAATCGCCTCATGACCATCGCCGCCGTGCTCACCGTCGCGGTCTCCCTGTCCCTGGTGGGGGCGGCGCTGCTGCTCAAGCAGAGTGCGGCCCAGGCGTCGGTCCAGTGGCAGCAGGGCACGCGGGTCACGGTGTGGATGCAGCCCACCGCGACGAGCAGCGAGCTGGGCAACGTGCGCTCGCAGCTCGAGAGCCTGCCCATCGTCAAGGACTGCGTCTACTACTCCCAGGCCCAGGACTACCAGGAGGCCAAGAGGATCCTCTCCGTCGTCGAGTGGTCGGTCCTCAAGGTCAGTGACGTCCCGTCGTCGTTCCGCTGTGTCCCGACCGTGCCGTCGAACGCCTTCGTGGTCGAGTCGACCTTCGCCAACCAGCCCGGTGTCTACAAGGTGACCGCTCCCGAGCAGCAGATCCGCGAGATGAACCGGGCGATCCGCATCCTCCAGATCGTCTTCCTGGTTTTGGCCGCGGTGCTGCTGCTCTCGGCCACCGTCTTGATCTTGAACACCATCCGCATGGCGATCTTCGCCCGGCGGCGGGAGGTGTCGGTGATGAAGCTCGTCGGGGCGACGAACTGGTTCATCCGGATCCCCTACATGACCGAGGGGTTCATCCAGGGGCTGCTCGGCTCGGTCGTGGCCATCGGCGCGGTCACGGCTCTGCACACCTGGTATCCGCTGCACAACGAGTTCACCTTGTCCACCGGCGCCCTGATGGGTACCAACGCCGTCGTGCTGATCGTCGGGGTCCTGATCGGATCGGTTGGTTCGGGCCTGGCGATCCGCCGGTTCCTGGACGTCTAGCTGGCGGGGCTCTCGGGCTCGAAGTTCAGCGCTAGCGAGTTGACGCAGTAGCGCAGGCCGGTGTCGGTGGGCCCGTCGTCAAAGACGTGGCCCAGATGGCCGCCGCAGGATGCGCAGACGATCTCGGTGCGCTCGCGCCCGAGGGAGGTGTCGCGTCGCTCCACGATCGACCCCTCCTCGCAGCGGTCGAAGCTCGGCCAGCCGCAGCCGGCGTCGAACTTGCGCTCGGAGGCGAACAGCCGCTGACCGCAGCCGGCGCACCGGTAGACGCCGTCGTCGTCGAGGGTCAAGAGGCTGCCCGAGAAGGGTGCCTCGGTGGCCGCCTGGCGCAGGACGGCGAATCGCTCGGGATCCAGGAGCTGGTGCCACTCGTCGAGACTGCGTTGCACGGGGAAGTCCATCACGCCACCGTAGCGGCGCCACTAGGACTCGTAGGCGGACCGGGGGGACTCGGGGAGCCGGCGGGCGAACTCGGGCTCGTCGCGCAGCATGCGCGTGAACGCCTCGGCCAGCCCGGCGGGATCGAGCCCCAGGTCCGCGAGCAGGCTGTCGGGCCGGTCGTGGCGCAGGTAGGCGCGGGGGATGCCCAGGATCCGCGTGAGCGGGAAGGGCAGCCCACGCTCCTGGGCGCGCTCGCGCACGGCCGAGACCATGAACGTGCCAGCGCCGCCGTGGCGCGTGCCGTCCTCGACGGTGATGACACGGTGGTGATCAAGCGCGTCGTCGATCATGGCCGGGTCCGGCGGCAGCACGCGCACGTCGTAGAGGGTGACGCCCGAGGCGTCGACCATGCGGTCGAGGGCCGCGTAGGCCGCCGGGGCCATCTTGCCCACTGCGAGGACGCACAGCTCACCGGACCCGCGCACGACCTGGCGGGCCCGGCGGCCCTCGCCGACGCGTCCGTCAAAGGGTGCCGGCAGCGTCTTGGGGAAGCGCAGAGCCGTGGGCGAGGCCAGGGACAGCGCGGTGGCGAGCATCCCGGGAACCTCTTCGGCACTCGAGGGGGCGAACACCGTGATGTTGGGGATCGACAGGCACAGGGCCATGTCCAAGATGCCGTGGTGGCTGGGTCCGTCGTCGCCGGTGATGCCGGCGCGGTCGAAGACGAACACCACCGGTAGGTTCAGCAGCCCGACGTCGAGGTGCGCCTGGTCGAAGGCGCGACTGAAGAAGGTGGCGTAGACCGCGACGACGGGCTTCAGGCCGCCCATGGCCATGCCGGCGGCGGCGGTCACCGCATGCTGCTCGGCGATGCCCACGTCGAAGAACCGACGGGGGAAGCGCTGCTGGAACTGCAGAAGGCCCGTGGGGCCCGCCATGGCCGCGGTGAGCGCGACGATGCGGTCGTCGATGTCGGCCATGGTCACCAGCGCGTCGGAGAAGGCTTGTGTGAAGGACTGGGGGACGACGTCCTCCTCGTTGAGGCGAGGGGGCAGCTTGAAGTCGTGCATGCGCAAAGAGTCCGTGACCGCCGGCTCGTAGCCACGGCCCTTCTGGGTGAGCACGTGGACCAAGATGGGGCCATCCCAGTCCGCCGCGCTACGCAGGATCGGCTCCAGGGCGGCGATGTTGTGACCGTCGATGGGGCCGACGTAGCGGACGCCCAGGGTCTCGAAGAACGTGCGGGGAGTGACCATCTCGCGCATCACCGAGGTGAAGCTGTCGATGCTGCGGTCGGCGGCACTGCCCAGGCCCGGCACGCCGCGCACCAGCCGCCGCAGGCGATCGCGCCAGGTCAGGTAGGTCTTGTTGAGCCGCAGTGCCGTCAGCGACGCCGACAGGCGCGAGATGGTCGGCGCGTAGCTGCGACCGTTGTCGTTGAGGACGATCACCACGCGCTGGTTGGCGTGACCCAGGTTGTTGAGCGCCTCGAAGGCCATGCCGCCGGTGAGCGACCCGTCGCCCACGACGGCGACGACGTGGCGGTCGCCACCGCGTCCTGCCAGCTGGCGACGCCGCTCGAGGGCGACGGACAGGCCGTGAGCGTAGGAGAGGGCCGTCGAGGCGTGGGACGACTCGATCCAGTCGTGGGGGCTCTCGGAGCGGCTCGGGTAGCCCGACAGCCCCCCGCGCTGGCGCAGGCGGGAGAAGTCGTGCTGGCGCCCGGTGAGGATCTTGTGCACGTAGGCCTGGTGGCCGGTGTCGAAGAGGATCACGTCATCGGGGGAGTGGAAGACGCGATGCAGGGCGATGGTCAGCTCGACGACGCCCAGGTTGGACCCCAGGTGCCCTCCGGTCGACGTCACCGTGTCGATGATGAGCGTCCGGATCTCGGCGCTGAGCTGGTTCAAATCGGCGTACGAGAGTCCGCGCAGGTCGTCGGGGGAAGCGATCGACGGCAGAATCACCAGATCCACACTACCGGCGGGTTCCGGGGGTGGTTGGCGCCTCGGTCAGTCGGCCGAGGTGGTGGACTTCGCCGTACGGCTGTCGGTCTTGTAGAAGCCGCTGCCCTTGAAGACGATGCCCACCGACGAGATCACCTTGCGCACCGGGCTGCCGCAGCGTGGGCACGTGGTCAGCTCCGGATCCGAGAAGCGTCGCACCATCTCGAACCGGTCACGGCACTGCTCGCACTCATACTCGTAGGTCGGCATCGTTGCGAACTCCCAGATTCCACCACGTTTCTGCCAGTGTACCGGGCCCCGGGAGCGCTCGGACGACCCCGGTAGCATGGCGCCGTGGACGAATTCTCGCCGCCGCGCCGGATCGCTCGGGAGGGCTCGCTGCCCCGCGATCTGAGCCCCGGTGACGCGACCGTCCGGCGGGCGCTGGCGCGCGGGCGCGTGAGCATGCAGTCGACGACCACGGCCGCCGTGGCGACCAACGCGGTGGGCAAGGGCGACGTCTTGGCCACCGCGCGCGTGGCGGGGATCCAGGCCGCCAAGCGCGCGGTGGACCTGCTGCCGATGGCGCACCCGGTTCTGGTGGGCAACGTCTACGTGAACTTCACTGTCGGGGACACGGACATCGTGGTGGAGGCCAGCGTCGATGCGGTGGACCGGACGGGCGTGGAGATGGAGGCGCTGGTCGCCGTCTCGGTGGCGGCGCTCACGATCTACGACATGTGCAAGCCGATCGACCGCACCATGGCGATCCACGACATCGCGCTGTGGGAGAAGTCGGGGGGACGCTCGGGACTCTGGCGCCGCGACGGCGGCGCCGACGCGACGTGACGGTCGCGGCTCTAGCGGCGAGCCAGACCTGGCGGCCCGGTCGCGGCGAGGAGGGGTCCGCGCGATGAGTGTGCGCAGCAGTGTCGAGGAGAGCCGCGAGCGCCTAGTGGCCCTGACCCTGCTCTTGCAGAGCGCGTCGCGGGAGCGCCCCCTCTCCCAGGAGACCATCGTCACCGAGCTGCTCATCGACGAGTATCCCCAGCGGGGCCGCTCGCCGCGCAAGGTCCGCGCCTACGAGGGATCGCCGGTGGCCGTGCGCCAGAAGTTCGAGCGTGACAAGGTGCGGATCCGCGAGCTGGGGTGGCAGATCGAGACGATCGCGCTGCCCGAGGGTGGGGTTGGCTACTGGATCGATGCCGATAGCGTGATGGCGCCGGTGCTGCACTGGGACGAGGAGGAGCGCCGGGTCATCCAGCTGGCGCTGCGTCTCTACGGGTTCGGTGCCTCGGGGGCGTTCAGCCTCTTTAACGAGGGTCCCGGGGCCGACAGCGGGCTCGAGGACACCACGTACCTCACGCCCATCCTGCGCGCCGTGCGGCTCCGCCGGGTCGTGAGCTTCGACTACCACTCCTCAGCCAACCGGACCCGCGTCGTCGAGCCGCTGGTGATCGGGCTCTTCCACGGCGCGGTGTACCTGGTCGCGCGGGTGCGGGGATCCAGCGAGGTCAAGGGCTATCGCCTCACACGCATCACGTCGATGCCGCACGTCAGCGAGGAGACGTTCGAGGTCGACGAGGACCTGGCGGCGACGGCCCGGGCCTGGCGACCCGAGTTCGGGGCGACCCCCGCGCCCGTGCGGGCGCAGTTCGCGACGAGCGAGAACTATGCGCGGCTGATCGCCCGCCAGTTCGCCGGAGCCGACCTGCACGCGCGCCCGTCGGGCGAGGTGGACGTGACCCTGACCTTCGAGAGCCTGCGCTCCGCCCTGCGCTTCGCGTTGCGGGCCGGCGATCGCGTGCGGGTGCGGGCACCCAAGGTCCTGCGGCGCGCGCTGCGCGACTGGTTGGAGGGCGTCAACGCGGGCCCCGCGCCCGAGGTGGGCGAGGTCACCTTCGAGGCGCCGACCACCGACAGCACGCTGGGCCAGGCGCTGCGACTCCTGCACATGGTGCACCACGCGCCCGAGGGCGTTCGGCTCAGCTCGCTCGCCCAGCGCTCGGGGATGGCCGAAGACGTCGTGCGCCACATCATGGACCGCCTGGTCACCTTCGAGCCCCTCCACGGGGACTACGGCTTCCCCGCCCACGTGATCAAGGAGTGTGACGACTGGGAGCACGAGGACACCGAGGACGCCCTCTACCTCCCCGAGGAGGTCATCACCGGGACGCCACCGCTGCCGGCACTCACGTGGCGGGACCTTTTCGAGGTCAACATCGCACTGCGCGAGGCGCTGGCGATCCACGACGATCCGGTCGTGCGGGCGGTGATCGACAAGATCGAGGGCCTCGCCCAGCACTGGGTGCAGATGGACGAGATCATCGCCGATGAGGTCGAGATCCAGGTGCAGGAGGCTGTCCAGAGCCACCAGAGGCTGAAGATCCGCTACGTCTCGGGCACCACCGGCGAGAGCACGGATCGCACCATCGAGCCGCGCCAGGTGCGCTTCCTCAACGGCCACGCCTACACCCGCGCCTACTGCCTCACCAGCCTCGAATGGCGCACGTTCCGTATCGATCGCATCGTCGCGGTCCTAGCCTCCTCGACCGCCGACGAGGACCGGCCACCGGACTCCGTGTCCAACTGGCTCACGCAGGTCGGCGAGGTGGGCGAGGACGTCGTGGTCCTGGTGCAGGCCTCGTCGCGCTGGCTGTTCGAGTCGCTGCCGCGGGCGCAGTGGCGCGCACTCGGCGATGGACGGCATCTCGTTCGCCTTCGTGTGGCCAACGAGGCCTTCTTGGACCAGCTCATGGTCGAGGCGGGGGCCGGAGCGGTCGTGGTCACCCCGCGATTCCGCGAGGCGGGTCACGCCGTGGCCGCACGCCTGCTCGCGGCGCTGTGAGCCCACGACCGTTGGGTCGCGGAGGGTTCCGTGATCCGACTGCTGGTGCGCAAGAGCCAGGACGTCTCCTACCTCGTAGGCGATCGAGCCGAGGAGCTCGATGGCTGCCGGGACGCGGCGGGGTGGTGGTGGCGGGGCGGCGGCGACGCCACGTCCGAGCGCGATGTGGCGGCCGTGTTGCGCACGTCGCCGCGGTCCTCAGTCACCGGGTATGACCTGGTGTTCGCGGCACCCCGCGCGATCTCCATCCTGCTCGCCCTCGACCCCGAGTCCTCGGGCGCCCTGGTGGAGGCGCAGCGGCGGGCCGTGGGTGGTGCGCTCGACTACCTCGAGCGCCGGGCTCTGGTGGTCCCCGTCACCCGGGACGGCGAGCGGTTCGGGGCGGCGGCAGCCTGGGAGCAGGTCGTGGGCTTCACCCACGGGATCAGCCGAGCGGGCGAGCCGCACCTGCACGACCACGTGCTCGTCGGCGCTCGCCCGGCGCAGCACCACGGGGTCCTGGACAGTCGCGCGCTGCGCGTCCACCTCCCGGCGGCCGACGCCCTGTATCGCGCGGCCCTGCGCTTCGAGGTCAATGCCACGACCCCGTGGCGCGTGTGGTCCCGCGGAGGCCGCGAGCACGTCGCGGGAGTCGACGAGGGATACCGCGCGCTGTGGCCGGGCCACGACGACCGGCGCGGCCCCAAGCAGCACTGGTCGCGAGAGGCTGCCGTAGGACGGTGGCGCGACGATCAGGATCGACTGTGGCCGATCGGCGCTCTGGAGCCGCCGAGCACGACGGGCCTGGACGCGCACGCCTACGCCGCCGCCTTTGAGGGGGCCCTGACGATCCACCGGGCGGACCTGGTCCGCGCCTGGGCCGACGCGTGGCCCTACGGTGCCGCGCCCGGTGTGGTCGATCGCGCGATCGACGTTCAGTACCCGGGGCGGCGCTTCGAGCGCGGCCTCAGTCGCTACCAGTTCACGGTGGACGAGGCGCGTTCGCCCCTGCGCGAGGGACCGGCGCGCGCACGACCTTCTCAGCGCTCACGCGATATCGGACGCGAAGAGCGGTTCCGGGCGCGATAGTCCGTCTCCCGTGCGGGCTCGGTGGTGCGCCAGCGCGCGTCCGCGTGGGCTGGCGTGAGGCGAATCCAACCCAGCGACTTGTCGGCGCGCAGCCCGAGTGCGAACCCCGGCCGGCCCGTCGCCACCTCGGCCACTCCCAAGCGCTCACGCTCCACCCACGCGGTCGAGACCGTCGACGCGCGCCCGCGCCCGGAATGCCGCGACTGGTTCGGCACGTGTGCACGCCCGGACAGGCGACTGATCAGCTCCAGGGTGTCGCGATCGGCGATGCCGGGCAGCACCACCGTCGTCGGGAAGAGAGACAGGAATCCCGCGGCGGCCGGACCCCAGCGGGTGCGCGCCTGGCTTAGGTCCTGGAGGCAGGCCACGGTCACCACTCCCTGCCCTCCCCCTTCCGAGACGATGCTGGCGAGTCGGGGCAGGGGAGCGACGTTGGCCAGCTCGTCGAGGGCGAGCAGCAGTCGAGCCCCCTGGTCGTGTCGCTGGTACGTGGCGTGGATGATCTCGTCGAGCGCGCCGACGACGAGCGGCGTGGAGACGGACTGCACCCGGCTCGGCGAGACGATGTGCAGCTGATTGGGTCCCCGCAAGAACTCGTCCAGGTCGAGTGCCGGATCCCGGGAGGCTGCGCGCGCTGCCTCGGTGCGCAGGCCCGCGAACAGGCCCGATGCCGTCGACCAGATTCCGGACAGCTCGCGCACATCGGTCTGGAGGACGCCATCGAGCAGCGCGGTCGACGGATGTTCGGCCCCGTAGCGCTCGCTCAGGACGGCCACGGCGCGCTGGGGATCTCGGCGATCGAGTTGGGCCGCCGCCTGACCGAGGGAGGCTCCCTCGAGGGAGGCGGCGTGGAGCAGTGGCGCGACCAGGGCGCCCGCCCGCTCGGTCCAGTGGTCGTCGGCACCCTCGCTTCGGGCACGTCGAGCGACATCGGTCAACGTGCGCGTGGCCAGCACCGCACCATCCCACGACTGCGCTTGGCGCAGCGGCGAGTATCCCACGCGCTGCACTCCGCGCGGCAGCGCCACCATTCCCGATGGATCGAACACGAGTGTTGCGCCATCGGTGCGACGCTCGGCGATCGTTTGCAACACGTCGTCCTTGGTCGACGTCGTGACTGCGGAGCGCATCGTGAGCAGAAGGTTCGGCACGATGATCGACGACGTCTTTCCACTGCGCGATGGACCGAGCACCAGTGTCGATCGCTCGGAACCGCTCATCGCATCACCGGCCGCCGTGCGTCCGAGATACACACCGTCGTCGTCGTGCACACATCGCAACGGTCGACGATGCGAAATGCTTGACATCACTCATCGTGTCGAGTGAACTTTTAGTGTCCTTCCAAAGAGGAAGAAGACGAGGTTCACATCGTCGTCGATGACGAGGTCGGAGTTCGTCCCTCGGAGAGGGACCAGGCACTGCGCCGGACAGCACGACTGGATGGTCGAGCGAGTCGGACGAGTGCGTGGGTATCGGTGCGGATCCGATCGGGGCAGTCTCGAGGTTCCGGATTGATTGAGTGATATGTCCCAAGGAGGGAAAGTGGCAACAGCCGCGAAGAAGGCTCCGGCGGCCAAGGCTCCGGCCAAGAAGGCCGTCGCCAAGAAGGCTCCGGCCAAGAAGGCCGTCGC
>JBMFWS010000004.1:63943-78350 GCA_049965035.1 Acidimicrobiales bacterium
AGGCTCCGGCCAAGAAGGCCGTCGCCAAGAAGGCTCCGGCCAAGAAGGCCGTCGCGAAGAAGGCTCCGGCCAAGAAGGCGGTCGCCAAGAAGGCTCCGGCCAAGAAGGCGGTTGCCAAGAAGGCTCCGGCCAAGAAGGCCGTCGCCAAGAAGGCTCCGGCCAAGAGGGCTGCAGCCAAGTAGTCAACTGAACGACAGCATCAACACCAGTCGGAGAGCGAGGGGGGGTTTCCTCCCTCGCTCTCGCCGTTGTCACGTAGAAGGTCCGAGGGTACGTCGACGTCGCGTGACCACGGGGACGACGTGAGAAATGCCCAGGATAGGCCCTGGGCGGCAGCTTCACGGGCGTGGGCCTGGGCCGAACCGGGCCCGAAGCGCATGTGGAACATGCGACTGGCGGGCAGGGAGAGGATAGTGGTTCCCACCCCGTGGTGGTCGGGCACGATCATCACGTCAGCGGTGATCGGCAGGTGGGCGATCCCGGCGGGATGCTGAATGTCACCGTGCACGAAGGTGACCCGCCAGAAGACCTTCCGCAGCTGGCCGAACGCCCACTGCGACGTCGCGTTAAGACCGCGGTGCGGGCTTCGCAGAACAGTCCACCCGCGACCTCGGGCGAACTGGTCGACGTCGTCGCTCTCGGTGAGCACGAAGGTCGGGTGGGGATCACAGCTCACGATGACCGACGTCGCGAGGTCCCGGACCAGCACCTCGACGTCACGCAGGCCTTCTTGGCGCAGCCGACTCTTGGCTTCGGTGAAGCCCTTGAGCGGGACGACCATCGCGTGGCGCGCCAGCGCTCGGGCCAGGTCGCGAGTGGACACTCGCCCATGCTAGGGATCGCTAGCCTGCGGTCCGTGAGCGCGGACTGGTTGGCCTTCGAGCGCCCACTCGTCGACGACGGACAGACCGTTGCGGGCATCGACGAGGTGGGGCGCGGGGCACTGGCGGGTCCCGTGGCCGTCGGCGTGGTGGTCGTACAGTCGCCGGTGCCCCCGCCGCGCGGCTTGAACGACTCGAAGCTGCTCAGCGCAGCGCAGCGCCAAGTCCTGGTCGAGCCCCTGCGCGCGTGGGCCGCGGACGCCGCCGTCGCCTATAGCTCGGCCGCCGAGATCGACGCGTGGGGCATCCGTGCCGCGATTGCGCTGGCGGCCGATCGCGCACTGCGCCAGCTTCGGGTCGCCCCCACCTTCTTGCTCCTTGATGGACGCGACGATCTCCTCGAGCCCCGGCCCTGGGCCGCCACGGACCAACCCGCGGGCTGGTCCCTCCTGCCCCACGTGCGCCTGGTGCACGGCGACCGTCGCAGCGCCACCATCGCCGGGGCGGCGGTCCTCGCCAAGGTGGCCCGTGACCGCCTGATGCACCAGCTGGCCCAGGCGTTCCCCGACTTCGGATGGTCGTCCAATGCGGGATACGGCTCGAGCGGCCATCTCGCGGCCTTGCGGGAACGGGGACCCACGGTCCTGCATCGTCGGAGCTGGAACCTGCCGCGGGGGCAATGAGCCCAGCACCGGGGTCACGGGGGAGTAAACTTGGTCGGTTATGGCTTCGCTGCTCTCCGTGCGCAATCTCAAGGTCCAATTCTCAACTCGCGCCTCCTTCGTGACGGCGGTCGACGACTTTTCGCTCGATATCGCCCCCGGCGAGTCCGTCGGGCTGGTAGGCGAGTCAGGCTGCGGCAAGACCACGACGGGTCTCGCGATCATGCGGCTCCTGCCCAACAATGGGCACATCTCCGCTGGGTCCATCGAGCTCGACGGTGTCGACATCACGGCGCTGCCCGAGAAGGAGATGCGTCACCAGAGGGGCCGGGCAGTCGCGCTGATCCCGCAGGACCCGATGAGCTCACTCAATCCGACGACCAAGATCGGAAGGCAGATCGGAGAGGGTCTGCGGCTCCATCACGGCGCGTCCGAGGCGGAGGCTCGGAAGCGCGCGCTCGAGGTCCTCGAGATGGTGGAGATGCCGCGGCCGGCCGAGCGACTTAGCCAGTATCCCTTCGAGCTGTCCGGGGGCTTGCGCCAGCGCGTCATCATCGCGATGGGACTGGTCAACAACCCCAAGCTCCTGATCGCCGACGAGCCCACCACCGCACTGGACGTGACCATCCAGGCTCAGATCCTGGACATCATCGACCACCTGCGCGAGAGCCTGAAGATGTCGGTGCTCCTGATCACCCACGACATGGGCGTCATCGCTGGTCGCACGGATCGCGTCGTCGTGATGTACGGCGGACGCAAGGCCGAGCAGGCCACCACGGACGAGTTGTTCCACGACATGCGGCACCCCTACAGCCAGGCCCTCCTGGCCTCGATGCCTAACCTGGAGAACGCGTCCAAGCACGAGCTGGCGTCGATCGCCGGACTGCCACCGGACCTCAGTCGGGAGATCGTGGGATGCCGGTTCGCGCCGCGCTGTGAGTACGCCACCGAGCGTTGCCACGTCGAGGACCCGCCGCTCGAGGTGAGCGCTGGCCGCGAGTTCGCCTGCTTCCACCCCGTGCGCGGCCCCCGGGCCGTGAGCCTCCGACCACCCCTGACGGGAGCCGAGCGCGGTGCTGAGGACATGCTGGTCGTCGACTCGCTCGTCAAGGAATTCCCGATCAAGGCGGGCCTGGTGCGCCACAAGGTCGGTGCCATCCACGCGGTCTCCGACGTCTCCTTCACGATCCGCGAAGGAGAGACCTTCGGCCTCGTGGGCGAGTCGGGCTGCGGCAAGACGACCATCGGCCGCATGATCGTAAGCCTGGAGCGACCCACGGCCGGACGGGTCCTGTTCGAGGGCACCGAGGTGTCGTCGCGAAACCACCGGGCCGCGCGACTGGAGCGTCGGAATCGCCAGATGATGTTTCAGGACCCGTACTCTTCGCTGAATCCTCGTATGACGGTGGCGGGCATCGTGGCCGAGCCGCTGCAGGTACACCGCCAGGGAACGCACGCGGAGCAGCGGGAACGCGTCAAGGAGTTGCTCCTGTCCGTCGGGCTGGAAGCGTCCGCGGCCGACCGCTATCCGCACGAATTCTCCGGGGGCCAGCGCCAGCGCATTGGACTGGCCCGCGCACTCGCCTTGAACCCCCGACTCATCGTGGCCGACGAGCCGGTCTCCGCGCTCGACGTGTCGATTCAGGCGCAGATCCTGAACCTCATGAAGGATCTGCAGCGCCAGTACAACCTGACGTACATCATGGTGTCCCACGACCTCGCCGTCGTCTACTACATGGCCGACACGATCGGCGTCATGTACCTGGGCAAGATCGTGGAGCTGGGCGACGCCGAGTCGGTCTTCCGCACGCCGGCGCACCCCTACACCCAAGGACTGCTCGATGCAGTTCCGGTACCCGAGCCCACCGAGGCGCGCAAGCGGCGGGGGCGTCAGGTGGTGGGCGAGCTGCCCTCGTCGGTCAACCCTCCCTCAGGGTGCCGCTTCCGGACGCGCTGCCCGCGCGCGCAGGACATCTGTGCCAACGAGGAGCCAGCCTTCCAGCACTTCGGGGCGACACACGAGGCGGCTTGCCACTTCCCGCTGCGCACGCCCGTCGAGCTCAACGGTCGCGTCTAGGCCAACCCCTTCAGGGGGTCGATCCGAGTCGACGCGCGGCGCGGTCCCGGGAGCCCGCTCGGGCTGGTGGGTCTTCGCATTTCAGCGGGGTCGAGGGCGTCGAGACGTTCCCCACCCCGGCTGGCCGGGTGAGAGCCGTCGTGGTCCCGTGGCTGGCGAATCGGTAAAAGCCGAAGGCGTCGCGCTGGACGTGCTGGGCGAGGATGTTCATCACCTCGGTCGGGCCGTTGGTGACGTCAGGGCACTGTCCGGCAAGGATCTGGTTGCACCCGCGCGCCAGAGACCGTCCCCTGTGACGGACTTCAGGAGAAACTCGAGTCTCTCGCGGACGCTCTCGGACGCTCTCGGACGCTCTCGGACGCTCTCAGACGCTCTCGGACGCTGCACCCCCGCCGCGGCCACGGTGGCACAGGCACGCAGCCAACCGTGTCCCCAGTGCCGCAACGACCTCGATCCGCTCTCCCCAGCGAGAGCCTCCGCAATTGCCCCGCTGGCTCCTGTTGGGGTCACCTCCGACGCGTCGAACCAAGACCTGTCGCCCCCGCGCATCGGCGAAGGGCCGGGCTGGTTGGAGACGCGTCGCCGACCAGCGTGACCCGTCGACGGTGCGGGATGCGCCTCGGTCGGGCGTCGTGCGGTCGCACTCGACGACCCCGAGTGCTGCGGCGGGGTGTCAGATCCTCCCGGTGCGTGGTCGCCCGTGGGACGTGTCAGCCCCGGCACGTCCCACGCGAGGTCGGCCGACGGCTCAACGCTCGATGAGACGGACCTCGAAGGCGTCGCGCAGCGCGTCACCGATGTAGTTCAGGGAGACGACGACCAGGATGAAGACCACGGCGAGAGGGTAGACCTCCCACCAGAACCCGTTCTGCAGCTGGTAGGCACCGGCCTGCAGCATCGTTCCCCAGTCGGTCTGGGGTGTCTGGATGCCGAGGCCCAGGAAGCCCAGGGCCGACAGGAACAGAATCGCGTCGGCCACTGAGAAGGTGGCCACGGTCACGATGTTGCTGATGGAGTTGGGGAAGACGTGGCGACGGATGATGTGCGCCTTGCTGGCTCCCATGGCGGTAGCCGCCTGCGAGTACTCCAGATTCTTGATGAGCAGCGCGTCGCCTCGGACGATGCGAGAGTTGCCGAACCATCCGGTCAACCCGATCACCAGGATCAGGAAGGTGGTCGAGCGCCCAAAGATCGAGATCAGTGCGATCAGCAAGAACAGATACGGGATCGAGAGAACCGCATCGACGATGCGCATCAGGACCGTGTCGACGATGCCGCCGAAGAAGCCGGAGACCATGCCGTAGATGGTGCCGACCACGATGGTGATGAAGCCCGCCAGGAAGCCCAGGGTCAACGAGTACTCGCCCCCGTAGAAGATGCGACCCAGCTCGTCGAAGCCCGAGCTGTCGGTGCCGAGGGGATGTGCCGCCGAGGGAGGAGCGTTCCACGGAACGTTGAAGGTGGCGGCCTGGTTCGTCTGATTGGTGGGGTGGAGCCACGGAACGAGGTAGCACGCCAGGGTGATGGCGATCAGGAAGACCAGCGAGATGACTGCCAGCTTGTTGTGACGGAAGATGCGCCAGCGCTGACGCCACATGGGGACGACGACGGTGGACGTCGGCTCTGGCGACTCCGTCGGGGGTAGTGCGGAGGCTTCCGCGATGCTCATCGGCCGCCCCCTTCGATGCGGATTCGAGGATTGACCAGGCCCAGCATCACGTCAGCGAGCAGGTTACCGGCCACAGTCAGCAAGGACACCAGCAGTGTGATGCCCAAGACGGTGGGGACGTCGAGGTTCAGCGCTGCGTTCAGCGTCTGGAGACCGAGTCCCTCGTAGTTGAAGACGGACTCGATGATCAGCGCACCGCCGAGCAGTCCTGGGATGTAGAGCCCCAGGAGCGTGATGATCGGGCCGAGCGCGTTGCGGAACGCGTGGCGGAAGAGCACCCGCGCGTTGCCGCAGCCCTTGGCGCGCGCGGTGCGGATGTAGTCCTGGACGAGGACCTCCAGCACGGCGCCACGGAAGAAGCGGCTGAGGCCGGCCACCGACAGGAGCGTCAGGGCAGCCACGGGCAAGATGAATCCCTTGGGGTTGGTGAACATGGCCCAGGGTGCGACTCCGGAAGGTGGCGACGCGGGCAGGTGTGGCCAGTGGAACGCGAACAGGTCGATCAGCAGCAGGCTGAGCAGGAATGCCGGCACCGAGTAGAGGATGAATACGGTGCCGGTAGCCGTGTAGTCGAAGATCGTGTTGCGGCGCGACGCCTGGATGATGCCCACGATCAGACCGATCACCGTGGCGAAGATCAGCGAGGTGAGGGCCAGCCAGATCGTGCGCGGGACGTAGAGCTTGATGATGGCCCACACCGACATGTTCTGCTTGTAGGAGTGGCCCAGGTTGAAGTGGAACAGCAGCTGCGTGATGTACTGCCAGAACCGAACCAGGAAGGGATGGTCCATCCCATTCTGTCGAGCCCACAGGGCGATGTTGGCCGGGGTGGCCTTGGTGCCGTACACCACATAGGCGGGCGCGACGATTCCGTGGGGTTGGAAGTACGGCAGCGAGAACGTGATGAAGAGGACGATCAGGACGACGATGATCGACTGAATGATCCGCCGGATGATGTAAGCCAGCACGGGAGGACATCCTAGCAGCGCCGCTCTAGCCAGCTGGGTCCACCGGGGTGCTCAGACAGCAGAAACGGGGCCCGCTGGGGGCCCCGTTTCTGCTGTCCAGCGTCGCTGGGCGGAAGTGTCTAGTAGTGGAAGTACTCCGGCATGAAGTTGTCCAGGGGGTTCGGCTTGAACCCGATGGTGCTCTTCAGCGTCTTGATGACCTCACCGGCACCAGTCGACTGCGGCTGGTAGAGCACCGGCAGCTGCTGAGCGGCGTACTGGGCGTACGCGGTCAGCTTGGCCGTGCCGAAGGTGGTCTGCTTGATGAGAGCGGTCATCTGCGGGTTACTGTAGCTGCCCGGGTTGAAGCCACCCGTCGGCGTGAACAGCGTCTCGCCCGAGGGGTAGTAGTCCGGTGCGTAGATCCAGCCACCGCCCCACGAGCAGATCTCGTAGCCGCCGCTGCCGTTGCACGACGCGATCACGTTGTTGAACGTCGCGGTGGAGTGCGAGACCTGGATGCCGATGGAGCCCCAGTCAGCGATCTCCGCGTTGAACGTCTCGTCCAGGGACGGGGAGCCGCTGGCCCAGATGATGCTGAGCTTCAGCTGGTAGCCCTGCGTGATCCCCGCACCGCACTGGCTCGCGCCGGTTCCGGGGTTGGTGCAGGTCATGACGCCACCCTGCTCCGTCCAGCCGTGGCTCGTCAGGAGAGCCTTGGCTGCGGTGAGGTTGAACGGGTACGGGTTCTTCACCGGGCCGCTGATCGAAGCCGGGGTGTTGGGAGGCAGCGGGCTGTAGATCGGGAAGCCGTAGCCCTTGTCCACCTTCTGAATGATCCCGATCTGGTCCACGGACATCTGGAGCGCCTGGCGGATGTAGAGCTGGGCGATCGCGGCGTGCTTGGGGTCATTGGGGCTGAAGTTGAACGGGGCGTAGTTGAAGTCCCACTGCGAGCCCGTGTACATGTTGTAGCGCTGCGCGAGCTGGCCCCAGTTCGGCCCGACCTTGCCGGGCGCGGGCGCGGGCGCGGTGAGGATCGACGGGTCCACGTACCCGAGGTCGATCTGACCGGCCTGCAGGGCGTTCTCCTCGGCCTGAGACGAGGTGAAGGCCACTTCCTTGACCATGGCGACCTGCGCCTTCTGCGGGCCCGAGTACTTCGGGTTCGGCACGAAGGTCGCGTTTCCCAGGTTGTCGAAGTGCGTCAAGCGCCACGGACCGTCAACGCCGCTCTGCCACAGCTTGCCCGTGTAGGTCGACGTGTTGCCCGACAGGTTGTCGAGGTACGTCTCGACGGCCTTGCACGTGGAGTTGGTCGAGGCGGCACCGTACTTGGCACCGGCGCAGTTGGCCTTGTGACCTGGAGCGGTGTAGTCCCACGAGTCCGGGAACGGGGTGATCTCTGACAGGTAGTTGTACAGAATCCAGCCCGGGTTCACTGACGTTTTGAAGTTGATCACGACTGCGTTAGCGCCCTTGGCGTAGGCGGAACTTACCTGGTCAGGGATGCCGTAGCCCCCGTTGTACCCGCAGTACGAGGTCGGGTCGGCCTTGTACATGTTGAGGAAGAACATCACCGAGCGGGCGTTGACGACCTGACCGTCGGCGAACTTCCAACCCTTCATGTTGAGCGTGATCGTGCGGTTCCCATGAGAGAAGGCTGGCGACTGAGCCAGGGACAACTTGGGAACGTACGCGCTCGAGGCGCCGAGGCCGAACCAGTACAGCGGGCGATACATCAGTTCCTGGAACTGGTTGATGTTGTCTACCGAGAAGTAGCTACAACCCATGTACGGGAAGATGTAGTTCGGGTTGGCCCCGGCGCCTTCTGCATAGGTAATGGTCCCTGAGGGAGCGCTCGCTCCACTCGTGGCTGGAGCGATGAGACCCAGCGACAGCGAGCTGGCGACTGCGCCAACCGACATCGCGAGCCTTAGTTTGCGCCCTAGATGCATATCTACTTGCCTCCCTGGGCCACCGGAGTGGCCTCAACTGTTGGAGCCCATCATCGATGGACTGAGCGTCACTGTACCGGGCGATAGGGGGTATCACAAGTTCATCCCACGGTGAAATTCACCTAATCGCAATGTAAGAAGGGCTGGTCAGGGGGATGGCGTCAGTGCCGTGCTCGGGGTCACGACGCCAGGGACGCCGCCACGATGGCGTCTACGTCCGGGTGCTGGAAGGTGAATCCCTCCTCGAGCAGGCGCCGTGGCTGGGCGTTCTGGCTGGCCAGAACGGCCTCCCGCGACAGTCCCCGGCCCAGGGCGACGTCGAGCGCGAAGGCGGGGACACGCAGGACGGCGCGCCGCCCCAGTGCGTGGGCGAGGGTGGCCGTCATGTCCGCGTTCGTCGTGGCGGTCGGGGCGACGAGGTTGTGGGGGCCAACCTGATCGGTGTCGAGGATCCACTGGATCGCGCGCACCTCGTCGACCAGGGAGATAGGGCTGACCCACTGGCGGCCCGAGGCGAGAGGACCACCCAGCCCGCGCCGGAACAGCGGCAGCTGGCGTGCCAGGGCGCCGCCGGCGGCGCTGAAGACGACCCCGGTGCGCACTAGGGCCACCCGCGTGCCGAAGCGCTGGGCGCGGCTCGCGGCGTCCTCCCACCGGCGACAGACCATGGCCAGGAAGTCGGTGCCCGCGGGACTGGTCTCGTCGACGATGCTCGTCGGGTGCGACCCGTAGTAGCCCACCGCTGACGCGCTTACGAGCGCGGCCAGCCCGCCGGGCAGGTGCTCGATGATCTCGACGACGAGGTCGGTGGCTGCGATGCGGGAGTGGACGATGGCGTGGCGGCGGGCCGCTGTCCAGCGCCGGTCGCCGATGCCCGTGCCGGCCAGGTTGACGATGGCGTCAAGGGGTCCAGCCCGTCGCAGGTCGCTCTCGTCGACGTCGCGCGTGGTGGGATCCCATCGCACGACGGCGCCGTCGGGCGGCGTCGTACCCGGCCGCACGAAGCGGATCACCTGGTCGCCGCGGGCGGACAGCGCCTGGACCAGAGACCGCCCGATGAGACCGGACGACCCGGTCACGCCGACGCGCACGCGTCCTCCAGGACCTGGCGCGCCAGCGCGGCGAGCGCGTCGGGCCGTCGGAGATGGGCGTCGTGGCGCGCGCCATCCACTTCGACGAAGCGCACGGCGTCGGTCAACGTCGCCATCCGCGCGCCGAGCTCGCGATAGTACGGAGTCCTCTCCCAGTGCCCGTAGGCGTAGGTGACGTCCTCGTCGAGCGCGGTCACGTCAAAGGGGGCCGGCTCCTCCAGCACACGCAGGTCGCCCACCAGGGCGGGCCCGTCGAGCTGGCGCGAGAGCCTCTCGGCGTCGCTCAGGCGCTCCCAGGCGGCCGGGGACACCACGTGCTTGAAGAACTCCTCGGCCGCCCGAGCGCTGGCGGTGGCGGGAATCGTCCGGTGGTCCCCTCGGCGCAGGATCCAGGGGAGCGGCGCCTCGTAGAGGACCGTCCCGGCCACCAGACCGGATGTGGCGGCCAGCGCCCCCAGGGCGACGACACCGCCAAAGGAGTGGCCGAGGGTGATGATCGGGACGTCGTGGTGTTCTCGCTCGTGCTCGATGATGCGGCGAAGGTCGTGCACGTGCTCCTCGAAGCGGCCCACGCCGAGTGACCGTGACGACTGGTAGCCGCGCCGGTCATAGGTGACGAC
This sequence comes from Acidimicrobiales bacterium, assembly GCA_049965035.1. GTDB lineage: Bacteria > Actinomycetota > Acidimicrobiia > Acidimicrobiales > RAAP-2 > RAAP-2. The sequence continues at coordinate 73,789 of JBMFWS010000004.1, forward strand.
GTCCCAGTCGGCGAGGCGACGGGCGACGCGAACGAAGGAGCGCCCGCGATCGAGTCCCCCGTGAACCGTCACGAGGGTCGCGCGCGGTGCCGCGACGCGCTGGGACCACTGGGCGAGACCCGTCACGGGTCCCGTCTCGCGAACCATCCAGCGATCTGAGGCGTCGGCCACGCGTGCAATCTACCGGTAAGGATCGACGGCCGGCCCATCGATCAGGAGGGATCCAGCCCTAGGCTGGACCCGTGACGAACGCGACTTCCGCCCCCGAACCCTCCCGGGGCTCCTTTGGCCCCAATGCCTGGCTCGTGGACGACCTCTACGAGCAGTACCTCGCCGACCCGAGTTCGGTGTCGGCCAGCTGGCAGGAGTTCTTCACCGACTACCAGCGCTCCACAGTCCCCCCGGTGGCCAGCGCGGTGGCGGCACCGCCGGCAGCACCCGTGGCCCCGGCCCCCGTGTCCGCGGGTGCCGAGGGAGCCCAGCCCCTGCGTGGCGCGGCCGCCCGCATCGTGGCGAACATGCGGGCCAGCCTGGACGTCCCCACGGCGACGAGCGTCCGCTCGGTGCCCGCGCGCCTGCTCGAGGTCAATCGGGCCGCGCTGAACGCCGCCCTGGCGCGCTCCAGTGGGGCCAAGGTGTCCTTCACCCACCTCATCGCCTTCGCCGTCGTGCGGGCGCTCGGTCACGTACCCGCGCTGAACGCCACCTTCGTGGACTCGATCGACGCCAAGGGAACGCCCGGAGTCGTGCGCCACGAGCACGTGGGCTTGGGATTGGCCGTGGACGTGCAGCGGCCCGACGGCACACGCAACCTCATGGTCCCGGTGATCCGCGATGCCGACACGCTGGACTTTCGTGCCTTCCTCCTGGCGTACGAGGACCTGGTCCGCAAGGTGCACGCCGGAGCAATCGGTGCTGACGACTTCGTGGGCGCTACCGTGACGCTGACGAACCCCGGGACGCTCGGGACGATCCAGTCGGTACCGCGGCTGATGCCCGGTCAGGGGACCATCATCGGGGTCGGGGCGCTCAGCTGGCCCGGTGGCTTCGAGGCCGCCGACGCGCGTGCTGTGGCCGAGCTGGGCGTGGGGCGCGTCATGAATCTGACGTCCACCTACGACCACCGCATCATCCAGGGCGCCGAGTCGGGCCTGTTCTTGAAGTATGTCGCCGAGTGCGTGACCGGAGGCCACCAGTTCTACGACGACGTGTTCTCCTCGCTGGGCATTCCCTACGAGCCATCACGGTGGTCGGCCGACCGGAATCCGGGAGTCGCCGACGAGGCCGAGCGCATCCTCAAGCAGATTCGGGTCCAAGAGCTCATCAACATGTTCCGCGTCCGCGGACACCTCTACGCGCACTTGGACCCACTGCACAGTGACCCCCCGCCGCTGCACGAGGAGCTCGAGCTCTCGACCTACGGCCTGACGATCTGGGACCTCCCCCGACGTTTCGTGACTGGCGGCCTGGCCGGGCGCGACCAGGCGACCCTGGAGGAGATCCTGTCGCTGCTGCGCGACGCGTACTGCCGCACCACCGGGATCGAGTACGGCCACATCATGGACCCGACGCAGAAGCGGTGGATCCAGGAGCGCGTCGAGGGCGTGGCGCCGGTGCTCGATGCCGCTGAGCAGCGGCGCATCCTGCAGTCTCTCAGCGAGGCCGAGGTCTTCGAGCGCTTCCTCCACTCGCGCTACGTGGGCCAGAAGCGCTTCGGGCTCGAGGGTGGGGAGTCCACCATCGTCGCCCTACAGGAAATCCTGGACAGCGCCGCAGCGGCCGGTGTGCGCGAAGCGGTGATCGCGATGGCGCACCGCGGCCGTCTCAACGTCCTGGCCAACATCGTGGGCAAGTCCTACCGCGAGATCTTCTCGGAGTTCGAGGGGAACCTGGATCCCGAGAGCGTGCAGGGCTCGGGCGACGTCAAGTACCACAAGGGCGCTCGCGGGAGCTTTCGCAGTGCGTCGGGAATCGACATCGCGGTCTCCATGGCCTCGAACCCCTCGCACCTGGAGGCCGTTAGCCCGGTGGTCGAGGGGATCGTGCGGGCCAAGCAGGACGGGGTCGTGCGCCCCGGCGAAGCCAGCGAGCGCGATCACGTGGCCGACATGTACCCGTACCTGCCGATCCTGATCCACGGCGACGCCGCCTTCGCGGGCCAGGGCGTCGTCGCCGAGACACTGAACCTCTCGCTCCTGTCCGGCTACCACGTCGGTGGGGCGGTCCACGTGGTGATCAACAACCAGGTCGGCTTCACGACGGCCCCGGACTCCGCCCGCTCGAGTGTCTACCCCACTGACGTCGCCAAGATGATCCAGGCGCCGATCTTCCACGTCAACGGGGACGACCCGGAAGCCTGTGCCCGAGCCGCCCGACTGGCCTTCGACTACCGCCAGGCCTTTCACCGCGATGTCGTCCTCGACATCGTCTGCTATCGCCGCCATGGCCACAACGAGGGCGACGACCCGAGCTACACGCAGCCCCAGATGTACCAGGTGATCGATCAGCTGCGCTCGGTGCGCAAGGGGTACACCGAGACGCTGGTCCGCCGCGGCGACCTCTCCATGGAGGAGGCCGAGGCGGCCCTGGAGGCCTTCAATGCGCGCCTGCAGGCGGTCCTGGACGAGGTGCGCACGGTGCCGGTGCCGACCCTCGAGGGCGTGCCGGTGGCCGACGTGCCAGCCGACCCACCCGCACCGGAGACGGGCGTCAGCCCCGAGACGGTGATCCGCATCGCCGAGGCGACGATGTGGACGCCCGAGGGATTCACCTTGCACCCCAAGCTGGAGCGCCAGTTCGCGCAGCGCCGGGCCGCCATCGAGGCGGGAGAGATCGACTGGGCGCTCGGCGAGGCCCTGGCCTTCGGGACGTTGCTGGTCGAGGGGACGTCGGTGCGGCTCGTGGGCCAGGATACGCGGCGCGGTACGTTCTCCCACCGCCACGCCGCCCTCATCGACTACCAGACGGGGGCCCAGCACGTGCCACTGGCGCACCTGGGAACCGAGGCGGCATTCACCGTGCGCGACTCGCTGCTCAGCGAGTACGCAGCGCTGGGGTTCGAGTACGGCTACTCGGTCGAGGCGCCGCGCACCCTGGTGATGTGGGAGGCCCAGTTTGGTGACTTCGTCAACGGGGCCGAGATCATCATCGACAACTTCCTGGTGGCCGCCGAGGACAAGTGGGGTCAGCACGCGGGACTGGTGATGTTGCTTCCCCACGGCTACGAGGGCCAGGGGCCCGAGCACTCTAGCGGCCGGATCGAGAGGTTCCTGTCCCTGTGCGCGCGCAACAACCTGCGGCTGGCCCAGCCCACGTCGGCTGCCCAGTACTTCCACCTGTTGCGCAGTCAGGTGCGGCGCGAGAGCGTCACGCCCTTGGTGGTCTTCACGCCCAAGTCGATGCTGCGTTCGCCCGCCATGCGCTCGCCGCTGGCCGCCTTCACCGCGGGCTCCTTCCGCCCGGTTCTCGACGACGTCGTCGATCCTGCCGACGTACGCCGCGTAGTCTTCGCGTCCGGCAAGATCGCTCACGAGGCGCTCGCCCGACGGGACGCTGAGGGCCGAGGTGACGTCGCGATTGCCCGTGTGGAGCAGCTCTACCCGTGGCCCCACGAGGAGATTGACGCGGTGCTGGCCCGCTACTCGGAGGTCCAGGAGGTGGTGTGGCTGCAAGAAGAGCCCGAGAACATGGGTTCGTGGCCCTTCGTCCACCACCAGGTCCATCAACAGTTGCGCGAGGTGGCGGTGTCGCACGTAGCGCGCGCCGAGTCCGCGAGTCCCGCGACCGGCAGCGGACTCGTCCACGCCGCCGAGCAGCGTGACCTGCTGGATCGGGTGCTCCGGTGAGCGGCCAACGAAGTAAATTGCGCGTCGTCGTTGACGGCTCGAATCTGGCCACCGAGGGCCGCAGTGATCCCAGCCTGGTGCAATTGGACGAGGTGCTACGCGCGTTTCAGGCCGAGAACCCGCACGCTGAGCTGATCGTGGTCGCGGACGCCACGTTCGCGCACCGCGTGACGCCCGGGGAGAGAGGTCGCTTCCAGGAGCGCGAGATCGAGGGCACGATCGTGACCCCGCCAGCCGGAGCGATCGGGCGTGGTGACGCCTTCATCTTGAAGATCGCCGATCGGATTGGTGGTGTCGTCCTATCCAACGATTCGTTTCAGGAGTTTCATCACCTCTATCCGTGGCTTTTCGACGAGGGTCGTCTGATTGGCGGGAAGCCGGTGCCTGGCGTGGGGTGGATCTTCACGCCGCGGCTGCCGGTGCGCGGCGCCAAGTCGGTGCGAGCCACGAAGAAGGCCGCGCTGGCCGCCACGTCGGTAGCGCCCACCGCGCCAGCAGTGACGCCGCCCGTCGCACCAACCAAGCGCACTGCGCGTGGCCGCCGGGCAGCCTCCGCCGAACTAGCAGTGGCGCCGCCCGCCGCGCCAGCAGTGACGCCGCCCGTCGCACCGACCAAGCGCACTGCGCGTGGCCGCCGGGCAGCCTCCGCCGAGCTAGCAGTAGCGCCGCCCGCCGCGCCAGCAGTGACGCCGCCCGTCGCACCGACCAAGCGCACTG
>JBMFWS010000004.1:78450-96280 GCA_049965035.1 Acidimicrobiales bacterium
CCGCCCGTCGCACCGACCAAGCGCACTGCGCGTGGCCGCCAGGCAGCCTCCGCCGAGCTAGCAGTGGCGCCGCCCGCCGCACCGACCAAGCGCACTGCGCGTGGCCACCGGGCGCCGCCCGCCGAGCTAGCAGTGACGCCGCCCGTCGCACCGACCAAGCGCACTGCGCGTGGCCGCCAGGCAGCCTCCGCCGCGCCAGCAGTGACGCCGCCCACCCAGCGAGCCGCCCACCCACGCTCGCCCGAGCCGCCGTCCGCGGAGCTCTCGTCCAGCGCTCCGCGATCCCAGCGACGCGAGCACGGTGCGGTCAATGATGAGAGGGCGTTCGCCACTCTCACCGCGGCGGTGCCCGTGGGCTCCGTGGTGGACGGCACCGTGCGGTCGTTCACGTCGCATGGTGCCGTCGTCGACGTGCGCGTCAAGGGAATGGATGTCGAGTGCTACGCACCAACCGCGATGCTCGGAGATCCTCCACCGGCCCGGGCACGCGAGGTCCTTGTCCGCGGCGAGGTGCGCCGCTTCCGCCTGATCAGCGTGGATCCGGTGCGCCGGATCGGAGAGGTGGGACTGCCGTGAGCCCCGAGCCCGAACTTCCGACCGACCCGAGGCGGTGGCTGCCCCACCGACCGCCGTTCTTGCTGCTCGATGTCGTCGACGAGGTCGAGGCCGGGAAACGGGCTGTGGGGCGTTGGCACCTGACGGGCCAGGAGTGGTTCTTTGCCGGGCACTTTCCCGGGCGGCCCACGACGCCGGGTGTGCTGCTGGTGGAGTCGCTGGCCCAGTGTGGTGGTGTTGCGGTCTTGGCCGATCCCCGCTACGCGGGACGCCTGCCCCTGTTCGGTGGCGTGGAGCGGGCGCGCTTTCGCCGCCAGGTCGTTCCCGGGGACACGGTCACGCTCACGACCGAGATGGTGCACCTGTCGGCCCGCGCCGGACGAGGACACGGGGTGGCGACGGTCGAGGGGGAGGTGGCCGCCGAGGCGGACCTCTTGTTCGTGGTCGTCAACCTGACGTGAGGATCGCGACGTGGAATGTCAACTCGGTGCGGGCGCGCATCGAGCGCCTCGAGTCGTGGCTCGTCGCGACCGCACCTGACGTCCTCCTCCTGCAGGAGACCAAGGTAGCCGACGCCGGATTTCCCGCACCGCGTCTGGCGGGCTTGGGCTATGAGAGCACCCACTACGGCCACGGGCAGTGGAACGGGGTGGCGATCCTTTCGCGCGTCGGTCTGCGCGACGTGGAGCGGGGGCTGTCCGACGGCGAGGCCCGGTTGATCTCGGCGACGTGCGGACCAGTGCGCTGCACCAGCTGCTACGTACCCAACGGGCGCGCCCTGGACGATCCGCACTACGAGGCGAAGTTGCGCTGGCTCGAGGAACTGCGCGCCCGCCGCGGGGCGCACAACGCCGCGGTGCCGGAGGTCATCGGGGGAGACTTCAACGTGGCTCCGAGCGACCTCGACTGCTACGACCCCACGGCTTTCGTCGGAGCGACGCACGTCAGCGCGCCCGAACGCGAGGCCATCCGTGCCCTGGAGGCGACGGGGCTGACTGATGCCTGGCGCCACCTGCATCCAGATGCCCCGGGCTACTCGTGGTGGGACTACCGCGCGGGAGCCTTCCACCTCGATCACGGCCTGCGCATCGATCTGCTCCTCGTGGAAGACGACCTGGTGCCGCGCCTGCGTCAGGTCACTGTCGATCGCGATGCCCGGCGCGGGCCGCGGCCCTCCGACCACGCTCCCGTCTGGATCGACATCCAGCTAGAGGGCTAGGGGCGCGAGGGGTACCTCGATGAGCTCGGGTCCGGAGTGCCCGGCCGCTCGGCGAGTCAGCGCGGTGACCAGCTCGTCGGCCGACTCGACCCGCCACGCGGGAACGCCGTAGGCACGGGCCAGGGACACGTGGTCGATGACGGGTGCCCCGAGGTCCGTGAGGAGGTGGCTCGCGCCGGAGGTGGGCAGCGGGCCCAGGCGGGTGCGCTCGAGTCGCAGGATGTCGTAGGCGGCGTTGGCCACCACCACAACGGTCACGTCGAGATCCTCGCGAGCTAGGGACCACAGGGCCTGGTTCGTGTACTGGAGCGCTCCGTCGGCCACCAGGGCGATAACGGGGGCGTCGCTGCCGAGTGCCGCGCCGAGGGCTGCGGGCAGCCCGAAGCCGATGGCGCCACCCGTCAGCGTCATCAACCGGTGGGGCGCGGCCGCGGCCAGCGCGTCGTAGAGGTGGACGCCGCCGGTGTTCGCCTCGTCGACGACGATGGCACCCTCGGGCACGGTGGCCGCGACGGCGGCGGCGAACGTGTCGGGAGTCAGCGGACCCGACGGCACGGCGGGTGGGGGCGTCGCCCCCCGTCGCCCCAGGTCGGCCTCCGCGGCCGCGGCCAGGTCGGCCAGGGCCGTCGCCGGGTCGGCGCCGTGCCCGCACAGGTCCAGCACCTGACATCTGGCGCCGAGGAGCCGACTGGGCAGATCCGGGTACGCGAAGAATCCGACCGGCTCGGCCGCCCCGGCCAGCACCACGCGGTCTAGCTCGGACAGCTGAGGGATGGCGAAGTCGGAGAGGTAGACGATGCGTTCGGGCGAGGGCGTCCCCGCGCCGTGATCCATGATCGTCGGGAAGGTCTCGACGAGCAGGCGCGCCCCGGTGGCCCCAGCCACGGCGGCCGCTCGAGACAGATCGCTGGCCCTCAGCGCGCCGCCCACCACGAGGGCCGCCCGACCTTCGCGCAACCACCCGATGGCCCGGGCAACGTCGTCGGCCGCGGGCGCCACCGGTTGGGGGGCGGCGACGGTGGGCCAGCGACTCGGTGCGGGGCCGAACGGGGACCAGGCGACGTCGGCGGGCACCAGGAGGGTCGACACCTGCGCGCGCGGGTGGCGCGCGCTGGCGAGCGCCTGCGCCGTGGCGGCGGGCACGTCGGCGGTGCGATGCACCGTGGTGACGGCTCCACCGAGCGACGCCGCCAGCTGGCCCACGCGGCTGGACAGCGGCGGGTCCAGGCGATCGTGGGCGTCGGGATGCACCCCCACGACGTTCAGCACCGGCACGCCGGCCCGGCGGGCGTTATGGAGATTGGCCCACCCGTTGGCCAGTCCCGGCCCGAGATGGAGCAGCGTCGCGGCCACACCACCAGAGACGCGGGCGTAGCCGTCGGCCGCACCCGTGGCGACCCCCTCGAACAGGCACAGGACCGGTCGCAGGCCGGGCGCGCCGTCGAGCGCCGCGACGACGTGCATCTCGGAGGTTCCCGCGTTGGCGAACACCACGTCGATCCCGTTCGCGCCGAGCGTGGCCACCAGGGCGTCGGCGCCGTTCACGGGGCGGGCCGTTCGTCCAGGTGCCGGTAGGGGTTCAAGAGGTGCCACGGGTCGAACGCCGACTTGATGCGTCGCTGGAGGTTCAGCACGGAGGGGTCGGTCAGCGCCAGGTAGGCGGCCTGCTTGTCACGGCCGATGCCGTGCTCGCCCGAGATCTGACCGCCGAGCTCGATGCCCCGACGGAAGATGTCGAGCAGCAGTTCGTGCCGCTTTTCGTCGTCGGGCTGGAACACGGAGAGGTGCACGTTCCCGTCCCCGATATGCCCGCAGCCCGCGACGACGGACTGGTGGCTCGTGGCGATGTCCGACGCATCGGCGAGGAAGCGGGGAACCTGCGAGCGGGGCACGACCACGTCGACGATGTCGTTCGCCCCCGCCGCCTTGGAGACCCAGAAGAGCCTCTCGCGCGCCTCGATGAGTCGCTGGGCGAGCGCGCCCTCTAAGACGTACGCGTCGAGGACGCCGTGCTGGGTCAGCAAAGTCATCGCGTGCTCGAGGTCGGCCTCGAGCTGCTCGCGGGTGCGGGTCTCGACGACGATGACCAGGTAGGCCGTGGTCCGCGCGGCGACGTCGGGATCGACGCCGAGCTCGAAGCCAGCTGAGGATGTGAGGGCCCGCATCGTCACCAGGTCCACGTACTCGAGGATCGAGGGCTCGAGCCCGCTGGCGACCAGGGGCGGCACGGCCTGCGCGGCGGTCTCGAGGCTGGCGAAGGGCGCGAGCACGGTGGCGGCGTGCTCGAGTCGCGCCGAGAGCCGCAGCGTGACCGCGGTGACCAGGGCCAGCGTCCCCTCGCTGCCGATCACCAGCTGGGTGAGGTCGTAGCCGCTGGAGTTCTTCACGACGGGCCCGCCCGTCGTGAGCACCGTGCCGTCGGCCAGGACCAGCTCGAGGCCGGTGACGTGGTGTCGGGTCACGCCGTGGCGCACCGCTCGCATCCCGCCGGCGTTGGTGTTGACGTTGCCGCCCAGGGAGCCGGACGTCTCGCCGGGATAGACGGGATAGCGCAGGCCGTAGGGCACGAGGGCCGCATCCAGGTCGCGCAGGGTGACGCCCGCCTCGACGACGGCGATGTGGTCGCTGGCGTCAATCGAGCGGATCTGGTTCATGCGCGCGAAGCTGACGACGATGCCGCCGGCCACGGGCATCGCCCCGCCCGACAGGCCGGTGCCCGATCCGCGCGGCGTGACGGCGCGGCGGAACCGGGTCGCCAGACGGGCGATCGCCGCCACCTGCTCCGTCGAGCGCGGGTAGACCACCGCGTAGGGCTCGGCGCTCACCGGATGCAGGCTTTCGTCGCGCAGGTCATCGAGGTGGTGGTGGGGGGCGAAGGTCACGGCGTCGGAGCCCAGCAGCTCGGCGAGTTCCGCGCCCAGGGGGTCTGGCGTCGTCACGGCGCCACAGTATCCCCGGGCCCGGGATCGGACGAGGCGCCGAGCTGCTTGCGCAGAGCCGCCAGTCGTCGGTGCAGTGCCTCCCCGGTGACCGGCGCGGCCGAGCGCTGGAGACGCGCCAGGGCCTCGTGGACGGGGGCGAGGAAGCGGGAGGGCTCGCGGTCGGGGAATCGCGGATCGTCGCGTCCGCGGCTCCACGTGATCAAGAGGTGCGCCTCGGCGCGACTGAGGGCGACGTAGGCCAGCCGCCGCTCTTCGGCGAGCTGCTCGGGAGTGACCGCGGCGTAGTGCGGCAGCTGGCCCTCGGCCCAGCCGATCACCGCGACGCCGGCGAACTCCAGGCCCTTGGCGCGGTGGATAGTCGACAACGCCACCGCATCGGGGCTCGCGGGAGGGTCGTGGCGACCGGGGGCCGCACCGACCAGGTCGGAGGCGGGCGCGTGCTCGGGACCCCGGCGCTCGTAGGGGACGCCCGCCGCCTCGAGGGCCTGGGCCACGGGATCGAGTTGGGCGTTGGTACGCGCCAGCACCGCGAGGTCGCGCCAGGCCGCGCCCGGGTGGTGGTGGAGGGTGATCCACCGCACGACGTTGGTGGCCTCCTCGGCGTCGGTCTCGTAGCTGCGCACCACCGGCAGGGGACCCTCCTCGAGGGCCGGCGTGATGCCGCGGGCCCCGGGGTCGAGGAGCGTGCTGGCAATGGTGACGATCGGCGCGGTCGATCGGTGATTGCGAGTGAGGTCGATGACGACGGTGCGCGGCCAGGTCGACACGAGGTCCTGGAGCAGGGCGGGATTGGCCCCATTGAAGCCGTAGATCGACTGGTTGGCGTCGCCCACCGCGAACAGATCCGGGTCGGGCCCGCCGATCTCGCGCAGGAGCGCGAACTGCAGCGGGTTCATGTCCTGGGCCTCGTCGACGTAGATGGCACGCGTCCGGTGGCGCACCGATGCGCGCACCGCGGGGACGTCGCGCAGGAGGGCGATGGCCTCGGAGAGCAGGAGATCGAAGTCCACGACGCCGCGGGCGCGGCACAGGCCCACGTAGCGGTCGAGGAGCTCGGCGAACTGCGCGGGGCGAAGCGGGCTGTCGCGACGATGGCGCCGCGCCTGGGCGAGGTAGGCCGAGCCCGTCAACCCCTGGCTCAGGGCCCAGCCGACCTCGACCTCGAGGCGCGGGATCTGCCAGTCGTCGATGTGCACGCCCGACGAGGCCAGGGCCTCGCTCACCTGGGTGACGAGGCGTCGCCGGCTTGGCTCGATGACGACGGGCGGCCGCCCCTCGTCGGCGCGCCGCTCGTTGAGCAGTGTCAGGGCCGCGCGGTGGAAGGTGCCGGCGCGGACGTCGCGGATGGACCCCCGGGCCAGGCGCCGACGGAGCTCGTCGGCCGCCTTGCGAGTGAACGTCAGGGCCAGCACCGCGCCGGGGGCGTGCTCGCCGAGCGCCACCCGCCGCTGGATCCGCAAGGTGAGGACGTGGGTCTTGCCCGATCCGGCCGTCGCGCGCACCAGGATCTGTCGCTCGGTCGACGTGACGGCGTCGCGCTGCTCGGGCGTCAGTCCGACGAGGAGGTCCTCGGGGAACCCGTCGACGTCGCTCACGGAGCCGACGCTACCGGCCCCGAGGTCCCTGGACCTCGCCCGGTATCCTGGTTCGATGCTCCGTGCACTGGGTGGCGGGACCCTGTTCGGCTCCGTCGTCGGCGACGGGCCACCGCGCGTGCTGCTGCTGCACGGCTGGCGACGCACGCACGCGGACTTCGTGACCGTCCAGGACCAGCTCGCGGGACACGGCCTGGCCTCAGTGGCTGTGGACCTGCCGGGCTTTGGGGCCGCGCCCCCACCCGAGCAGGCCGGCGGCGCCCGCCACTACGCCGAGCTGATCCGTCCCGCTCTCGATGAGCTGGCCGACGCGGGCGCCGTGGTCCTGGTGGGCCACTCCTTCGGCGGTCGCGTGGCCACCGTGCTGGCCGCGCGGCACCCCGACACGGTGGCGGCGGCCGTCGTCGCGGGAGCGCCACTGCTGCGGCTCGGCCCGGCCGCCCGAGCGGCGGGCGGCTACCGGTGGGTGCGCTGGCTCCACCAGCACGGCCTGGTCAGCGGTGAGCGCCTCGAGGCGGCGCGTCACCGCTACGGCTCCGACGACTACCGCGCGGCGTCCGGGGTCGTACGCGACGTGCTCGTCATCAGCGTCTCGGAGACCTACGAGGACGAGATCGACGAATTGGCCGTTCCCCTGAGCCTCGTGTGGGGAGGCAACGACACGGTCGTCCCGGTGGCCGTCGCGGAGGCCGTGGTCGAGCGGCGGCGGCGGCGGGGGGGTGTCGTGGCCCTCGACGTGGTGCCCGGGGGCGACCACCTGGTGCCCCTGAGCGCGCCGGAGCACCTGGTTCGCGCCGTCGCCGGACTGGTGCGATGAGCGGCCTCGCCGTCGTGGGGGCCGTCGCACTGGCGGGCGCCGCCGTCGCCCAGCTGGTGCGCTGGCTGCGCGTCCTGCAGCGCGAGCACTACGTCGCGCTGTCGGCCTCTCGGTTCCTCGCGCGCTGGACGACTCCCGCGGTCGCGCGCGCGGGCGCGCGGCGCCCCGAGCGCCGCCCGGTGACGTTGAGCCACGCCCTGCTGGTGGCGCTGATCATCACCCTGATCGCCTCCAGCGCGCTGGGCGTCGTCATCGTGTCCGCCCTGTACGGGCTGACCTGTCCGGTCGGACTGGGCCTGCGCGGTCGGACTGGCCGCCTGCGCTGGACCCGTCGAGCGGCCACGACCGCGGGCGTGACGGGGGCCCTGGCCCTCGTCGTGGTGGTCGTGGCGGTGGTGGCGCACGCGTGGTGGCTCGGCGCGGTGATCGTCATCTGGTCCATGCCCCTGCTGGTGGACCTCGCTGCCCGGCTGCTGCGCCCACTGGAGGATCGGCGCGCCCGGGTCTTTGTAGAGAGAGCGCGCGCGCGCCTGGCGGCGGTGCAGCCGCGCATCGTGGCCATCACCGGCTCGTACGGCAAGACGTCGACCAAGCAGCACCTGGCGCACCTGCTGGGCGACGCGGTCGCGACCCCGGCCAGCTACAACAATCGCGCGGGACTCTCGCGAGCCATCAACGAGAGCCTGGCCGAGGGCACGCGGGTGTTCATCGCCGAGATGGGGACCTACGGGCCCGGCGAGATCCGCGACCTGTGCTCGTGGTGCCCGCCGGAGGTGGCCGTGGTGACGGCCATCGGTCCGGTACACCTGGAGCGCATGGGCTCGCTGGCGACCATCGAGGCGGCCAAGCACGAGATCACCGAGCGCGCGGCGACCGTCGTGGTGAACGGCGACGACGAGCGCCTGCGGGGCTGGGTCGAGCCGCTGCGGGCGGGCGGCACCCGCGTGCTGGTGGGTGGGTCGACGAGCGCACCGTGCGACGTTCGAGTTCGCGTCGTGGGCGGTCAGTGGGAGGTGGAGGGTCCCGACGGCGTGCCCGTCACGGTGGCGGCGGTCCCCGGACTCCAGCCCACCAACCTGGCCTGCGCCCTGGCGGCGGGACTGGCCCTGGATCGAGGGTGGGCGGACCTGACGTCGCGCCTGGCGAGCATGCCCGCCGTGGCCAGCCGCGCCAACGTGGTGACTGCCTCCTCGGGCGTGACGGTCATCGACGACACGTTCAACGCGAATCCCGCCAGTGCCCGGACCGCGCTCGACCTCCTGGCAGCGAGCGGGACGACGGGACGTCGCGTCCTGGTCACGCCAGGCATGGTCGAGCTCGGGCGCCTGCAGTACGGCGAGAATCTGGCCCTCGGGCGACGCGCCGCGTTCCTGGGCGTCGAGTTGATCGCCGTGGGGCGCACGAACGCTGCGGCCCTGGTCGCGGGGTACGGGACCGCGGCTCGCCGCGTCGACCGGCGGGACCAGGCGGTGGCGTGGGTGCGGTCCAGTATCGGGGATGGGGACGCCGTCTTGTACCTCAACGACCTGCCGGACCACTACCCTTAGACGACCGGCAAGGCGAGGTGTGGCGTGACGACTGCGGTGTTGTTTGGTGGGCCTTCGCCCGAGCACGACGTGTCGATCCTGACTGGTCTGCAGGCCTGGCGGGAGCTCCGGCGGACCCGACCGACCGTGGGCATCTACTGGTCCAAGACGGGCGCCTTCTACCAGGTCCCCGACGACCTGGAGGCCGAGAGCTTCATCCTCGGGATCCCGCGCGGATCGGCCCCCCTCGTGCTGCAGGCTGGCGAAGGCGGCGGGTTCTCCACCTCGGGGGGACGATTCGGCCGCGAACGTCGGCTCGACCTCGACGCCGTCGTCCTGGCCACGCACGGCGGGCCGGGCGAGGATGGGACGCTGCAGGCCGCGCTGGACCTGGCCGGCGTGGCCTACACCGGTCCCACGGTGGCTGGCGCGGCCCTAGGCATGGACAAGTGGGCGTTCGCCGGCGCCGTTCGGGCTGCTGACCTGCCCACCTTGCCGCGAGTCCTGCTCGCCGACGAGGGGGCGATCCCCTTTGCCGGGCCCTACATCTTGAAGCCGCGCTTCGGGGGATCCTCGATCGGCATCGACGTCGTGGCCGACGAGGCGACCGCGCGCGCGCGGGTGCTGGCCAATCCCCACCTGGCCCACGGCTGCGTCGTCGAGCCGTTCCGCGCGGACCTGTCGGACCTGCAGATTGCGGTGCGCACGTACCCGAGCCTCGAGCTCTCCGCGCTGGAGCGCCCGCTGCGCCGCAGCGCCGCGGCGGAGATCCTGGACTATCGAGACAAGTACGTGGGCGGCGAGGGAATGGTCTCGGCACCCCGCGAGATCCCGGCCGTGGTCGCCGCCGAGCTGGCCGACGCGCTGCGCGCGGCGGCGCGCACGATCACACAGGTGGCCTCGGTGCGCGGGATCGCGCGTATCGACTTCCTGGTGGGTGAGGGCGAGTGGTACGTCAACGAGGTCAACACGATTCCTGGATCGCTAGCCAAGCATCTCTTCGTCGAGCCGGTCGTCGCGTTCTCCCAGCTGCTGGCCGACCTGGTCGCGGAGGCTATCGAGCGGCCCAGCCACGCCTACAGCGCCGCCGGGGCCGATGGCTCGGTCCTGGCCAGCGCGGGCTCCATCGCCGCCAAACTCGCGTAGACGCGGGACGCGCACCAGGGCGTCGGCCAAGTCGTCGCTGTAGGGATCGACCAGGCGCCCCCGATCCAGGGCCCAGAAGGCCAGCTCGACATCGCCCGACGCCAACGCGGCGGCGTGCAAGGCGAGGGCCGCCCACTCGCCGTCGCGCTGTAGTCGGGCCGCGTGACCCTCGGCCAGGAACCACTCGAAGCCGCGCAGGGCGCTGGCCAGCGGCTCACCGCGCACGAGGGTGAGTGCGCGGCGCAGGCGGGTGATGGCGGCGGTGCCACTGAGATGCCGGGCCTCGCCGACCAGCCGGTGGAACTCCTCCACGTCACTGCGCACGCCGTGCGTGGTGTAGAGGCCACTGGAGGACACCGGGTGGAGGCGCGGACCGAGGTCGTCGACCCCGAGGCTGCGCCGCACGGCCGTTGACGTGTTCATCAGCGTCCGCGGCGAGGCGTCGGCGTGGGGCCGTCCCAGCACCCGCGCGCGGAGGCGATCGCCAGTGACGGGCTCGTGGCGGTGCAGCGCGAGGTAGGCCGTCATCTCGACGCAGTGGCGGCGCAGCGCGGGCAGAAAGGGTGCGGCGAGCCCGTGGACGGTGGGGTCCGCGCGCAGCAGCTCGACGACGACCTCGCCCGCGCCGGGCGTCGAGCCGCCACCAGCGTCGAAGCGCCCCTGGTAGGACGCGGGCAGGTCAGCGAGAGGCCGATCGAGACGCGAGACGGTCACGGCGCTGGCCACGAGCGCCGCATCGAGATCGGTCGACTCGCCGAGGTAGACGACCGCCTGACGGCGCACGGCCCGGATGGCCAGGGCGTAGACGAGTTCGGTGGCGTCGGACGTGCATACGACGCGCCCGCCGCGATGCAGGCCGATCGCGTGCCCGACGATGGCCGTGTCATCCCAGTGCGCGGGCACGCGCAGGCACCCACCTTCGCGGGCGAAGGCGACCATCGGGCTCGGCGACGTGTCCAGCACACAGACCACCACGGTGTCGTCGGGTGCCTCGGGCGCCGACGGCGTCTCAGCGGTGGGATCAACCTGCACGACGCCGTCGGTGGCGTCGGCGATGAGGTAGCGCAGGCGTCCCAGGAGGCTGGCGTCGACGCGCCGCGCCTGGTCGAGCAGCTCGTCGACGTCTTCGGGTGCCGGTGTGTCGCGGTCGCGCCGCAGGCGCTCAACTCGCTGGCGAACGGCCAGGGCGAGCGGCAGCCCGCTGAGCTCGAGGGGCGCGGTGGGCGCGCCGGGACGGGCGGGCGCGCGCACCGGGCGGGTCACCGCTGCCGCGACGGACCGGAACGTCGCGGGGGCGCGGGCACCGGGTCCGGGCCAGAGGGTGAGGACCGCGACGACCACGCCAGCCACCCAGGCGGTCCCGCCGAGCGGCAGAGTCGCGCCGTGGCGGAGCCGCACGACGTTGCGCGCCACCTGGACGACGAAGGCCAGCCAGAAGCCGGCGAGCACCACGAGGAGCGCCTGGAGCAGGAGAGCGTGCTGGCGGTGCGCGGCGATCGTCCACTTGCTCACGACGACGTAGGGCGCGAGGGCGAAGTACGCGGTGAGCGCGACTCCGTGGACCGGCCCGCCGGCCAGGCGCTTCACGGCCTGGGCGCGACGCGCCACGACGTCGCGTCGCTCGTCGCCTCCACCGTCAGGTCGCAGGTCGCCGTCGGCACGTAGAAGTCGGTGGCCACGACGCTGAAGGAGCTCGGGCACTGGAGCGTGGAGACCACCGGCGCACTGGTGGTCAGCTGCCACAGGCCCGGGGACGCCACGGGCACGACCACCCGGTCGCCGGGGCGGGGCAGCGTCCCCACCACTGCCGCGCCGGCCAGCGCCGGTACGCCGGACGCGGTCGGCGAGTCGGTCGCGACGGTCGGCGGCGAGGAGGGCGCGGCGGTGTCGCGCGCGGTCGGGGGGAGCGACCGGGTGGTCGGGTGCCACCGGGGAGGAGAGGTCGCGATCACCGACGGGGTCGAGCGCGTCCCCGTTGCCGGGACCGCCCCGGTGTGAATTCGGGGCGTCGCCGGGGGCCCCGCGTCCACCACCGTGGTCGTCGAGGTGCCAGCAGGCGCCGACACCGTCGAGGTCGAGGTCGGTGTCGGTGTCGGTGTCGGTGTCGGTGTCGGAGTGCGCCCCGGACTCGTCAGCGTCACGGCCACGATCAGCAGCAGGAGAGGGCTCGACCACAAGACGAGGTGCGCCGAGCGAGAGCGGGGCGCCAGGGGAGTCACGAGTCCACCGTAGTAAGGCCGTCCCGGGGTCGGAGGTCCTGATGGGGGCTCGATTCCTCACACCAGGTACCGACGGGCGAAGAATTGAAGTTCATTCTGCAGCGTGGGGATGCTCACGTGCTCGGAGCTGGCCAGGGCCTGCCACGGGCGCTCGTCGTACACCCGCTCGTACGTCAGTCGGGCGAGCCGCTCGTGAGGACCGCCGAGGTAGGCCGCCAGACGGACGTCCAGGGACACCGGCTCGTCTGGAGCCGCGGCCTCGGGCGCGGGGATCGTCGCAGTCTCCTTCTCCCGGAGGATCCAGCGGCGGAGCCGCCCGCGCAGCGCGGAGAGCACGTCGAGCGCCGCGTAGGGGCGGTCCTCGCCGGCCCACTGGGCCAGGATCTCGCTGGTGGTCGCGAGGGCCAGGCCCACGAACTCCCCTGACTCGCTGGTCACGCCCTGGCCGAAGCGCAGCCGGCGGCACACGCTCACCACGCCGGGCAGCAGCGTCTGCAGGAGTGCCCGGCGGATCTCCGCATCGGCGGCGTCGACCAGCATCGCCTGGACGATGGCGGCGCGTTCGAGCATGCTGCGTCCCCCGTGCACCTCGAGGGCGCTCACGAGATCGCCCAGGTCGTCGACTCCCGCGAGCGCCAGGGTGGGGTGAGAGTCACGAAAGCGCGCGGCCGCCTCGCACGAGCCGGTCCGGTGGCACCGCCAGTGCCAGTCACGGCGCAGCGCGGTCAAACTGTCCAGTGAAGTTTCCATGGCGCCAGTAGAGATGAGGGCACGACCACCTGCGCAGCCCCTTTGGCGCCTCAGCGATCGACCGGCGGGACGCACCGTTTCACGCACAGCGTGACGTAGGCTCGCGCCGTGGACATCGAAGCCTTCTACCAGGCCAATGAGGCTCGACGCGAGAGTCCCGAATACGAGTTCGGCGACGACTGGAGTGATGCCCGGGGCAATCGCTACCGACTGAGTTGGGTCGAGGCGACCGGGGAGCTCTACTTGATGATCGAGCCCGAGGCGGTCGTCAGCGAGGACATCTTCGGCGACTTCCTGGTCGCCCAGGAGCCGGTCGAGGGTCTGGCCGTCGTCGTGATCGCCCAGGTGACGTCGCTATTGGACCTCGAGCGCCGCCTGGAGGGCTGGGAGGATGCGATGGCCGCGCCCAACTCCCTGCGCTGGCTGTCCGCGCGCATGGCTGCGCGCTGAGGTCCACCCCTACAGGTAGGGATTGGGTGAGTCGGCGATGGCGCAGAGGTCGGTGAGCGATGCGACCAGGTAGCGCAGGGGGACGCGCTCGGCCTCGTTGATGGTCGTCATCAGCGGGTTCCACCCCCCATCCGCGGAGGTCGCGGCCGCCGCGTAGGGCGTGGCTTCCAGCAGCGTGGCCACGGCCCGTGATGCCAGCGCGGCCCGCGCGGCGCTGGGTGTGGACACCTGCTGGCTCTGCCGGTACTCGCGCAGTGCGTGGCCGACGTACCCGCACGCCGTGCGCGCCTGGCCGACAGCGCTCGAGGTGCCGCAGGCGCTGAGGCCGAGCCCGGACCCAAGGATGGCGACGAGGAGGAGGGGGCGGGTCGCGAGTCGGGTCAGCCCAGCCACGCGTCGGCGGCCTGGAGCAGGAAGTCGCTGATGGCGCGACCGCGGTCGAACACGTCGCACAGCGGGTCGTCGCCACGGGCGACCTGGCTGAGGGAGACGGAACGTCGGGCCACGATGGCGATGCGCCGCTCACCGGTCTCGGTCGGGGAGGGGTAGGTATCCGTAGCGCTCACCTCGAGCGGCATGTCGACACCACCAACGGGAGCCAAGTCGATGGCCAGGCGCAGCAGATCCGGGGCGTGGGGCATGGGGGGCAGCGACCAGGTCAACACCAGCGGGAAGTGGAACTCGTCGGGGGGATCGACATCGTCGGGCAGCCCCACGACCGCATCTTCGAACGCCAGCAGGATCCGCGGATCGACGTCGAGCTCGATGTGGAGGTCGACGGGTCCCCCGCATCCGTCCTCGGGGTGCAGGTCGACCTCCCAGCTCTGGCGCAGGGAGTAGGTCTCGACGAAGTGCCGCTCGTCGTGGACGTGGAATCCGTGCGTCACCGCATGGTCCTTCAGGTCGGCGACGAAACCGGCGACGTCGATGGCGGCCATCGATGCCCAGCGTAGTCGGGTCACGCTGGGCCAGCAGCGCCGCGCCCGACGGGTCCAGGCCAGGCGACGTGGAGCCGGATGGGCAGGCGGGCCGAGGACTGGCCCACATCAACGTGGTAGGTGCCCGCAGCCACCACCAGGCGGCCGCGGTGGAAGGACGCGAAGGCGCTGCGGGCCAGCACGAGCGTGACACGGCGGTAAGCGCCGGCGGGTAGCCG
Organism: Acidimicrobiales bacterium; assembly: GCA_049965035.1. GTDB lineage: Bacteria > Actinomycetota > Acidimicrobiia > Acidimicrobiales > RAAP-2 > RAAP-2. The sequence continues at coordinate 92,826 of JBMFWS010000004.1, forward strand.
CACGCGGGAGAACGCGCGCAGCTGCTCGGGCGGCTCGCCGAGCGTCGCCGGGTAGGCCACGTAGACCTGGACCAGTGCGGTGCCGAGCCGGGGGCCAACGTTGCGCACGGTCAGGGACACCGCCACGCGGTGACGCGAGCGACGCAGGTGCGCGTTGGCGAGGTGAAAGCGGGTGTAGCTGAGCCCGTACCCGAAGGGGAACAGGGGTCGGACGTGATGCGCCTGGTACCAGCGATACCCGATGTCGAGCCCGTTGCCGGTACCCAGCATGACGGTGGCGTTGACGCCGGGATACTGCGCGGCGCCGGAGATCGGCGTGGCGCCCTCGGATGCGGGAAACGTGAGGGGCAGGTGTCCTGCGGGGTCGATGCGACCCTCGAGCACCGGGGCGATGGCCGCTCCGTCGACCTGACCGGGATACCACGCCTCCAGCACCGCCGCGACCTGGTGGATCCAGGGCATCAGCACCGCGCCGCCGGTCTCGAGGACGACGACCGTTCGCGGATTGGCGGCGGCGACGGCCTGGATCAGCGCATTCTGATCGCCCGGCAGCGCCAGCGAGTTGCGGTCCGCGCCCTCCCCCGTGGCGACACCGGCGAACACGATGGCGACGCGGGCGTGGCGGGCGGCAGCAACCGCCGCAGCGATGGCGGGTGTGGCGTCGAAGATGTCCAGTGCCGGCTCGGGGTGGTTGCGAACGGCGAACCAGCGGGCGCGAAGGGTGTAGTGACGCCCAGCGACGAGGGGAACGGTGGTCGAGATGACCTGACGTGCGTGGAGGCCGGGAGAGAACAAGACCACGTGACGGCCCAGCGAGAGCCAGGTGTCCCCCAGCTGCTCGAGGGCGAGCTCGTAGGTGCCGGTGCGCCGCACGTGGAAGCGGATCGACCACGAGGGCCAGTCCCGTCCCTGACCGGGATGGTCCGCCGTGGCCGCTGCCGGAGTCACGTTGGCGCCACGCTCGATGGCCACGTCGGACTTTCCGGGCTCGCCCCGGTGGCGCGGGCGCGTGACCAGGCGCAAGGGCGAGCCACGCTCGATGGTCACGTCGTCGAGACTGGTGAGGGAGAAGGCGGAGATCTCCCCCGGTGCGTAGCGGATCAGGGTGCCGCGCGGCAGCTGGGAGCGCAGCGCCGCGAGAGGCGTCACGACCGGTCCGGGGACCACGCCCGCGCTCCCACTGCCTCCCGTGATCGGCGCGGCGCTCGCGGGCAGCCCGATCACCGCGACCGAACCGGGGTGGGGGGCCAGGGGGAGGACCCCATCGTTCTTGAGCAGGGTCATGCTCGCCTCAGCGACGCGCAGGGCGACTCGTTGGTGCTCCGGCGTCGAGACGGCGAGCCCCAGGTCGGGTACGAGCGGGTGCGTCACGATGCCGTAGGCGAACATCGTGGTTAACACGGCGGTGACGGCGCGGTCGAGCTGGCGCAGTGAGAATCGGTGCAGGCGCCACAGGTGCAGCAGCTCACGCACGGACGCTGGCTTGATCAGGTCGGCGCCGGCCCGCAGGGCGGCGCCGGGACCCGTGGCCGCGCGCAGGTCGGTGCGGACGAACCCCCGAAAGCCCCACGAGCGCAGGGTCCGGTAGAGGGCGGGATCCGAGCACGTGTTGACGCCGTTGAGGGAACCGTACGCGCACATCAGGGAGGCGACGTGACCTTGCTGGACCACGGCCCGGAATGGGGCGTCGTACAGCTCGGCCATCGCCCGCGCACTGACCACCTGGTTGAGGCGCGCCCGGGCGTTCTCCTGGGTGTAGGCGGTGAAGTGCTTGGCGTCGGCGATCTCCCCGGTGGACTGGATCCCGCGGGCATCAGCGACGCCGAGCGTGGCTGTGAGGTAGGGGTCCTCGCCGTAGCTCTCGAAGATCCGTCCGCTGAGCGGGACGCGCGCCAGGTTCAGGTTGGGGCCCTGCACGCCCTCGATGCCCTTGGCCCGGGCCTCCTGGGCGATGGCCTGGCCCTGTTGCCAGGCGAGGCGGGGGTCGAAGGTGGCGCCGACGCTGAGGCTGGAGGGGAACTGGGTGACGCCGGTCAGCCCGTTGGCGACCCCGTTGGGTCCGTCGGTGAGGGTCAAGGGCGGGATGCACAGCGCCGCAATCCCGACGTCGGCATTCTCGAGGGGCGGATACGTCTGCAGCGTGACCAGGCTCAGCCGCTGGACGAGCGACAAGTGGGTCAGGACTTCGTGCGCGAGCACGGGGGGCGACGCCGTATGGTCGCGCGCCTGGGCCACCCAGGGACACGAGCCTCCCGGGTGGATCACGCCGACGCTGAGGTGCAGGGTTCGGCTCGCCGATGCTGTTCCCGGCGCGACCAGCGCCAGCACGACGGTGCCCATCGCCACGAGGGCGGTGACGCGACGTCGGCGCAGATGCACACGCCCCGGTGTGTCCGTGGCGGCTCCGTGCCGCGGGGTCCTCGTCGTACGTCGCAAAGGTGTCATTCTACGGATAGGTCGGCTCGTCCCATGCTCAGGTCGCCGCTACCGTGATGCTGTGGAGGACCTCCTCGGCTGGCTGGCCACGTGCGCCCAGGAGATCGGCGCCACCCTGGAGCCTCGAGCGCGCCGGGGCTTCTCGGGGGCTCGAGCCTCGCAGTACCACCTCGACGTGGTGGCCGACGAGGTCGCGCGTCGGGTGCTGCATCGCCCGGGCTGGCGCATCGTGTCCGAGGAGTCCGGCTCGAGTGGCCAGGGCGACCGAGTCATCGTCGTCGACCCCATCGACGGCTCGACCAACGCCGATCGGGGGGTCCCCTTCTACTCCACGAGCCTGGCGGTGCTCGACCACGGAGTGCTCGTGGCCGGGTGCGTGCGCAATCACGCCACCGGCACCACCTATCTCGCGGAACGGGGAGCCGGCGCGGTCCGTGACGGCGAGACCCTGCGCTCGAGTGGCCAGCGCGAGATCGCCGGGTCCCTGATCGCGTTCTCGGGATGGCCCCACCGGCGCGTGGGCTGGGGTCAGTTCCGGGCTCTCGGGGCGGCCAGTCTCGAGATCTGCCTGGTGGCCGAGGGGTCAATGGACGCCTTCACCGTGGCGGGCGGGTCACGGCTCTACCCGTGGGACTACCTGGCTGGTCTCGTCATCGCTCGTGAGGCCGACGCGTGGGCGAGCGACGTGGCCGGAGACGAGCTCGTCACTGACGCCCCGGTGGCCCGTCGCCCGATCGTCGCGGCAACGGAGGATCTGGTGGCCGAGCTCATCGCCTTGGGCCCGCTCTGACCGGGGGTACCCCCGCGGTCGTGGCCGAGGGCCGGCGTCGGGTCTCCGGGGCCACGGGGGAACGATCCATAGCGCGTACGGACCCCGTGAGTCGAGGTCGGCTGGACGATGCAGGCGGGGCTCCAGAGAGGCCGACCTCGGACCAGTGTGCGGCCAGGCAGTGGCACCATTTCTGGCTCTTCCGGTTTCAGTGGGGACGCGTTGATGTGATCCTTGGTGGCCGGATCGG
>JBMFWS010000005.1:0-86576 GCA_049965035.1 Acidimicrobiales bacterium
AAGCGCAAGAAGCCCCTGCGCGGGATCGGCGTGCACGTGGGTGCGATGAGCCCGAGGCGTCGGGGCCGAAGTGGGCTTTTCTGATCTCTTCAAAGAGCACTGGCTTGGACCTTTTCGTCATGCCCCCAGCGTTCCAGCCCGCGACGCTTGTCGCGTACTCCACCGATGCTGGTCACCAAGTGGGGCCATTTTCAATGCTCGAGGTGGGGCCAACTCAGGTAATCACACCCAGCCGGGTCCAGGTCGGGTAGGAGTTGGCTAGCCACGGGCTAGTCGCGACCGCGGCGTTCGCTGGACTCGACGGCTGAACGGGCGTGGCGGCGGGGACTCGACCGGACTGGTCACGGGTGGCCTCGTGGCTAGTTCGGCGTCGAGATACTCCCTCGATTCGTCGAGATACTCGATCGAAAGGGGCACTCGGGTGCTCGTCCGCCCCACTTGTTTCAAGGTTCGCGCCGGAAGCGCGAGCCCTTGACGGAGCCGGTGGAGGGATTCGAACCCCCGACCTGACGATTACAAATCGCCTGCGCTACCACTGCGCCACACCGGCCAGGCCCGCCCCAGACTACTGAGTGCGCCGCGGCGCCGGCCGACGGTCCTCGACAGCGGCCCCGTGTCGCGCCTGGTAATCCTTCTCCCGCTGGGGACGTGGTCGCTCTAGGCTGACGACGTGGATCCCGCCGCCGAGCAGCCGACCAAGCCCGGCTCGCACTACCAGCCCTCGCTGACCATCGTCCTGGTGATCCTGGTCGCTTTCATCGTCGGCTCCTTCCTCATCCTGCGCACGCCGGCGCCCGCCAAGCCCGGGCCGTCGACCCCGACGAGCGTGCCCGGCCACCACACGACGTCGACGACGGTGCCCCCGCCCAAGTCGCAGGTCCGGGTCCAGGTGGCCAACGGAACCTCCGTGTCGGGCCTCGCGCGCGAGTACACCCAGCAGCTCTTGACCATCGGGTGGGACACGCTCCCGCAGCTGAACGGACCGCGCGTCAGTGCCACCGAGGTCCTGTTCAACCCCGGCTACCAGTGGGCGGCGCGGCTCATCGCTCGCGAGATCAAGGTGCCGTACACCTCGGTACGGGCCCTCGGGGGCCAGACGCCCGTCTCGGGCGCGGCGAGCGACGACGTCGTCGTGATTCTGGGACCGAACGCGCCGCTGGCCACTGGCTAGCTGGCGGGCGGGAGCTCGAATCCGAAGCGCAGCAGTGCGGCGCGCAGCACCTCGCCAGCCATCGGACGGAGCTCCTCGAGAGGCCGGTTGCGATGACGCCGGACGCCGAGGTCGACCTGGGCGAGCGAGCCCACCCCGAAACGGCGAGCCACGTCGATGAGCAGGGCGATCTCGACGCCGTAGGTGTGCTCGAGGTCGATCACGTCAAGCACGCTGCGCCGCAGGGCCGTCTCGCCGGCCAGGGGCTGGCGGATCTCGCGCAGGTCGGGGAACAGCAGCGCGAGGATCGGTCGCGCGGTCAGCTCGGTGACGCGACCGCCACCAGAGGGCTGGTCGCCCAGGGGGCGCTGGTAGTAGCCCTTGACGAGGTGGATCCGCGGCTCCTCGAGGAGGGGCTGGAGCAGGCGCCCCACGAACTCGCGCGTGGTGTTGACCACGTCGGCGTCGAGGAAGACGAGCAGCTCGCTGGTCGTCGCGCGGGCCCCGGTCCGCAGGGCCGCTCCCTTGCCCGGCACACCTTCCAGGGTGACCACGCGCGCCCCGTGGCGACGGGCGACGTCGGCGGTCCCGTCGCGCGAGTGGTCGTCGACGACGACGAGCTCCTCGAGGTCGCCGAAGTCGGCGACCGCCTCGAGGACCGCGCCGAGGGTTGCCTCCTCGTCACGAGCGGGAATGACCACCGCCACCGAGCGCGACTCGGCCGCGCGACGCACCTGCTCGTCGTCGTAGTCGGCCGCGCCCAGCGTCCAGGGGGAGTCAGACACGCTCTGAGGTTAGGGGCGCACTTGACAGGGCTGCATCGTTGCCGACACAATGGACGCGTCATCAAGAGCGACTGAGGGACGGGCCCGCAGACGTCGCGACAACCAGTCGGCCACGCCGACCAGGTGCCAAAGCCCGAACGATGAAAGGAATGCTGTGAGTTTCGCCACCGGCCTTCGTTGCCGCGAATGCGGCGCCACCTACCCCGATGACGCGCGCTACTCGTGCGACGAGTGCTTCGGGCCCCTGGAGGTGACCTACGACCTCGCGGCCGCACGGGGATCAGTCACCCGGGCCTCGATCGAGTCGGGACCGCGCTCCATCTGGCGCTACCACGACCTCCTGCCCGACGCCGGTGGCGATCCGGTCGACCTGGGGGCGGGCTGGACGCCCTTGCGGCGCGCGGACCGCCTGGCCGCGCGCCTCGGCGTGCGCGAGCTGTGGCTAAAGGACGACACCCGCAATCCCACGGGCTCGTTCAAGGACCGGGTCGTCGCGACGGCACTGTCGAGCGCGCGGCGACTGGGCTTCACCACGGCAGCCTGCGCCTCCACCGGCAATTTGGCGACGTCGGTCGCAGCGCACGCAGCCGCGATCGGCTGGCCCAGCGTGACGATCATTCCGCACGACCTGGAGCGCGCCAAGGTCGCCATGTCGTCGATCTTCGGGGGCACGGTCCTGGCGGTCGAGGGGAACTACGACGACGTCAACCGGCTGTGCGTCGAGCTCGTGGACGAGCACCCCGAGTGGGCCTTCGTCAACATCAACCTGCGTCCCTACTACGCCGAGGGCTCCAAGACGCTGGCCTTCGAGATCGTCGAGCAGCTCGGCTGGCGCCTGCCGGCCCAGGTCGTGGTGCCGGTGGCGTCGGGGAGCCAGTTCACCAAGGTGGCCAAGGGATTCGAGCAGCTGCGCGCGCTCGACCTGGTGACCGGTACCGCGCCGCGGATGTTCGCCGCTCAAGCCGCGGGATGCTCGCCGGTGGCCGCGGCCTTCGCGCGCGGCGACGAGGTGGTCATCCCCCAGCGCCCGGCGACGATCGCCCGGTCCCTGGCCATCGGGAACCCGGCCGACGGGCCCTACGTCCTCGACGAGCTGCGGCGCGGTGGCGGGGACGCCGGGGCGGTGAGCGACGCGGCAATCCTCGACGGCATCGCCGAGCTGGCCGAGACCGAGGGCATCTTCGCCGAGACCGCCGGCGGGGTGACCGTGGCCACCTTGCACCAGCTGATTGAGCGCGGGTCGCTGGATCCGGCGTCGTCGATCGTCGCCATCATCTCGGGGCACGGCCTGAAGACCCTCGACGCCATCGCCGACCGGGCCGGGGTCTCGGCGACGGTTCCCCCGTCGCTGGCGGCCGCCGAAGCCGCGCTGGCTGGCGCCTGTCTGGTGGTGACCCGATGAGCGTCACGGTGCGTCTTCCGAGCCAGCTGCGGGCGCTGGTTGGCGGGGCCAGCGAGGTCCCCGTCGAGGCGGCCACCGTGCGCCAGGCCATCGCCGCGGTCGACGAGCGCTTCCCCGGTATCGCCGGTCGCGTGCTCGACGATCGGGGATCGCTTCGGCGCTTCGTGAACGTCTTCGTCGCCGACGAGGACGTCCGGTTCCTCAATGGCCTCGACACCGCTTTGCTCGAGGGGCAGACGGTTTCCCTGGTGCCGGCGGTTGCGGGTGGGTGATCGTTAGCACTCGGGTATACTGAGTGCTAACATCTTCCGGCACCCAGCGGGTGCTCGCTCGCAGACAAACAAGGAGTCACCGTGGCGAAACTGATCGCTTTCGATGAAGAGGCCCGTCGCGCACTCGAGCGCGGCATGAACAAGCTGGCTGACGCGGTCCGGGTCACCCTGGGCCCGAAGGGCCGCAACGTGGTGCTGGACAAGAAGTGGGGCGCGCCCACCATCACCAACGACGGTGTGTCCATCGCCAAGGACATCGATCTCGAGGATCCCTTCGAGCGCATCGGCGCCGAGCTGGTCAAGGAAGTGGCCAAGAAGACCGACGACGTGGCCGGTGACGGCACCACGACGGCCACGGTGCTGGCCTGGGCGATGGTGCGAGAGGGCCTGAAGAACGTGGCCGCCGGCGCCAACCCGATGTCGCTCAAGCGTGGCATCGAGGCTGCCGTCGAGACCGCGGTCGCCTCCCTGAAGGCGCTGGCCATCCCCGCCGACGCCAAGGAGCAGATCGCCCAGGTCGCCTCGATCTCGGCGGCGGACAACGAGATCGGCCAGCTGATCGCCGACGCGATCGACAAGGTCGGCAAGGACGGCGTGATCACGGTCGAGGAGAGCCAGTCCTTCGGGATGGACATGGACCTGGTCGAGGGAATGCGCTTCGACAAGGGCTACATTTCCCCCTACTTCTCGACCGACACCGAGCGCATGGAGGCTGTGCTGGAGAATGCGTACGTCCTGCTGGCGTCGTCCAAGATCGCCTCGGTGCGCGACGTGCTGCCGATCCTGGAGAAGGTCATGCAGTCGGGTCGCCCGCTGCTGATCATCGCCGAGGACGTCGAGGGTGAGGCCCTGGCGACCCTCGTCGTCAACAAGATCCGCGGCACCTTCAAGTCCGTGGCGGTCAAGGCACCGGGATTCGGCGAGCGCCGCAAGGCCATGCTGCAGGACATCGCCATCTTGACGGGGGGCACGGTGATCTCCGAGGAGGTCGGCCTGAAGCTGGAGAACGCGACGCTCGACCTGCTCGGCTCGGCCCGCAAGGTGGTCGTGACCAAGGACGAGACGACGATGGTCGAAGGTGCCGGGAGCGAGGACGACATCAAGGGTCGGATCAGCCAGATCAAGACCGAGATCGAGAACACCGACTCGGACTACGACCGTGAGAAGCTCCAGGAGCGCCTGGCCAAGCTCTCGGGCGGCGTCGCGGTGATCAAGGTCGGCGCGGCCACCGAGGTCGAGCTCAAGGAGAAGAAGCACCGCATCGAGGACGCGGTCTCGACCACCAAGGCCGCGATCGAGGAGGGTGTGGTGCCCGGCGGCGGCGTCGCCCTGCTGCGCAGCCAGGTCCAGATCCTGGCCCTGGCGGACAGCCTCGTCGGTGACGAGGCCACGGGGGCACGCCTGGTCGCGCGGGCCGTCGAGGCGCCGCTCACGCAGATTGCGGTCAACGCCGGCCTCGAGGGCGGCGTGGTGGTCGAGCGCGTGCGCAACCTCGAGGTGGCCACAGCGGGTCTGAACGCCGCCACGGGCGAGTACGAGGACCTGCTGCGCGCGGGCGTGATCGACGCGGCCAAGGTGACCCGGTCGGCCCTGCAGAACGCTGCCTCCATCGCGGCGCTCTTCTTGACGACCGAGGCCGTGATCGTCGACAAGCCTGAGGAGAGGGCTCCGTCGATGCCCGGTGGGGGCATGGAGGACTTCTAGTCCACGCCGCGCGCTTGGGGGCCGGGGCGACGGCCCGGCCCCCGGGCGCGGGCGCTGGTGGAGGGCCCTAGCATGGCCCCATGGCTCCCCTTCCGGTCGCCCCCACGCGGGGGCTCAGCGTCGTTCACCTGTTCTGCCAGGCGGTCGGACCCGTGGACGCGGACGGCGTGGACGCCGCGGTGGAGCAGGCCCGCGCTCGCGGGCTTCAGGTCGTGAGTGCCGCCATCGTGGGGGCCAAGGCCGACTCGTGCTTCATGGTTCTGGGCAGCGATCTGTGGGATCTGCGCCGCTTCCAGTCCGAGGTCCAGCACGCTGGTCTGGCCGTCGTGGACAGCTACGTGTCGGTCACCGAGGTGAGCGAGTACGCGGCCGGGCTGCCCGAGAAGATGCGCCAGGACCGGCTCTTCCCGACGTTGCCGCCCGAGGGACTGCCGGCCTTCTGCTTCTACCCGATGTCCAAGCGCCGCGGCGAGGAGCACAACTGGTACGCGCTGCCCTACGACGACCGGGAGCGCCTGATGCGCGAGCATGGCCGCACCGGTCGCGAATTCCGCGGACGGGTGCTCCAGCTGGTGACGGGGTCGACGGGCCTCGATGACTGGGAGTGGGGCGTCACCCTCTTCGGGGCCCACCTCGACGACCTGAAGGAGTGCGTCTACACGATGCGCTACGACGAGGCCTCCACCCGCTACGGCGACTTCGGACCGTTCTACACCGGCATGGTGGGCAGCGTCGCCGACGTGCTGGCGGCCACGGTGGGCGAGCCGTGAGTGACGTTACCGAGAAGATGCTGCGGCGCTGGGCCGAGGCACTGGCCGGTGTCGCTCGCACCGGCCTCGGGTTCACCGACAGCCAGTTCGAGCGGGAGCGCTACGAGGAGATCCTCCACATCGCCGCCGACATCAAGACGGCGGCCGAAGAGGGGCGCGGCGACCGGCTCGACGCGGAGGGGTACGTGACCGAGTGGCTGGCCGACCAGGGGCGTGGGGTGCCGGGCTACGTGACCCCGAAGGTCGCCGTGGGCGCCGCGGTGGGCAACGAGCGCGGCGAGCTGCTGCTCATCCAGCGCGCCGACTCGGGCGTCTGGCTGTACCCGACGGGCTGGTGCGACGTGGGGTACTCGGCTCCCGAGGTCGTCGTCAAGGAAGTCCTCGAGGAGACCGGGATCGCCGTCGAGCCGGTGCGGCTCATCGGCGTGCTCGACGGCATGCGCCTGGGCGTCTCGCGCATCCCGCTGTACTCGCTCGTCTTCCACTGCCGGGTCGTGGGCGGTGAGCTCGCTGCCCATCCCCTCGAGACCCTGGACGTCGGCTGGTTCTCCCGCGACGCCCTGCCCAGCCCGACGCTGGGCGCCGAGCGCTGGGCCGACCCCATCTTTGCGGCCATCGACGGTGAGCACCGTGACGTCTTCTACGACGACCTGCGCCGTCCGGTGTGGCGGGGCCGGTCGTGAGCGAAGACGTCGTCATCGAGGAAGCCCGCGAAGCCTCGGCGGCCCTGCTGGCCGACTTGAACGCGCTCGTGCCCCAGCTCTCGTCGTCGGCGCCCCCCCTGACCGCGGCGGCCCTCACCGAGCTGCTGGCGCGCGAGGGCACCACTGTCTTCCTAGCCCGGCTCGGCGAACGGGCCGTCGGGACGCTGACGCTGGTCGAGTTCGCGATTCCGACCGGGCGCCGCGCCTGGATCGAGGATGTGGTGGTCGACGTGGCGGCGCGCCAGCGCGGTGTTGCCGACCAGCTGACTCGCGCTGCGCTGGCGCGGGCCGCCGCCCACGGCGCTCGCCAGGTCGATCTGACCAGCCGGCCCTCGCGCGAGGCGGCCAACGCCCTCTACCAGAAGCTCGGGTTCGTGCGTCGTGACACCAATGTCTATCGTTTTTTCATAGAAAGTTCCGCAAACACATCTTCGAACAAAGTCTGAACCAGCGCTCAGCCGTTCGCCGATGTGATTCCCGTGCTTGACAGCATTCGCCGGTACCCATGGAGTCACACGGCCCTTATAATCTGAGCACTATGAAGACAGTCTTGGAAGAGATCGAGATGAACCGAGCGCGCATTGACGCTCTGGTGCACAAGCACCGGGGGATTTCCGCGTCGATCTTCGGATCGGTCGCGCGGGGCGAGGAGACAGCGAATAGTGACATTGACTTCTTGATCGAGTTCGAGAAGGGGAGTTCGCTGTTTGATCTTCTATATCTGCAGGAGGACCTCCAAGTACTGCTGGGCCGCAAAGTTGATGTTGTTTCCGTCGGCGGGCTGAAGAAAAGAGATGATCACATCCGACTCGAAGCCGTGGCGCTTTGAGCCGGAGCGACAACCTACGCCTTCTCGACATCATCGACGCCGCGAACGAAGTGGCCGCAATAGTTGCCGATGGTCATGACGCTTATTTGGCTAGTGCCGTATCCAAGTGAGCCATCGAACGATTACTTGAAATCATTGGCGAAGCCGCCAACCTTCTTTCGGATGAAACAAGAAGTTCGTTTCCGAACGTGGAATGGCGTGACATCACTAATCTGAGAATCCTGCTCGCTCATCACTACTTCAGAGTTGATGAGGAACAGACGTGGGTAATCGCTTCGGTTTCGGTCCCTGACCTAGCGAGCAAAATTCAGTCCTAGCGATTGCGACTTTCACTTCCGCCGTCACGCAGTAGACCAACGTGTACCGCCCCTCGCTGGAAAGCGAGTCGTCGGCGTCACGCGCTGGCCTGGCTGGCGGGCACGACCGCTGGGGATCATCGGCCGCGCCGCCCCAGCGAGAGGGGGCGAGCAGGCGGGGTGCGGGTTCCGCCAGCACTCAGCCATCGTCACCCGCGCCGCACCGCGCCCCGGTGAAGGGCGCCGCGAGCCCGGCTGGGTCGCCGTCTGCTTCGCGGCCGGCGGGTCGGAGCTGTCGGGAGCTCTGCTGCCCACGTCGGGTCCTCGCGCGTCGCCCGCCGGGCCAGCCGCGAGCGCCCCTGGGATAATCTGCCCCGGTGAGCGAACCGACGCCGATGACGGCGAGCCTCTCGCTGGGTGCCCGGCGCGAGGCCGCCCTGGAGCACGCCGCCGCCCACGTGCTGCGTGCGTGGACCGAGTTCGACCAGGCCCGTGACGCCGAGTCACCCCTCTCGCCCGCCCTGCGGGCGCGCCTGGAGCTGCCCTTGCCCGAGGAGGGCAAGGACCCCCTCGAGGCTATCGACTGGGCCGCCGAAGTCCTGGACACGTCGATGGCCCAGTCCCGCCCGCGCTTCTTCGGCTACATCGGCTCCAGCGGCTTGGAGATGGGTGCGCTGGCCGACCTGCTGGCCCACTCCTACGACATCAACCTGGCCGTCGACGCCGGTGCCGCCACGGCCCTCGAGACCCAGGCGGTGGACTGGCTGGCCCAGTTCCTGGGCTACCCGGCCGCGACCGGCACCTTCACCAGCGGCGGCACGGTCTCCAACATCACCGCCCTGACGGCGGCCCGGGAGGCGGCGCTGCCCGGCTCGCGCCAACGGGGCCTCGCCGGGGCCACGCCGACCGTCTACTGCTCGAGCGAGGCGCACTACTCGATCACGCGGGCCGCCGAGACGCTCGGGATCGGACGAGACTTCGTGCGCGCCATCGACATCGACGCCGAGCGGGCCCTCCGCGTCGACCACCTGCGCCGCGCCCTGGACGAGGACCGCGCCGCCGGGTGCACCCCCATCGCGATCGTGGCGACCGCCGGGACCACGCTCACCGGGGCGGTCGACCCGATCGACCAGATGGCCGACGTCGCCGCGCACTACGGCGTGTGGCTCCACGTGGATGGCGCCTACGGCCTCCCGGCCGCCACCGTCGCGGCGTGCCGGCCGCGCTTCGCCGGTCTTGAGCGTGCCGACTCGGTGACCGTGGACTGCCACAAGTGGATGTTCGTGCCCAAGGCCTGCAGCGCCGTGCTGGTGCGCGACGAGCAGCGCCTGGCGGCCGCCTTCGCCCACGACGAGGCCTACGTGCCCCACGCCGAGGAGCGCCTCAACGCCGTGGATCTGACCCTGGAGTACTCGCGGCCGTTCCGCGCGCTCAAGCTGTGGCTGGCCCTGCTCACGCACGGGGCCGCCGCCGTGCGCGCGGCGGTGGCGCGCAACTGCGCGCAGGCCCAGCTGCTCCACGACCGGGCGAGCCAGCACCCACTCCTGGCGACTCTGGAGCGCCGCCCGACCCTGTCGATCGCCCCGGTGCGGGTCCTGGTGCCGGGCTGTGGCGACCCCGACGCGCACACCACGGCCCTGTGCGCGCGGCTCCAGGAGGACGGGCGGGTCTTCGTCTCGCCGGCCTCCATCGATGGATCAGTGTGGCTGCGACCCTGCTTTACCAACTTCCGCACCACCGACGAGGACGTCACGGCGCTGGTCGACGTGGTCCTCGAGCTGGGCAGCCGCTGCGCGGATCTCCACGGATGAGGCCATCGGCCCGTCGCTCCGCTACCGTGCAGTCATGATCGTGTGTGTGCCGGTGCAGCCGGATGGAACAGTGGACCCGCGCTGGGGTCGAGCCCAGCGCATCGCCGTGGCCGAGGTTCGCGACGGGGAGATCGCTCGCTGGGACGAGGTGGAGGTCGGCTGGGACCACCTGCACGACGAGGGGTCCTCGGCGCGCCACCACGCCCGGGTGGCGCGCTTCCTGCGCGAGCAGGGCGTGGAGGCCGTGGTTGCCACCCACGTCGGCGATGGGATGGTGCGCATGCTGGACACCATGCACCTGACGCTGCACGTGGGGGCCGCCGGCGACGCCCGGACGGCCGTGACGGCGGCGCTGGCCTAGCTCCCGGTTCCAGCCCTGAGTCCTTAGGACGGTGGTCCAGGCGTGCGCCAGTGGGCCACCGGCAGGGGCCGCGAGAAGTGGTAGCCCTGGGCGAGCTCGACCCCGAGCTGCTCGAGGACCTGGGCCTCGGCCGCCGTCTCGACGCCCTCGGCGAGCAGGGTCATCGCGGTGCGAGCGGCGAAGCGCCGCATGCCCGCCACCAATGCCTGCTTGGCCTCGTCCTGGTCGATCCCCCGCACCAGGCTGATGTCGAGCTTCACGATGTCGGGGTGCAGCTCGAGGATGTGGCGCATCGACGCGTAGCCCGCGCCGGCGTCGTCGACCAGCAGGCGCAGGTCGGGCAGTCCGCCGAGGATCTGGCGCAGCGCCGAGTAGTCGGAGATCGCGCTGTGCTCGGTGAGCTCGACCCCGAGCTCGCGCGACGCGCCCGTGAGCAGGGCGTGCGTGTCCGGGCGCAGCAGCGACGTCGGCGAGAGGTTGACGGTGAGCAGGCCTCCGCCGGGCAGCTGGGCCGCCTCGGCCAGCGCCCGGCTGGCGCAGGCCAGCTCCAGCTCGGTCGTCAGGTGGGCGGCGGTGGCCTCGGCGAAGTGCTCGTCGGGCGACCGGCCGTCGTCGAAGCGCGTGAGCGCCTCGTAGCCGCGGACCTCTCCGGTCGCCAGCTCCACGATGGGCTGGAACACCGGATGGTAGCGACCGCTGGCGATGATGTCGGCGACGCCGGCCCGCAGGATCTCGTGCCGCTCGTCGCGGCCGAACTGGGGACCCAGATGGGAGCCGGTGAAGGAGCCCAGCTCCTCGAACACCGAGCTGCGCGGGGTGCCGGCCATCCCGGCCCCGACCCGCGAGGCGATCGACAGGGCCCCGATGGTCCGGCCGTTCCAGCGCATCGGCACCAGCACCGCGACGGTGAAGCCCTCGGCGGCCAGAGCCTTCAGGATGGGGCTGCTCTCGGTGTCGCTCAGGTGCGTCAGGTCGACACGCCGCACGCGGGCCCGGAACTCCATCATCTGGACCCACACGTCGGGGAGGGTGGGCGCCATCTCTCGGCCCACGCGCACGACCTCGGGATCACCCGACATCGCCAGGAGTGTGTAGGAGGTGTCGGGGCCGTGACGGTAGATCGCGACGAAGTCGATGAAGTCGAGCGCGAGCAGCTGGTCGCCGAGTTCGCTGGCCGCGGTGGCCAGGTCGTAGCTGGTGCGTGACTCGCTCATGAGCTCGGCCAGCTGGACCGCGTCGCGCTCCTGGCGCTCGACGTCAGCCTCCAGCTGGTGCTCGGCGGTCAGGTCGCGCTCTACCGCGACGTAGGCGGTCGTCACGCCCTGGGAGTCCACGACGGGCGAGATCACCGCGTCGACCTCGTAGAGCTCCCCGCTCGCCCGGCGGTTGATCACGTGGTTGCGCCACGTGCGACCGGCCAGCAGCGTCGCCCACAGCTCTTGGTAGAAGGCCTCGTCGTGCAGGCCGCTCTGCCACAGGCGCGGGTTCTGGCCGATCATCTCGCTGAGGTCGTGCCCGGTGGTGCGCGCGGCCGCGGGGTTCGCGTACACGACGTGGGGGGTCAGGTCGGTGACGACGACGGACTCGGCAGCCTGGTCGATGGCCGTGCGCAGCAGCGTCGCCTGCTGGAGCGCTCCCGACAACTGGTCGCGCTCGCGCAGACGCTCCACCCCGATGCCGACCTGGGAGGCCAGACTTATCAGCAGCTCGACCGACTGCTCATCGAAGGCCCGCGGCGTGTCGCTGTAGACCGTGAAGGCGCCGTCGAGGTGCCCCCCGACGTGGACCGGCAGGGCGATCGAGGCGGCCAGCTGGTAGGACGCCGCGCGCTCGGCCCACAGCGCGAACCTCGGGTCGTGCTGCAGGTCGTTGACGATCTGGGCCTCGCCGGTGCGTAGGGCCGTCCCGGTGGGACCGCGGCTCGTGGGGCTGTCGTCCCACGTGACGGTGATCGAGTCCACGTACTCGCGCAGGTGCTTGGAGCTCGCCACCACCGACACCGGACTGCCCGGAGCGACGACCGGCCGCCCGTACCAGGCGAGGGCGTAGCCCGTCGTGTCGACCAGGTTCTGGCAGAGATCTGCGAGCAGGGCCTCCTCGGTCACCGCGCGCACCAAGATGGCGTTGCCGCTGGCCAGCGCTGCCGCCGCGCGGCGGGCCCGCACCGCCGCGTCCAGGTCCTGGAGGGCGACGACGACTCCCGTGATCTGGCCCTCGTGGCGCAGCGGCCGGTAGTGGGCGCGCAGCCAGCGCAGCGTCCCGTCAGCCACTCGGAAGCGACTCTCGAAGGGCAGCACGCTGTCCCCGCGCAGGACGGTCGCGTGAGCGTGCTCGTGAGTGGCCCGGTCGGCGGCGACATTGAGATCGGTCAAGGGGCGACCGAGTAGGTCATCGGGTCGCCATCCCAGGACGAGTTCGACCGACGGGGACATCCAGGCGAAGGTCCCGTGCGCGTCGAGCTGCCACACGACGTCGGAGGCGTTCTCGGCCAGCAGGCGGTAGCGGGCCTCGGTGGCCGCGACGACGGCGCGCTGGTGGACCTCGGCCTCGATGTCGCGCCACCACGCCAGGCGGATGGAGGGCTGACCCTCCTGGTCGATCACGTCCTGGACGGTGATCGCGGTCCAGCGGTAGTCGCCGTTGCGGTGACGCAGGCGCACCTCGGCGCGTCCCGGCTCGCCGCGGCCAACGGTGCGCCGGATCGCCTCGACGTGGCGGAGGTCGTCGGGATGGACCAGCTCGTCGAAGCGCCGACCCTCCAGGTCCTCGGGCCGCCAGCCGAGCAGCCCCTCCACCGAGTCGAAGATCCACTCGATGCGGCCGTCGCGGTGCCCGCGCACGACGACGTTGCTGGCGTGCTCGGCGACCAGGCGGTAGCGCTCGGAGAGGCTCTCGAGGCGCTGGCGCGTGCGCACGGCCTCGTCGACGTCGCGCAGGCTGCCCACGACCTCGGCCGTCCCGTCGTGCTCTTCGACCAGCACCAGCTGGACGCGGAAGTAGCTGTAGGTGCCCTCGGCGTGGCGCAGGCGCACCTCGACCTCCAGGCGCCGGTCGCGCTCGAGCTCGGCCAGCCACTCCGGGATACGGGGGAGATCCTCGGGATGCAGCAGGGCCGTGGCCTCGGTGCCGAGCAGGTCGGTCGGCGACCACCCGAGCACGGTGAGACTGGACGGCGAGGCCCACGTGATGACGGTGTCAACGTCGGCGCGGAACACGACGTCGCTGGCGTGCTCGGCCAGGAACTGGTACGAGCGCTGGAGCTCGAGTTCTCCGGTGCGGTTGCGCCAGGTGAGCTCGACGAGGTTGCCGTGGCGCTGGGCCGCCGCGTCGAACGTGATGGGTCGCCCCGAGCGGAAGTCGACGTCGCGCACGCGCTGGGCAAGGACCGGCGCATCGCGCTCCGCGGCCTGACGAACCACCGCCAGGACCTTCGAGCGCTCCATGCGGGGGTCGAGGGCTATGGCGTCGTGGCCCACCAGGGCGTCGGGCGTCGTGCCCATGGCGCGCGCGGCCGCGACGTTGACGGCGACGAAGGTGGCGTCGGTGACCTGTCCGCTGGCGTCGCGCACCGGGCGCAGCAGCACGCGGGGCTCGAACTCGAGGTTGGAGGGCACGAGCGGTGCCCCGGTGCTGTCCGGGCGACCCGTCACGTTCCCCACGTCGATCGTGACGGGAACCACGCCTTGAGGCGCATGCCGACCTCCCGCTGCACTTGCTAGCAGGCTAGAGGACGGCGTCGCCTCTGACAAGGTCTTTCATATGCGCTCGGGCACCATCTCGATGGCCCCGCAGGGGCACTCGCTGGCGCAGATCCCGCAGCCCTTGCAGAAGTCGTAGTTGAAGGCGTAGCGCTCGCCTGGTCCCAGCTTGATCACCGCGTTGTCGGGGCACACGCCAAAGCAGTTGTCGCACTCGAAGCAGTTGCCGCACGACAGGCAGCGCCGCGCCTCGAACAGGGCGTTGTCCTCGGTCAGGCCGTGGACGACCTCCTCGAAGTTGGTCTGGCGGCGCACCAGCTCGAGCTCGGGCCGGCGCGTGCGCGGCGCGTCGGCGTAGTACCAGGTGTTCAGGCGGTCGAAGCTGGCCAGGGCGTGGCGCTCAAGGACCGTGGGCGTCTCGCCGCGCAGGTACGCGTCGATGCCGCGCGCGGCGTGCTTGCCGTGGCCGATCGCGACGGTCGCCGTGCGGTCCGAGGGGGCCACGTCGCCGCCGGCGAAGATCCCGGGCTGCGTGGTCATCATCTGGTGGCCGACCTCGACGACGCCGTTGGATACCGTCACCGCGCCGGCACCCTCGAGCAGCGACAGGTCGGTGTCCTGGCCCAGCGCCAGCACCAGCGCGTCGGCGTCGAGCTCGTCGTACTCCCCGGTCGGCTCGGGCAGCCCATCGGGGGTCAGGCGCATGCGCTCGAGCACCAGGCGGCCGCCCTCGAAGCGCTCGACGGTCGACAGCCACCGGACGGTCACGCCCTCACCCAGCGCCTGCTCGACCTCCTCGGGGTGGGCGGGCATCTTGTCGCGGTTGCGCCGATAGACGATCACCGCGTCGGTCGCGCCGAGGCGCCGCGCCGTGCGGGCGGCGTCCATCGCCGTGTCGCCACCGCCGTAGACAACGACGCGGCGGCCGAGCAGCGGGGGGTCGTCGTCGGCCACCTGGTGGAGGAAGGAGACCGCGTCGACGACCTTGGTCGAGTCACCCGCGGGGATGTGCACGCGCTTGCCCAGCTGAGCGCCCACGGCCAAGAAGACGGCGTCGGCGCCGCAGGCGTGCTGCTCGGCCTCGATGTCGAGCACCGGGTGCTCAGTCACGACCTCGACGCCGAGGGCCAGGATCCGGTCGATCTCGGCGTCGAGCACCGCGCGCGGCAGGCGGTAGGCCGGGATGCCGTAGCGCAGCATGCCGCCCAGGCGGGGCGACGAGTCGACCAGCCGCACCGCGTGGCCCAGACGGCGCAGATGGTAGGCCGCCGACAGTCCGGCGGGACCGGCCCCCACCACCAGCACGGTGTGGCCGGTGTCGGGACCCGGCGCGGGCAGGGACCAGCCCCGCTCGATGGCCGTGTCCCCGAGGAAGCGCTCGACGGCGTTGATGCCGACGGCCTCGTCGACCTGCACCCGGTTGCATGCGGTCTCGCAGGGGTGGAAGCAGACCCGGCCCATCACGGCGGGCAGGGGGTTCTCCTGGACCAGCGTGCGCCAGGCCGCCTCGTAGTCGCCCGACTCGGCGTGGTAGAGCCAGCCCTGGATGTTCTCGCCCGCCGGGCAGGCGTCGTTGCACGGCGGGAGGCGGTCGACGTACACCGGGCGCTCGATGCGCCACGAGCCGGTGTGGTTGGCTCGGCTGGTGCCCACGTCGAGCGTGATGGCGAAGGGGCGGTCCATCTACTCGTCCTCCTCGGTCGCGAGCAGCCCGTAGCGGGCGATGTTGGCGTCGGCCATGGCCTGCAGGCGCGCGACGACGTCGGGTCGGCCCGGGTGGCCAAAGAGGTGGGCGTAGCGGCGCTGGAGTCGCAGGTACTCGGTGATGGGGGCCTGGCGCCGGATCTTGGTGACCCCGGTGACCTCGCCGTACTCGGCCTCGTAGACCGGGAAGATGCCCGTCTCCTTGGCCAGGCGGGCCAGGTGGATGGTCTCGGAGGACGCGGCGCCCCACCCCAGGGGGCACGGGACGAACACGTGGAGGTAGCGCGCACCGTGGAAGGACATCGCCCGCTCCACCTTGCGCTCCAGGTCGTGCAGGTCGGCCACGGTGGCCGTGGCCACGTAGGGGATCCCGTGGGCCATGGCGATGCGCGGAAGGTCCTTGCCCTGGCCGAACGAGTTGCCCGGCTCGGGGCCCACCGCGTCGGTGGTCGCCGTGCGCGCGGCCGGCGGCGTGGCCGCCGAGCGCTGCACGCCGGTGTTCATGTAGCCCTCGTTGTCGTAGCAGATGAACAGGACGTCGTCGTTGCGCTCGAACATGCCCGACAGGGTCCCGAACCCGATGTCCACCGTGCCGCCGTCGCCGGCCTGGCCCACGACGCGCACCTGGTCGCGATCCTTGACGCGCATGGCCGCCGCGACGCCGGTGGCCACGGCGGGCGCGTTGCCGAACAAAGAGTGCAGCCACGGGATCTGCCAGGACGTCTCCGGGAAGGGCGTCGAGAAGACCTCGAGGCACCCGGTGGCGTTGACGGCGACCAGCTGCCCGCTGGTCACCCGCATGGCGGCGTCCAGGGCGTAGCGCGCTCCCAGCGCCTCGCCGCAGCCCTGGCAGGCCCGGTGGCCCGAGTCGATGGAGTTGGTGCGGCGCCGGTCCGACTGCACGGTGCGCTCGTCGGCGCTGAGCAGCCGGTTGCCGACCGCGAAGCTGCCGACCTGGTAGAAGTGCACGCGAGTCTCGCTCATGCCTGGTCCTCCCGGGGGCGGCCGAGGTCGCGCAGGACGTTCTCGGCGAAGGGTCCTGACCGGCGGACCGTCGCCATGCGGGCCCGCTCGCGGGCGATCACGCCCTCATCGAGGTCGAGGAAGCTGAGCGCGTCGAGGCGGCCGGTGCGCGCCCGCTCCAGCATGTCCAGCAGTGCCGTCCGCGTGATGGGCCGGCCACCCAATCCGGCGACGACCGTGTGCAGCGTGGTGGTGCCGATGGCCATGGCCACGTCGGTGGCCAGCACCCCGCCCATGCCCAGGCTGAAGGCCTTCTCAACCACCACGACGCGCGCGCGGTCGGCCAGCGCCTGGCGGACGGCCAGCAAGGGGAACGGGCGAAACGACGTGATGCCGAGGACTCCGAGGCGCTCGCCGGCGTCGCGCCGCTCATCGACGGCGTCCTTGATGGTGCCCAGCACCGAGCCCATGGCCACGATCACCGTCTCGGCATCCTCGAGGCGGTAGGGGCGCACCAGGCCCCCGCTGTCGCGCCCGAACATCTCGGCGAACTCGGCGGCGATCTCGGGGATGCGGTCCAGGGCGTCGAGCTGGCGCAGGTGCGCCAGGTAGCGGACCTCCTCGAAGGCCTCGGGCCCGACCATGGCCCCGATGGACACCGGGTCCTCGGGGTCGAGGACCTGGCGCGGCTCGTAGGGCGGCAAGAAGCGGTCGACCTGCTCCTGGTCCGGCAGGTCCACCCCCTCGACCGCGTGGGTCAAGATGAACCCGTCCATGCAGACCATCACCGGGACCGAGAGCTCCTCGGCGAGGCGGAAGGCCTGCACGTGCAGGTCGGCGGCCTCCTGGTTGGTCTCGGCGAACAGCTGGATCCAGCCGCTGTCGCGCACGGCCATCGCGTCGCTGTGGTCGTTCCAGATGTTGATGGGCGCGCCGATCGCCCGGTTGGCCAGCGTCATGACGATGGGCAGGCCCAGGCCGGCCGCGTTGTAGACGGCCTCGATCATGAACAGCAGGCCCTGGCTCGCCGTCGCGGTGTAGGCGCGGGCTCCCGCGGCCGAGGCGCCGATGGACACCGACATCGCGGCGAACTCCGACTCCACATTGATGAACTCGCACGGCGCGAGCGTCCCCTCCTTGACCATCACGCCGATGGCCTCGATGATGTGGGTCTGGGGCGAGATCGGGTACGCGCACACCACCTCGGGACGACAGCGGGCCACGCTCTCGGCAATTGCGTGGGAGCCCTCAATCTGCTGCAGCACCGCTGACCACCTCCATCTGCGCTCGCACGTGGTCGAAGGCCGCCGCGGCGGCCGCCAGGTTTCGCTCGCCGACCGTGGGCCCGAAGCGGTCGCGCAGCGCGTCCCCGATCGCGTGGATCGGCACCTGGCCGGTCAGGGCGGCGAATCCCCCCAGCAGGGCGGCGTTGGGCACCGGGCGGCCCACGTGCTCTAAGGCGAGCTCGGTGGCCGGACAGGTCATGAGGTGGTCGGGTCGGCAGCGCTCGGCCAGATCGCCCAGCCCCAGCTCGGCGAAGGTCCGCGACGTGTTGATCAGCACGTAGCCGGACGTGTCGAGGCCGGAGAACAGGTCGACCTGGTGGATCAGGGTGACGTCCTGGATGACGACAGCGTCAGGAGCGCTGATCGGCTCGCGCGTGCGGATCTCGCGATCGTCGATGCGGCAGTAGGAGACGACGGGGGCGCCGGTGCGCTCGGAGCCGAAGCTCGGGAAGGCCTGGGCGTGGCGTCCCTCGCGGAAGGCCGCGACGGCCAGCAGCTCGGCGGCGGTGACGACACCTTGGCCACCGCGGCCGTGGATACGAACTTGGAACATGTCTCACCCGGCTCTCGACGTTGAGGGGCCAGCACCGACCGTACCCCAGTGGCGCCCGCCCCCGGTGGGGTCTTTTGTCCCGCGCGGGCCCCGGGTCGGCCTCAGGACAGGCTCACCGCGGAGCCGACGACCGCTCCCGCGGAGTTCATCACGGTGAGCACGTGGTACTGGTTGGCGCGCAGGCCCGACAGCGCGATCATCACCGAGTGCGTGATGATGGTCCCGGCCGCGCACGTTGGAGTGCACGAGTTCTGGTAGGCCACGCCGTGCGCGTAGGCCGTGGGCTCGCCCCAGTCCATCCAGGCGAGGTGGCTGTAGCCCAGGTTCCCGTCGGCGCACGCGACGACGATCTCGCGGGGCGCGAACTGGCCGGATTGCCCGCACGAGGTGATGGTCACCTGGTGGTTCGGCTGAACCTCGGCCATCGACAGCGCGAAGGCGCCCGCCGACAGCAGCGTCAGAAGTCCCAAGAGCACGAAGGGGATGCGAAGGCGCACGCCGACTCCTTTCCTAGCCTCTCGCGACGCCGTCCCCCCGCGCGACCCGGCGGCGCCGCTCACCTCCACACTATCGACGCCGCGACGGGGGGCTCGGTGCCGCCACCGAGCGCGGGGACCCCTCTAAGGTGACGTCGTGGGCGAGCGGGGGCCGAACGAGTCGATGCGCTACGACGACGAGGTCGAGGTGGGTGGCGACCCCGTCTGCTGGCTGCACCTCACCTGTCCGCGCTGCGGCGCCTTCGTCGACGACCCGGGTCACGGCGCCCGGTGCGCCGCGGTCGGCGGGCTCGACGTCGGTCGGCCCGATGCGGGCGGTTTCGTAGACTGATCCCGTGCTGCGGGGCGCGGGAGACGACGACAGCCAAGAAACGGACAAGGAGCGAGTGCGCGCGCCGCACCCCCTCATCCGTCGGCGCATCGCGTCGGGTCGTGACGCGACCGAGCAGCCCAACACCGGCGCCGACGGCGATGTGGCGCTGACGCTGCGCTTCTGGATCGCCCTGGTGGTGACCTCGGTGCTCACCGGGCTGTTCGGCGACCTCATGATGTGGATCCTGGCGCGCTTCGAGTACCTGGCGTTCCACTTCCGGTCGGGCAGCTACCAGGCGGCGGTGGCCGCGTCGCCGGACGCGCGTCGCGTCGTGTTCCTGCTGATAGCAGGTGGGGTGGGAGCCATCGGGTGGTACCTGATCCGCCGGTACCTGCGCCACGACCACGCCGAGCTGGACGACGCGCTGTGGCGCGGCGACGGCCACCTGTCGTTCCGGCGCAGCCTGCTGACCTCGGCCCTCTCCGAGGTGGTCATCGGGATGGGCGCCTCCATCGGCCGCGAGGCGGCGCCCAAGCTGATGGGCGGGGCCTCGGGCAGCCAGGTCGCCGGCTGGTTCGGCCTCACGCCGGCCCAGCGCCGCCTCCTGGTGGCCTGCGGCGGCGGGGCGGGACTGGCCGCGGTGTACAACGTGCCCCTGGGCGGGGCGCTCTTCGTGGCCGAGGTCCTCTACGGCAGCCTGACCCTGCCGGTGGTGCTGCCGGCGCTCGCGGCGACGCTCCTGGCCACGATGACCGCGTGGATCTACCTGCCCAACACCGCCACCTACACCGACCTGCCGCACTACGCCTCCAGCCCCGCCTTGATGGTGTGGTCGGTCCTGGCGGGCGTCGTCATCGGTCTGCTCGCGGTCCTCTACGTGCGCCTCATCGGGTGGGTCTCCCACCACCGGGTCGGGGGCGCCCGCATCCTGTGGGTCATGCCGGCGACGTTCCTGGTCGTGGGGGTGCTCGGGATCTGGTACCCGCAGCTGTTCGGCAACGGCAAGGACATGGCGCACCAGGCCTTCCTCGGCGTGGGCACCCTCGGGCTGTTCCTGGCCCTCTTCGCGCTCAAGCCCCTGGTGACCGCCGCGACCCTCGGGGCCGGCGGCGGTGGCGGGGTCTTCACCCCGTTCCTCGCGACCGGGGCGGTGCTGGGGGGCTTCCTCGGCGTGGCCTGGTCCCATCTGTGGCCGGGCACCCCGATCGGGGCCTACGCGCTCGTGGGGGCGGCTGCGATGCTCGGCGCGTCCATGCAGGCGCCCCTGGCGGGACTGGTCCTAGTGCTCGAGCTCACCCACGGCGGGTTCTCGGTCGTCCCGGCCATGACGGTGGCCACGCTGATCGCCACGCTCCTGGTGCGCCAGATCGATGGCTACTCCATGTACTCGGCCCGTCTGCCCAGCCACGGGGAGGAGTGACCGTGCCAGGATGGACGGGTGTACACACCTGCGCACTTCGCACTCCCTGACGAGGAGGCCTGGCGCATCCTGAGCGAGGCGGGGGCCGGATTCCTCCTGCGCTCCTCGCCCACCGGGCTGCGCAGCGTCTTCGTCCCGTTCCTGGTCCTCGACGGCGCGCTGGTCACCCACGTGGCCCGCGGCAACGACTGGTGGCGCGACGCCCCAGAGGGCGAGGAGGTCCTGGTCGCCGTGAACGTGGCCAGCGCCTACGTGTCGCCGCGCTACTACCCGAGTCGCCTCAAGGACCCGCGCGTCGTGCCGACCTGGAACTACGTGGTCGTCGAGGCGCGGGGCGGCCTGAGCGTCCACGAGGACCCCGAGTGGCTCGCGTCCCAGGTGCGCCGCCAGACCGAGCACTTCGAGGGTGCGGTCGACCCCTGGCACGTCGACCAGGCGCCCGCCGACTACCTGGAGCGCCAGCTGCAGGCGATCGTCGGGCTGACGGTCGCCATCGCGAGCATCACCGGCAAGGCCAAGCTCTCCCAGAACCGGCCCGACGAGGACCGCCGCGAGGTTCGTCGGCGCCTGGGGGAGGGCAGCGGGGAGGAGCGCCGCGTGGCATCCTGGATGCCCGATGTCTGAGTTCACCTTGCACACGACGACGGCGGCGGACGCCGCGGCGCTGCGCGCCATCCGGCTCGAGGCACTGCTGGACTCGCCCGAGGCCTTCGGCTCCACCTACGACGAGGTCGTCGCCTGGCCCCCCGAGCGGTGGGCCGAGGCGGCCGAGCAGCGCGCCTACGTCCTGGCCGAGACCGAGGGCCGCGTCGTCGGCATGGCCGCGGGCGGCTACAACGACCGCTACCCCGACACCCACTGGCTCTACGGCATGTTCGTGAGCGCTCGCTACCGGGGCGCCGGCGTCGCCGAGCAGCTGGTCACCGCCATCAATCGCTGGGCCCGCGACGACGGGGCCACGGCCCTGTGGCTGCACGTCATCGACGTGGTGGCCCGCGCCCGCACCTTCTATCGTCGGCTCGGCTTCGTCGAGACGGGCGAGGTCGCCACGCTGGAGCGCGACCCGCGCCGCCAGCTGATCACGATGGTGCGGCCCCTCGGGCACGAGGTCGCCGACCTCGCCTTCCGGGTCGAGACCGTCGACGCGGCGCGCCTCCACGACGTGCGCCGCCGCGTGCTGCGCGGCGACGACCCGGCCAAGGTCGTCGAGGACCCGCGCGACGGGGACGCGCTGGCGCTGCACGTCGCCGGCCTGCGCGGGGCCCGCCTGGTCGTGACCTCGTCGTACTACCCGTCGGTCTCGCCGGTGCACCCCGAGCGTCCGGCCTACCAGCTGCGCTACATGGCCACCGAGGTCGACGTCCAGGGCCGCGGCTACGGCGCCCGCGTGGCGGCCGTCGGCGAGGCCATCCTGTGGGGTCGCGGCGTGCGCGAGATCTGGGCCAACGGCCGCGACACCGCGCTGGCCTTCTACCGCGCGACGGGATGGTCGACCGTACCGGGGAGCGAGCACCTGAGCCCGGAGACCGGCCTGCCCCACACCATGATCGTCAAGGAGCTGGTCGGGCGGAGCGTGCAGTGAGCGCTCGGCACGCGGCGCCCGCGCGGCGCGCCCACCGTGGCGGGCGCTGGCTCCTGGTGGGCGTGGCCGTCGTGGTCGTGGGGCTCGCCGGGGTGGCGCTGCGCCATCGGGGCGTGAACGCGGGAGCGCCGGCGACGTCTGGCGCCGGGCCGACGACCACGACGACCACGATTCCCCTCGCCCCGCTGACCGGGCTGCCCGACCCGTCAGGCTTCGCGACCCATCACCCGGCCCTCACGGTCAAGATCGAGAACACGCCCGAGGCGATGCCCCAGTGGGGGATCGACCAGGCCGACGTCGTCTACGAGGAGATCGTCAACGGCGGGATCACGCGTCTGGCGGCGGTCTTCAACTCGCACGACCCCGCCAAGATCGGGCCGATCCGCTCGGTGCGGCCCACCGACGCGCAGATTCTCGATCCCCTCGGCGGGATCTTCGCCTTCTCGGGCGGTGCGCCCTACGCGCTGGCCGCCATCGCGTCCTCGCCCATCGACCCGGTCCAGGAGTCCACCGCCGGCACCGCGATGTTCCGCGACCTGGCCCGCGTGGCCCCGCACAACCTCTACGGGATCGGCGCGGCACTGTTCCGGTTCCACGGCGCACCCGTGCCGCCCCACCCGCTGTTCACCTACCGGCGCGCGGGCACGGCGCCCACCGGCGCGCTGGCGTCCTCGGTGACGGTGCCGTTCCCGAGCATCTACCCCGTCACCTGGACATGGGACCCGCAGCGCCACGGCTACGACCGCACCTTGTTCGGCCAGCCGGTGATCACCGGGACCGGGGCCCACGTCGCCCCGGCCAACGTGCTCGTGATGTGGGTCACCTACGTCAACGGCGTGGGGACCTTCACCTCGTACGCGAACCTCCAGGGCTCGGGGCCCGTCGCCCTCTTCAGCGACGGGCACGAGGTCCTGGGCACCTGGAGCCACACCACGGCGCGCGCCCCCATCGCCTACCGGACGCGCTCGGGGTCCCCGCTGGCCCTCACGCCGGGCCAGACCTGGGTCGAGCTGCTCAACGCGGGCGCCGTCGTGCACGTCCAGCAGTAGCATCGCCACCAGACGTGGAGGAGGGCGCCATGTACGAGGAGTACGAGTTGGCGGCCTCCGACGGGCGCCGCCTGCAGGTCGGCCTGGTGGGCCACCGCAGCGGCACGACGGTGGTCGTCCACCACGGCACGCCGGGTGCCGCCTCCCTGGTGCGGCTCTTCGAGAGTGCCACCGCGGCGGGCGTCCTCTTGGTCATGGTCTCGCGCCCGGGCTACGGCGCCTCGACGCGCCGGCTCGGACGCAGCGTCGCTGCGGCCGTCGACGACGTGGACGCGGTGCTCGACGCCCTGGGCCGGGAGCGCTACGTGGCCGTGGGCTGGTCGGGTGGTGGGCCCCACGCGCTGGCCTGCGCCGCCCTGGACGCGCCGCGCTGCGCGGCGGCGTGGTCGCTGGCCGGTCCGGCCCCCGCCGACGCCGATATCGACTGGCTGGCCGGGATGGGCGCCGACAACGTCGAGGAGTTCACGCTGGCCCGCGCGGGCGGGGCCGCCTTTGAGGAGGCGCTGGACGCCGCGGCGACGACGATGCGGGCCGCGTCGGGCGCCGAGCTGGCCGCGCAGCTGGGCGCGATGGTGAGTGAGGTCGACCAAGTGGCCCTGGCCGCGCCGCGCGTGGCCGAGATCCTGGCGTCGTCGACGGGACAGGGGCTGGGCGCCGACGCGGCGGGCTGGATTGACGACGACCGGGCGCTGCTGGCCCCGTGGGACTGCGACGTCACGCGCATCGGGGTGCCCGTCGAGGTCTGGTACGGCGGCCAGGACGTCCTGGTGCCCCCGGCCCACGGGGCGTGGCTCGCCGCGCACATCCCCGGAGCCCGCGAGGTGCACCAGCCGGCGGCCGGGCACATCTCGCTGGTGGTGGACAATCTGGCAAGCCTCGCGGCGGCGTGGGCCGCCGTGGACACCGAGCACTGAGGAGGACGGGTGCGCATTGGCAACCTGTACGGACCCGACGCGACCTTCCTGGGCGTCCCGGCGGCCGACCCCGACGACCCGGCCAGCTGGGCCGGCGCCGCGGCGGCCATCATCGGGGCGCCCTTCGACGGGGGCACCTCGCATCGCTCGGGCTGCCGCTTCGGGCCCCAGGCCATCCGCCTGACCGACTACCTGCCCCACGACGGGTCCCGACCGAGCCTGGCCCTCGGCGTCGACCCGCTGATCGACCTGGGCGTGGTCGACCTGGGCGACGTCGAGATGCCCTCGGGCGAGACCGAGCGGTCCCTGGCGCGCCTCGAGGCGCGGGTCACGGCCGTGGCCACGGCGGGGGTGCTCCCGGTGGTGCTCGGCGGGGACCACACCATCGCCCTGCCCGACGTGACCGGGGTGGCGCGCCACGTGGGCTGGGGCCGGGTGGCCGTGATCCACTTCGACGCCCACGCCGACACCGGCGACACGCAGATGGGCTCGCTGTACGGGCACGGCACGCCGATGCGCCGCCTCATCGAGTCGGGGGCCTGCCGCGGTGACCGCTTCTTCCAGGTCGGGCTGCGCGGCTACTGGCCCGAGCCCGAGACCCTGGACTGGATGGCGGCCCAGGGCATGCGCTCCTTCGAGATGGGCGAGATCGTCGCGCGCGGCCTGGACGCCGTGCTCGACGAGGCGCTCGAGCGCGCCACCGACGACTGCGACGCCGTCTTCGTGTCCGTCGACGTCGACGTGGTGGACCCGGGCGCCGCCCCGGGCACCGGGACGCCCGAGCCCGGCGGGCTGACCAGCCGCCAGCTGCTCGACGCGGTGCGGCGCCTGGCTATGGAGGCGCCGCTCGCCGGGCTGGACGTCGTCGAGGTGGCCCCGCCCTTCGACCACGCCGAGATCACGGCCTACCTGGGCAATCGCGTGGTGCTCGAGGCGCTCGCCGGGGTGGCCTGGCAGCGCGCCACGACCCGGCGCGACCCGGCGGCGCCCCTGCTGGATCGCGGGACGCCACCGCCGCGCTGAGCCTCAGTCGCGCATGGAGTCCAGGACCTGGGCGATCGTCGACTCGCTGGTGTCGGGGTGCAGGAACGCGAAGCGCCCGATCGTCTCGCCCTCCCACTTGGTGGGGGTGACGAAGGCCACCTGGTCGCGCAGCAGCTGCAGGCTCCACTCGTTGTAGCGCGCCTCGCTCCAGCCTGGCCGGCGAAACAGCGCGATCGAGAGGCTGGCGGGCCGCACCATCTCGAGATCGGGACGCGCGCGGACCATCTCCTCGGTGATGCGCGCCAGCTCGATCCCGCGCTCGATGGCCGACTCGTAGGCGCCCACGCCGTAGGTCACTAGGGAGAACCAGAACGGCAGGCCGCGGGCCCGCCGCGAGAGGTGGATCGCGAAGTCCGAGGGGTTCCAGTCGTAGTCCGCGTCGTCGCTGACGTGCAAGATGTCCAGGTACCCCGCCTGCTGGGCCAGGACCGTGCGGGCGATCGTGGGGTTGCGGTAGATCAGGGCGGCGCAGTCGAGCGGCGCGAAGAGCCACTTGTGGGGGTCCACCACGAAGCTGTCGGCGTGGCGCAGGCCGGCGAAGATCTCGCGGTGGGACGGGGCCAGCATGGCCGCCCCGCCGTAGGCGCCGTCGACGTGGAACCACAGGTCGTGCTCGCGCGCGTAGGTGCCCAGGCCCTCGAGGTCGTCGACGATGCCGGCGTTGGTGGTGCCGGCGGTGGCCACGATGGCGACCACCGACTCGGGGTGGGGGTCGGCAGCGAGCGCCGCGCGCAGCGCCTCGAGCGTGAAGCGGTGGTCGGTCGTGGCGACCTCGAAGGGCTCGACGCCGATGACGTGGAGCGCCTTGCCGACGCTGGCGTGGGCGTCGGCCGAGATGGCGATGCGCACCCGGTGCGGCTCGATCTCGGGGTGGCGGGCGCGGCCCACGTCGCGGGCCACCGTCAGGCTGGCCAGGTTGCCCATCGAGCCGCCCGAGACGAAGGCGCCACCGGCGCCCTCGGGCAGGCCCGCGCGCCGCGACAGGAAGTCCAGAGCCTGGTTCTCGGCGGTCACGACGCCGGCCGCCTCGAGCCAGCTGGTGCCGTTCAGGCCCGAGCAGGCCACCACCATGTCGAACAGCAGCGAGTTCTTGGTCGGCGAGTTGGGGATGAAGGCCAGGAAGGTCGGGGCGTCGATGGACACCACCGCCGGCGCCAGGTCTCGCTCGAACAGGGCGAGGACCTCCTCGACGGGACGTCCCCCCTGGGTGATCAGGCCCGCGACCTCGTCGGCGGGGATGTCGAAGAGGCCGCCGTAGTCGAGCGGGACCGGGTCCAGCGCCAGCCGCCCGCGACAGTAGGCGAAGATCGCCTCGGTCGCCTTCTCGTCGTATGCGAACATCGGGTGCCCCACCATGACCTCCCCATTTGGGCCTTGGCCATCGTAGAGCCTGGCCCCACTCCCCACGGGCTCGCGTACCATGGGGCATGGCTGAGGGTCCGATCGGGTACTTGGGGCCCGAGGGGTCCTTCTCGCACGAGGCGGTGCGCCAGCTGGGGGGCAGCGCGGTGCCGGTGGCCACGATCCCGGACCTGCTGGCCCAGGTGGCCGCGGGCACCCTGGAGCACGCGCTGGTCCCGCTGGAGAACGCCATCGAGGGGACGGTCTCGGCGACCATCGACGGCCTGGTCTTCGACCACGACCTCTACATCACCCGCGAGGTCGTGCGGCCGATCCACCTGCACCTGCTGGCCCGCCCGGGACGCGACCTCGACCAGATCCGCGTCGTCTACAGCTACCCCCACGCCCTGGCCCAGTGCCGCGGCTTCCTGGCCAGCCTGGACGGGATCGACGTGGTGCCCACGACCTCGACCAGCGAGGCCGCCCGGCTGGTGGCCAGCTCCGAGGAGCCCTGGGGGGCGGTGGGCTCGGCCCTGGCCGGCGAGCTCTTCGCCCTGGCCGTGGTCGCCGGCGACGTCGAGGACCACGCGGGCAACGCCACGCGCTTCGTGGTGGTGGGCCGCGACGAGGTGGCCGCGCCGACCGGGCACGACCGCACGACGATCGTCTGCTTCCAGAACGCCGACCACCCCGGATCCCTGTACGGCATCCTGGGCCGCTTCGCCGCGCGCGACGTCAACCTGACCAAGCTGGAGAGCCGGCCGACCAAGCGCGGCCTGGGCGACTACTGCTTCGTCATCGAGTTCGAGGGCCACATCGGCGACGACCTCGTGGCCGACTGCCTCGCCGACCTGCAGGCTCACCTGGCCCACGTGAAGTTCCTGGGCTCCTACCCGGTCACGGGCGAGGCTGCCTCGAGCCGACGGGCGGCCATCAGCGCCGCGCGGCGCTCGGCCGATCGCTGGATCGCCGGCCTGCGCGCGCGCGTCGTGGGCTGATCTACCCGTCGAGGCGCACGCGGGGCAGGACCCGGTCGAGCCACCGCGGCAGCCGCCAGTTCTGCTCGCCCAGCAGGAACATGGCGGCCGGGACCAGGACGAGGCGCACGATGGTCGCGTCCAGAAGGACCGCCGCCGACAGCCCGATGGCCAGCTGTTCGACCACGACCAGGGGCGACGTGACGAACGAGAGGAAGACGCTCACCATGATGAGGGCGGCGGCCCCGATGACGCGTCCGGTGCGCGCCAGGCCCTCGGTCACCGCAGCCGCGTTGTCGCCTCCGCGCAGCCAGCTCTCGTGGATGCGCGAGAGCAGGAACACCTCGTAGTCCATCGAGAGGCCGAAGACGATGGCGAACATGATCATCGGCACGTAGGCCTCGATGGGGACGCTGGCCGGCAGACCCAGCCAGGCGCGGCCCCAGCCCCACTGGAAGACCGCCACCAAGACGCCGTAGGCGGCGCCGATGCTGAGCAGGTTGAGCGCGGCGGCCTCCAGGGCCAGGACCAGGCTTCGGAAGGCCGAGGCGATGAGCACGAAGGCGACTGCGATCACCAGCAGCACGATCAGCGGCGTGCGCGAGGCCACGATGGTGTCGAACTCGTCCTGCAGGGCGGTGGGCCCAGTGACGTAGCCGCGCCACGCGGTTCCCGCCAGGGCGTGGGGCAGCGTCGTGTCGACCAGCGTCGAGAACAGGGTCGTGGAGGCCGCCGCTGAAGGGTCCGAGGCCGGGAGCACCGTCGCGACGAGAAGGTGGCCGTCGGGGGAGGGGCGCAGCGCCGTGACCGCGGCCACGTCGGGAGTCGCGGCCAGGGCCCGCGCCACCAGCGCCGCACGACCCGCCGGCGCGGCGTGGCCACCGGTGTCCACGACCACGGTGAGCGGGCCGTTGATCCCGGGCCCGAAACCCCGGGCCAGTAGGTCGTAGGCCCGCCGGTCGGTGAAGGAGGTCGGGTCCGCGCCGGTGCTGACGTGGCCCAGCTGCAGCGAGAGAATTGGGAGGGCGACGACGGCGAGGGTCGCCGCGCCCAGGACCAGCGCGCGCCACGGGTGCCGGCCCACGAGGGCCGCGTAGCGGTGCCAGCCGTCGTCGGCGCGCGTCGCCTCGGCGACGGTGCGCCGCACGCGGTAGCGGTCCAGGCGCCGCCCGGCCAGCACCAGCGCCGCCGGGACAAGTGTGACGGACGCCAGGGCTGCGACCACGATGGCGAACACCGCCGCCAGCCCGAGCAGGCCGATGAAGCTCAGGCCCGACCCGTACAGGCCGAGCATGGCCACCGCGACCGTGGAGGCGGCGATCACGACGGCGCGACCGCTCGACGCCGTGGCCCGCCCGGCGGCTTCGCCGGGATCGTGACCTTCCACCAGCAGCTGGCGAAAGCGCGTCGTGAGGAAGACGGCGTAGTCGATGCCGACGCCCAGGCCGATCATGGCGGCCAGCGTCGGCGAGGCGGTCGCGAACGTCAGCACCAGGGCTACCAGGCCGAGAATGCTCAGGCCGATCACGACACCGATGACGGCACTCACCAGGGGGACGATGGCGCCCAGCACGCTGCCGAAGGTGAGGGCCAGCACGACCAGGGCGACCGCGACCCCGAGCACCTCGGCGCGCCGGTCAGTGGTGCGGGGGCGGGTGATCTGATCGAACGCGCCGCCGAAGTCGACCGCCAGCCCCGCGCGGGTGGCCGGCGCGGTGGCCCGGAGCAGGCCGGCAGCGAGTCCCGACCCGAGCGCCGGCGCCGCGACGTCGAGGCGCACCGTGGCGTAGGCAACCCTGCCCGAGGGCGACACTGTGGGGGGGGTGGCCGTCAGCGGGTCCGAGACGGCCACGACGTGGGGCAGGCGCGCCAGGTTGGCGACGCTCGCCTCCAGGGCCGGCTGGTACGCGGCCAGCGTCCCGTGATCGGTGGCGACGACGACCAGGCCCGTGGCTTCGCGCGTCGCGGGCTCGTGGGCCCCCAGCAGCGCGGCCCCGATCGACGCCTGGGTTCCCCCGAGCGTCGTCGCATCGGCGTAGGTCGGGCGATCGGTCCGGGTCCAGGTTCCCAGCACGACGGCGGCCAGGAGCCACAGGGCGATCACGCGCCAGGGGTGGCGGCCGCTGAGGGCCCCGAGGCGATACAGCGCGGAGGGCGGGGTCCGGTTGTCGTGGACGGGGGCCCGAAAGGTCACAATTTGTATACGGTAGGCGCGGAGCCGACACCGGGGCAACGACCCGCGGGCATCTCGTCCGAGCGCCGCGGGCGGGACCCCGCCGTCAGGTCGCCACCAGGTCGCGCCGGGCGAAGGCGACGACCCCCGTCGCGACGCCGACGAGCCCGATCGCGCACAGGATGGCGTTCGCCGCGGCGTGGGGGGCCTCGGCGGGCGCGGCGGCCATGTGGTGGAAGACCGACGTGTCGAGCAGCCAGGGGCTGATCGCGCCGATGCCTCCGACGATCACGATGAGGAGGGACCAGGCCACGAGCCCGTAGCTCACGGGCACCGCGGCGCGGGGCCACAGCCCGTAGAGCGCCGTCGCGACGCCGAGCAGGGCCAGGGCGGGCGGCAGGAGGTTGGCGCCCGCCTCGAGCAGCAGCGCGGGTCCCACGTGGGCGCCCTGGCTCGCGGTCGCCGCCCACGTCGCCAGCCCCTCGAGGACGCCGACGCCACCCAGAGCGATCGCGGCCGCGCCCAGACGCCACCCGAGCCAGCGAACGCGCGAGACCTGGCTGGCCACCAGCCAGTCGAGGTGCCCGCGCGCCTCCTCGGCGCGGGCGGCCGCCACCTGGCCGACGGCCAGGAGCGACACGACGACGGCGACGATGAGCGAGGCCACCCCGAGCACCGCGCGCGTGCCGAGCGTCGTCGCGCCCAGACGGCTGAAGACGTCACGCACCGAGGAGCCACCGATGGTCGAGCCGGCCGGGCGCGCCACGAGGCCGATCAGCCCGGCGCCCAGGGTGATCCCGATCCACCACCGCAGGATGGTCGACGACAGCAGGCGCCAGGTGAGGGCGCCCGGACCCGTGAGCCGGCGTCGCCGCCGACGCGGCCGGTCGTCACGAGCGAGCAGGCCGGCGCCGAGGTCCCGGACGCGCGCGCCGCGCAGGGCCGCGGCTCCGAGCACGACCGTCCAGGCAGCGACGGGCACCACGGCGACGGCCGACGGGGCGGTCAGTGGGGCCATCTTCTCGACCCAGCCGAGCGGCGAGGCCCACACCAGGGCGTGCAGTCCCAGTCCGGCGTCGGCGACCAGGCGCAGCGCGTAGGCGATGGCCAGGATCACCACGCCCGTGGTGGTCGCGTCGTGCCGTGTGGCGTCGAGCTGGCTGGTCAGGGCGCCGAGCGCCGCGAAGGTCGTGGCGGCGGCGAGCACCGCCCCGCCTAGTCCCAGGACCTGGGTCCAGCGCAGCCCACCGGCCGGTGAGCGGATCGCGGCCGCGGTCACGACCGCACAGCTCGCGGCCAGGGCCACCACGCCCCCGCCGACGCCGGCCAGGGCCTGCGCCGTGGTGGCCACGCGACGGCGCGGCCCGGCGAGCAGCAGGTCCCAGCGTCCGGTCTCCTCCTCCCCGCGCAGGGCACCGGTCGCCGCGCGCAGGCCCCACAGGGAGGCGAGCACCGACAGGGTCAAGGAGACCTTGAAGGAGGTGAAGCCGGCGACCGTGTCCAGGTGGGATGCCGGCCCGAACAGCGCGATGGTCATCGTGTTGTTCCCGAAGGCTCGGGCCAGAGCCACGCGCAGGGCGTGGGTCGGGTAGATGCGGTCGTAGCTGAGGGCCGACGTCGCGGTGATCAGGCCGAGTGCGGCGCCCCACAGCGCGCCCGAGCGGACCGTCCGCCGCACGGTGAGCGTGAAGACGAGGGCCCGCGCGGGCGCCGCGCCGGTGCCCACCGTCGGCGTCCTCACGGCGCGGGCCCGTCGGTGCGGTCGTAGTGGGCGAGGAACAGCTCTTCTAAGGAGGGCTCCCGGCTGGTCATGCGGGTGACCCCGGCCTCGACCAGCGCCCGCAGCAGGGGCTCCATCGAGCCCTCGACCTGGCAGCGCAGGACGGACTCCTCGACCTCCAGCGCGTGCACGCCGGGGACGCCACTGAGGTCCGGGGACCGGCCCGGGAACGTCGCCTCGATGGCCAGGGCGCTCAGCTGACGCAGCTCGGCGAGGGTGCGCTGCTCGACCAGGCGTCCCGCGCGCACGATGGCCACCTGGTCGCACAGCGCCTCCACCTCGCTCAGCTCGTGCGAGCTGAGCACGACGGTCTGCCCGCGGTCGCGGGCCTGGCGGATGTAGGTGCGAAAGACCTGGTCGACGAGGGGGTCCAGCCCCCGGGTGGGCTCGTCGAGCACCAGCAGGTCGGCGCGCGTCATGAGCGCGGCGATCAGCAGGACCTTCTGGCGATTGCCCGTCGAGTAGGCGCGCACCCGCAGCGTCGGATCCAAGTCGAAGCTGGCGATCAGCTCGTCGCGCAGGGCCTCGTCAACCGAGCCGTGGGCGTGGCCGAGCAGGTCGAGGAC
Organism: Acidimicrobiales bacterium; assembly: GCA_049965035.1. GTDB lineage: Bacteria > Actinomycetota > Acidimicrobiia > Acidimicrobiales > RAAP-2 > RAAP-2. The sequence goes on from JBMFWS010000005.1 coordinate 31,945, forward strand.
CTCGCCCCCGGTCAGCGTGGGCCACAGGGCGACGTCGCTGGTGACGTAGGCGATGTGCGTGTGCGCGCGCACCGGCTCGCGCCAGGCGTCCACGCCGAAGATCTCGGCGCGCCCCGACGTGGGCCGGATCAGCCCGAGCAGGAGGCGCAGCGTCGTCGTCTTGCCGGCACCGTTGGGGCCGAGGTAGCCGAGGATCTGGCCCGCAGGCACCTCGAGGTCGAGGTGGTCGAGGGCCACGGTGCGCCCATAGCGCTTGGTGAGCCCATCGGCGCGCACCGCGGGGGCGTCCATGACCAACCTCCTGGGTCCCGGGGCGGCCCGCGTCGCCCGCTCCCAGGTTTAGCCGACGCCCTGGAGTGGCCCCGCGTCACCGCGCGCCTCGAGCGACCCGGGACGGGCCGCCCGGTGGGCCAGCGCGGGGATCGACCGCCCAGCGCGGAGGGAGTGGGATTCGAACCCACGGTGGGCAAGCCCACGCCGGTTTTCAAGACCGGTACATTCGTCCGCTCTGTCATCCCTCCGGCGACGAGACTATCCGGCGCGCTCGGCGCGCTTTCGCTGGCGGGCGCGCTGCGCGTGGTCCAAGACGACCTTGCGCAGGCGGACCGACGCCGGCGTGACCTCGACGGCCTCGTCCTCGGCGATGAACTCCAGAGCCTGCTCTAGGGACAGGACCGTGGGCGGGGCCATCTTCTCGAAGTTGTCGCTGCCCGCGGCACGCATGTTGGTGAGCTTCTTCTCGCGCGTCGGGTTCACGTTCATCTCGTCGGGGCGAGGATTGGCACCCACGATCATCCCCTCGTAGACCTCGACGCCGGGGCCGACGAACAGGGTGCCGCGGGCCTCCAGGTCGACCAGCGCGTAGGCGGTGGTGACGCTGCGCCGATCGGCGATGAGGACGCTCCCGCGCCGTGGGCGGATGTCGCCGGCCCAGGGCTCGTACCCGTCGAAGACGGCGTGCATGATGCCCGCCCCCCGGGTCTCGGTGAGGAACTCGGTGCGGATGCCGACCAGGCCGCGTGACGGGATGCGCCACTCCATGCGCGCCCAGCCCGTGCCGTGGCTCACCAGGTCGAGCACGGTGCCGCGCCGGGTGCCCAGCAGGGTCGTGATCGCCCCGACGAACTCCTCGGGCGTGTCGATGGTGACCCGCTCGACGGGCTCGTGGACGTGCCCGTCGACCAGGCGGGTGACCACCTGCGGCTTGCCCACGGTGAGCTCGAAGCCCTCGCGGCGCATCGTCTCGATCAGGACCGCCAGCTGGAGCTCGCCGCGGCCCTGAACCTCCCAGGCGTCGGGACGCTCGGTCGCCAGCACGCGCAGCGACACGTTGCCGACGAGCTCGCGGTCCAGGCGGTCCTTCACCATCCGCGCGGTCAGCAGCGAGCCCTCGGTGCCCGCCAGGGGCGAGGTGTTGATCCCGATGGTCATGGAGATCGAGGGCTCGTCGACGGTCAGGGGGGGCAGCGGCTCGGGACGATCGGGGTCGGCCAGGGTCTCGCCGATGGTGATGTCCTCGAAGCCGGCGACGGCCACGATGTCACCGGGGCCCGCGCTCTGGGCCGGCACCCGGTCCAGGGCAACGGTGATGAACAGCTCGGTCACTCGGGCGTACTGGATCGTGCCGTCGAGGCGGCACCAGGCCACCCGCTGGCCCCGCTCCAAGGTGCCGTTCACGACGCGGCACAGCGCCAGGCGACCCAGGTAGGGCGAGGCGTCGAGGTTGCACACCAGGGCCTGGAGGCCGTGGTCAGGCTCGTAGTGCGGCGAGGGGACGGTCGACTCGATCGTCTCGAACAGCGCGGTCAGGTCGCTGGCCGGCTCGCTCGCCGAGCGCGACGCCCAGCCCTGGCGAGCACTGGCGTAGAGGATCGGGAACCCGATCTGGTGCTCGTCGGCGTCCAGGTCGAGGAACAGGTTCTCGACCTCGGTGACGACCTCGGCTGCGCGGGCGTCAGGCCGGTCGACCTTGTTGATGACCAGCACGACCGGGAGGTGCCGCTCGAGCGTCTTGCGCAGGACGAAGCGGGTCTGGGGCAAGGGGCCCTCGGCGGCGTCCACCAGCAGCAAGACGCCGTCCACCATCGCCAGCCCACGCTCGACCTCGCCGCCGAAGTCGGCGTGGCCCGGCGTGTCGATGATGTTGATGGTGAGGTCGCGCCAGGTCACGGCGGTGTTCTTGGCCAGGATGGTGATGCCCTTTTCGCGCTCCAGGTCGCCCGAGTCCATGACCCGATCGGTAAGCTCCTCGCGCTCGCCGAAGGCGCCGGTCTGACGCAGCATGGCGTCGACCAGCGTGGTCTTCCCGTGGTCGACGTGGGCGATGATGGCGATGTTCCGGAGCGTGTGGCGGGCGTGCATGACCCATCCACGCTAGTGGCCCGGGCCCCAGACGGTCAGGCGGCAGCGGCGCCGACCCCCGCGGCGACCGCTGCGGCCAGCACGTAGCGCGCGCCGCGGCGCGCGTCGGCCACGCTCCCGCGCAGGCGCAGGGCCAGTCCGGCGTCGGGCCAGACGCCCACGACCTGGGCGGGCAGCTCGCCGGCGGGATGGGTCAGGCCGGCCACCAGCAGGTCGACGCGGAGTCCGGCCCCGGCAGTGGCGCTCGGGCGGCCCGCCCGGACGCAGATCAGCGCCTGGGCCGTGACGACGTCGCGCCGCCCGCGCAGGGTGACCGGCGAGCGGTCGACGGCGTAGTAGGCGTCGGACTCGGGTGCGGACCACGACGCCATCTGGTGGGTTAGCTCGAGCACCGAGAGGGCCCACGTCTGCGCGGCGCTCATCACCGTGGCGCGACCCGTGGCGTCCAGACGCGCCAGCCACGCGCCGAGTGACCCGACGTCCGCGTAGCCCGACGCGGCGCGATCGAGCCGGTGCTCGAGCACGTGGGCCAGGGCGGCGCCGAGGGTGGCGTCATCTCCGCGGACCAGCCGGCGCAGGGCGCTGCGACCGAGCGCCCGCCGGGCCGTCGCCGCACTCCACGAGAACGGGTGCACGGGCGCGGTGCGCCGCTCCACGCTCCAGGCGCCGAGGGTCTGGCGCCGACCAGCCGGAGAGCCGCCCAGGCGCCGGGCCAGGGCGGCGGGGAGGGTGGGGGGCAGAGTCTCGGGGTCGTCTCCCGGGATGACCAGGGACGCGACGGCACCGGGCTCGAGGTACGCCAGGTCGACGCTCACGCCTCGACTCCCGCGAGCTGCGTGGCGACCTGCGCGACCACGGCATCGAGAGCCCCGGCGAGTGTGGAGGCGCGCACGTCGTCGGCCACGTGCTCGCCGGTCGCCGTCGACACACTGGCGCTGGTGCGGGCAACGCGTCCGGTGCGCAGGGTCCACGTGAGCGCGTGCAGCGACCGGAGGGCGGTGGCCTCGGGGCCTAGCGGCGAGGTGGTGACGTCGAGCAGATGGGGGCCGGACGGTCCGGACCAGACGAGATCGAGCGTGTCGGCCAGGACGACGGGCGTCGAGACGATCGGGATCACACAGCGCTGGCCGACCCGCGCCCCCGCGGGCACCGCCAGCTCGGCGAGGGACCGAGCCAGCGTCCGGGCGTGGCCGGCGACGTCCGCGCGCAGCCGGGCGCGCTCCTCGGCGTCGAGTGCCCGCAGGTGGGCGAGCGCCACGGGCGCGGGGCTCGCCACGCGCCACGCGCTCACGGCCTGGGTGAAGGGGTCCCGGAGGGGGATGCCCGCCAGCACGACGGGGATCAGCCGCGCCACGAGGGAGCCGCGCAGCTGGGCGAGCGGCGCGGTGCCGATGGGCACGACGCCCCGCACGCCGACGCCGGCCGCGAGCGCGATCGCGACGGTGCCCTCGAGGGGGTGCTCCGTCGCTACCAGGTGGCGCACCCGCGCGACCAGCTCGGCGCGCAGGGCGGCCACGAGCTCGGCGTCAGCGCGGCGAATCTCGCGCCGGCTCGTCGGGGGGGCGGGCTCGTCGATCCGGGTGCTCACGGTCAACCACTGTTGTGGGCGACTGTGACAGTGCCTAACGTGTCGCCGTGTTCGCCGTGATCTTCGGCCTGTTCCTCGGGGCCCTCGCCGTGGTGGGCGTGCTGGCGGTGCGCTGGGCCATCGGTCAGGACCGGGCCCGCCGGCGCCGCTAGGACGGGTCCAGGCGCTCCTGCAGCTCGCGCACCGCTCGATCCAGATCGGCGACGGCCCGCTCGAGCACGGCCAGGCGATCGCTCACGACGGCGTCGACGCGGCGATCGACGCGGTCGTCGAGCTGGCCCCGGAGCCGCTGGTCCACGGTATCGACCAGCGGCTGGGCCAGGGCGCGCAGGCGCTCACGAATGCTGGCGGAGCCCTCGTCGCTCACGGCCGCATCCTAGAGGGGTGCCGGCGGGCAGTAGACGCCGGCGTTGAACTGGAGCGTGTTGAACTGACCGCCCCAGGGCGGGTTGAGGAGTGTGGACTCCTCGGACTGGAGCGTCGCGGTGGGCGTGCACGAGGCGCTGAAGGCGATGAACCCGCGAATGTTGTTCGCGTCGGCGCCGTAGACGGGCGTCGGGCCACCGCCAGCGAAGGCGACGGCCACGAAGGCCGGCAGGGTCGAGGTGGCCAGCTGGTACGTGCGGTATTCGTACTGCGACGCGTAGATGCCCGCCTTGAGAGTCGGGTCGACCGAGGCAATGCCCGCGGCCCAGCCCTGGGTCATGGCGGCCCAGTAGGTGGCGTAGCGGGCAATGGTGGCATTCGAGGAGCCTCCGGGGGCGTCGAGCCCGGAGTGGGCGTCCGGATAGCCCTCCGGGTCCAGGATCACCCAGTCGGGCTTGAGGCCCATGCCCTGGGCGCGGTACTGGTCGATCTGCGTGGCCACCCAGGCGCCAGCCGCGAAGCCGTGGGCGTAGTAGGTCGCCGGGGCCAGCGCCTCACCGCTCAGGGGACCCGAGACGGTCCAGAACGACAGCCAGGTCACGCGCCGGTGGCCGTTGTAGATGCTCTGGCCCATGAGGTAGTCGGGGGACGTCGTCACGCTCGTCGCGTGGACCCAGCCGACCCACGGTGATGCGGTGGTGCCGAGCCCGCCGGTCTCGCTCAGGATCGGCCAGCCGTCGAGGACCGCCTGGGTCCACTGGGCGCTAGGAATCGCGTAGACGCCGACGCCCTGGGGCGAGGGCGAGCCCACCCCGGCGGCGTAGAGGGTCAGCGTCGACCCGACCTGCGCGCCCGCGACGCTCGGCGCCACCGTGCGTGCCAGGCTCCCCGCGGTCACCGAGACGTCCGTCGCGCTCCAGGGCGCGTACCCGCTGACGCTGGTCAGCGCGAAGAGGTCGCCCCAGTTCGCGGCGGCGCCCGCGAGGGTGATCTGGGTGGGGGTGATGCCCAGGTAGAGGTTCCCCGACAGCGGCGGCGCCGACGGCGTCGCGGTCATGACGTCGAACATCGACCAGGGGGCGCTCAGCGTGGGATTGGGCACGGTGGTGGTCGTCGGGGGTGGGACCGTCGTGGTGGTGGTGGATCCGGGCACCGTCGTCGTCGACCCCGGAAGTGTGGTTGAGGTCGTCGTGGTCGTGGTCGTGGTCGTGGTCGTGGTCGTGGTCGTCGTCGTCGTGGGCACCGGGATCGGGGGTTGGTTGAGGCTGGTCAGGGGAGCACTGAAGATCTCGGCGTCACCCTGGTGATTCAGGCCGACCACGTAGGCGCTCAGCGACGACGTGGCCGCGGTGATCGCCCCCACGAGGCGTGACCCGCCCGTGGCGGCCGTCAGGTCCTCCTCGATCCACGTCGCGGGTGACACCGGACTGGTGGTGAAGAGTGCCAGGTCGCCGTTCATCCCGACGGCCGCCACGGCCGGGAAGGGCGTGGCGGTCACCAACACCGGGTCGCTCGAGGCGCGGGCGCCCCGGGTGAGGTGCGTGAGGTTGGCCGCGGGCGCCGTGAGGTAGGGGATCGGCTGGCCGGCGTCCCAGGTAAGTGAGAACAACTCGACCATCTTGAGGTTCGTTCGAGCGGTGATCAGGAGCGTCGACCCGCTCACCAGGACGCTGGGCTCGCCCATCACCGTCACCCCCGTCAAGGTGGTGAGGTCCGTGGAGACCTCCGGTCGCCACGCCGTGTCCCCGTGGGTGTGCAACCACAGCGCGCTCACCGGGTCGTTGGGTGTGAGCAGGACGAGCCGACCCGTGGCGTCAACGTAGGCGACGTCGACGTTGCCGGTCGGGTCGAAGAAGGGGACCGGGTCCCCGGCCGGTGCCGGGGCGTGGATGTGGGGGGTGAGAGTCTGCCACGAGCTCGCGCCCGTCGCCATCTCGGTCAGCACGGCGATCTGGTTCGCCTTGGTCCGGTAGGCCAGTGCGCCCTCGCTGCCGTTGCTGACCGCGTGCGGGGTGCCGAGCATCGTCGAGTTGTTGATCTGGCTCGTCAGCGCGGTCGCGTTCCAGGGCAGCGCCCCCGTCCCCGAGGCGGCGAAGGAAAACAGTGGAAGGCTGGACGGAGCGGTCGTGGGCGCGGGGGGCGTCGCGTGTGATGGCGTGTTCGTAGCGAGCACGCTGACCACCGCCAGCGACGCTCCCAGCGCCAGACGGAGCATCACTGGTCGTCGGCCGCGAAGACGGGGCACGGCGAGCAAAGGACGAATGCCCCGAGTCTACGAGATCGTCCGCGCGGACCTTCGGCAGCTCACGGGATGCGGATGCGCACCACCGGGGAGCCAGAGCTCATCTGGCTGGCGATGTGGTAGCGGACGCTGAGGGCATAGGTGACGCCTCGCCGCAGCCCCCGAAGGACCAGGCGGGCGCCCCGGATCGGCGAGCTGACCCAGGTGCGCCCGTCGTTGAGTGAGTACTCCAGCCGTGCACCGCGCGCGCTGCTGGGCCACCGCACCGCCAGCACGACACTCCCGGCGACGGCCGAGGCGTGGACGATGCGCGGACGCGTCAGAGTCAGGGCCGTGCTGGCCGCGGCCGACCCCACGTTGACCGTCTCGGTGGCGACCACTGTCGACTGGTACGAGACGGTGATCGTCAGTGGACCGGGCATCGTGCTGTAGACGGTCACCGACGCGTGTCCCGTCGCGTCGGTGGTGACCGAGAAGCTCGCGCGACCGGTCCCGGTGGCGCTGGATCGCGTGGCGTCAAAGAGCACGAGTCCCTGGCTCGCGCGCGCCGTGAACTCCACGGTGGCATTGGCCTCGGGCGTGCCGTCCTGGCGCACCAGGTGTACGGCCACCGTGACGGGCTCGCTCGTCGCTGCAGTGTGGGGCTCGACGGTGACGGTGCTCGCGCTGGGATCAAAGCGTGGCGGGCACAGTCCGGCGAGGAAGGTCGCCGGATTGGGGCTGCCGAGCCCGGACGCCATGTCGTAGCCCGGACCGGCGCTGTAGACGCCGACGCCGTAGAGGTCATTGGACCCGGTGGTCACGTCGACGAAGCCCGTGGTCGCCATCGCGTACAGGGTCGGGTTGAGGAAGCCGAGGCGCGGGACGCCACAGGCCTGAGCGCCGACCGCGACCAGGGACGCCACCAAGGGAGACCCGATGGACGTGCCGCCGATGCTCGACCACCCGCTGCCGCAGTTGGTGCCGCAGTCGGTTCCGGAGTTGCCGGTGAAGTACTGGATGAAGCCGGTGTTCGGGTCCGCCATCACGGAGAGGTCGGGCACGAGGCGGTTGGACTCGCTGGTGGCGATCCCGGGCGCCACTTGCCAGCTCGGGCGCGACCAGAGGGTGGAGACGCCCCCGCCCCCGGCTCCGCCCCCGCTGCCCGTGCCGTCATTCCACACCGTCTCGACCAGCGGGCTGATACTGGACACCGTCAGGCCGCCGACGCCGGTGACGAAGGGCTGGGACGCCGGGTCGTCGACGGCGGGCGCATTGGTCGTGATGCCGGCGCAGTCCGAGGAGCCGTTGTCGCCGGCCGCCGCGACGACGGTCTGGCCTTGCGCGGCCATCTGCTCGAAGACGGCCTGCTCGGCGGCCGGATCGCCGGAGGGGTCCGCCTCGCAGGTGCCCCACGACGTCGTCACCACGCTGGCGGTGTTGGTGTCGGCGATGGCCTGGTAGATGTCCAGCGGTCCCGTGGAGTTGTTGGGGCCCGAGTAGACGTCAACCGTGGCTCCCGGCGCTAGTCCGGCGGCCTCCTCGACGTCGAGGGTCGCCTCGTCGGAGAACGAGCTGGGGCCGCCGCCGTCGACGGGGACGTTTTGCACGGTCGTCGTCAGGCCGTAGCACGACAGGTACGTCGCCACGTCGCTCGGGCTGTAGGTGCCCAGCTCGTAGACCGCGATGGTCTGGCCGGTGCCGATGTCTCCTTGGGCCCAGGCCGACTGGAGGCCGTAGAGCTGAGCTTGCTGCTGGAGGGTGTAGCCGCCCAGGGCGTTGGGTGTCGAGGCGGTGGGAGATGAGCCACCGGTCGCCGCCGCACAGCTGCTCGCCGCGGCCGCGTGCGCGCGGGTCCCGTGGGCCAGGCCCAGGGCGTGCGGCGTGCGAACGCTCGACAGCCCCGCGACGGCCGCGATGTCGTGGGCGATGGCGCGAGGCAGCGTGGCGGTCGCGCTGAACTGGGCCGCTTCGCGCGCCCCGACGCGAACCGTCACCACCGACGTGGCGAAGGCGTGGGCGATGGCGCGGGTGTCGGCTCGTAGGTGCAAGACGAGGTGGCCGCGGCTGAGCGAGCCGACGTGGACGCCGTAGGACGAGAAGTAGCGGCGCACCGCGGCGACCTCCGCGCCAGGCGCGCCGAAGCGGGCGGCGAACTGGGCCGTGGTGAGGAAGTGCCGGTACTGCGGCGAGGACGGGTCGCTCACCTCACGCAGGAAGGTGCGCAGTGCGGCCGCCCGCGGCTGGGCGAGCACCACGTCGAACGACGTGCGCATCGTGGTGTTCACCGGCTGGGCGCCGCGAGGCAGCGGGACCGGCTGGGCCACCGCGACGCGGGGCTCGCTGGCCCGTGCGCTGACGGGTGCCACTAGCGCGCCCATCCCCAGGGCGGCGGCCGCGGCGAGGATCAGTCTTCTGGTCACCGGCTCAGATTACGGGGCACCACGCTCGTCGGGTCAGCAACCGGGGAGGCACCTCAGGGGCGAGTTGCCCAACGCGCTGACAAATCGCTGCACTCGGCACAGACGCTGGCCGGCACCACGCCCCAGCGGATCAGGAAGCCGAAGATCGCGCAGCCCACGCAGTACCCGGCGAGGCCCTCGAGCCCCGCCGCCACCACCAGCGGCAGGAGGATCCAGCGAGCGACCCCCCAGCCGACGGTGAGCCACGCCAGCGTGGCGCTCACGGTCAGCACCGCGCCGATCCCCTGGGAGAACCTCTTGGGGGGTCCGGGCACCGGGCGGCGCCAGCGCACGATGCGTGGTCCCACGACGCGGCTGGCCAGCAGCCCGAGCGGTGACAGCGTGGGTCCCGCCGCGACGCGCGCACAGAACCCGTAGGTCAGGGGGATCAGGAGGACCGGCAGGCGCAGGACCTCCGCGGCCACGGCCATGGTCACCACGCCGAGCGCGATGACGCGCGACGATCCCTCGCTGACGGGATTCGGGTAGGTGAAGAGTCGCCTCATGCAACTAAGTCTAGTGGAATAGTCAGCAATAGGCTCAGGCGGCCAGTGCCAGGTGGATGGTGGTCGCCACACCGATGACGACGATGAGCGCGCGCACGTAGGACGTGCGCAGCCGCAGCAGGACCTGCGTGCCCAGCCAGCCGCCGAGCAGGGCCCCCACGAACATCGGGTAGATCGCACCGAGTGCCAGGTGCCCGTGCACGACGAAGACGATGGCCGCCTCGACCGTCACCAGGAGGGACAGGACGCTGCGGATGCCCTGGATCTCGGCCAGCTCCAAGGGGAGCGCGATGGCCATCGTGGCCAGCATCATGATCCCGACCCCCGCGCCGAAGTAGCCGCCGTAGGCGGCGGTCACGGCCATGCCCACCGCGAGCAGCCACCAGCGGGCGGGGTGGTGGTGGTCCAGGCCGGCGAGACGTCGCGTGAGCAGTGGGGCCACGGCGAACACCAGCGTCGCGGCACCGATCAGCCAGGGCACCACGCGTTCGAAGGTGTGCGACGAGCCCAGGAGCAGCAGGGCGGTCCCGGCTCCCGTCCCGACGGCCACGATCGGCACCAGCCGTCGGATCAGGGGCTGGTGCTGGCGGATCTCGGTGCGAAAGCCGCGCAGGTTGGACAGGAAGCTCGGAATGATGGCGACGGTGGTGGACAGGTTGGCCGGGAGCGGGGGGACGCCCAGCGCGAGCATGGTGGGGAAGGTGATGAAGGTCCCGCCACCCGCCACGCCGTTGGCGAGCCCCCCGGTCACGCCCGCGAGGAAGAACGCCACGGTACGCCACGGCGCCGCGACGGTAGCGAACCACATTTTCACTACTCTACGGACGTGCCTGGTGCCGTCCCTGCCCGCTGCGCTCGCCCGTCGAGGCCCACGCGATGACGTACGGCCTCAACGTTCCCCACGACGCGCCCCGGGATCTGATCCGGGCGGCCGGGGGCATTGTCGTGCGCGACGGCCCCGAAGGACCCGAGGTCGCGTGCATCTACCGAGAGGCGCGCGGGGACTGGACGTTCCCCAAGGGCAAGCTGGATCCCGGGGAGGGATTCCCCGAGGCGGCGCTCCGCGAGGTGTGGGAGGAGACCGGTCTGCGCTGCCGCGTGGAGCGCTTCGTCGGAACCACCAACTACACCCACCGCAAGGGCCGGCCCAAGATCGTCGCCTACTACCTGATGGCCGTCGAGGACGGGGCCTTCGCCCCTAACGCCGAGGTCGACGACCTGGTGTGGCTCACCGTGGCCGAGGTGGCTGAGCGCCTGACCTGGGATCGCGACCGCGAGCTGTTCTCCCTCGTCCTCGAGCAGTTGGCCGCCTAGGGCTCAGGGCTGCAGGGTTGGCACCGCGGCGAAGGGGGCCAGCCAGCGGCGCTGGAGCGCGGACAGGGTCCCGTTTCCCCGCAGCAGGGCCAGGGACTCGTCGACGCAGGCGGCCAGGGGGTTGCGGTGTTGGAAGACGAGGGCGAAGTGGCCACTCACCCCGGAGAACTGGCCGACGATGGCCAGCGCGGCACCGGACGCGTGGGCCGGCGTATGGACGAGCGACAGCGCCGAGGCCGTGTCGAGCGCGATCGCGTCGACGGTTCCGGTCCGCAGTGCGACCAGCAGGCTGCTCACGGATGTAAACGCCTGCGGCGCGCGGCGGGGGTGGAGCGAGCGCTGGAGGTAGCTCAGCTCGACCGATCCGACGAGAGCCCCGTAGCGGTACGTGCGCAGGGCTGCCGCGTCGTGGTGCGTCGCGATTCTGCTGTCCGGGCGCGTCACCAGGGCCGTGTGGAGGTCGTAGTACGCGCTCGAGTAGGTCACCGCGGTCGACGCCGAGGCCGGCTGGACGATCTCATCGGCGTCGAAGTCGAAGCTCTTGGCTCCCGGCGCCGTCGCGGTGGCGTAGGGCTGCTGCACCCAGTGGACGTCGCGGCGGGCGACGCCGAGCGACTTCGCGATCGCGTAGACCAGTGCCGATTCGTAGCCCCGGCCGTTGGCCGGGCGGTCGTCGATGAACCACGGCCAGTTCGAGGGGCGCTCGGTGGCCACCGTGAGGACGCCGGGCACGTGTTCGAGGGTCGGGAGGGAGGCCCGGCACTGGCCGAGGGCGCGCATCGCCGCGGGCGAGGCCGCGGCGGGGAGAGTCGCGGCGCCGGTGAGTGCGGCACCGACCAGTACCACCGCCAGGAGCACGCGCGCGGCGAGCGAAGACGGCAGCGGCGAAGCCATGGCGGCGGCAGTCTACCGATCCCGCAGCGTCGCCAGGGGGGCGGGCACCGCAGGTGTCGATGGCGATAGCTAGGTAAGATGCTCGTGGGGAGAGGTGGGTGAGTCCGGCTTAAACCACATTCCTGCTAAGAATGCGGCCCGTTAACGCGGGCCCGAGGGTTCGAATCCCTCCCTCTCCGCCACAGACACCGAGCGCACAGCGCTCGGTGTCGTCGTGTCAGGAGACTGCGCTGCGCTACTACATCGAGACACTGGGCTGTCCCAAGAATCAGGTGGACTCGGACAAGCTCGCGGGCCTGCTCGAGGGGCAGGGCTACCAGCCGGCGAGTGACCCCACTGGCGCGGACCTGGTCGTCGCCAACACGTGCGCCTTCATCGAGGCGGCGCGCGAAGAGTCGGTGGCCACCGTGCTGGACCTGGCGCAGCGCCGGGCTCCGGGAGCCCGCCTGGTGGTGACGGGCTGCATGGCCGAGCGCTACGGCGACGAGCTGGCTGATGCCCTGCCCGAGGCTGACGTCGTCGCTGGCTTTGGCCACGAGTTCGCCTCGGTCACCCCGGTGCGCGTGCGCCGGGGCCCCCGCAGCGACTTCGACCTGCTGAATCTGCCGCGTCCGCCCGCCGCGGCGCCGTGGGCCTATCTCAAGATCGCCGAGGGATGCGACCGGCGCTGCGGGTTCTGCGCGATCCCCAGCTTCCGGGGCGACCAGCGCTCGCGGACGGCCGCCGCGGTCCTGGAGGAGGCTCGCGCACTGGCGGCCAGCGGCGTGCGAGAGCTGGTCCTGGTCGCCCAGGACCTGGCCAGCTGGGGACTCGACCGGCGGCGTCGTCGTGACGGCCTCGACGTGGTCGAGCCGCTCGAGGACGGTACCGCCCAGCCCCTGGTCCGGCTCGTCGAGCAACTGGCGCGCCAGGTCGACCGGGTGCGCCTGCTCTACCTGTACCCCTCGAGCCTCACACCCCAGCTGATCGACGCCATCGTGGCCACCGGGGTGACCTACTTCGACCTGTCGCTCCAGCACGTGACCCGCGCGCACCTGCGTCGCATGAGCCGCTGGGGTGACGCCGACCGCTTCCTCGAACGCATCACGCGGATCCGGGCGCTCGCGCCCGACGCCACGTTCCGGTCGTCGTTCATCCTGGGCTACCCCGGGGAGACCGAGGACGACCACCGCCAGCTGCTGGCGTTCCTCGAAGAGGCCCAGCTCGACTGGGCCGGTTTCTTCCCCTTCTCCCCCGAGGAGGGGACGCCCGCTGCCGCCGCGCTGGATCCGGTCGGCCCCGAGCTCGCGCTGGACCGGCTGCGAGAGGCCAGCGAGCTCCAAGACGTGATCACGGCGCGCCGGCGCGACGCGCTGGTCGGTACGATCCAGCGCGTCCTGGTGGATCGGCCCGGCGTCGCCCGCAGCGTGCGCGAGTGCCCCGAGATCGATGGCATTGTGGAAGTCAGCCGACAGTGGGAAGTGGGGAGCATGGTCGACGTGCGGATCGTGGCCAGTCATGGCGTGGACGTGGTGGCGCGGTGAGCGCGCCGCGCTACGGCGAGACCGCGCTGCTGACGCCCGCGAACCTGATGACGGGGTTCCGCATCCTGATGGCGCCCCTGTTCGTCTACCTGGTCGTGATCGACCGCATCTCGTGGTGGACGTCGCTGGTGGGATTCCTGGCGGCGTCGTCGGACTACTTCGACGGGATCGTGGCTCGTCGCCACGGCACGACGACCTCGGGCGCGTTCCTCGACCCGCTGGCCGACAAGATCCTGGTCCTCGGCTCGCTCTACGCGATCGTCCTGGCCCGCCCCCACGGCGTCACGTCGTTCCTCGTTCCCTCGATCCTCATCACGTTGCGCGAGATCTGGATGAGCTACTACCGCTCGCGGGCCGCCCGCCACGGGATCTCGATCCCGGCCACCCGCATCGCCAAGTGGAAGACGTTCGCCCAGGACTGGGCAATCGCCTTCTGCGTCCTGCCCGTCACGGCGCACCACGTGTGGCTCGGCGAGGTCACGATCTGGATCGCCGTGGTCCTGACCATGTACACCGGCTGGCGCTACTTCGTGGACGGGAGGCGTTTGCTCCATGCGCGTTGAGGTCGTGGCCGTCGGGACCGAGCTGCTGCTGGGCCAGATCGCTGACACCAACTCCCAGTGGCTCGGCGAGCAGCTCGCGGCGCACGGCATCTCCTCGCACTTCCACCAGCACGTCGGCGACAACCACGCGCGCATCGTGCTCGCCCTGCGCACTGCCCTGGCGCGGAGCGACGCGGTCATCGTCTGCGGCGGTCTGGGGCCCACGCAGGACGACATCACGCGCGAGGCGATCGCCGAGGTGATGAACGTGCCCCTGGAGCGCGACGCGTCCCTCGTGGGACGCATCGAGGCGTTCTTCTCGGCGCGTGGCCGCGAGATGTCGGCCAACAACCTGCGGCAGGCCGACGTGCCGCGGGCTGCCACCATCATCGAGCAGCGGCGGGGTACCGCGCCCGGACTGATCTGCCCGATCGGCGCCAAGGTGGCCTACCTCCTGCCGGGCGTGCCCTACGAGATGTCCGACATGTTCGAGCGGGCGGTCCTGCCCGACCTGCTGGCGCGCGAGCGGGCCGCGGGCCGCCAGGCCGTCATCGTCAGCCGGGTCCTGCGCACCTGGGGGGCCAGCGAGTCAGCCCTGGCTGACGCGGTGGCCGAGCGCTTCAGCGCGTTGGAGGGTGACGGTCGCCTGACCATCGCGTTCCTGGCCTCGGGCATTGAGGGCATCAAGGTCCGCGTGACTGCGCGAGGCGACGACGCCGAGCACGCGCGCGCGCTGCTCGCCGCCGAGGAGGAGGCGGTGCGCCGCGTCATCACCGCCCGCCTGGGTGGCATCGTCTTCGGCGTCGATGGCGAGACCATGGAGGACGCCGTCGCCTCGCGCCTCCGCGCGCGCGCCGCGACGCTGGCCGTGGCCGAGTCGATCACGGGCGGGCTGATTGCCAGCCGCCTGGTCAACGTCGCGGGAGCCTCGACGTGGTTCCGCGGGGGCGTGGTGAGCTACGCCACCGAGGTCAAGCACCAGGTGCTCCACGTGCCCGCGGGGCCGGTCGTCTCGGCGGCGGCGGCGCAGGCCCTGGCCAGCGGCGTGCGGACGCTGCTCGGCGCGGACATCGGGCTCGCGGTGACCGGGGTGGCGGGCCCCGAGGAGCAGGAGGGCCAGCCGGTCGGGACCGTCTTCGTGGGCCTCGACCTCGGTGGGCAGGTCGAGGCCCGCGCGCTGCGGCTGGCCGGCGACCGGCCCCGCGTGCGCGCCTACGCCGCCATCAGCGCGCTCGACGCGCTGCGCCGGGCGCTGGACCGGGAGAGTGCTTGATGCGAACACCTGTTCGTAGTACGGTGGGGGCGTCCCCCGATCCATGTCAGTGGGCACCTCTAGGGTGCCACCACTGAGCAAAGGAGACCACATGGCGACCGACGACCGGAGCAAGGCCCTCGAGGCGGCGCTGAGCCAGATCGAGAAGCAGTTCGGCAAGGGCTCGATCATGCGCCTGGGCGAGAACATGCACCTCAACATCGAGGCCATCCCGACCGGCGCGCTGGCTCTGGACATGGCGCTCGGCATCGGCGGCGTGCCGCGGGGCCGGGTCGTCGAGCTCTACGGTCCCGAGTCATCGGGCAAGTCGACGCTGGCCATGCACGTGGTCGCCGAGGCCCAACGCAACGGCGGCGTGTGCGCCTACATCGATGCCGAGCACGCGATGGACCCGGTGTACGCGCGAGCCATCGGCGTCAACGTGGATGACCTGCTGATCAGCCAGCCCGACACCGGCGAGCAGGCCCTGGAGATCGTCGACATGCTGATCCGCTCGGGCGCCCTGGACGTGATCGTCGTGGACTCGGTCGCGGCCCTCACGCCGCGGGCCGAGATCGAGGGCGACATGGGCGACACCCACGTGGGCCTGCAGGCGCGGCTCATGAGCCAAGCCCTCCGCAAGCTCACGGGGGGCCTGTCCAAGTCCAACACGGTGGCCATCTTCATCAACCAGCTGCGCGAGAAGATCGGCGTCATCTACGGCTCGCCCGAGGTGACGCCCGGCGGCCGGGCGCTCAAGTTCTACGCCTCGGTCCGCATGGACATCCGTCGCGTGGAGTCGATCAAGGACGGCGCCGAGGTCGTGGGCAGCCGCACGCGGGTGAAGGTCGTCAAGAACAAGTGCGCCGCGCCCTTCAAGCAGGCGGAGTTCGACATCATGTACGGGCAGGGCATCAGCCGGGAGGGCTCGGTGCTTGACGTGGCCGTCGAGCTGGGACTGGTCAAGAAGGCGGGCGCCTGGTTCACCTACGAGGGTGAGCAGCTCGGACAGGGTCGGGAGAACGTCAAGACGTTCCTGCGCGAGAGCCCGCAGCTGATGGCCGAGATCGACCAGCGCGTCCGCGATCGCCTGGCCACGATCCAGACCCCCGACGTCGTGGGCGGGCCCCTCGACATCGACGCGCCGCTGACCTTGGACTAGCCCCGGGCCGTCGGGAGGCGTGACGGTAGCGTGGGCGCATGCGCCCTCGACTGGTTCTGCGTCGGCGCCTGGGCGAGGTGGTGCGTTGCGCTCGCCGCTACCTCGACGAGGTGGCCACGGTCGGGCCACAGGACCGCTACGCGCGGCGCTTTGCCGCCTTCGGGCGCGGCGCGGCGCTCCTCGCGCCCCAGGGCGTGATCTACAACGAGCGCTACATCGCCATCGGCGACGAGACCATGATCGGCCCCGGGGTGACTCTGGCGGTCGGCATCGGTCCCGAGCAGGAGATGCTGTCGAGCCCGGTCGTCTCGCTCGGGCGCCGGTGCGTCATCGGCCGGGGATCGCACATCGTGGGTCACTGGCGCGTCGAGTTGGGCGACGAGATCCAGACCGGGCCCTACGTGTACATCACCGACCAGAACCACTCCTACGAGGATCCCGATCGGCCCATCGGATGGCAGACGCCACGGGAGGCGGCCGTCCGCATCGGCTCGGGCAGCTGGCTCGGTGCCCACGTCGTGATCCTGCCCGGCACGGTGCTGGGCGAGCACACGACGGTCGCCGCGGGCGCCGTGGTGCGCGGCGAGTTTCCGAGTCACGTGGTGATCGGCGGGGTGCCCGCCCGGATCCTGCGCCACTACCGTCCCGGGGAGGGCTGGGTCGAGGGCGCGCCGTGAAGATGGGCGTGGACCTGGGTCCCCTGCGCTCGTCGCCCGCCTTCCGCCGGCTCTACGTCGCGCGCTTCTTCTCGGGCGTCGGCAATCAGCTGACCTACGTCGTCACGGCCTACCAGCTGCGGCTCCTCACGCACTCGGTGCTGGCCGTGGGGAGCCTCGGCCTCGTCGAGGTGATCCCCATCGTGGTCCTCGGGCTCTACGGCGGCGTGCTGGCCGACCACCTGGACCGGCGCGTGATGGCCGTTGTGACCGAGGTGGCCCTCGGGCTGCTGTCGGTCTCCTTGCTGGTCAACACGCTGTGGCATCCCCACGCCTGGGTCCTGTACGCCGTCGACGCGCTGGTGGTGTCGGCGGGGTCGCTCCAGAGCCCGAGCGTCGCCGCCATGCGCCAGCTGCTGGTCCGTCACGACGAGCAGCGGGCGGCGGCCACGCTCGGCGCCATCCGCGACACGACGGCGACCCTGGTGGCCCCGGCCATCGGCGGCCTGATCGCGGTGCTGGCCGGCCCGGGGTGGGCCTACCTGGTGACCGTGGTGGCGTTCACCATCTCGGTGCCGCTGCTCGCCTCGCTGCCCCGGCCCCCGCGCGGCGGCGGCGAGTCCGCGGTGGTCGCGTCGCTGCGCACGGGACTGCGCTACACCCACTCGCGCCCCGACCTGATCGGCACGTACGTGGTGGACCTGCTGGCGATGGCCTGGGCCTACCCGGTCGTGATGCTGCCCTTCGTCGCCGCGACCTTCCCCCAGCCCGACGCGCTGGCGCTCCTGTACCTGGGCCTCCCCCTGGGCTCGCTGCTGGCGACCTTGGGTGCCGGCTGGACCCGTCACGTCCACCGCTACGGTCGCGCGATCGTGGTGGCCGCAATCGTGTGGGGTGCGGGCATCACCCTGTTCGGCTTCGCCCGGAGCCTGCCCGTGGACCTGATCGGGCTGACGATCGCCGGTGGCGCCGATGCGATGAGCGGCATCTTTCGCACCACCATGTGGAACGAGTCGATCCCGCCGGACGTGCGCGGCCGCTTGGCTGGCGTCGAGCTGATCTCCTACGCCCTGGGGCCCACGACGGGCCAGCTGCGCTCGGGCTGGATGGCCGCGTGGTGGTCGCTGCGGCTGTCGCTCGGCGTGGGCGGGATCGGCGCCGCGGGCTCGGTGGCCGGCGTCGCGGTGGCCCTCCCGCGCCTGTGGTCCTTCGACGCGCGTACCGACGAGCACGTGGCCGCGGTCGCGCGCCAGCGGTCCGCCGTCTAGCCGGGCTCTATCCTCGAGGGATGCCGACCTACCGCGTGAGCGTGCTGGGCCCGCGCCGCGAGGCCGCGGCCGCCCTGGAGGCTGTCGCGGCGCTGGAGGCCCCTGAGGTCGTCGTGCGCGACCTGGCCCAAAGAGCCCTGGGTGACGGCGTGATCACGGTGGCCGAGCTGACCGGGGCGCCAGCCGACCCCGCGGCGCTGCGCCGACGCCTGTTCGAGGCGCTCGGATCGGCGTCCAGCATCGTGGTGGCCACCGCGCCGCTGCGGCCCGCGCGCGACGACGCCTACGTGGCCTCGGTGCTCGCACCGCTCGTGGCGCCGGCCGCCCTGGCCCGCGTGGTGCGGGCGATGGCGGGCGCCGGCGCGATCATCGAGCGCGCGACGCTCCTGACCCGCCAGCCGGTCACGGGCTACGAGATCGTGGCGCGCACCGGCGACCCCGACGCGCTGCGCCGGGCGATGGGGGCCGCGGCCGCGGCCGACGGACTCGACGTGGCGCTCCAGCGCGACGGCCAGGAGCGCTGGGCGACGCGGCTGGTGGTGATGGACGCGGACTCCACGCTGCTCCAAGACGAGGTGATCGACCGGCTGGCCGAGATCTGCGGGCGCGCCGCTGAGGTGCAGGCCGTCACGCGTGCCGCGATGGCCGGCGAGCTGGACTTCGCCGAGTCGCTGCGACGGCGCGTGGCGACGTTGGCCGGCGCCCCGGTCTCCGTGCTCGACGAGGTGCGCGCGGTGGTGTCGCTGACGCCGGGCGCGCGCACCCTGGTGCGCACGCTGCAGCGGCTGGGCCACGTGCCGGCCGTCGTGTCGGGCGGCTTCGTGGAGGTCCTGGCGCCGCTGCTCGCCGAGCTGGGGATCGCGCACTACGCGGCCAACCACCTGGAGATCGCCGAGGGACGCCTGACCGGACGGGTCGTGGGCGAGATCCTGGACCGCGCGGGCAAGGCCGCCGCGCTGCGCCGCTTCGCGGCCGAGCTGGGTATTCCCCTGGAGCGCACGGTGGCCATCGGGGACGGGGCCAACGACATCGACATGCTGGTCGCGGCGGGCCTCGGGGTGGCCTTCAACGCCAAGCCCGTCGTGCGCGCGCACGCCGACGCGGCGCTCTCGGTGCCGAACCTGGACGCGGTCTTGGTGTTCCTCGGGCTGCGCGCCGAGGCGTGAGCGCGACCCGGCCCGCGAGCCTGGCGGGCCTGCGTCGCCTGATCTTCTCGGCCGACGTGCCCCTGGCGCGCCAGCGGGCGCGCTTCGCGGCCGCGGTGGCGGGTCGCGCGGCCCCGGGGGTCACGCGCGAGGCGCTGCGCCTCGGCGGCGTGCCGGTCGAGCGCTGGACCCCGCCGGGCGCCCACCCGGACCGCATGGTCCTCTACGTCCACGGCGGCGGGTACTGCCTGGGCTCGCCAGCCATGGGTCGCGACCTGGCCTCGCACCTGGCGGTCGCCTGGGTCGCGCCGGTGGTCGCCCCCGTCTACCGGCTGGCGCCCGAGCACCCCTGCCCGGCGGCCGTCGAGGACGTGGCCGCGGTGCTGGCGGCGCTGGCGGGATCCGTGGTGCTCGCCCTGGCGGACTCCGCGGGCGCCGGGGCCCTCCTCGCGGCCACGACGGCGCGCCCCGAGCAGCTCGCCGCCCAGGTGCTGGTCTCGCCCTGGCTGGATCTGGCGCGCCACGCCGCACCCGACCTGGCGGCCCGCGACGCGCTGGTGAGTGCGGACTGGCTCGCCGCGTGCGCGCGCCACTACGCGCGCGAGCCCCGCGACCCGCTCGCCTCGCCGCTGCGCGGGCCGCGCCGGGCCCTCCCGCCGACGCTGGTCGTGGGGACCGACGATGACCTCGTGGCCCCCGACGCCGCCGCGCTCGCGCGGTGGCCGGGCGTCGAGCTGCGCGAGTGGCCGGGCCAGTGGCACGACTTCGCCCTGACCCCGACGGCGAGCGCGGCCGGCGCGCAGGCGCGCGACGCGATCGTGGCCTTCGGATCCCGCGTGCTCGGCTGGGGCAGCGTCAGTCGCTGAGGAGCAGGTCGGTCGACCCCTCACGCCACAGCTCGTGCATCCACGCCTCCACGTCGGCGACCGTGCGCGGGAGCGCGGCTGACAGGTTGACGGGGCCGTCGGCTCCCACCCAGATGTCGTCCTCGATCCGCACGCCGATCCCGCGGTACTCCTCGGGGACGGTGAGGTCGTGGGCCTGGAAGTAGAGACCCGGCTCCACGGTCAGCACGTAGCCCTCGGCCAGGTCGCCGCGGTAGAGCTCCTGGCGGGCGTTGGCGCAGTCGTGGACGTCGAGGCCCAGCATGTGGCTCGTGCCGTGCAGCGTGTAGCGCCGGTAGGACTGGACGTCGCGGCGCAGCGCGGTGGCCGCGTCGGGCACCAGGCCGAGGTCGACCAGCCCCTCGACGAGGACCGCGGTCGCGGCGTCGTGGGCGGCGGCGAAGGGCACGCCGGGGCGCACGGCGGCGATGCCGGCGTCCTGGGCGGCCAGGACGATCTCGTAGATGCGCCGCTGGGCGGGCGAGAACGTCCCGCTGACCGGCAGGGTCCGCGTGACGTCGGCGGTGTAGAGGTGGCCGCCCTCGACGCCGGCGTCGAGCAGCAGCAGGTCGCCCGAGCGCACCGGACCGTCGTTGCGCGTCCAGTGCAGGACGGAGGCGTGCGGGCCGGCCGCGGCGATCGTGTCGTAGCCGACGTCGCGGCCCGCGACGCGCGCGCGCAGGTTGAAGACGCCCTCGACCACCCGCTCGCCGTGGCGCTGGGCGGCCGGCAGGGCGCGCACCACGTCGGCGAAGCCGGCGACCGTGGCGGCGATGGACGCGGCCAGCTGGGCCCGCTCGAAGACGTCCTTGACCAGGCGCAGCTCGCTCAGCGTGGCGGTCAGGACCGCGTCAGACTCCGAGGGCGCCACCAGGGCGTCGACTGCCGGGTCGAGGCCCCGTACCGTGGCCACCGTGGTGCCCTGGAGGCCGCTCAGGTGCTTG
Organism: Acidimicrobiales bacterium; assembly: GCA_049965035.1. GTDB lineage: Bacteria > Actinomycetota > Acidimicrobiia > Acidimicrobiales > RAAP-2 > RAAP-2. The sequence goes on from JBMFWS010000005.1 coordinate 53,033, forward strand.
GGCAGCTCCTCGAGGGGCGCGGTCTCGATGTCGTAGTAGGCGGCGGCCTCGCGGACCCCGCGGCGGGGCCCGACCCACAGCTCGCCGTAGCGGCTGTCGGTGAAGAACTCGTGGGACCGCTGGTCGCGGCGCTCGGGGATGAACAAGGTGGCGTGCACACTGGCGGCCCCCGGCGCCAGCACGACGACCGCGTCGGGCTCGTCGCAGCCGGTGAGGTAGAAGAAGTCGGTCCCGGGGCGGAACCGGTAGTCGGTGTCGTTGGCGCGCACCTTCAGGGGCCCGGTCGGGACGACCAGCGTGCAGCCGCTCACGCGCTCGCCGAGGCGGCGCCGGCGCTCGGCGCAGGCCGCGGCCGCCGGGTAGGTCGCGCTGGTGGGGGCCTCGCCACCCCAGCCGCTGGTCATCTGCTCGACCAGCGCTCTCGGCACCGGCGGGCGGTGCGGGCCAGCCCAGACCCAGGTCGCCGACAGGGGGTGATCCGCCGAGACGTCGGGCTCGGTCACGGGAAGGTCGGTCATGGGCTCAATGTAGCCGAGGCCCCCCGGGATCCGACGGCGTCACCACGTAGTGTTCGGGGGTGATCTTTGACCTGGACCACGACGGGCCGGTCGCGCTGCTGCGCTGGCGCGACGGCGAGAACCGCATCAACGAGGACTCCCTGGGCGAGCTGCACGGCATCCTCGACGCGCTCGAGACGACCGCGGGTCCCCTGGCGCTGGTGCTCACCGGAGAGGGCAAGTTCTTCTCCAACGGGCTCGACCTGGAGCGCTACGGGACCGACTGGGCGGGTCTGGCCCGCGTCCTACCCGGGCTGCACCGGGCGGTCGCGCGCCTGCTGATGTTCCCCGCCTACACCGTGGCCGCGCTGAACGGCCACACGTTCGCCGGCGGGGCGCTGCTCAGCTGCGCCCTCGACTACCGGGTCATGCGCGAGGACCGGGGCTTTTGGTGCATGAACGAGGTCGACATCGGCCTGCCCCTGGACGAGAAGCTCGCCGCCATCGTCCTCAACCGCCTGCCGCGCGCGACGGCGCTCGAGGCGATGCTGACCGGCCGACGCTACCCGGGTCCCGAGGCGCTGGCCGCGGGCATCGTCGAGGAGGTGGCGAGTGGGGACGCGCTGGTCGAGCGGGCCGTCGCCCTCGCGGCCGCCCAGGCGGGCAAGGACCGGGCCGTCGTCGCGGCCCACAAGCGCGTCGTGTTCCGGGACGTCACGACGACGCTGGGGTTCCCCCCGGCGCCCTGATCAGCGCGGCGTCCGGTCGACCAGACGCCAGGTGGTTGGCAGGGCGATCCCGCACAGGCCGACCTTGATGAGCTCGCCGGCCACGAAGGGCGACAGCCCGAGGGCCAGCGCCTGGGCGGCCGAGACGTGCAGGTCGAGGGCCAGCCACGTGACGCCGAAGGCGAAGATCGTCAGCTCGCCGGCCACCATCGAGGCGATCGCGCGCCCGACGGTGCGATCGGCGCCCGACGCGGCCAGGCGTCCCAGCACGGCGCCCGCGACGATGAAGCCGAGCAGGTAGCCGAAGGTCGCGGCCGGATAGCCCGAGGCGTGCCCGGCGAACCACGGGACGCCCAGGATGCCGGCCACGACGTAGAGGGACAGGGCGGCCGTCGCCCGGCGCCAGCCGAGCGCCGCGCCGGCCAGCATCACGCCGAGGGTCTGGCCCGTGAGGGGCACGGGCGTGAAGCCGAGGGGGATGGAGATCTGGGCCAGCAGGCCGGTCAGGGTCGCTCCGGCGACCACCAGGCCCGCGTCGGCGAAGCGGGAGGGGGACACGACGTCGGCCAGGACGCGACGGGTGGGCACGGCGACGGTGGACATGGGGCCTCCTTGGTTGGCCCAACTCTAGGGCATCGGGGCCTCAGAGCCAACCCTGGTCGCGCGCGATCTGGTCGACGTCGCCGATGCGCAGGCCGGTGCGCTGCTGCAGGGTGCGGATCAGGCCGCTGGCCTCGTAGAGCGACTCGTGGGTCCCGGTGTCGAGCCAGGTCGTGGCGCGCGACAGGACCTCCACGCGCAGCTGGCCGCGCTCGAGGTAGCGCGAGTTGAGGGCGGTGATCTCGAGCTCGCCCCGGGGGCTCGGGGTGAGCTCCCGCGCCATGCGCGACGCGTGCTGGTCGTAGAAGTAGATGCCCGGCACCACGTAGGAGCTCTTGGGGTGCTCGGGCTTCTCCTCGATGGACAGCACACGGCCCGCGTCGTCGAACTCGACCACGCCGTAACGCGAGGGGTCCGAGACCTGGTAGGCGAAGATCAGGGCGCCGTCGATGTCGCGGTTGGCCGCCAGGTGGGATCCCAGGCCCGGACCGTGGAAGAGGTTGTCGCCCAAGATCAGCGCGCACTTGTCCCCGGCGAGGAACTCCTCGCCCAAGATGAGCGCCTCGGCCAGCCCGTTGGGCTGGGGCTGGACGACGTAGTGCAGGTCCAGGCCCAGCTGGCGACCGTCGCCGAGCAGGCGACGGAACGCGTCCTGGTCGTGCGGCGTGGTGATCAGGAGGATCTCGCGCAGCCCGGCCAGCATCAGCGTGCTGAGCGGGTAGTAGATCATCGGCTTGTCGTAGATCGGCAGCAGCTGCTTGGACACCGCTCGGGTGATCGGGTACAGGCGCGTGCCGCTCCCGCCCGCCAGGATGATTCCCTTCACCTCAGTAGTATAAGAAGCCGTCGCGTCGAGCCCAGATGAGGGAGACCATGCGCGTTGTCATCACCGGCGCGGCCGGGTTCATCGGCTCCCGCTTCGCCGAGTTGCTGCTGGCCGATGCCGAGCGGCTGGGCTACGACGAGATCGTGGTCCTCGACGCCCTGACCTACTCGGGCCGGCTGGAGAACCTCGAGGCGGTGCTGGCCGACCCGCGCGCGCGCCTGATCCACGGCTCGATCACCGATCCCGCGGCCGTCGACCAGGCGCTCGCCTCGGCCCACGCCGTCGTCCACCTGGCCGCCGAGAGCCACGTGGACCGCTCGATCGCCACGGCGACGCCCTTCGTCGAGACCAACGTCCTGGGGACCCAGCAGCTGCTCGAGGGGGCGCGCCGCGCCGGCGTGGCCCGCTTCGTCCACGTCTCGACCGACGAGGTCTACGGGTCGATCCCGCACGGCTCGTGGCGCGAGGACCACGTGTTGGAGCCCTCCTCGCCCTACTCGGCCTCCAAGGCCGCCTCGGACCTGGTGGCCCTGGCGTACCACCGGACCTACGGGCTCGACGTCATGGTGACGCGCTGCTCGAACAACTACGGGCCCCGCCAGTTCCCTGAGAAGGTCATCCCGCTGTTCGTGACCAACCTGGCCGACGGGCAGCCCGTGCCGCTCTACGGGGACGGGGGCAACGTGCGCGACTGGCTGCACGTCGACGACCACTGCCGCGCTCTGCTGGCCGTGCTCGAGCGGGGCCGGGCCGGCGAGATCTACAACATCGGCGGGGGCACCGAGCTGACCAACCGCGAGCTCACCTCCCGCCTCCTGGCGCTGTGCGGGGCCGACGAGTCGAGGGTGGTCCCGGTGACCGACCGCCTGGGCCACGACCGGCGCTACTCGGTGGACTGGACCAAGATCCGCGACGAGCTGGGCTACGCGCCCCAGGTCCCCTTCGCCGAGGGCCTGGCGGCCACCGTCGCGTGGTACCACGATCACGAGGCGTGGTGGCGCCCCCTCAAGGCCGCCCGATGAGGGCCGAGGGCCGCCGCGTCGCCGACCTGGTCGTGTGGGAGTCCCCCGTCTTTGGCGACGAGCGCGGGCTCTTCCGGGAGTGGTTCCGCGCCGACGCCCGGGCGGACGCGGCGGCCTTTCGGGTCGCCCAGGCCAACCTGTCGGTGTCGGAGCACAACGTCGTGCGCGGCCTGCACTACTCGCTGGCCGACGAGGGCCAGGCCAAGCTGGTGACCTGCGCGGCTGGCGTCGTCGACGACGTGATCGTCGACATCCGCGAGGGTTCGCCGAGCTTCGGGGCCTTCGACGTGGTCCGCCTGGAGGCGGCGGTGGGACGCGCGGTCTACCTGCCGCCCGGGGTGGCCCACGGATTCGTCGTCCGCTCCGCGAGCGCGACGCTGGTCTACCTGCTCTCGTCGCCCTACAACGCCCCCGTGGAGTTCGAGATCAGCCCCTTCGACCCGGCGCTCGGAGTTCCCTGGGACCTCGACGGCGAGCCGGTGCTCAGCCCCAAGGACGCCGCGGCTCCCACCCTGGCCGAGCGGCGGGCCGCCGGCCAGCTGCCTCGCTACCGCTGACGGCGCGGCGGGACCCTTGCTAGCGTGACGAGGTGATCGCGGCGGCGGGACCGGAGGCGGCGGTGGTGGAGATCCCCGGCCGGTCGCGGGTGCCGCAGGTCGGCTCGGAGGCCCAGCTGCGCACGGTGCTGGCCGCGCTCTCGGGGGTCGACGCCGTGGGCGTGGCGGCGCGCGCGGCCCAGCTGGCCACGCGCTCCTTGAAGCGCGAGACCAAGCGTCGCGCCCTCGACCTGGCCATCTCCCTGGTCGACCTGACGACGCTCGAGGGGGCCGACACGCCGGGGCACGTGGCGGCGCTGTGCGCCAAGGCCCGCCGCCCCGACGCGGCCGACGCCACGTGCCCGCCGGTCGCGGCGGTCTGCGTGTACCCGGACCTCGTGGCGAGCGCGCGGGCGCACCTGGCGGGCAGCGCGGTGCGGGTCGCCTCGGTGGCGACCGCCTTCCCGGCGGGGCGCGCGTCGCTGCGCGTCAAGCTGGCCGACGTCGCCGAGGCGTGCGCCGCTGGTGCCGACGAGATCGACATGGTGATCGACCGGGGGGCCTTCCTGTCGGGTCGGCTCGGCCAGGTGTTCGAGGAGATCGTGGCCGTCAAGGAGGCCTGTGGTCCCGCCCACCTCAAGGTCATCTTGGAGACCGGCGAGCTGGTGACCTACGACAACGTGCGGCGGGCCAGCTGGCTGGCGATGCTGGCCGGTGCCGACTTCATCAAGACCTCGACCGGCAAGGTGGCGGTCTCGGCGACGCCGCCGGTGGCCCTGGTGATGCTCGAGGCCGTGCGCGACTTCGCCGAGTCGACCGGCCAGGTGGTCGGGGTCAAGCTCGCGGGGGGGATCCGCAGCGCCAAGGAGGCGCTGCGCTACCTGGTGCTGGCCAGCGAGACGGCCGGGTCGACCTGGCTGGAGCCGCGGACCTTCCGCTTCGGAGCCTCCTCGCTGCTCACCGACCTCCTCCTCCAGCGCCGGAGCCAGCGCACCGGCGCCTACGCCCGGCGGGAGCACGTCAGTGTCGAGTGAGCCCGGCGGCCAGGAGCTGGCGAGCACCGGGCGGGTCTCGCGTCTGGGGGCGCTCGACTACGCGCCGGCTCCCGAGTCCGCCGCCCTCGTCTCGATCGCCGACGCCTACGGGCTCTACATCGACGGGCACTTCACGGATCCCGAGCGCCACGAGTCGCTCCCGACCCTCAACCCAGCAACCGCCGCGCCCCTGACCCGCGTGGCCCGGGCCAGCGCCGCCGACGTCGACGCGGCCGTCCAGGCGGCGCGCCGCGCCCTGCCCGCCTGGTCGGCGCTGCCGGGGGCCGAGCGGGCCAAGTACCTGTTCCGGATCTCGCGGATCATCCAGGAGCGCCAGCGCGAGCTGGCGGTGCTGGAGACCCTGGACAACGGCAAGCCGATCCGCGAGACGCGCGACGTCGACGTCCCGCTGGCCGCGGGCCACTTCTTCTACTACGCCGGATGGGCCGACAAGCTGGCCTTCGCCGGCTTTGGGCCCGACCCGCGGCCCCGCGGCGTGGCCGGCCAAATCATCCCGTGGAACTTCCCGCTGCTGATGGCGGCCTGGAAGCTCGCCCCGGCGCTGGCCGCGGGCAACACCTGCGTGCTCAAGCCGGCCGAGACGACACCGCTCAGCGCGCTGGCCCTGGCCGACATCCTGGAGCAGGCCGAGCTGCCTCCGGGGGTGGTCAACATCGTCACGGGCGACGGGGCGACCGGCGCCGACCTGGTGGGCCACCCGGGCATCGACAAGCTGGCCTTCACTGGCTCGACTGAGGTCGGGCGCCAGATCCAGCGCCGCCTGGCCGCCCGGGGCCTCCCGCTGACCCTGGAGCTCGGCGGCAAGGGCGCGAACATCGTCTTCGACGACGCCCCCCTCGACGAGGCCATCGAGGGGATCATCGACGGCATCTTCTTCAACCAGGGCCACGTGTGCTGCGCGGGCTCGCGCCTGCTCGTCCACGAGGGCGTCGCCGACGAGGTGCTGCGCCGCCTGCGCCGGCGCGTCGACCAGTTGCGCGTGGGCGACCCCTTGGACAAGAACACCGACGTGGGGGCCATCAACTCGGCGGCCCAGCTGGCTCGCATCGAGGAGCTGGTCGCCGCCGGCGAGGCTGAGGGCGCGACTCGCTACACCAGCGCGTGCCCGCTGCCCGCGGCGGGCTACTGGTTCGCGCCCACCGTCTTCACCGACGTGGCCCCGGCTCACCGGATCGCCCGCGAGGAGATCTTCGGCCCGGTCCTATCGGTGATGACGTTCCGCACGCCCGAGGAGGCCGTCGCCAAGGCCAACGACACGACCTACGGGCTGGCCTGCGGGGTCTGGAGCGAGAAGGGCAGCCGCACCCTGTGGGTGGCCCAGCACCTGCGCGCCGGCGTGGTGTGGGCCAACGCCTACAACCGCTTCGACCCAGCCAGCCCCTTTGGCGGGGTGCGCGAGTCGGGATTCGGTCGCGAGGGCGGCCGCCACGGGCTGGAGGCCTACCTCGATGTCTGAGCGACTCGACGTGCGCAAGACCTACAAGCTGGTCATCGGCGGGGCCTTCGTGCGCTCCGAGTCCGGTCGCGCCTACGCGGTCACCGACGCCGGCGGGGCGTTCCTGGCCAACGCGGCCCGCGCGTCGCGCAAGGACGTGCGCGACGCGGTGCGCGCCGCCCAGGGAGCCCAGCCGGGCTGGGCGGCCCACGGCGCCCTGCTGCGGGGCCAGGTGCTCTACCGCCTGGCCGAGATGGCCGAGGCGCGCGCGGCCGAGCTCGCCGATCACGTGGCTCGGGCCGAGGGCGTCGACGCCAGCGGGGCGCGGGCCAGCGTGGCGCGCGGGATCGACCGCCTCGTCTGGTACGCGGGCTGGGCCGACAAGGTCGGCCAGGTCCTGGGCGGTGCCAACGATGTGGCCGGTCCCTACTTCAACTTTTCGGTTCCGGTGCCGGTCGGTGTGGTCGGCGTGGTCGCGCCGGCCGACTCCTCCTTCGAGGGCCTGGTCGACACCCTGGTCGCCCCGCTGGTCACCGGCAACGCCGTGGTGGTGCTGGCCAGCGAGCGCCGGCCGGTGCCGGCCGTGCTGGTGGGCGAGATGTCGGCGACCGCCGACCTGCCCGCGGGGCTGGTCAACGTCCTGACCGGCCACCTCGACGAGCTCGGCCCGGTGCTGGCGGCCCACGAGGCCGTCGACGGCCTGGACCTCACCGGGGCGACCGACCCCGCCGCCCTGGCCGCCCTGGCCGCCGACTCCCTCACCCGGGTGCTCCACGTCGGGCCCCCCGCGACCCCCGAGGGCGGCCTGCGGCGCCTGCGGGCTTTCGTGGATACGACCACCGTCTGGCACACGGTGGGCATGTGAGCGCCTTCGCGCGCGCGCGCCAGGCCGCCGACGCCCTGCGCGCGCGCACCGGCGTCGACGCCTACGACGTGGCCATCGTGCTCGGCTCGGGCTGGCGGGAGGGGGCCGCGGCCCTCGGCGCGGCCTCCAGCATGGTCCCCACGACCGACCTGCCCGGCTTCGTCGCCCCCACCGTGCCGGGCCACGAGGGCCAGGTGGCCACGTTGACGGTGGCCGGTCGGGTGGTCGGCCTGCTGTCGGGCCGGGTCCACCTCTACGAGGGACACGACCCGGCGACCGTCGTCCACCCGGTGCGCACGCTGGTCGCGGCCGGGGCCACGCGGGTCATCCTGACCAACGCGTGCGGGTCTCTGGACCCTCGCCTGGGCCCCGGGACCGTCGCGATGATCGCCGACCACCTGAACCTGACGGGGGCCTCGCCGCTGACCGGGCCCGAGCCGCCCGCCCCGCTGGGGTCGCGCTTCGTCGACCTGAGTGACCTCTACAGCGCCCGGGTGCGCGCGGCGGTCGCGACCGCCGTGCCGGGGTTGGCCAGCGGTGTCTACGCCGGCCTGCGCGGGCCGCACTACGAGACACCGGCCGAGATCGCGATGCTAGCGCGGGCCGGTGCGCAGCTGGTCGGCATGTCGACCGTGCTCGAGGCGATCGCCGCGCGGCACCTGGGGGCCGAGGTGCTCGGGCTGTCCCTGGTCACCAACCTCGCCGCCGGGGTGGCCGGTGCCGTCTTGGACCACGCCGCGGTGCTGGCGCGTGGGCGCGCCGCGGCCGGTGCCCTGGGCGACCTCTTGGCCACCGTGGTCCCCGTGGTGTGAGGTCGAGACGTGGTCGAGACTGACTCCCTCGACGCGCAGCTGGCCGCCTGGCTCGCCCAGGGCGCCGACGCCGCCGAGCGCGCCGAGCTCGAGGAGCTCGCCGCGACCGACCGGGCCGAGCTGGCGCGCCGGTTCGCCAGCCCGCTGCGCTTCGGGACGGCCGGCCTGCGCGGGCCCGAGCAGGCCGGGCCGGCCGGCATGAATCGCCTCACCGTGCGCCGGGCCACCCAGGCGGTGGCCGGATGGCTGCACCAGAGCGCGGGGGCCGCCGCGCGCGGGGTGGTCGTGGGCCGCGACGCCCGCCGGGGCTCGGCGGCCTTCGCCGACGAGACCGTGGCCACCCTGCTCGCCGCGGGAGTCACGGTGCACGAGTGGGCGACCGCGGGTCCCACCCCGCTGGTACCCTTCGCCGTGCGGGACCTCCAGGCGGCCGCCGGCATCATGGTCACCGCCAGCCACAACCCCGCCACCGACAACGGCTACAAGCTCTACGACGCCAGCGGCACCCAGATCATCGCGCCCGACGACGAGCGCGTCGAGGCGCTGATGGGCCAGCCCGTCGTCCCGGCCGGCGGGCCCGGCGCTCACCGGGTCATCGGCCCCGAGGTGCTGGCGCGCTACCGCGCGGGGATCCTCGCGCGCTTCGCGCTGGCCCGCCCGAGCCGCCTGCGCATCGTCTACACGCCCCTGCACGGCGTGGGCGGCGCGCTGGCTACCGGGCTGCTGGCCGAGGCCGGCTACCCCGACGTGACCAGCGTCCCCGAGCAGTTCGCGCCGGATCCGGCCTTTCCCACGGTGCCCTTCCCCAACCCCGAGGAGCCCGGCGTCCTGGACCGCGCGCTGGCCCTGGCCGCCGCCCGCGGGGCCGACCTCGTCGTGGCCAACGATCCCGACGCCGACCGCCTGGCCGTCGCCGTCCCGACCCCCGCGGGCTGGCGGACGCTGCGCGGGGACGAGGTCGGCTGGCTGCTGGGCTGGTCGCTGCTCCACGATCCGGCCGCCCCGGGCCAGGTGGTCGCCACCTCCCTCGTCTCGTCGACGATGCTTCACGCCCTGGCCGCCGCCGCGGGTCGGCGCTGCGTGACGACCCTGACCGGCTTCAAGTGGATCGCGCGGGCGGCCGACCCGGAGACCCTGCGCTTTGGCTACGAGGAGGCGATCGGCTACGCCGTCGACCCGGCGGTGCGCGACAAGGACGGCCTGTCGGCGGCCCTGGCCCTGACTCGCCTGGCCGACGAGCTGGCGCGCGCCGGTCGCACGCTGCTCGACCTGCTCGACGACCTGGAGGACCGCTTCGGGGTGCACGCCGGGACCCAGGTGTCCCGGCGCGACGACGCGCCCGGCGGCGCCGAGCGCGTGGCCGCCCTCGTCGCCGCGCTGCGCGCCCACCCGCCGACCGTGCTCGGGGACCAGAGCGTCGAGGAGGTCGAGGACCTCGCCGTGGCCGCCCCGGACCGGCCGGCGACTCCGGGCGTCCGGTGGCGCACGGCCGACGGTCGCGTCGTGGTGCGCCCCTCGGGCACCGAGCCCAAGGTGAAGGCCTACCTCGAGGTGGTCGGGGAGCCCGGCTCCCGCGCGACCCTGGCCGCCCGGCGCGCCCGCGCGAAGGAGCGCCTGGCCGCGCTGGCCACGTCGGTCAGCGCGCTGCTCGCACCCGGGGACCCGCGCTGACCGGCTCGGGACCGGCGGCCCGCAAGGCGGCGTAGCCGGGCTTGATCACGGTGTCGATCAGCGCCAGGCGCTGGTCGAAGGGGTAGAAGGCGCTCTTGGCGGCGTTCAGGGTCATCCACTCGATGTCGTCGAGGGTCCAGCCGAAGGCGGCGACCCCCGCGGCCAGCTCGGCCGACAGCGAGGTCCCGCTCATCAGCCGGTTGTCGGTGTTCACGGTGACGCGAAAGCGCAGCCGGCGCAGGAGGTCGATGGGGTGGGCGGCCACCGAGGGCGCGACGCCGGTGTGGACGTTGGAGGTCGGGCAGACCTCCAGGGGGATGCGCCGGTCGCGCACGTAGTTGGCCAGGCGTCCCAGGCGGAACTCGCCGTCGACGTTGGTGATGTCGTCGACGATGCGCACGCCGTGGCCGAGGCGCTCGGCGTCGCAGAACTGCAGGGCCTCCCAGATCGAGGGCAGGCCGAAGGCCTCGCCCGCGTGGATGGTCATGTGGAAGTTGTCGCGCTTGACCAGCTGGAAGGCGCGCAGGTGGCGCGTGGGCGGGAAGCCGTCCTCGGGCCCGGCGATGTCGAAGCCGCAGACGCCCTCGTCGCGGCGGGCCGCCGCCAGGGCGGCCACCGTCTCGGAGAGGGCGGCCTGGCGCATGGCCGACAGGATCACCCGCACCACGATCTCGCGGCCCTCGCGGCGCGCGTCGGCGGTGCCGCGCGCCACGCCGGCCAGCACCGCCGTCACGGCCTGGTCCAAGGTGAGGCCCTCACGCAGGTGCAGCTCGGGGGCGAAGCGCACCTCGGCGTAGACGACGCCGTCGCGGGCCAGGTCGAGCGCGCACTCGGCGGCCACCCGCTCGATGTGCTCAGTCCGCTGCATCACCGCGGTCGTGTGGGCGAAGCCCTCGAGGTAGCGCACCAGGTCGCCGCCGGGCGCGTCGGCGACGAACCAGGTGGCCAGGGCGTCGGGGTCGCGGGTGGGCAGCCCGTCGTAGCCGGTCTCGGCGGCCAGCTCCAGCACCGTGGCGGGCCGCAGCCCGCCGTCGAGGTGGTCGTGGAGCAGCACCTTGGGCGCCCGCACCAGCAGGTCGCGGGTGATCACCGGGCCAGACATGGCGACAGGCTAGTGCGCGGCGCCCTCCACGAGGTCCAGCAGCAGGGCCAGCTGGGGTGCCACGACCTCGTCGATGGTCACCGCGTCGGCGGCCGCCGCGGTGGCGCGTTCCAGGTGGGTAACGTCGTCGGCTCGCACCTCGAGCAGGGCGTCGCCGACGGCGACGGGCTGACCCCGCTCGACCAGGATGCGCAGGCCGGCGCCCGGGCTCACCGGATCCTCCTTGCGCGCGCGGCCGGCGCCGGCGCGCCACGCGGCCACCCCGATGGCGCGGGCGTCGATCGCCGCGACCACCCCGGGGCGGGTCGCGCGCACCAGGGCGTGGTGCGCGGCCACCGGGAGCGCGGCGTCGGGATCGCCCCCCTGGGCGCGCACCAGGGCGACGAAGCTCTCGTGGGCCGAGCCGTCGTCGAGGCGGGTGACCGGATCGACGTCGATCCCCACCGCCTCGAGCATGAGGCGGGCCAGCGCCAGAGTCAGCTCGCGCACGTCGGCCGGGCCGTCGCCGCGCAGCACGTCGAGGGACTCGGCGACCTCGAGCGCGTTGCCGACCGCGCGCCCGAGCGGGCGGTCCATCGCCGACAGCTGGGCCCGGGTGCGCACGCCGTGGCTCTCCCCGAGCGCGACCATGGTCGTGGCCAGCTCGCGGGCGCGCTCGGGCGCCTCCATGAAGGCGCCCCGGCCGACCTTCACGTCCAGCACCAGCGCCTGGGTGCCCTCGGCGATCTTCTTGGACATGATCGACGAGGCGATCAGGGGGATTGACTCCACGGTGCCCGTCACGTCGCGCAGCGCGTAGAGGTCCCGATCCACCGGGGCCAGGCTGCCGCCGGCGGCGCACACCACCGCACCCACCGCCTCGAGCTGAGCGCGGATCTCGTCGTCCGCCAGCGTCGAGCGCCAGCCGGGGATCGCCTCGAGCTTGTCGAGCGTGCCCCCCGTGTAGCCGAGCCCGCGCCCCGACAGCTGGGGCACGGCGGCCCCGCACGCCGCGACCAGGGGGGCCAGGATCAGCGAGATCTTGTCACCCACGCCGCCCGTCGAGTGCTTGTCGACCGTGGGCCGGCTCAGCCCGCGCAGGTCGAGCCGCGTGCCCGAGGCGATCATCGCGTCGGTCCACGTGCGCAGCTCGCGCGGGTCCAGGCCACGAAAGACGATCGCCATGAGCAGCGCCGACATCTGCTCGTCGGCCACGGCGCCGCCGGGGTAGTTGGCCAGCAGCCAGGCGATCGCGTCGTCGGCGAGGGCCGCCCCGTCGCGCTTGGCGACGATCAGCTCGACGATGTCGAAGCTCACGAGCGCCGCGCCACCAGGTCGGTGGGACCGAAGGCCTCGGGCAGCAGGTCCGCCAGGCGGCGGGCGGGCGCGGGCGTCCCGTCGTCGACCAGGAGCTCGGCGCCCCCGTGCTCGAACAGCAGCTGGCGACAGCGCCCGCACGGCGCGACCGGGTCGCCATCGGCGGCCACGATGCTGACCGCGACCAGGCGCCCGCCGCCGTGGCGCGCGAGGTCGCTGACCAGGCCGCACTCGGCGCACAGGGTCAGGCCGTAGCTGGCGTTCTCGACGTTGGAGCCCTCGACGAGGTCGCCCGCCGCGCTCAGGCCCGCCGCGCCGACGTGGACGTGCGAGTAGGGGGCGTAGGCGCGAGCCGCGGCCGCGGTCGCGGCCGCCCGCAGCGACGCCCAGTCGATCGGGGGGCCCGCTGGGCCCGCGGGAGGCTTCGCCCCGGGGTCGATCACCGGCCTACAGTACACTTCGCCTCCGTGAGCTCGGTCCCCGTGGTGCTCGGCCCGGTGGTCGCCGAGGCGCTGTCCGCCCATCGCGCCGTCGTGGCCCTGGAGACCACGATCGTCGCCCACGGGCTGCCCGCACCGCTCAACCTCGAGGTCGCGGCCGCCTGCGAGGAGGCCGTGCGCGAAAGCGGGGCGGTGCCTGCGACGATCGGCGTGCGGGCCGGGCGCGTGGTGGCGGGCCTGAGCCCCGAGGAGCTGGCCGAGCTGGCCGACCCACGCCGCGAGGTGGCCAAGCTGTCGGCCCGCGACCTCGGGCTGGCCGCGGCCGCGGGCATCGACGGCGCGACGACCGTGGCCGGGACGATCGCCGTGGCCCACCAGGTGGGCATCGCCGTCATGGCGACGGGCGGGCTCGGCGGCGTCCACCGGGACGCGGCGACCACCTTCGACGAGTCCGCCGACCTGATGACGCTGGCCCGCACCCCGGTGCTGGTGGTGGCCTCGGGCGTCAAGTCGATCCTCGACATCGGGGCCACGCTGGAGCGCCTCGACTCGCTGGGCGTGCCGGTCGTGGGCTACCAGACCGACCGCTTCCCCGGGTTCTACCGCCGCGACGCCGGCTTCGCGCTCGAGTGGACGATGGACTCGCCCGCCCAGGCCGCCCGCGCCTTCGCCGCTCACCGATCCTTCAGCCCGAGTGGCTGGCTGCTGGCAAGTCCGGTGCCCGCGGCCAGCGAGCTCGACGCCGAGCTCCACGACGCGGCGGTCGCCGCGGCTCTGGAGGAGGCCCGGATCGCCGGCGTGTCGGGCAAGGCGGTGACGCCGGCGCTGCTGGCCAGCTTCGCCGAGCGCACCGGGGGAGCGTCGGTGGCCACCAACCGCGACCTGGTGGTGGCCAACGCCCGCCTCGCGGGCCTCGTCGCTGTCGCCCTGGCCGCGCTGTCGTGAGCCGCGTCGCCCTGATCGGCGACGTGGTGCTCGACGTGGCCGTCGTGGCCCGAGGTCCCGTGGCCCCGACCAGCGACACCCCCGCCGACATCCGTCTCGGCCGCGGCGGGTCGTCGGCCAACATCGCGACCCATCTGGCCGCCCGGGGTCACGAGGTGACCTTCATCGGCGCGGTCGGGGACGACGCGGCGGGCCGGCTGGTGCGCGACGAGCTCGTGGCCGCCGGCGTCCACGCGCGCCTCGTCCAGGTCGCCGCGCCCACCGGCGTCGTGGTGGCCCTGGTCGACGCCGACGGGCAGCGCTCCATGCGCACCCGCCGCGGGGCCGCCAGTGCCCTGAGCGCCGAGCACGTCGCGGCCGGGCTGGCGGGTCCCGTCGACCACCTTCACGTGTCGGGCTACACCCTCGTCGACCCGGCGACGCGCGCCATCGGGGCGGCCGCGCTGCGCGCGCAGGCCGACTGGGGCGCGTCGACGTCGGTCGACGTGTGCTCGATCGCGCCGTGGCGCGAAGCGGGCGCCGACGCGTTCCTCGTCGCCAGCGCGGGGGCCGGGCTCCTCTTCGCCAACCAGGAGGAGGCGGAGCTCATGGGGGCCGGGCCGCTCGAGGCGGCCCTGGCGACCCTGGCCGCGCGCTACCCCGAGGTCGTCGTCACCCGCGGCCCGGCCGGGGCGGTCGCCCGGCGCGGGGCCGCCGAGGCGGTCGCCCCGGCTCGCCCGACCCGGGTGGTGGACACCACCGGAGCCGGCGATGCGGCCACCGCGGGCTACCTGGACGCCCGCCTGCGCGGTCTGCCCCTGGCGGCGTGCCTGGACGCGGCCGTCGAGGAGGCCGCGCGGGTGGTCGCTGTCGTGGGCCCGGGGGCTCAGTCGCGCCGGTAGGGCACGCCGTCGGCGGCCGGGGGCCGCACCCGCCCGATGAGCCCGGAGACCACGGCGATGGTGATCAGGTAGGGGACCATGCCCAGGATCTCCGTGGAGACGGGGACCTGGAAGGTCTGCAGGTTGTAGGACAGGTAGAGCGACAGGCCAAAGACGATCGACGCCACGACGGCGCCCGAGGGGCGCCAGCGGCCAAAGATCAGGGCGGCCAGGGCGATGTAGCCGAGTCCCGAGGTGTAGCCGGGCTGGAACTGGCCCTGGGAGGCCATGAAGGCGACGCCGCCCAGGCCGGCCACCACGCCGCCGAGGATCACGTTGGCGTAGCGCACGCCGATGACCTTGATGCCGACGGTGGCGGCGGCCTCGGGGTGCTCGCCTACGGCGCGCACGCGCAGGCCCCAGCGGGTCTGGAACAGCCCGTAGCTCACCGCGGCGACCAGGATGATCATCAGGTAGAAGAAGCCGGTCTGGTCGAAGAGCACCGGGCCGAGCACCGGGATCTTGGTCAGCAGCGGGATGGGCAGGTTGGGCGCGAGGTTGCCCGTGTTGTACTGCGGAAAGGGCGTGAGCACCTGCAGGTTGAGGTAGGACGACAGCCCCGACACCATGGTGACCAAGACGACCCCCACGATGATCTGGTCCGAGAGGTAGCGCAGCGACAGGAACGCCAGCACCAGACCCAGCAGCCCACCGACGGCCCCACCGGCCACGGCGGCAAAGAAGAAGTCGTGCGTCGTCGAGGCGACCATCGACCCGATGAAGGCGCCCCCGATGAACTGGCCCTCGATGGCGATGTTGACCACGCCCGCCCGCTCGCACAGCACGCCCGAGAGCGAGCCAAAGACGAGGACCATCGTCAGGGCCGACGCCCCCACCAGCACCGCGGTGACGTTGACGAAGTTGATCGGGGCCGGGCCGGTCGTGCGCACGGCCCACAGCAGCAGCGCGAGGAAGAACAGCAGCGCCACGGCGCCGAAGCGGGCCATCACGCCGCGGCGCGGCACGCGCCCGAGCAGCTCGACGCCGAGTGCCGCCATCGCCAGGCCCAGCACCACGTTGGCGATCGCGGTGGGCAGGGTCAGCGTCCCCAGGTGGATGGGGGCCGACGCGCTCAGGTCGACGGGGTTGAAGGTCAGCGAGGAGCGCGCCGTGCTCCCGCTGGCCAGACCGAAGCCGAGGGCCGTCACCAGGCCCAGGAGAACCATGAAGGCCCCGATCCCGCGGGTGCGCAGGCGCGAGACGGTGCTCACGAGCCCCACCCGCTCGTCGCCAGGCGCACCTCAACCGCCCCGGTCTGGCGCAGGCGGAAGATCTCCTGGACCAGCACCGGCGTGGCCACGAAGAGCACGACCGCCGACTGGATCACCGTCGCCAGGTCGAGCGGGATCCCCGTGGCGGCCTGCATCGCCCGTCCGCCCACGCCGAGCCCCGCGAACAAGAGGGAGGACCACACGATGCCGACGGGACGGTTGCGCCCGAGCAGGGCGACGGTGATCGCCGTGAAGCCGATGCCGGCGTTGCCGATGAGGAACCCGCCATCGAGGTAGTGGGTGGTGCCGGCCAGCTGGACGATCCCGGCCAGGCCGGCCAGGCCGCCTGAGATGACGAAGACCAGCACGATCACGGCGCGCGCGTTGATCCCCGAGGCGCGCGCGGCCTGCGGGTTGGCGCCGGTCACGCGGAAGTCGAAGCCGAGCGACGAGCGCTCCAGGAACCACCAGGCGAAGACCACGACCAGCGCGGCCACCGCCAGGCCCCAGTTGACGCGCAGGCCCGACGCGGCCCCGAAGAGGGGTGCCAGTTGGGCCGAGGGGGCCAGGGTGCGCGAGACGTCGTTCTGCTGGCCGGGCTGCTGCAGCACGGTCGACAGCAGCGTGAAGATGAGGAGGGCGGCCACGACGTAGTTGAGCATCAGGGTCACGATGACCTCGTGGGCGCCGGTGTAGGCCTTGAGCAGGCCGGGGACCAGCCCGACGACCACCCCACCGGCGATGCCGGCGACCAGGGTCAAGGGCAGGTGCACGATCGTGGGCAGGTGCACGAGCGAGCCCACGTAGGCGCCGGCCACGCCGCCCAGGATCGCCTGGCCGTTGGCGCCGATGTTGAAGATGCCGGTCTGGAAGGCGATGCCCACCCCGACGCTGGCGATGATCAGCGGGGCGGCGTAGGTCAGGGTCTCGGACAGGGGCGTCAGGGCCAGCGTCCATCCGTGGCCGGTCGTCACCGCGTGCCAGAGGATCTGCGGGTTCACGACGGCACCGGTGAACATGGCGCGGTAGGCCGCGCCGACCACGTCGGCGGTGAGCTTGCACGCGTGGCCGAGGGCCGCCCAGCTCGAGAACATCGCGCGCCAGGCGTCGAGGACCGAGGCGGTCGTCGTGATGATCACCAGGGCCCCCACGACGAAGCCGAGGATCAGCGCGTCGAGGGTCACCAGCAGCGGGCTACGGGTCGTCAGGCGGTGCCACCAGCGCCGGCGTGACTCACTCATGGCCATCCCCCGTCGCCCCCGCCATGAGGAGACCGATGCGCTCGCGGCTGGTCGAGGGATCGACCACGCCGGTGATCTGCCCGGCGTGCATGACGGCGATCCGGTCGCCGAGGGCCATCACCTCATCGAGCTCGGACGAGACGATGAGGACGGCCAGGCCCTCGTTGCGCTGCTCGACGATCTGGCGGTGCACGTACTCGATGGATCCCACGTCGAGTCCGCGCGTGGGCTGGGAGGCCACCAGGACCTGGAGGGGGCGCGAGAGCTCGCGGGCCACGATCACCTTCTGCTGGTTGCCCCCCGACAGTGACGACAGGGGCGCCTGGACCGAGGTGGTGCGGATGTCGAAGCGACCCACCAGGGACTCGGCGTTGTCGCGCACCGCGGCCAGGTTGCGCGTGCCGTGGGCCGCGAAGGGCGCGCGCCGCGGGACGTTGAGCACCAGGTTGTCGGCCACCGATAGCGACAGCACGAGGCCGTAGCGGTGGCGGTCCTCGGGGATGTGCCCGAGACCGCTGTCGAGCACGGCCCGCGGCGTGGCGCCCGTGATGTCCCGGCCGCCCAGGGTGATGCGCCCGGACTCGACGGGGCGCATGCCGGCGATGGCCTCGACCAGCTCGGTCTGGCCGTTGCCCTGCACGCCGGCCAGGGCCAGGATCTCGCCGGCGTGCACGCGCAGGCTGACGTGGTCGACGGCGGCCAGTCCGCGGTCATCGCGCACGACGACGTCGTCGAGTTCGAGGACCGGCGCGCCGGGCGCCGCGGCGTCCTTGGCCACGGTCAGCGTGACGTCGCGGCCCACCATGAGCGAGGCCAGCGTCGCCTCGCCGGTCGTGGGCGGGACCTGGTCCACGACCCGTCCCTGGCGGATCACGGTGATCACGTCGGAGACCGCCCGGACCTCCTTGAGCTTGTGGCTGATGAAGAGGATCGACTTGCCCGACGCGGCCAGGGACCGCATGATGTCCATCAGCGCGTCGATCTCCTGGGGAGTCAAGACGGCGGTGGGCTCATCCAAGATGAGCAGCTCGGCGTCGTGGTTCAGAGCCTTCAGGATCTCGACGCGCTGCTGGAGGCCGACGGGCAGGTTCTCGACGATGGCGTCGGGGTCGACCTCGAGGTTGAACTGCTGCGAGGTGTGCCGGATCTCCTCGCGGGCCCGGGCGCGGTCCAGTCGGCCGAGTCGGCCGGTGGGCTCGAAGCCGAGCACGACGTTCTCGGTCACCGAGAAGACGGGGACCAGCATGAAGTGCTGGTGGACCATGCCGATGCCCCGGCGTACCGCGTCGCCCGAGTTGGCGAAGCGCTGGGGGATCCCGTCGATGAGGATCTCACCGTCGTCGGGATGGAGCAGGCCGAAGACGACGTTCATGAGCGTCGACTTGCCCGCGCCGTTCTCGCCCAGCAGGCAGTGGATCTGCCCGGGCTCGACGGTGAGGTCGATGTGGTCGTTCGCGGTGAGCGTCCCGAATCGCTTCGTGATTCCCCGCAGCTCGAGGCGCATGGGTCCGTATCGTAGCGAGGGGCCCGAAGCGCGGTCCGAGAGATCGCGCTTCGGGCCTCTCGGTGGGACTACTTGACGGGGTAGCTGTTCGGGTTGACCGAGATCCGGCCGGACTCGATGCCCTTGGCGATCGTGGCGATTGCCTTCTTGATGCTCGCAGGGACCGGGATCCCGCCGTACTCGAGGGCCGTCCCCTGGTTCTTCAGGGTCCCCAGGTAGGTGCCGCCGTGGAACTTGCCCGCCGCCGCGTTCAGGACCGCGTCACGCACCGAGGCCTCGACGCCCTTGGCGACGGTGCCGATGAACCACGAGCAGTCCGCCGCGTCCGAGACGCAGCCGTTGGAGTCCACCCACATGATGGAGTGGCCCTTGCCGGCCTGCTGGGCCGCGACCACCGATCCCAGGCCGACCGAGCCGGCGACCGGGAAGACGATGTCGGCACCAGCGGCGAAGTCGTTGGCGGCGATGGTCTTGCCGGCCGTCTGGTCCGTGAAGTTGCCCACGAACGTGCCCGTGCCGTCACACTTGGCCAGGGAGCAGGTGCCCTTGGCGGGCGTCCATCCCAGGACCTTGACCGCGGCCCCCTTGACCTTGTCGAAGTAGCGCACGCCAGCCACGAAGCCGTTCATGTACATGGTGACCGACGGGAACTGCATGCCGCCGTAGGTGCCCACCACACCGGTCGTGGTGCTGGCCGCCGCCAGGTAGCCACCCAGGAACGCCGCCTGATCCGTCTCGTACTGCAGCGCCAGGACGTTGTGGTACTTCAGCTTCTGGGGCGCGTCGTCGACGATGGCGAACTTCTGATGCGGGTGCGCGTTGGCTGCCTGCTGGGTCGCCTGGTCCATCAGGAAGCCGACGGTGACGATGATCCCGCAGCCCTCGTGAATGAAGCTGTTGATGTTGGGCACGTAGTCCGCCGTCGAGCTCGACGACAGGTACGACACCACGATGTTCTTGTTGCGGGCGTGGGCGTCGTTCATGCCCTTCCAGGCCGACGCGTTGAAGGACTTGTCGTTGATGCCGCCGGTATCGGTCACCACGCACGCCTTGAACGGCTTGGCCGCCGCCTGCGCGCTCACCGAGCCGACGCCCAGCGTCAGCGAGCCCGCCAGCAGTGACGCGGTCCCGAGCCATGTGCCCAGGCGCACGCGCCGCCTATCCCCCCTGCTCATGAAGTTTCCTCCCGCCAGGCGCCGATGCCGAGTCCCCGTTGGCCTGGGCGTGCGCCGTGCACCGAGGACACTAGCCCGCCCGACGGCGCGCTGCTCGGGCGAGCGCTGGGCCACACTGGGGGGGTGCCCGCCCAGTTCATCTACACCCTGCGCGACCTGCGACGCCTCTATCCGCCCGACCGCGAGGTCCTGCGCGGCATCAGCCTCTCCTTCTATCCCGGAGCCAAGATCGGGGTCATCGGCGCCAACGGCTCGGGCAAGTCGACGCTGCTGCGCATCATGGCCGGACTCGACGACGGCTACCGGGGCGAGGCGCGCCTGACCCCCGGCTTCTCGGTGGGCTACCTGCCCCAGGAGCCGGTGCTCGACCCGGACAAGGACGTGGTGGGCAACGTGGCCGACGGGGTGGGCGAGCAGCGCGACCTGCTGGCGCGCTACGAGGAGGTGTGCGCCGCCTTCGGCGCGCCCGACGCCGACATCGAGGTCCTGCTGGCCGAGCAGGCCGAGCTCGCGCACCGCATCGACGCGCTCGGGGCCTGGGACCTGGAGCGCACCTTGGCGATCGCCATGGACGCGCTGCGGCTGCCGGCGCCCGACGCCGACGTGACGACGCTGTCGGGCGGGGAGCGCCGCCGAGTGGCCCTGTGCCGCCTGCTGCTGGCCCGTCCGGACCTGCTCTTGCTCGACGAGCCCACCAACCACCTGGACGCCGAGTCGGTGGCGTGGCTCGAGCGGGCACTCCAGGAGTACCCCGGGACGGTCGTGGCCGTCACCCACGACCGCTACTTCCTCGACCACGTGGCCGCGTGGATCCTCGAGCTGGATCGGGGGGCGGGGTACCCCTTCGAGGGCAACTACTCGGCGTGGCTCGAGCACAAGGCCGCGCGCCTGGCCGCCGAGGAGCGGCGCTCCGAGGCGCGCCAGGCCGCGCTGGCGCGCGAGCTGGCCTGGATCCGCATGTCGCCGCGCGCGCGCCAGGCCAAGGGCCAGGCGCGCCTGACCTCCTACGCCGCCTTGGCCGCCCAGGCCGAGGCGGCCGAGCGCCTCCCCGAGCGCCTGGAGATCGCCATCCCCCCGGGCCCGCGCCTCGGCGACCTGGTGGTGGAGGCGCGGGGGCTCACCAAGTCCTTTGGGGACCGCCTCCTCATCGAGGACCTGTCCTTCCTCTTGCCCCCGGGCGGCATCGTCGGCGTGATCGGCCCCAACGGCGCGGGCAAGTCGACGCTCTTCCAACTCCTCTTGGGTCACGAGCCGCTCGACACGGGCACGATCCGTGTGGGGCCGACCGTTCGCTTCGCCTACGTCGACCAGTCGCGCGAGGGCCTGGTCAATGGGGCCACCGTCTTCGAGACGATCAGCGGCGGTCAGGACCGGATCGTGGTGGGGGGGCGCGAGCTGGCCGCCCGCGCCTACGTCGCGAGCTTCGGATTCACCGGCAGCGACCAGCAAAAGCGCGTCGGCCAGCTCTCGGGCGGGGAGCGCAATCGGGTCCAGCTGGCCCAGGTGCTGGTGGCGGGGGGCAACGTGCTGCTGCTCGACGAGCCGACCAACGACCTGGACGTGGACACCCTGCGGGCGCTCGAGGAGGGCCTGGAGGCGTTCCCCGGGTGCGCCGTCGTGATCAGCCACGACCGGTGGTTCCTGGACCGCGTCGCGACCCACGTGTTGGCCTTCGAGGACGACGCCGAGGTGCGCTGGTTCGAGGGCAACTTCTCGGACTACGAGGCCGACCGGCACCGTCGGCTGGGCACCGCGGCCGACCAGCCCCACCGCCTGCGCTACAAGCCCCTGCACCGCGACTGACGCGTTATCGTTCGCCATGACCCGTTACTCGCGTGCCGACGCCCAGGCCGCCGACGCCGCCGATCCGCTGGCCGGCCGACGCGACGCCTTCGACCTGCCCGCCGGGCTGATCTACCTCGACGGGAACTCGCTGGGTCCCCTGGTCCGGTCCAGTGCGGCGCGGGTGGACGCGGTCCTGTCGGACCAGTGGGCCCGGGGCCTGGTCACCAGCTGGAACGCGGCGGGCTGGATGGACCTCCCGCTGGCGGTCGGCGACCGCATCGCTCCCCTCATTGGGGTCGGACCCGGCGAGGTCGTGGCGACGGACACGCTGACCATCGTGCTGGCCAAGGCGATCGGCGCCGCCCTCGAGCTGCGGCCGGAGCGCTCGACCGTGCTGACCGACGCCGCCAACTTCCACACCGACCTGTACATCCTCGAGGCGGTGGCCCGACGCGCGCGCCGGCCCCTGCGGGTGCGGGCCGTCGACCGCGCGGACCTGCTCGGCGCGCTCGACGACTCCATCGCCCTCGTCATGCTGACCCACGTGGACTTTCGCACCGGCGAGATGCTGGACCTGCCCGCACTGACGACCCGGGTCCACCAGGCCGGCGCCCTGATGCTGTGGGACCTCGCCCACTCGACCGGCGCGGTGCCCGTCGACCTCGCGGGCGCCGACGCCGACTTCGCAGCCGGGTGCACCTACAAGTACCTGAACGGTGGGCCCGGGTCGCCCGCGTTCTTGTGGGTGGCCCCCCGCCTGCTGTCCGAGGCGGTCAACCCGTTGCCCGGCTGGCTGGGCCACGCCCGGCCCTTCGCCTTCGAGCCCGCGTTCGCGCCGGCGCCCGGGATCCGGGGATTCGTCACCTCGACGCCGTCGATCCTGGCGCTGGCCGCCCTCGACGGGGCCCTGGACGCCTTCGACGGCGTCGATCTGGCGACCCTGCGCGCCAAGAGCCTGGCCCTCACCGACCTGTTCATCACGCTGGTCGAGGAGCGCCTGCCCGGCGCGCTGGCCCTGGTCACGCCCCGCGACCACGCGCGCCGGGGCAGCCAGGTCGCCTGGCGGCACCCCGCGGCCTACGGGATCGTCCAGGCCCTGATCGCTCGCGGCGTCGTGGGCGACTTTCGCGCCCCCGACATCGCGCGCTTCGGGCTCGCGCCGCTCTACGTGCGCTTCGCCGACGTCGTCGACGCCGTCGAGCACCTGGCGGCGGTGCTCGAGACGGGCGAGCACCTCGACGCGCGCCACGCGACGCGCCAGGCGGTGACCTGACCTACTGGCGAAAGACGACCGTGCGCCGGCCGACGACCATCACGCGGTCCTCGGCCACCAGCCGCACGGCGCGCGCCAGCACGGTGCGCTCGATGTCGCGGCCCAGGGCGACCAGGTCCTCGACGCGGCGCGCGTGGGTCACGCGCTCGACGTCCTGCTCGATGATGGGACCTTCGTCGAGGTCGGCGGTCACGAAGTGGGCGGTCGCGCCGATGAGCTTGACGCCCCGGTCGTAGGCCCGATGGTAGGGGCGCGCGCCGGTGAATCCCGGCAGGAACGAGTGGTGGATGTTGATGATGCGACCGGCGAACTGCGCGCACATCTCGGGGCTGAGGATTTGCATGTAGCGCGCCAGGATGACCAGGTCGGCCTCGTGGGCGGCCATCAGCTCGCGCACCTGGTCCTCGGCGTCGGTCTTGGTCGCCGCGCTGACGGGCACGTGGTGGAACGGCACGCCGTGGTGCGCGGCCACGTCGGCGCACACCTCGTGGTTGGAGACCACGGCCACGATGTCCAGGGGCAGGTCGCCGCGCTCGCGCCGGTAGAGCAGGTCGACCAGGCAGTGGTCGAACTGGGAGACCATGACCACGGCGCGGCGGTGCTGGGCGTCTGGGCGCAGGGTCAGCGTGGGGCCGAACTCGGCCAGGTCGCTCGCCAGGTGCTGCTCGATCTCGGCGACCGTCGCGTCAGCCTCGAAGCGCGTGCGCATGCAGAACAGCTCGGTGGTGGGATCGGTGAACTGGTCGTTCTCCAGGATGTTGCCACCGATGGCGAAGATCGATGCGCTGAGCGCGCGCACGATGCCCGGACGGTCGGGGCACTGCAGCGTGACGACGAGGTCGGTCATCTAGGCGCGATACGCGAAGAAGCCCTGTCCTGACTTGCGCCCGAGCAGCCCGGCCTGGACCATGCGCGACAGCAGCGGCGGCGGGGCCAGGTGCGACTCCTTGAACTCGGCGTAGAGGGAGTCGGCCACGGCCAGGGTCGTGTCCAGCCCGATCAGGTCGGTGAGGGCCAGCGGCCCCATCGGGTGGGCGCAGCCCACCACCATGCCCGTGTCGATGTCCTCGGCGCTGGCGAATCCCGACTCCAGCATGCGGATGGCCGACAGCAGGTAGGGGATCAGCAGGGCGTTGACGACGAAGCCCGCGCGATCGGGCGAGCTGATCACCTTCTTGGCGAGCGTCGTCGTCGCGTACTCGCGCACGCGGGCCGTCGTCTCAGGGCTGGTGAGCAGCGAGGAGATCACCTCGACCAGCTTGAGCACCGGCACCGGGTTGAAGAAGTGCATGCCGATCACCTGCTCGGGCCGCTTGGTGGCCATCGCCAGCTTGATGATCGGGATGGACGACGTGTTGGTCGCCAGGATCGCCCCGGGGTCGGTCACCACGGCGTCCAGGCGCTGGAACACCTGCAGCTTGGTGGCCTCGTCCTCGGCGACCGCCTCGACGACCAGCTCGCGGTCGTGCAGGCGCGTGAAGTCCTCCGAGAAGCTGAGGTGGCCGCGGGCCCGGTTGGCGTCCTCCTCGGGGAGCTTGCCCGCACCGACCGCACGCGTGAGCGACCTCTCGATGCGCGCGACTCCGGCGGCCAGCGCCTCGGCGTTGCGCTCGATCACCACGACGTCGGCGCCCGCGCGCGCGGCCACCTCCGCGATTCCCGAGCCCATGAGCCCGCACCCCACGACTCCGACGCGATCCATCGGGACCTCCCTGTCACCTCGCCACGTAGCCCCTCGAGTCTAGGAGCCCGACTCGAGGACCTCCGGCGGGGCGTGCCTGGCTACGATGTGCCCATTGCCAAAGGAGCGACATGGACAGCGTGACGGTCGTCGTCGAGATCCCCAAGGGGAGCCAGAACAAGTACGAGTACAACCACGAGACCCACGCGATCAGCCTGGATCGCCACCTCATCGTGTCGATGGGCTACCCCGCCGAGTACGGCTTCGTCCCCGACACCCTGGGCGGCGACGGCGACCCGCTGGACGTGCTGGTGCTCACCGAGTACCCCACCTTCCCGGGATGCCAGATCGAGGCCAAGATCCTGGCCATGTGCATCATGACCGACGAGCACGGCCCCGACGAGAAGCTTTTGGCGGTCCCGACCTACGACCCGCGCTGGAAGGGGGCGACCGACCTGGGTGACGTGCCCCGCGACGTGCTGGACCGCATCTCCCACTTCTTCACCGTCTACAAGGACCTCGACGAGGGCAAGTGGATGAAGGTGGATCGCTGGGTCGGGCGTGATGAGGCCCTGGCCGAGCTCGCCAACGCGCGGCAGCGCTTCGCGGGGGCGTGACCGGACCCGCGCCCCGACGGGTCGCCCTGGCGCCCACGCGTGAGGTGCGCCGCTGGATGATCGCGACCCAGGGGGTGTTCTTCGCCGCGCTGGCCGTCTGCGTCCTGTTCAATTCCTCGTTCAGTGCCCAAAACGACGGCATCTCCTTCTACGGGGTCTACGGACCCACCATCGCGCTGGTCGTCGTGGGCTACGCCTCCGCGGCGGTTGGGCTGTGGCGCGTCGGTGAGTGGTTCGCCCGCCACGGCGGACCCGCCGTCTTGTTCCTCGGGGCCCGGGTCGTGGCCGTGGGCCTGATGCTCCTGCTGGTCACGCCCTACGACCAGGGCGCGTTCCTCAACTGGTCCCACATGACCGTCGGCGTCGTGGTGGCCCTGGTCCAGCTGGCCAGCACCCTCGCCCTGCTGCGACGCGGCGCGGCGCGGCGGCGCGTGCTCCTCTTCTCGCTCCAGCTGGCCGGCGGGATCGTCGCCGCGGCGTCGCTGCCCGACTGGCACTTCCCGATGCTGCTCGAGGGCGAGTCGGTCTACGCGCTCGCCTACGCCCTCAGCCTCTACGCATGGGTCGACATCGTCGTCCCGCTAGGCCAGGGACAGCTCCGGAGGCGCGACGACGTCGACCAGGGTGCGTAGGGAGCGGCTCCAGGCCACGGTGCTCTGGGCCAGGGGATGGCCTTCGCCGGCCAGAGACACCTGCCCGAAGAACAGGGCGTACCACAGGCGGACGAAGCCGACGGCGTCGAGCCCCGGAGACGTCAGCCCGTGGTCGACCAGAGGCTGGACCGCACCCACCACGATCGCGCCGGCCTCGTGCTTGGCCGCCTCGATGCCGGCAGCGGCCCGCGCGTTGTGCTGGGCGAAGGCCAGGCACTCGAGACGCACCCGGTGGGCGTGGGCGTGCTCGGGCCGCTGGGACTGGTCGATCAGCTCGAACAGGGCCCGGCGCAGCTCGTCTCGGGTGGCGACGGCGCGCAGCGGGCGCGCGAAGTGCGCGGCCGCGGGCACCACCGAGCGCCGGTAGCGGGCCACCACGCTCTCGGCGACCAGGGCCTCGCGGTCCTCGAAGTACACGTAGAGCAAGGAGACCGAGACGCGGGCGCGCTCGGCGACGCGCTTGACGCGGTACGAGGTCACGCCGTACTCGTCGAGCTCGCGTACCGAGGCCTCAAGGATGCGGTCCTGGGTCACCGCAGCAGGCTAGCCACCGAGCCGACGCTCCAGGTCGGGACGACCGGGACCTTGGTCAGTCCTGGCGCACCATCGCGTCGGCCAGGACCTCGAGGGCGCGCCGCCAGTCCTCGGCGGACATCGCGAGATTCTTCTCGCCCGCCAGGGCGATCTGGTCGAAGAACAGCGCGTACCAGATCCGGGCGAAGGCAAGCCCGTCACCCGTTGGCCAGGGGGCCACGCTGGACGAAGGCGCGACCCACCGCTCGATCTGCTCGCTGATCACCTCTCTGGCGTCGGCGATCCCGCGGGAGTCCGGCAGGTTGTGGGTGGCCAGCCAATGCCCTCCCTGCGTCGGATGGGGGCCCCGGTGCGCCCGGGCAACTGGGCGCGTCGCGGATCATGCGCCCCAGGACGGCCGCCTCGGCGTACGCCTCGGGGGCGGCGCCCCGGGCCCCGCACCCGTCGTCCCAGCGCGCGATGGTCGCCGTGATGCGAGCGAAGTCTCCGGCGTCCACCCCGTTGGCGACGAAGCGCGGCTCCCACCTGGCGATGGCCGTTTCGACCAGCGGACCGGCCACGTCCCCCCTGACGTCGATGTCGTTGGCCGCCCATGGTTGCGATCGAAGGTCGGCGTCCGAAACTACCCACGTGAACGGCCTGAGAGCCGAATATTCTGACGTGGCGTCGCGGAAACTTCACGGGAAGTAACGTTGATCGCCCTGGCGTCTGTCGTTAGAGTGCCGCAATCGCTCGACGGGTGAGCGGTGCGGTAAGGGGGACCTGCTGTGCCGACAACGGAGGTGGGGACATGAAACACGGGTACCGCAGATATCTGCGGGTCCTCAGCGCGACGTCGCTGACGGGGGCCTCGTTGCTGACCATCGTCGGTGCGAGCGGGGCTTCAGCGCGCAGCCACGCCCTCTCGCCCGTCAAGATCGGGATCTCGCTGTCGCTGTCGGGCAACTTCTCGGCCGACGGCCGGGCCCTCCAGCAGGGCTACAAGCTCTGGCAGAGGGACATCAACCGCGTCGGTGGGCTGCTCGGCCACTTGGTCGTCCTCGACATCAAGTCGGACGCCTCGTCCCCGGCGCAGGTCGTGAGCAACTACCAGGCCCTGATCTCCCAGGATCACGTGGCCCTGACCTTCGGTCCCTTCTCGTCGCCGCTGTCGCTGCTGGCGGCCCAGGCGGTCTCGCGCTACGGCTACGCCCTCGTCGAAGGGGCCGGCGGAGCGCCCCGCGTCTTTCGGGCGGGGCTGCACAACGTCTTCGACGTGTCGCTCCCGGTAGCCGATGGCCTGATGCCCTTCGCCACGTGGGTGACCAGTCTGCCCGCGGCCAGGCGGCCCAGGACCGTGGCCTACGTCACGTCGAACAACCCCGTCACCGAGCCCCAGGTCACGACCATCGAGCCGCTGCTGCGCAAGGCGCACCTGAAGGTCGTCTACAACCACGTGTTCCCGACCAAGGTCACCAACTACACGTCCATCGCGCACGCCGTCGCGGCCGCCAAGCCCCAGGTGGTGGTGCTGGGCTCCGCGAACGTTCCCACGGTGTCGGCCTTCATGCAGACCTTCGAGCGGTCCGGATTCTCGCCCAAGGTGTTCATCGCCACGGGTGGTCCCGACCAGGCAGCCTCCTTCATCAAGGCGGTGGGCCTGAAGAGGGCCGACGGCATGATGGCGCCCCGAGCCTGGTACGACGGATCGGCCAACCCGCTCAGCCGCACCATGGTGGACCAGTACGTCAAGCTCTACGGCGGCACGGCCTCTCAGGTGAGCAGCGACGTGGCTGAGGCCTTCTCGGTCGGTCAGGTCGTGGCGCAGGCAGTCCTGGCGACCGGTGGATTCAACAACCAGAAGATCATCACCTACCTGCACTCGGGCGTAACGCTCCAGTCGGTCCAGGGTCCCGTGAGCTTCAACGCGCGGGGGGAGAACCCCGTGGCGACGGCCTTCACCTTCCAGTGGCAGGGCTCGAAGCTCGTCCAGGTGAACCCGGTGGGCGACCCGAACTCGGTCAAGGTGCTCTACCCGAAGCCGGCCTGGCGCAAATAGCCCGTAAACGGCGTTGCCCCGTCGAGCGTCGTCACGGACGGCCTCCCGACCGCGTCGGTCTACGCCCTCATGGCCACCGGCCTGATTCCGGTGTTCGAGGTGGTGGACATCATCAGCATCGCCCAGGCGATCCTGGTCAACCTGGGCGCCTACTGCTGGTGCACTGGTACATCGATCCGTTCGTCATCGGGCGGCTGAAGGTCCCGAGAAGACGGTCATGTCGGTCCTGGTCGCCTGCGCGGTGGGCCGGCTGCTCGAGGGTGCCTCGAGCATGATCTTCTCGGTCAATGACGTGCGGCTCCAGGCGTCTTCCGTGTCCGAGTCCTTCACCATCGGCCAGATCCACCTCGGCCTCATCTACGTGGCCGGGTTCCTCTTGGTGGCCGAGCTCCTCAAAGCGCTCTACGACATGCTCGACCGCCCGCGCTTCGCCATGAGCGTTCGGGCGTGGCTGACCCGCGAACCCTCCCGAGGTACCGGGCCCGGCTGGTGGCCAGCGGGGTGAGCGACGTGAGCTGGAGGCCCTCGAGGCGCCGGTCGCCGACGAGGTCGAGGAGGCGACGCGCGAGGCCCGCGCCGGCCAGCCGGGCGAGGTACTGCTGCTCGCCGATGGGTGGGCTGCTGGAGGTGCCCCATGGCGCAACCGACGTTTCACGAGGCGATCGCGCGGGGCATCGCCCCAGAGATGCGCCGCGACCCCGCGGTCGGGGGATGGGGTGCGCCGGTCGCTGCCGACGTCACCGACGGGGCCTTCTACGACCTCGACGGTCCGATCGTGCGCATCACCACGCCGCACATCTCCTGCCGGCGGGCGACGCCCGCGAGGACCGGGCGACTGCCTCGGACGAGCGGATCGCGACCACCATCGCCAAGGCGCTCAACGACTGAGGCTGGCCGGGGGCGGCTCGGCCCAGGGGAACCCCGGGGTCGCGCGCCAGCGGCCGTCGGCGTCGATGACGAGGCCCGCGTAGCCCTCGAGGGCCTCGAGGCGCTCGAGGACGTCGTTGCCGCCGACGGCCAGGGCCGTGGCCAGGGCGTCGCAGAGTCCCGGATCGGGTCCGGCCACGCTGGCCGAGGCGACCCGCGCCGTCGTCGTGCCGGCGAAGGGGTCCATGAGGTGCCCGGACTGCTGGGCCGTCCCCGAGGTGGCCAGGGCGCCGGCGAGCAGGACCACGCCGGCGAGCGCTCCCGGGTCCTGAGGAGCCCCGATGCCGATGCGGAACGGCTCCCCGTCCAGGTCGCCGAAGGACGCCAGGTCGCCCGCGGCGTTGACGATCGCTCCGGTGACCAGGGGGTGGCGCAGGTCCTCTAGGGCGCGGCCGGCCGCCCACCCCTTCACGTAGCCGGTCGGGTCGACGCCGCCGGGCAGGCGCCAGGGATCGAACCAGCCACCCGAGAGGCGGTGGGCCTCGCGGCAGGCGTCGAGCACGCCGGGCACCTCGGGGGGCATCTCGGCCAGTGTCGCCGCGCCCCGGCGCAGGCGGCTGAGCGGGCTCTGGTCGCGGTAGGTGGAGAAGACCCGGTCGATCTCGCGCAGCGTCGCGGCCGCGCGCGCGGCCAAGTCGTCGACCACGGCGTCGAGACCCTCACCGAACAGGTCGAGGGTCAGAATCGTCCCCATCGCCTCGACGCGCCGGTGCCAGGCGCCGCTCACGACAGCTTGAGGGAGCTGAGCGCTCCCTGGAGCGACTGGGCGAACCCCGCGCTGGTGTAGCTGGCACCCGAGACGCCCTGGATCTTGGCGCTCTGAGCGGCCATGGCCTGCTTGATGAGCATGGGCAGCGAGACGCTGTCGACGTAGTGCGAGTAGGCGTAGGCGCCGTCAGAGAGCGAGGCGATGGCGATCTTGGTGATGTGGCCGCTGGCGGCCGTCACGCGCACCGAGAGCACGCCGTAGAAGTAGTTGACCTGCGGCCCGGTCGCGCTGACGACGCCGCCACTGGCGGCCGACGTGGTGGGCGCGACCGGGCCGACGGTGCCGCCGCTCGAGCCGCCGCTCGCCGTGGTGCTGGCCGCGGCCGCCGGGGAGGTCGTCGGCAGCGTCGAGAGGGTGATCTTCTGGGGGCTCGAGCGGAACGAGAGGATGCCGACCAGCCCGGCGACCGTGCCGGCCAGGACCCAGGGAGCGCGTCGCATGCTCAACCCCCTAGAACGCGAAGGCCTCGAGGTGGACGCGCTCGGGGGCGACCCCGGCGCGCCGGGCCGCGTCCACGACCGCGTCGGCGAACCCGGCCGGCCCGCACACGAACACGTCCCGCTGGGCGATGTCGGGCACCAGGCGGCGCAGCGTGCGCGCGTCGAAGCGTACCTTGGTGCGCGGGCCCACCAGCTCGTGGTACTGGCCGCCGCGGGCCCCCACCAGCAGGGCGATCTCCTCGCCGTGGACCAGCTCCTCGGCGCGCGAGGCGCGCTGGATCACGGTGACGACCACGTCGCGGGGCAGGTCCTCGAGCAGGGCCCGCACCGGGGTGACCCCGACGCCCGCGCCCACCAGGACGGCGCGCCGGGTGACTAGGTGGTGGTGCGTGAAGGCGCCGTAGGGGCCCTCGGCCAGCACCCGGGTCCCGGGGCGCAGATGCGCCAGGGCCCGGGACTGGTCGCCTTGGGCCTTGACGGTCACGCGCAGGTACGGCGGCTGGGGCAGGGCCGACAGCGAGTAGGGGTGGCTGTGCCACCACAGCCCCGGGGTCAAGAAGCGCCACTGGAAGAACTGGCCGCCCGCGACGGCCAGATCCTCGAGGTGGCGTCCGCGCAGCGTGAGGCTCGTCACCCCCGGGGCGACCTCGGACACCTCGGCCAGGCGCAGCTGGTGGCGCGCGTTGCGCCACGCCGGCAGGACCACGCGACCGGCGATCACGGTCACGGCCAGGAGGGCCCACAGCCCGATCCAGGCGTCGCGGGCCAGCGCGTGGGTGATCAGCGGGATGCCGACACGGATCTGGTGGAAGAAGGCCAGCATCAGGGCCAGGTACACGTAGACGTGGACGGTCCACCAGGTCTCGTAGCGCAGGCGCTGGCGAGCCAGGTGGTGCGAGCTGACGGCCGCCATCACGAGGAGGGCGAAGCCGACCATCGCGGCCAGGACGTCGGGGTAGTGCAGGATGAAGACCAGCACCTGGTGCAGGGGGCTGGTGTGGTCCATGGCCGCGTAGCCGAGGATGACCGACACCACGTGGATCGAGATCAGCGACACCGGCCAGGGGCCGAGGCGCCGGTGCCAGCGCGACAGCCGGTCCTGGCCCGCGGCGCGCTCCAGGGCCGGGACGCGGGCCATGAGGACCACCTGGGCCACCAGGAGGTAGCTGCCGATCAGCCCGCACAGGCGCGCCACGGCGAGGAACCAGCCTCCCGGCGCGGCCAGGCTGGCGGCCGTGTCGCCCCACAGGGCGAGAATCGTGACGGCGACCAGGCCGACCAGGGCGACGGCGACCAGGCCGCGCACCACGGCCGGTCGCGGCTGGGGGGAGTGTCGCGGGCGTGACGAGGCCGGCCGCGCCCACACGGGACGGGTCTCGGGGGTCGCGGGGGCCACAGTCACGCTGGAACGGTACCGGGGCTGCCTAAGAGCCAGGGAAGAACTGCGGCAAGGTTTGCTGGCCGCTGAGGAACTCTCAGCCGCTCACCGAGTGGCGTGCCGGGCCGGCGGGGACGATACTGCCCCCATGACCTACGACACGGCTCGCCAGGCCCTGCGCGCCTGGCGCGACGAGCTGCCCCCGGATCCCTACAGCGACGACCGGCTGCTGTCCGACCTGCTGGCCTCCTACCTCGACGACGACCGGCGCGCCGCCCTGGACGTCCAGGCCGCGAGCTTCGCGCACGCCGTCACGGCGGTGATCGCCCCGCGCGCCGCCCGCTACGACCGCCGCCACGACCCCGAGCACGTCGCCTACGACGGGCTGGGCGAGCGCATCGATGTCGTCGAGTTCGATCCGGGCTACCACGAGGCCGGTGCGGCCGTGTGGGCCAGCCGCGTGGTGGCCCACAGTGGCGAGCCGGGCCGGGCCTTCGAGCAGGCGACGCTGCTGCTGCTGCTGTCGCTGGAGGGAGAGGCGGGCCACGCCTGCCCGGCGACGTGCACCATCGGCCTGGCCCGCGCGCTGCGCCGCCGGGCCAGCGACGACGTGCGCGGCCGCTTCCTGCCCGCCCTGCTCGACCCCGACTACGCCCACGCCGCCCGCGGCGCCCAGTTCCTGACCGAGGTCCAGGGGGGGTCCGACGTGGGGGCCAACGCGTGCGTGGCCACGCCCGACGGGGCGCTCTTCCGCATCAGCGGGGAGAAGTGGTTCTGCTCGGTCGCCGACGCCGACCAGTTCTTCGTGACCGCGCGCGTCGCGGGCGGGCCCGCCGGGACGGCGGGGATCGGCAGCTTCGTGGTGCCCCGCGAGATCGACGGGCGACCCAACGGCTTTCGCCTGCGGCGCCTGAAGGACAAGCTGGGCACGCGCGGCCTGGCCTCGGGCGAGATCGACTTCACCGAGGCGGTGGCCTGGCCCATCGGGGAGCTGGCCGACGGGATCCGCACGGCGGTGGGCATCGTGCTCAACACGTCGCGCTGGATGACGGCGGTCGGCTCGGCTGGCCTGGCTCGGCGCGCCCGGCGCGAGGCCCTGGCCTACGCCCACCACCGGGCGGCCTTCGGCCGGCGCATCGAGGAGTTCGGGTCGCTGCGCCGCCTGCTGGCGTCCATCTGCGCCCAAGCCGACGGGTCCCTCGCCCTGGTGATGGCGCTCACCGACCTCGAGGATCGCCTGGACGGAGGTGCCAGCGACCCGGCGACCGTCGCGGCGCACCGCTTCTGGGTCAACGTCGCCAAGTACCTGGCCTCGCGCCAGGCGACGGCCGCGGTGCGCGACGCCATCGAGGTCCTCGGCGGCAACGGGACCATCGAGGAGTTCAGCGTCCTGCCGCGCCTCTACCGCGACGCCATCGTCTACGAGTCCTGGGAGGGCACCCACAACGTGCTGGCCGCCCAGGTGATGAACGACCTGCGCCGCCTGGAGCTGCTCGAGCCCGCCGCCGACCTGGTGCGCCAGGCCGCGGCCGGCACGCCGCTGGCCGCGGCGATCGACGAGCAGATGG